>CAUZIB010000196.1:0-2551 GCA_963579735.1 Vicinamibacteria bacterium | reverse complement strand
CGAAGGAATTCAAGAAGTTCCTAGGCGATCTAGACGCGGCCGTGCCACCGAGCCTCGCCGTGCACGTCATCCTCGACAACTATGCCACACAGAAGACGCCGTCCGTGCAGCGCTGGCTTCTTCAGCACCCGCGTTTCGTGCTCCATTTCACGCCGACCAAAGGCTCGTGGCTGAATCAAGTGGAGCGGTGGTTCGGCTTACTGACTCAGCGCCAGCTCCAGCGAGGAGTCCATCGGAGCGTTCCACAACTGGAGCAGGCGATTCGCGAGTACATCGCGGTCGAGAACGAGTCGCCCAAGTCCTTCGTGTGGGTCAAGACCGCCGATGAGATTCTGGCCAAGACTGCGCGTTTCGCTGACAACACGAAGCAGCTTGCGAATGCTTAAACATTTACTTCATGAATTTAGGACTCAAAACACTAGGGTCGGGTGATGATCATCGACGAGGACACGGTCGAGACCGCCGGCGAGAGCATGACGAAGGCGGCCCTCGTCGAAGAAGTGGCTCGTGTCGCCGACCTCACGAAAAAGCACGCCGAGATCATCGTCGACACCGTCTTTCGCAGCATCATTGATGCGCTTCATCGCGGCGAAAAGATAGAGCTTCGGGGGTTCGGCAGCTTTCGTTTGCGGCGACGGGAGCCCCGCAAGGGGCGGAATCCAAAGACCGGCGACAGGGTTGACGTACCGTCGAAACGCGTCCCGTATTTCAAACCCGGGAAAGAACTCAAAGAGCTGATCAATCGCGACGCCGAATCCGTCGAGCCCACTCCTGTGAGCACGACCTCGGAGCTGGCGCTTCCCCGACCCGGCTTTCCTCACTAGGCCAGCGTTCCGAGTTTTTCTCGTCCGGCGCGGCGGATGCGAGGCTCCAGACTCCCCGCCCGGTCTCTGAGTTCTGTATCCTTGCGGAGTGCGCCAGCTGTGGGCTCCGTGGAGGTTGGCCTACGTGACGTCGTCGTCCAGCGCCGAATCTGGATCTCCGAGCGGCCGCTGTATCTTTTGCGCCGCGCTTGATTCTCCCGACCTCGAGTCGGCGCCGTCGCTGGTACTGTTCGAGGGTTCCCGATGTTTTGTGATTCTCAACAAGTACCCCTACAGCAATGGTCATTTGATGGTGGTACCGCGTCGCCATATCGCGTCGCTCGCCGAAGCCGCTCCAGACGAGCTCCACGAGCTCATGTCGTTGACGCAGCGGGCCGAGATTGCCCTCGGACAGGCTTACGCTCCAGACGGGCTCAACGTCGGGATCAATCTTGGCCGTCCCGCGGGGGCAGGGGTTCCCGGGCATCTCCACATCCACGTGGTGCCGCGGTGGAACGGCGATACCAACTTCATGACCGTTACCGCAGATACCCGAGTAGTGCCAGAGGGATTGGGGCAGACCGCCGAACGTTTGCGCCCGATCTTTGCGCAGCTGGCGTCCTCACAGGTTGACACGATAGGGCCATGAGGTTTTCGCCGACGGCGGACGAAACCGCGTATCAAGAAACCGTCCGCGAGTTTGTCCAAACGGTGGTCGGGCCCCGCGCCGCCGAGGTCGATCGATCAAACGCGTTTCCTCGCGACATCGTGGATGCCGCCGGTCGCCAAGGTCTGATGGGGGCTACGATTCCGACCGCCGAGGGTGGTGGGGGTGTCGACTATGTGCGCTATGCCCTCGCGATCGAGGAGGTGTCGGCCGGGAGCGCAACAGTCGGGGCGATCCTTGCTGTCAACAACTCTCTTGTCGTCGAGCTCGTCGCGGCGTTCGGATCACCCGCGCAGCGGGATCACTGGCTGCGACCACTGGCATCCGGTCAGTCGGTTGGGGCCTTCGCGCTGTCGGAGCAGGACGCGGGAACCGACGCGGCCAATCAGCAGACCATCGCACATCAGGAGGGCAGTGGGTATCGTCTGTGTGGTCGGAAGGTGTGGGTTGCCAATGCCGTGGCCGCGGACGTCTTTGTCGTCTTTGCCGCGACGACGCCCGGGGTAGGCGGGCGCGGAGTCAGCGCATTCTTGGTGCCGTCGACAGCTCGGGGGCTCACGCTCACCGATCTCAACGACGCGTTGGGAGTGCGGGGACTTGGGGTGACCGACGTCTTGCTTGATGACGTCCGCGTCGGGCCGGAAGCCTTGATTGGCACAGTCGGTCGCGGCTTTGATATCGCAATGCGCGCCCTCGACGGCGGTCGCATCGCTATCGGAGCGCAGGCGTTGGGGATCGGCCGGGCCGCACTTGACGCGGCGCTCAGCCACGCGCGGGCGCGCACGACATTTGGTCGACCGATTGCGGAATATCAAGCGATTCAGTGGATGCTCGCTGACATGGCGACGGAGCTTGATGCGGCAAGAATGTTGGTTGGCAAGGCCGCTGCGGCCAGAGATCACCAGGAGCGGTGTACTCTCGAAGCATCGATGGCAAAACTCGCGGCATCAGAGGCGGCACATCGAGCCGCCGACACCGCGATGCAGATCCTGGCGTCGGCGGGATATCGCCGTGGGTCGACGGTCGAGCGTCTCTTCCGTGACGCCAGAGCAACCGAAATCTACCAAGGTACGTCTGAAGT
>CAUZIB010000195.1:0-2599 GCA_963579735.1 Vicinamibacteria bacterium | reverse complement strand
CCCGCTCCCACCGCCCCCGTCCGGGGTCATAGAGGAACGACGATGGAATCGCCGTTTCCTGCCCGAGACTCCACACCCCCGCGTCTGCGAGGCGCGCATTGTCGCGCGCCGAGGCGACTTCCAGGCGGTTTCCGGGCGAGGCGTTTGTCTGGCCAGGCGCGAGGAGGGAGCAGCCAAGGTGCGCTGTGACCGACGAAGCAACGCCGCCAGACGGGCGCCTCGTCGGAAAACCTAGACGTACTCCGGCCGTTGAGCCCGGTGGTGTTCGATCACCAAGGTGAGGATGTCGGGAAGCTCTACTCTGGGCTCGTAGCCGACCAGGCTCTGCACCTTGGTCAGATCCGGGACGCGTCGGGGCATGTCCTCGAAGCCGCTCTCATACGCCTCGTCGTAGGGGATGGTCACGATCTCCGAATTGCTCCCGGCCAGCGTCTTGACGAGGGTCGCCAGTTCCCGAATCGTCGTTTCGTGGTTGTTGCCCAGGTTGAAGACCTCGCCCACGGCTTTCGGCTCTGCGGCCAGTGCGATGATTCCGCGGGTGACGTCGCCCACGAAGCCAAAGCTTCGAGACTGTGTCCCGGGGCCAAAGACCGTGATCGGTTCGCCCGCCAGGGCCTGGCGAACGAAGTTGGGAATCACCATGCCGTAGCGGCCCGTTTGCCCAGGGCCGACGGTGTTGAACAGGCGGAGAATGATGACCGGAAGCCGCCGTTCTTTCCAGTAGGCGAGGGCGAGAAATTCGTCGATAGCCTTGCTGCACGCATACGCCCATCGGTGCTGGTGAGTCGCACCCAGCACCAGGTCCGCATCTTCGCGGAACGGAATCGCGGTGCTCTTGCCATACACCTCCGACGTCGACGCGATCACCACCAGTTTGCGCTTCTTGGCGGCATGCTTGAGCACCACCTCCGTGCCGGTGACGTTGGTCTCAATGGTGTGGACCGGCGCTTTGACAATCAGCTGTACGCCGACCGCGGCCGCCAGATGGAAGACCACGTCACAGCGGTCGATCTGCTCGGCGAGCATCGGCTCGTTGGTGATGGTGTCGATCGCATAGTCGAACCGCGGGTGAGTCTTGAGCGGTTCGATGTTGTCGATCGACCCGGTGGAGAGGTTGTCCAGAACGAACACCTCGTGACCGACATCGAGTAGGGCGCGGGCCAGATGCGAGCCGATGAAGCCGGCTCCGCCGGTGATCAGTGTTCTCATGGTGTGATATTCGTGTCGTGGCTCACGTGGCGAACCGGAAGTTGATGATGTCGCCGTCTCGGACTTCATAGTCCTTACCTTCGAGCCGGACCTCCCCGTGCTCGCGGCACGCGGGGTAGGAACCGTCACGAGCGGTCAGCGCCTCGTATGACACGACTTCGGCACGTATGAACCCCCGAGCGATATCGCTGTGAATTTCGCCGGCCGCGTTTTGAGCCGACGTGTCTCGAGGGATGGACCACGCCCGGCACTCGTCCTCCCCGACGGTGAAGAAAGAGATGTAGCCGAGCAGACGATAGCTCGCGCGGATCACCCGGTCGAGACCAGAGTCAGCCAACCCGAGGTCCTCCAGAAACGCTGCGCAGTCTTCCGGTGGCAGCTCCGCGATCTCCAGCTCGATCTTCGCGCATACCGGCACGGTCTCGGTGGCGGCGCCGGACAGCGCCTCGGTCAGTTCGGCTCGCTCGATCGCGCCGGCTGGGTCCGCGACGTCAGACTCGTCCAGATTCAGGACGACGAGCAGCGGTTTCGCCGATAGAAAGCTGAATCCTCTCAGACGCTTGGTGTCCTCCGGGTCCAGACGCAGTGCTCGCAGCGGCTGTCCGTCTTCTAGGGTAGCCCGGCATCGCTCGATGACTCGAGCCTCCTCGTCCAGTTCGCGACTCTTCCCCTTCTTGAGGTCCTGCCGGATCCGCTCCAGCCGTCGTTCTGCGACCACGAGGTCGGCCAGAATCAGCTCATCTTCCATGCGACGCAGATCTCGAGCCGGGTTGACATCCCCGGCGGCGTGTGGCACGCGCTCGTCTCGGAACAGCCGCAGCACATGCAGCAGCGCGTCGGCGTTCCGAAAACCAGACACGTCGAGCAGGGCTTTCGCCCCCCCATGGCCGGCGAGTTCGGTCAGTTCCACAGTGGCCGGAACGTGTCGCTTTGGCTTGAACAGCGTGGTCAACCGGTCCAGGCGAGGATCCGGCACTCGGGCCACGCCGATCTGCGGTTCCGAGCGCCCACCGGGCCGACCGCCGTTCTCTCCGGACTGGCTCAGCAGCCGCAGCAACGTGGTCTTGCCGGTCGAGGGCAGACCTATCAGCCCTGCTCGAAGCATCGTGTGCGGTGGGTGGCGACGTTCACAAACGCCCCCGGCATGGCCGTTGGGCGTGCAGTGACGCGCGGAGGTGTGTAAGCCGAGCGAAAGTTAAGCGGAAGTCATTGCTCCAGCTGAATTCGGCTGTTGACACTAGACTGACCGCCTTCTACTATCGCAGTAGATTTTATTGGACTCAGGTGGAGTAAATAGGGTGTTACGCGGAAATTTCTCAGCCAAGATCGACGAGAAGGGACGTCTGAAGATCCCAACGTTGTTTCGCGCCACGATTGAAGACCGATACGG
>CAUZIB010000194.1:0-2744 GCA_963579735.1 Vicinamibacteria bacterium | reverse complement strand
GCCGACTCGCGGTTCCGATCTTCACGCGCCGGTCGACGCGAATGACACGATTGTTCCGCCTGGTCTTGAGCACTTGCCCATAGACGCAGGCTGCCCCGAGGAAGCGCACGATCGCCCCGAAGTAGTACTCGAACCCATCGGTGGCAATCAGCGGGAATCCGACGACTCGGCCCCGGAGGAGGGCGTCGTTGATGACGGCCCTGGTATTGCGATACGAGCGGCGGCCAAGCACGCTGCTGACCCACAGGCGTGAACACACCTCGATGGTCGTGAACAGCCACAGGGCTTTGCTCTTGGTGCCGATGAAGGTGCAGAGCTCATCAGCCTGCAGCTCCAGGATGTCGTAACCCCGCACCATCCGATGGTTGAAGCGCGCGGCCGAGATCGCGGCCCGCTCCAGCCATCGCGCGATCGTGTTGCGCGAATGGCCCGTGACCCGGGCGGTCGCTGAAATGCTCACGCCCTCGACACGCAGACTCACGACCTGCTCGAACTCTTTGCGAGCGCAGCGCGCGGTACGCGGTCCCCGTGTTCATGCTGAGCGTTCCCCCGCATACGGTGCAGCGGTACCGTCGCCGTCGGCCCAGCTTCGTGACAAACGAGCCGTGGGCCACGATGTTGAGGCCCGGTTTTGCACGGTTGTCGCACCCGGGCTTGGCGCACGCCATCCCGTCGATCGCGTTCACCGCTCAAGCCTACCGGGCCGAAACGCGTCGTTTCGCCCACGATCTCAAGGGTGAAGGGTGATCGATCAACAGCGACCGGCGCAAGCACCGGATCGTCGGTCAAAAAGGCTATCTCATTCCAAACACACCACTTGACGCGATCCGAACCGTTTTGCCAAGAAACGGCGAAAAATCGCCTTTCTGTTTGTCAAACCAAGCCACCTTCGCCGATCCCGACCCTGGATTCAGCGAGAGAATTTGGAATTAGACACCCACAGGATGTAGCGTCCTGTTCTGATGGGGTCTGATCGCTTCTGATCGGCTTTTGCACAAGCCTGAAAAGGCCGCCGGCGCCGAAGGACCCGATTCCCCTGGAAAGCGCGTATCGCTTCCACGGTTGGTTAGCGTCGGGGCTGGAACGGAAGAAAATGCGAGCTATGTGCTCGATGCTGACATCGACGGTCAAGAGATTCGTTGCCAATATACAGGAAAATTGTGGTCTTGGTAGCGTTAATCCGTTATTTCGCCGGACATATGCACCGGCCGTTAGACGAAGGGGACACGGCATGAAGAAAATCATCGTAGCGGTCGTCGTAGGCGGAATAGCGGGCGCGGCGGGCGCGGTCGGGGAAACGCGGCAGGCTGAGGCCTGGGAGAGGATCGAGCTGCAGGGGGGCGCAGCCGAGTTTCGACTGCGCAATGGCGACGGAGCCTCGATCATTCTCGGGTGTCAGCTCAACGGGGTCTCCATGGGGTTCGAGTTTGGCGAAGCGATTGATGAAACGAACCGAGCCACCGTGCGCGGTATCCCGGGCGAGCGGCACAACGTCGCGGTCAATCCCAACGGCGACCGCATGGTGGTCCTCGCAGGCGGTCGAGGATTGGATCAAACGTTGAACCTGTTGCGGACATCGGCCCGTTTGTCTGTGCGAGCGGGCGGTGAGGAGGCGTCGTTTGAAGTCTTTGGCAGCGAGTCTGTTGTCTACGAATGTATCGGTCAGGAGGAAGACGCAACCGGGAACCCGCGCCCGGGGTTCAGTCCTGAAGAATGACATTGCTCATTGCTCTACTCTAAGTCCGCAGGGCCAGTCGTTCGAGTGGCGTTGCCGGCCGCCGCAGATCTGGCTGGACCCGGACCTGCTCAGTTCGCTGGACTCACGGAACGGGGGCGGATTGAGACAGGACGAACGGAATTACGGTCAGGTTGAATCTCGACGTTCTGGACGAGATGGTGCGGTCGGCTGGGGGCAGCTGGACGCCCGATGGAGATAGCATCGTCTTCCGTTCGACGCGTGCCGGCCGGGGCGTGTTTCGAAAGGCGGCCAACGGAACAGGTGACGTGACGTGGATCGTTAAGGCAGGGGAGTAGTCGACGGGGGGACCCGTTGTGTTCGGGACAACCCCCGATGGGGCACATGTTGTCTACGGCGAGGTGTATCCCGGCACGCGGGAAGACTTATTTCTCGTCGCCGCAACGGTGACGAGACGCCAGAATTGCTCCTCCGGACCGACATCCTGACCGCGTGCTCGGCACTGTGAAGGTCCGGACTCTCGCTCGCTAGATCAGGGCCTCTTCTAGCGCGACACGTAGTCAGCATCCCGCTTTATTCAGTGGCCGCGGAGGTGCGGCGGTGGCCGACCTTTAAGGAGCCCCTGTCGGCGACGACCCGAATCCGATCCGAACATCTGACCCGGCGAATTCCGAGGGCGAGGACGCTTGGATACATAGCCTTTGCGGGAGCGCACTGCCGGTTGAACGGACCATTCGTCCCGCTTTGGTACAAACGGTACGGAGGCCGTGTGGTCAATTTATTCGAACGTGTTGTCACCAGTAGTTTTTGGGGTTGTCGGCAACGGCTTGGATCGTCCCATCGATGCCGCGGATACTGACGAGCGTCCTTTGACGGGAGCGCAGTATCGGAGAACGGACCCTCTTACAATAGGTGGCACAAATGACCGCGTCTGCAGCCTCGTTCCGGCTCTCGGTGGCACTGGTCCTGTACAGCGTGGCAACTACGCAGACCGCTCCTCTGCTGGCCGCGTTCCGGGAGCGCACCCGCCCACAGCCGCCCACGCTTG
>CAUZIB010000193.1:0-2861 GCA_963579735.1 Vicinamibacteria bacterium | reverse complement strand
TCCCGGGGAGCGTCACAATGTCGCGGCGACCCAACCCGACGCTCTCGCGTGGGTGATGGAGGCGATCGACGCGCATCGCGCAGGCATGACCATTGGCGACCCGCTGTTCGATGTCCGCGGGCCATGACCCGACCAGCCTGATGGCAATGGCCTAGACACTCTGGTCCGTAGCGATCCGTTTCGAGACCTCCCCTCGCGGATGCCACTCTGAAACGATATGTAGGATTCTTGGCGGGGCGACCGAAGCGGTGGCCTGCCACGGCGGCGTGGCCGATCGAGGACCCACGGGAGTGATTGCAGGCGGTCGGTCGGTACAAGAACGACGTGCTCGGGCTGAGTGGCCCAAAGCCGAGTGGCTTCTATGGATTCCCAAACAACTTTCTCGAGCGCGAGCTGGCGGCTTTGGCCACGAGGCGAAACTGGCATACCGTAGTAAAGTATCGTCTCGAAGTTTCGAGATCGCTAGCATCCCGCCGTCGTGTTCGCGGTGCCCGCGAGCCCATCCGCGTGACAACACGCAACGTCTGGAGGAATCTTGTGGTTGCAGGTCCACCAAAGACTGCCATCGAAGTCGCGATGGAGAAACTGGCCCGCCAGGACGCCGAATCAGGCACACAGGCGGCGTCACTGACCGATACCCAAAGAGATGAAATCGCCGAGGCGCGCCGGGTCTACGACGCACACGTTGCGGAGAGTCAGATCTTGTATGACTCGAATCGCCTCACGGTGTCGGACCCTGAAGCGCGGCGGACCCTCGAAGAGCAGCATCGCCGGGACCTCGCGCGCTTTGTCACCGACCGCGATAAGAAAATCTCCGCGATTACGCCTGGCAGCGAGAGTTGATTATTGGACTGAAACGTGCCCGGAGCCGGGCCGGGGCTGGTTCACGGTTTCTGGAAGACAAGACAAAATCCGCCGCCCACCCATTCGTCGTGCCTCGCGACGAGCACGAACCCGGCCGCCGTCATCTCGGTGACCACCACGTCGGCAGGGACGCCGTGACCGCCCCGGTTGGCCGGGACTCCCGTGACCGGGGCGATCCAGGGCAGGAGGCCGTCTGAGACGAAGTCGATAATCGCGACTCGTCCGCCCGGTCGTGAAGCCCGAAAGAGGTCTGCGACTACTGAAGCAGGGTCAGTGAGATGGTGATAGACCCGCCGGACAAATATGCCGTCACAACAGGCCGGGGGGAGCCCGGTCGCATCCGCCCGGCCCTCGAGAATTGTTACGTTGTCCAAGCCCGCATCGCTCGTCAGGAGGCCTATTCCGCGGAGTTGCTGGATGTCGACTTCGGTTGAAAAGACATACCCCCCCGGTACATGATCTCTGGCTAGCGCTACGGTGAATCGGCCTTCACCGGCCCCAACGTCGGCGACGCGGCTATCTGGCGCGACACCAAGGACATTCGCAATAGCTCTGGCTTCTTCACGGGTATTCCGCGTCTGGAGTGACGCCGAGAGCCAGCTGGCCCCAGCCGCCACTATTAGGAGTATCCCGAGGACAAAAAGCCACCACTCGCGAGCACGCGACCGCATACGACCATCTTACCCGCGCTTCCCCGGGGACCGCTGACCCGAGCGGGATATTGGGCCGCAGCTCAGGGCGGCAAGACAAGCGGCGACGCCCGGTTCAACGACACCGGGATTGCGGGTGACACCCCCGTCCAGTTACGGTAGGGCCCATGAAACGGCGCGAATTCCTCAAGGCGGCAATGACGACGAGCGTGGCGGTCACGGCTGGGTCCCCGCTATCACCGGTCCCGGGGCGGATGACGGGTCAGACGGTGGCCAGCGGCCGTGCCGCCGCTCCGACGGGCGCTGGCCTTGGAAACGCGACGCCACCCGCATTCCAATTTCAAGCCTATCCTGGCGGGACCGGGGCGTTGATGGAGAAGTTGTGGCAGGGCGTTGCCGACCCTTTTCGAACTCCTCGGCTCGACGTCGAACCCTGGCAGGGGCCGGTCCCTGGGAACGCGGAAGACATCGCGTTCCTCCCGGTTCACCGACTGTCCGGATTGCTGAAGGGAGGGCACCTATCACCGACCGCGCTTCTCGAGATCTATCTCGAGCGGCTTCGACGACACGACCCCGCGCTCTTGTGCGTCGTGACGATGCTCGACGGTCCTGCCCGAGAACAGGCAGCCGAGGCAGAGCGGGAGATCCGGCGCGGCGAGTGGCGAGGTCCGCTTCACGGTATCCCATATGGGCTGAAGGATTTGTTCTCGGTGCCCGGCGCGCCCACGACGTGGGGTGCCGCCGATTTTCAACAGCGAGTCATAGACGACGAAGCAGAGGTGGCGGCACGGTTGCGCCGCGCCGGCGCCGTCTTGGTGGCCAAGCTGTCGACTGGCGAGTTCGCACGCGGTGACCGGTGGTATCGCGGTCAGACCCGGAATCCATGGAATCCCAGCGAAGGGTCAAGCGGGTCGTCGGCTGGGCCTGCATCCGCCACGGCGGCGGGGTGCGTTGCGTTTGCCATTGGCTCTGAAACTCAAGGCTCGATCGTGTCGCCCGCCAGACGGTGTGGCTTGAGCGCGCTGCGGCCCACCTTCGGACGAGTGAGCCGGCATGGCGGGATGGTGTTGGCCTGGAGCATGGACAAAGTAGGGCCACTCTGCCGAAGCGTGGAAGACTGCGCCCTGGTGTTTGACGCCATCCATGGTGCGGATGAGAAAGATCCGGCATCTCTGACCACGCCGTTCAATTTTTCACGCACGCCAGAGCTGCCGACACTTCGCATTGGGTATCGCGACGACGCGCCGGCGTCGGTGCTCGACACGCTTCGACGGCTCGGCGCCGAGCCCGAACCGATGCCCGAGTTACCCGACGGAAGCTCCAACGCCCTTCGCGTCGAATCCGCGG
>CAUZIB010000192.1:0-2920 GCA_963579735.1 Vicinamibacteria bacterium | reverse complement strand
ATCATAGATACTATAATTTACGGGTGTCAAGGTTAGGTGCTCGGTCCGTCCCGGCCTGGTGTGCATGAATGTCTGCCAAGACGCGCCGCCTACCGGCCGTTGTCCTTGTGGGGCGTCCAAATGTGGGCAAGTCGACACTCTTTAACCGTGTGGTGGGGGGGCGTCGTGCCATTGTGACCGCGGTTCCCGGGACCACCCGGGACGTGCTCCGGGAGACCGTCGAGTGGCAGGACTCGTCTTTCGATCTCGTCGACACCGGGGGGCTCTTTGGGGCGAGCGAAGACCCCCTACAGGTCGAAGTCGCGGCGCACGGACTAACCGCGATTGACGCGGCAGATTTGATCGTGTTTCTCGCCGACGGTCGTGTCGGCGTGGTCCCCGCCGACCGCGAAGTCGCAGAGCGCATCCGCTTGTGCCCAGCGCCCGCCGTACTCGTCGTCAACAAAATCGACGATCGTGGCGCGGAGAAACGGATTGACGAGTTTCATGCGCTGGGGTTCGAGCCCGTGTTCCGGATCGCCGCGGAGCATGGTGTCGGGGTGGGCGACCTACTCGATGAGGTGGTCAGCCGTTTGCCCACCCGCGGCGCCCAGCCGCCGCCGCTCAACCGTGACGAGATAGCCATTGCGATCGTCGGACGGCCAAACGCGGGGAAGTCGTCGCTTGTCAATCTCTTCGCACGAGAGGATCGGGTCTTGGTGAGCGATGTTGCGGGGACCACCCGAGACGCCATCGACACCGTCATCGCGTGGCATGGTCAGCAGCTACGGCTCGTGGACACCGCGGGAATTCGACGACCCGGACAGGTGGCGCAGTCAGGTCACGTCGAGGTGGCGAGTGTTGCGCTCGCGAAGAGAGCCATGGCGAGATCCGACGTGGCCGTCGTCGTCATTGACGCCGCCCACGGCGTCACCCATCGGGAAGCGGCCATAGCAGGAGAAGCCGAGCGGGCCGGATGCGGGGTCGTTCTGGCCGCGAACAAGTGGGACCTCATGAAGGGCGGCGAAGAGGGATTCGCCGCTCGCTTTGATGAGAAAGTCCGAATGACCCTCAAGTTTGCGGAGTATGCCCCCATCGTGCATCTATCCGCCCTGACCGGGGCGCGCGCGCCAAAACTCCTTGAGGCCGTCGAGCGAGTCGCCCGAGCCCGGGCCACACACATCGCAACGCCGGAGCTGAATCGATTCTTTACGCAGGCCACCGACCGTCATCAGCCGTCAAGTCCGAGCCGGCGGCAATTCAAGATCCAATACGCCACCCAGACCGGTATCAAACCGCCGCGTTTCGTCCTCTTTACCAACACCGCGACTGCGCTCCACTTTTCCTACCAGCGCTTCCTGACAAATCGGCTACGAGAGACCTTTGGCTTTGCCGGCACGCCCATCCGGCTCAAAGTTCGCGCGCGTCGCCCGGTTCGGCGGGGCCATCATCTGCGGCGCAAACGGACCCCCTGAAACAACCCGCCGGCGGTGGTATACTGCCACTTATATCTTCAATGGCGGCGGACGTCTCCATCCCAAAACGCGAACGGTTCAAGTCGTCGGAGGTGTGTTCGATCGCCGGAGTGCAGCCCTATATTCTGCGGTCATGGGAAGCCGAGTTTCCTTCGCTTGCCAAAGGACGCACAAAGAATGGCGGAAGGGTTTACCGCCGGGCCGACGTCGAGTTCGTTCTCCAAATAAAGTCTCTCGTTTTTACCGATGGGCTCACACTTGGCGCGGCGCGGAGACGACTCGACACGGCGCGCGGGGATCATGTCGATGGTGAGTTCGAAGGGCTTGAAGAAACTGATGAGCCGGTTCGCCCCGAGGTAGAGGAGCGGCTTGCCAGCGTAAAAAATGGTTTGCAAGGAATACTCGACCTCCTCTCCGGGAAGGAAAAGAGTTCGGAGGCGCAGGCAGACGTCGGCGCAGATTATGTTGCGCCGGCGAAGGCCGTCGAGCCGATCGTTGCGCCCGATATAGCGGCAGAGACACCAGAAGCCGCTGAACCACAGGACGTCAAAGATACGCCGTCGGAACAAAAGGTCTCGTAGGTCGAGCACGATCGGGATGTAGCGCAGCCTGGTAGCGCACCTGACTGGGGGTCAGGGGGTCGCTGGTTCGAATCCAGTCATCCCGACCATATTTCATAGGGTGTTACGACAGGTTCCTCCCCCCAGGGGAGCCTGTTTTTGTGTACGGGCTAACGCAGGGCTAACAGAAAACACGCCCTAGGCCCCCCTGTGCCGATGTCGCGGACCCGCGCAACACCCCCCGGGCGCGGTCCTGTCGTGATCGCCCTGGAATCTCCGAGTGTCCGATTGGGCTGTGCGACGTGGGCGGCCTGACCGCCTCTCGGCTGCTGGAATCGTCAGCGGGTCTACACGACGTGCGGGACTTTCTCGGTCACGCGAACATCACAACGACGTCACGGTACGTACGGAGTACGCCAGTGCGTCTGGCAAAGGCGCTGGAGCGGATGGAGGCGGCAGCCGAGACCGTCGTCGACGCGGATGACCCGCCGCACCTTGCTGAGGCGCGTTGACTGGCACGCCGTGTCCGGCACGGGACTCTTGGCGACCCGTTGTTTTTCGTAATGGTTTCGACCAGCCAGCAGTAGGATGGGGGTCCGACATCACATCGTCGTGAGCCAAGAGACCCGCATGACACACGCTACCCGGATCGTCGCCGTCGTCGTCCTGGTCGCGCTAGTGCTGTGTGTGCCGGTGCAGGCGCAGACGCCGGAGATCGATGCGCTGCGGGTGCGGGCTGAGGCAGGGGATGCTGAGGCGCTATATAACATCGGGCTCATCTACGCCATCGGTCGCGGCGTCCCGCAGGACGATGCCGAGGCGGCGCGGTGGTACCGGCTGGCGGCGGACCAGGGCTACGCCAGCGCGCAGCATCACCTCGGGACCATGTACGACTCCGGCACCACC
>CAUZIB010000191.1:0-2934 GCA_963579735.1 Vicinamibacteria bacterium | reverse complement strand
GAACCAGCCCAGCGCGGCCTCGACGTCCACCGCGGTTCCCTCACCGTGCAGCAGCATGTGCCCCACCATGTTCTGCGCTCGCGGATCGCCGCCCTCCGCAACATTCGAGATCGGTCCGATCGCCGCCAGATGGTCGCCTCGCTGATAGATCGCGACGGCCTCGTCCCAGCTCGGTGCCCCTGTCATGGCCCCTTTCGCTCGATCTCGCTGGTCGCCCGATATTCTTCGGCCCGGCACCGGCAAGTATTGGGTCCACTCCTCCTGCGTGAGGTCGCGGCCGACACGGGCGCAAGCCTCGGCAATCAGGTCGTCGGGTCGCCACAGCCAGAGACGCGCCGTGCGGTCGCTTCGCCCACCCGCAGACAACACGTGCCTGCCATCCGGGCTGAACTGTGCGGCAACCACGTCGGCGGCGATGGTCGCGTCCTAGAGCTCTTCTCTCCAGACAGCGGCAGGCTCGATGTCCGCGGTGTCGACCCAATGGGTCACTCCGACTTCGTCAAAGAAACCGACCACTCGGGCGACGAAGTCGCCGTCCTTCCGGGAGTACGAAATGAACACGTCGTGCATAGGGATCTGGCGTGAACAGCAGCGTTGTCGACCCTACTCGGTCACCTGGTCGCTCAGACCAACATCTTTGTCTGGACAGGATCCCGGCGGCCCAGAGTCCGGAGGGATCATCTCCATCTAGGCCACCACCGAACTCGCTACAGGGCGGGTCCTGACGGGGCCCCTCGACAAAGGCCAGATACTGCACACGCCACAGACCGACGCTGCAACGATGCGCATGGCACGCCCCGGTCTGGCGACAAACCCACGGTCGTGGGTTTCGCCGAACCTCACAGATCGGTGAGATGCGCCAGCTCTCCGGTGCTGTCTCCCACGCGCTCCGTCGGCACCCCCATCTTGCTCAGCAAGGTCAGATACAAGTTCGTCAGCGGGGTCTCGTCCGGATACTGAATGTGCTGGTTGCCACGAAGCTGACCCGCTCCGCCACCCGCCAGCACGATTGGAAGCTTCTGGATGTTGTGGAGGTTGCTGTTGCTCATGCCGCTGCCATAGAGAATCATGACTTGATCGAGGAGCGAACCCTCCCCGTCCGGCGTGGCCCGGAGCCGGTCCAGGTAATACGAGAATAGACCGGCGTGGAACGTCTGAATCTTTGTGAGTTTCTCCAGACTCTCCGGGTTGTTTTCGTGGTGTGACAACGCGTGATGCGGGTCAGGCACGCCCAGCTCAGGATACGTCTGAGCGGTCAGCTCTGGGGTCATCATGAAACTGATGACCCGCGTGAGGTCGGCCTGATACGCCACGACCTGCAAATCGAACATTAGCTTGACATGTTCTTCAAACGACGCCGGGATACCTCCCTGGGGACGCTCCACCAACGGGAGCTCCCGGTCGACATCGGCCTCGGCCCGCCGGATACGTCGCTCGACATCTCGGACGGCGGACAGATAGTCGTCGAGCTTGGATACGTCACGAGCCCCGAGGTCTGTCTTCAGACGCGCGACCTTCTCGGTGACGGCGTCGAGGATGCTTCGGTCCCGCTCCATCCGCTCCCGGCGCGCGGCTGGGTCGGTGCTCCCGCCATCGCCAAACAACCGTTCGAACACGGCGCGGGGACGACTCTCCATGGGCAACGGCGTGGTCGGTGTGCTCCAGCACAACGTGCTGATATAGGCGCAGCTAAACCCCGCGTCACACGCACCACCAAAATCTGGAAGACCGATTCCGATCTCAAGCGACGCAAGCTCGGTTTCCTGGCCCAACTGCCGGGCCGCAATCTGGTCGACGGACTGTCCCGCTTCGAAGTCCGCGCCTTCGGTTGGTTTGGCATGGACACCGGTGAGAAACGCGCCGGTAATCCGCCCGTGCCCACCGGCTGGGTCTCCCGGCAGCTGTGCCGCGGGAGCGTGGTCGAGCCCGGAGAGCACCGTGAGACGGTCTCGGAAAGCGGCCAAGGGCTGCAGAATCCGAGAGAACTCGAACCCTGAACCCTGCTGCTGGGGCGTCCAGTGATTCATCACGGCGCCATGCGGGACATACACCACGCCCCACCGAGGCTTTGCGGCGGCCGCGGTCCGACCCAATGCCGTCAGCGCTGGCACCATGCCGTCGAGCAACGGCAACGCGACACTCGCCCCCAGCCCCCGGAGCACCATCCGCCGAGGTATCGCTTTTTTTGTGATGATCATGGCTCGGATCTCCTCATCTGAAACGGCATGCTCCTGGTCACCGCCAGGATAAGAGACGACCAGCGATAGTCGTCGCGCTCGGCATCGCGCACGATCGCTCGTATCGCCGGCCGGTCGTAGTACTCGATACCGCGGCCAAGGGCATACGTCAGCAACTTTTCGGTCACCGTCCGAACAAACTCCGAACGCCGGGTCAGTAGCACCTGTCGAAGCTCGACGGGCCCGTCAAACGCGGTCCCGTCCGGCAATACTCCGGATGAGTCGATGACGGTGCCGGCGTCGCCACGCTCACGCCACTGGCCAACCGCGTCAAAGTTCTGCAGTCCGAATCCCAGCGGGTCCATCCGCACGTGGCAACTCGCACACACGGGACTGGCTCGATGCAGCTCCAAACGTTCGCGTAGGGACTGGGGTGTTGTGTCCCTATTCGATTCCGGCAATGCGGGCACATCGGGCGGCGGCGGGGGCGGGGGCGTCCCGAAGATGTTCTCGAGCACCCACTTGCCCCGCACGACCGGCGATGTCCGAGTCGCGAGGGACGTCACGGTCAAGATGCTCCCGTGCCCCAGCAAACCGCGGCGTCTGGGATCGTCAAGCGTCACGCGTCTAAAACGAGACCCGTAGACGCGCGGGATGCGGTAGTGCCGGGCAAGCCGCTCGTTGACAAACGTGTAGTCCGCGGTGAGAAGGTCGACCACGCTGCGATCACCCTGAATCTGGCTCTCGACAAAAAGCT
>CAUZIB010000190.1:0-3127 GCA_963579735.1 Vicinamibacteria bacterium | reverse complement strand
TCTAGTTTTCTCATGAGCTCCACGGCCGAGGCCAGCTCTCGTTCGCTCGGGGGCCGGCCGAGAGCAATGCGCCAAGCGCGATCGACCTGCGCGCCCGACTCCTCGCCGGCCTCTTTGACGACACGCGCCGCAAAGTTCTCGGCCTGACGCACCACCGAGTGATTGTTCAGCCCCCACAGCGCCTGTGGTGCCACCGTGGTCACATCACGAGTTGGACAGCTGACCGAATCGACCGGGGCGTCGAAGACATCGAACATCGGAAACTTGAAGTTGCGCCGCGCCATGATGTAGAGACCGCGCCGCGTGTGTTGCGCCGGATCAGCCGAGACCACCCACTGCCACTTCTTGCGCAGCGAAGCTATTTCATCCTCAACCAAAGGGGGTACCACCGGCGGGCCGCCCATCGCCAAGTTGATCGTCGCTGCGGCCGTGTGCACGCTATCCCACAGCGCCTCACCTTCTAAACGACGGCGATTCATGCGCCAGAGAAGCTTGTTGTTCGGATCCACCTCAAGGTAACGGTCTTCGCCAACATTGCTGCTCTGGCGGTAGGTGGCGGAGTTCATGATCAAGCGGTGGAGCGTTTTGATCTTCCAGCCGCCCTCGACAAAGTGCGTCGCCAGCCAATCGAGCAGTTCGGGATGCGAACGCGGCTGTCCATTGAGGCCGAAATCGTTCGGTGTCTCGACGATGCCGCGACCAAAGTGCCACTGCCAGATGCGATTGACCATCACACGCGCGGTCAGCGGGTGGTCCGGTCTGGTCAACCACAAGGCGAATTGTTTGCGGCTGCCGAAGGGCGTCGGTAGCTCAGCAGGGGTGCCCGTCGTTTTTGCCAGCACGGCGGGCAGCGCCGGCTGCATCAACCCGCCCGGCTTGTGCAGCTCGCCGCGGACGAGCAGATGTACGTCAGGAATGAGAGCCGGATGCTGACGCGCCAGCACGCTGGCGCTGGGGACGTGGAACAAGCCATCGTATGGCCCGTACAGCGTCGCTTCCCCACGCGGGATCTTCAGCACCGCTTCCCCGATGGCCGCGAGCAAATCTCGCTTCTCTTGTTCTTCCTCCGGCGTAAGCGTCTTGCTCGCAGTTCGTTTCTCGAACAATTGATACGCCGTCCGCGCCTCGACGACGACCATCACCCACGGGTAGCTCTCTTGCCAGTCGGCCCACTGCATCGGCGCCAAGAGCGAGTGCTCCGCCGGACGGGCGCTGGCGAATATGGCGTGCAGCGCGAAGTAGTCCTCTTGCGTGAACGGATCGAACTTGTGCTCGTGGCAGCGGGCACAGCCGAGCGTCACCCCCATGAAGGCCGCCGCCGTATTGTCAACCCAGTCGGTCACCGTCTCGTAGCGCAGGCGTTTGGCGTCGAGCGCCGACTCATGCACCTGCGGATAGAGCGCGTAGAACCCGGTACCGATGCGCGCCTCGAGGTGGCGACGCTTCTCTTCCGGTATGACGTAGACGCGTCGCGGGTCGAGGTCGAGGTTGTCCGGCCACAACTCGTCGCCGGCGATCTGTTCCTGAACGAAGATGTTGTAAGGCTTGTCGTCGTTGAAGCTCTTGACGACGTAGTCGCGGTAGCGCCAGGCGTTGCGGTAGTACATGTCGGTCTCGTAACCACCGCTGTCGGCGTAGCGCGCGACGTCGAGCCAATGCCGGCCCCAACGTTCGCCGTAGTATTTGGACGAGAGCAACTCGTCGATGAGATTCGGCCAGACATCATCTGCGTCATTCTTGACGAACGCATCAACTTGTTCAGGCGACGGCGGCAACCCCAGCAGATCGAAGTAAGCGCGACGAACGAGCGTCACGCGGTCGGCGACCGGTGCCGGCTCCAGGCCGGACTCTTCCAACCGATGCAGCACGAACTGGTCGATGGGATTGCGCACGCGCAGGGCATGCTGCAGCGCCTCGCGCGCCGGTGGTTCCACGACCGCGGTCTTGCGGAAGGACCAGTGCTCGTCGGCCATCGTCAACGGACCGAACAAAAGGACGAAAGCCAACAGGCCCAAAACACGGAAAGGGCGCTTCATCACTCGAACCTGCCGTTTGTTAAGGGATCTCATGCACGCCTCAGACGCGCCAACGACGGCCGCCCCTCCTAGTCCCAACACGGTACACCAATGATATCAAGCCAGCGTCAGCGAGACAAGCGCTCTTGGGCGCCAGTGATTTATCGCTGCTCTTCGCGGACGGCAATGGCGGCTACGTGACAGACACCCGTCTGGAAGCCGAAGAGAACCTCTCCGCCATGGCTGATTGATAGGAATTTTAGTCATAGCGGGGCCTATGGCGACATGAGCCGGGTGCCAACAGAGAGGATGCAGCGGCGGTGGTCCGGCTACTGCGTCTGCCTCCACGTTGACCATGATCAGGTGAAGTCCCTGACAAATGCCCCAAAAGGCCATGGCGGATGCCAGCGGCCGGGTCTCCGGTCGCCTCGACCAGGACTTCAAGAACCCCGCTCGCGACTAGGCCTTCGATGTCGTCCGTCAGATTGGAGGCACCTGTGCGGAGTGCTTCGGTAAGACTGGTTGCACCGATTCGCTCAGCTGTCCAGCCGGCGTTGAGGCAGCTTTGCCTGGCACCTGCCACGCTCGAGTCCGCGATGCCGACAATTTGCATCCCTGGAGTCACGCGCGCCTACCGATCTCGAGACAAGCAGCACGACCGTACCGCGCCTGAACAAAGGCTGCTAACCTGTGGAGAGGCGACAATCGAGGAGGGCATTCTGCCATGACTATTAAGAAAACTGAACCGGACTATGGGCCCACAAACCCCTCACCGCAGAGCAGCGCGTCCGCACGCGTCAAACGTTTTGGGTCGGTTATCGGGCTGAGGCCAGAGAAGGAACGATACTACCGGAAACTCCACGCGGACGTTTGGCCGGGCGCTCTGGAACGGTTAAAAACATCAAACAGCAGCAACTACTCAATCTATGTGGCTGAATTAGAAGGCAAGAGATACCTGTTCAGTTATTTCGAATATAGGGGCGATGATTTTGAGCGCGACTCACGGGCGATGGCAGAGGATCCGGAATTCCAAAGATGGTGGAAGGAAACCGATCCCTGCCAGATTCAACTGCCCAGCCGAAAGCCGGGAGCCAATTGGAGCGACATAGAAA
>CAUZIB010000189.1:0-3130 GCA_963579735.1 Vicinamibacteria bacterium | reverse complement strand
CCGTCGAAGTATGCGTTGGACGTGCCGACGTGAGCAGAGATCGCGACGGCGACACTGAGAAACAGAGTCGCCAGCGCGAGTCGTGAGGGTCGCCCGCGGTGGGTGAGATTGACCACTTGCTATCTCCTGACGCGTTTCATCCAATTACCCCACCACATCCCGACGACAGAGGAGACCACGGCGATAGCCGAAGCCCACCCCAATGATGCGGCGGTCGCGGGGCTACCCCAAAATTCGTATTGAAACTGGCCGGGCGGGACGTTGTAGTCCCACTGGTCAGCCCCAAAGAAGAAATTCCGGGCGTGCTCTGAGAGCAAGAACTCGGCAAACGGCCACTGGACCATGCCCAGCACGGCGATGGCCAGGACGCCCGCGCCCGCCGCGATGGCAGCCGGACGCAGGTAGGTCGCGGAAACTGACGCGTGGGGAGGTGGAGAGTTCTGCGACATCCTCTGCGACGTCCAATGCAATATCAGGTCGATCACGATCGCGGGCGCCACCAAAATCAGTGGAAACGCGGGGGGCACCATTTGTTCGACTGGCCGCATGATGGGCGCCAGCAGGGGCTCGGCGGGGAAGAGCTGGAGTATCCAGATGGCCAGCATGGTCGCGCCCATATATACCGCTGCCGCCTGTGTGGCTCCCCAGCGGCTGCGTGCGCTGCGCGAGATGCCCACGAGGACGAGCGGGAAAATCCCAGCGCTCACGAGAAAGAAGCCCGCGCGATGATGTTCGTTGGGAAACGCGATCTCTTCAGTGGCGACCGTCACAGTGTTCAGGATCAGCATGCCACCGGTAAAGACAAAGAGCCACGGCAAGGCTCGCGCGTTGGAGTTGGCGTTGTTTTGCCAGGCGAGCGCCATCAGCATGGCACCGATTTGGATTGTCACGATGCCCGCCGCCAGGACGATATGAGGCGGACTCAGAATCTCGACGTCCAGACCGTAGGCGTTGTGCCACCAATCGTCGAAGGGACCGGACGTGATCATCGCGATCGCGCCCCAGATACAGACCCACGCCCCGAGCGGGCCTCGGAAGCCCCAAAACGACACGCCGGCGTCTCGCTCGGTTGCGCTCCCAGCAAAAGTCGTCCGCAGGACGAGCCACCCGCATGACAGCCCCGCCACGATGCCGCCCAGATAGATGGCCAGATGGGCCGGGGTCCAAAACGTATCCCTACCGATGCTCCGGTGCCACGAGATGTCCCAGGTGACGCCAACAATGACACTCGTCGACGCGAAGGCGACGGCCCAGAGATACCAGGGGACCGACCCGTCTTGCTTCGGGTCTCCGGTAGTAGGCGCGGTCGTGGTGGGCTGACCGGTCAGCGTCATAGCCTCTTCTAGTTTTGACGAAGATCTGTCACGGCGAGTTCGGCATTCCTGCCATCCGCCCTCGCACGGGAGAGCGAAGTGTCGGCCGCGCCACCGACGGTACTACCTGTCGATCAACCTACTAGTCGATCAACGGAACGGTATAGCTCAACGCGCCGATGTTGCCGGTGTTTCCTTCCCAACTCAGGTGACACATGACGCATTTCTCCATCACGACCGGAAGCGCGGTCGCGAGACGGAGGCTCTCGTTTCCGGCGTCGGTCACGACTTCCTCGTGCGAGCTCCCGCCGGCGAGCAGCGCGGCGGCGGCCGCGGTCTCGAATTCGTCGGCCGGGGCGTTCTCGGGATTCCTCAACTCGTCCGTGAGCCCGAGGAGCCGCACTTCGTGCCAGCCGTTCTCTTGCATGGTCTGAAAGAGCGCTTTTGCTGTGGTCGCAGCCGATAGCGTGCCCGTGTCCTGGACGTAGTGCTCTGTCATCAGCACCACCGCTGTCTTGTATAAATCGTCGAGCATGAGAATCTATTCACGAGTTTCTATCCGCGCTCGCCGTGTGGGCGGCTTCGAGGGCGGCGGCGATTGCCTTGTTGGTACTCTCGTCACTCGTTGGGCCAGCGCATGCGGCACCGAGCGCGGCTGGCACGAAGAACTGACGTAATGGTCAAGACAGCCCACTTCATCTTCGAGATCCTCCGCAAACCTAAAATATCAACGACTTACACGGATAGTATTGCAGAACCGCGGTGGTTGTTTGGTGGGTCTGCTAGATCAAGAAGGAGTCGCCAGCCTCCAGCTGCTTTGGTGCGAGCGCCAGACGGGTCGACAGCTCTGCGGCCAAGGTGTCGAAGACCCAGGCAATGTTCCGTGCGGCGTCGGAGTCAAACATTTGGACGGGCGTCCCGGCGTCCGCGGCTTGGTCAAACGCGCCCATGTGCTCGATGGGCGGGTCCAGCACCCATTCTCCGGTGGGCCCGGTCTTGAACCGTTCGTAGGCTGCCGCCGATGTGTCGCTCTCGGACAGCATGTTGACGACCACTCCGGCAACCTCCACGCGGTCCGGTCCCTGTAGCGCGTCGAGAGCACGTCCAAACATTTCGAACGACCGGCTGGCCACCGTCTCGGCCTGAAAAACGCCAAGGACATGGGACACGGCGCGTAGCACCTGAAGCGACGTGTGCGTGACACCGGCGGGGCAGTCCACGAGCACGACGTCCGCCGATTGCAAAGCCTGGGCGATCAACGCTCGCCATTGCTCCGTCTGGTCGCCGGTCGCAGACGCCGCATCCGGAAGTGTCTGTCCCATAGCCGGGAGAACACGAAGGCCGGGGACCGCCGTTCGCCGGAGCGTGCGTTCCAGGGTGTCGGGTTGGGACAGTAGGTTGTAGGTGCCGGCTTTGGCGGCCCCACGGGAGTCAATCAAGGACAAGATATCGCCATTGATGTCGGCGTCAATGACGGTGACACGAAGACCGCGCCGAGCGATGCTGATGCCCAGGTTCAAAGCGATCGTGGTCTTGCCGACGCCGCCTTTCGGACTGGCCACGGCGACCGCGACGCTGCTCGTTCGCGTAGACCCGACGCTCGGGCGACTGGGGGCGGCGCTGGTCGGGCGTTCGGGGGCGGTGCTGGTCGGGCGTTCGGGGGCGGTGCTGGTCGGGCGTTCGGGGGCGGCGCTGGTCGGGCGTTCGGGGGCGGTGCTGGTCGGGCGTTCGGGGGCGGTGCTGGTCGGGCGTTCGGGGGCGGCGCTGGTCGGGGCCGCAACGGGCGTCTTTTCGGGTGTCGTCGGTGGCGTTGGCGC
>CAUZIB010000188.1:0-3295 GCA_963579735.1 Vicinamibacteria bacterium | reverse complement strand
CGCAGCAGCGTGAAGCGACGGGGAGGTGCACCGTGCTGAACAAAATGTACGCGCTCGGCAAGGCGCAGTCCTCCGCGGTCACGCCGTGAGCGTCGGCGACTTCGACACCGGATCGGTCCGTGGTCGAACCGTGCACCAAAGCCACCCGGTGGCCGTGGCCGTTGTCGGGGTCCAGCCCGTTCGCCTTCCGCCAAAGACCCCTCCGCGCGTAGAATGCCAGACAACTTCTTCGGTCCAATATCCCGCTGCGAAAAACGAGGAGTCCGACGATGCGACGACAGAGTCTCCCCTCCCGTGCTGCCCTGATGACAGCAGGCGCCCTTGTGTTGGTTATGTTCGGCCCCGCCGGCGTGGGCGCGCAGACCAGTCCTCCCTTTGTTCCGGTCACCGACGCGATGCTCCAGAACCCCGACCCGGCCGACTGGTTGAACTGGCGGCGCACGCTGGACGGCTGGGGTTATAGCCCGCTCGATCAGATCACGCGAGACAACGCTCACCAGTTACAGCTCGTCTGGGCGTTTCAGACGCCCGAAGGGCTCGCACAACCGACGCCGCTCGTGCACAACGGGGTGATGTATTTGCCCAGCGCTCGAAACATTGTCCAGGCGGTCGACGCGGTGACCGGGGAACGAATCTGGGAGTATCAACGCGAGTTCGACGACCTCGTCGGCGACTGGACCGACAATACCCGGACTCGGTCGATCGGGATCTACGACGACAAGATCTATCTGGCCACCGCCGATGCTCACATTGTCGCACTTGATGCCCGCACGGGCGAGGTGGTCTGGGACCAGGCCGTCGCCGATAATCAGCTTGGCTACCGATACACGAGCGGACCGATCGTGGCGAACGGACACGTCGTCGCCGGGATGACTGGCTGCGAGCGGTTCAAGGACGACGTCTGCTTTATCTCTGCGCATGACGCGCAAACCGGCGAGGAGGTGTGGCGCACCTCGACCATTGCGCGTCCCGGCGAGGCCGGGGGTGACAGCTGGGGCGACCTGCCGCTGAGGTTCCGGGCGGGCGGCGACGCGTGGATCCCCGGCAGCTACGACCCGGACACGAATTTGACGTTCTGGTCGACGTCTCAAGCCAAGCCGTGGGCCCGGGTGACCCGCGAGACAGAGGGCGACGCGCTCTACACCAACAGCGTGCTCGCGCTCGACGCTGACACTGGCGAGCTGGCGTGGTATTACCAGTTCACGCCAGGCGAGACCCATGACCTGGATGATGTGTTCGAGAGCGTGCTCATCGACCACGACGGCCGACGCTCGCTGTTCAAGATGGGCAAGCTGGGCATCTTGTGGGAAATCGACCGGATCACGGGCGAGTTCGTGGCCGCCCACGACCTCGGGTATCAGAACGTCTTGGACGTGAACGGACAAACCGGCGAGGTGACCTATCGCCCCGAGATGATTCCGGAAGCGGGGGTCCCGCTCGAGTTTTGCCCCGACTTTGGGGGTATCCGAAACTGGCGTGCGTCGGCTTACCATCCGGAGACGCACGCGCTCTACATCCCGATCCATCCCACGTGCGTGACTGGGATGTTCACAGAGCTAGACGACAAGACGCTCGGTGTGCCCTACTACGCGAATTCCGGGTGGCTCTCGCGCGGCAGCACCCCGCACCCGGCCAGTCCGGACCATCGTGGCCTCCTCATCGCGATGGATATTACAAGCGGGGAAATCCTGTGGCGGCACCCGATGCCGACCGCGCCGCGAGCCGCCACGTTGACGACCGCCGGGGGGCTCGTGGTCAGCTCAGATGCCGACCGCCATTTCTCCATCCACGACGTGACAAACGGGAACATCGTGTTTCAGACTCGCTTGCCGGCTTCGGCGCAAGGCTTTCCCATTACATACGCGGTCGACGGCCGGCAGTATCTGGCCGTGCCGGTCGGCGGAGGGCGTGCCAACTCGATCTTCACGTTTGCGTTGCCCGAGCGCCCTGGCCCCACTGCCCGCGCCCAAGCCGCGGAACCAGATGAGTGGGTCCCACCCCGCACAGCCTGGGGCACGCCCGACCTGCAGGGGATCTGGGACTATCAGAGCCAAACACCCCTCGAACGCCCGGCTGCCCTGTCCGACCGGGGGTTGTTTTCTGAGGAAGAGGCCGCTCGAGTCGCACGGGAAGCGCTCGAGCGCAATAGCGTCGACCGGCGCGACGGTGGGGCCGAGCGAGACCTGGCCCGAGCCTACGGAGAAATCTGGTATATCCGCAATCCGGTCCCCAATACGCGGACGTCACTCGTTATCGATCCTCCCGACGGACGCGTGCCGCCACTGACACCAAAAGCGGAGAGGCGCCGGGCCGCGAGACAAGCATCTGTCCGAGCGGAAAGCCAGCCCGACTCACCGGCGTCATGGACCGGCCTGAGAACGTATGCCCGGTGTCTGTCGCGGGCAATGCCCCGCCTGCCGCAGGGGTACAACAGCGGCACGCTGATTCTGCAGACACCGGACTGGGTGGTGATGGAATATGAGCAGCTGGACACCCGCTTTATCCCACTTGATCGTCGTCCGCATATCCACGACCGCATTCGGCAGTGGAACGGTGATGCCCGCGGCCACTGGGAGGGGAACACCCTGGTCGTAGAAACCAGGAATTTCACTGAGAAGCAGGTCTTCCGCGGCCAGCCGAAAGGAAACCTGCATCTGACCGAGCGTTACACGCGGGTCGACGAGGACACAATCAATTACGAGGCCACGCTCACCGATCCGACCACCTGGACACGGCCATGGACCTTTCTACTCCCCTGGCAGAAGGACGAAGACTACGTGATCTACGAGTACGCCTGTCATGAAAGGAACTACGCCATGACAAACATCCTGAGCGGGGCTCGCGCTCAGGAGAAAGCGACACAAGAAACGAGAAGGAACGATCCGTAGTCCTCGGCCCGCGGCGCGGACGAACGACTTAGCGAGGACGGCGTCATCATCGCCGACGTGAACCAGGCGTTCCTCGACGAAATCGGGCTCGATTCCTGCGATGGCGGTGTGCCACTTGGGAGGACGAACATGAAGAACGCGTTGAAAATTGGCGGATCTCTCGTTGCCAGTATCCTGGTTTTGGCGCTGGTCACGCTCCGCCTCATGGGTCTCGAGCCAGGTTACCTGGACCCCAGCAGCGAGGAATTCGCACGCAGTAACCGGATCGCCAGACCCGGATTGCGGCTCACGCGGCTGCGCGGCGTCCAACTCGCGAGCGACAGGGCAAGAGCCGCTTGCAAACGCGCGCGCGGAGCCGCTGTCCAGGCCTAGTCGTCCGCACGCAGGGCTAAGTGAGAGAACGAGCT
>CAUZIB010000187.1:0-3348 GCA_963579735.1 Vicinamibacteria bacterium | reverse complement strand
CAAGCGTTCGAGCAGCTGCTGCTGCGTCTACGCGCGCACCCGCTCGCCGAAGCCCGCGACTGCGCCGACCTCATGCTCAGGGAGCTTCGGCGGCTCATCCCCGCCTTTCTGACCCGAGTCGACCGAGAAGACCGCGGGGTTCGTTGGAGTCGCTATCTCACCGACACGCGGAGTGAGACGGGTGCGATCGCGGCACGTCTGCTTGGTCAGATCGACGCCGACCCCCGGCCAGAGGTGGCGCTGACGGAATTCGATCCGGACGGCGAGATCAAAGTCGTCGCGGCGGCCTTGTACGAGTCTTCCCGTCTCTCCGAAAGCCAACTACTGGGGATAGCGCGTGGCATGGGCGCCGACGACCGGGCCGCGGTGCTGCGCGCCTATATCGGGAATCGTGCGAACCGACGTCATCGACCAGGGCGGGCGTTCGAGCGGACGACGTACTCGTTCGAGATGCTGTCGGATTATGGCGCGTTCCGCGACCTGCAACGCCACCGACTGCTCACCATCGAATGGCAAGAACTGACGACAGAGCACGGCTACACCGAGCCGGCCGCCATCGAAGAGATCGGAGCAGTGGATGACTGGCGGCGGGTCATGGACCGGACGGCCGAGATGCACCAGGCGCTGCGTGCCGAGTCCTCCCAACTCGCACAATACACGGTGGCCATGGCCTACCGGATCCGATACCGGATGCAGATGAACGCCCGCGAAGCCATGCACGTGATCGAGCTGCGGACGGCTCCCCAGGGCCACCCTGCCTATCGGCGGGTCTGCCAGCGCATGCACCGTCTCATCGCCGAAGAGGCGGGCCACCAGGCCATTGCCGGCGCGATGACGTTCGCCGACCACTCAGCCGTGGCCCTCGAACGGCTGAGCGCGGAGCGAAACTCCGAGCGTCGACGAGAGGCGCAACCGGGCGGGAGTTAAGGAGCCGGAGCGAGGTCCTACTCGTCGTTCTTCGACCAGAATCGCGAGTACTCGTCCAAGAAGGTCAAGCTGTCAAAGGCGGTCATCCGGTCGAAAAACAGCACGCCATCCAGATGATCCGTTTCGTGTTGAATTACCCGCGCCGGAAAGCCGTTCGCCGTCATCGAAATAGGTTTTCCGTGACGATCCAAGGCTCGGACACGGATGTCCAGGGCTCGAGAGACGCGCCCCCGGATATCCGGGATACTGAGACACCCCTCCCAATCTTCCTCTACCTCTGACCCGACCTGACTGACCTCCGGATTGATGATGACGACCGGCGCCATCGTACCGTCGTCGTCGTCGCCCCCCGCCACGAACAGTCTGATGCTCTCGTGGACTTGGGGACCAGCCAGACCGATGCCCTGACTGTCGTGCATCGTCTCGAACATATCGTCGATGAGGTACTGGATACGAGGCGTCGTGATCTCAGCGGCGTCGAGCGGGCGAGCTCGCTCGCGAAGCACCGGATGCCCCATCCGGGCGACCTTCAAGATGGACATGGGTCCGAATTATACGTGAGGACCCCGGTCGACATAAGTGCCGTCTCTGGTATCGCGGGGCCCCGCCGATCAGGCGGGGGAAGTGCATTCGCCGGGAGTACACTGGTGTAGGTTTCTATCGTCATCGAGCGTCGACGGGACGGGTTCACCGTATGCACTTTCACGACGAGGACGGCAGCTACCGCTACTGCCCGGCGTGTGGCCACGCGCTTGAGTCTCGCCAGCTGAAGGCTGGAGACCCGAAACGGCTGGTCTGCACGAAGTGCGAGTTCGTGCTGTATCTGGACCCCAAAGTGGCGGTCGGCACCATCATCGCGATGGAGGACGGTCGAATCGTCCTGGTGCGACGCGCCATCGAGCCGGGTTACGGACGTTGGGTGTTCCCCGGCGGGTATGTCGACCGGGGAGAGGTCGTCAGCTCCGCGGCCCTCCGAGAAGCTCGCGAAGAAGCGGGGATCGAGATCCGGCTCGATGGACTCGTCAGTATCTACTCATACCCGGGACGCCCACCGGTCATCATCGTCTACGCGGCGACGGCAACCTCCGGCGAACTCCACCACGACGACGAGAGTCTGGAGATCGGGACATTCAGTGAGGATGAGATCCCCTGGGCCGACCTGGCGTTCCGTAGCACCCACGAGGCGCTGCGGGACTACTACGCCGGTGTCCTCCACGCCCACACTCGGTAGGCGCTACTCCGTGACGGTTGACGCAGGCTTCGCCGGGAAGCTGAGGTCCCGCCGGACGGCCGACGTCACTGCCTGTTCGACCAGGAGTTCCACTTCCAACCCCTGCTCGGCCGCGTCCACCTGGCGGGTCCGAGCCTTGGTGGCCGGATGTTTCGGCGTGAACAAGGTGCAGCAGTCCTCGTCCGGGATAATCGACACTTCATACGTACCAAGCCGCCGGGCCTCCTGCACGATCTCGTCCTTGTCCATGCCGACGAGGGGGCGAAGCACCGGCAGCGACGCCACTGAATCAATGACGGCCATGTTGTCAAGGGTTTGCGAGGCGACCTGGCCAACTGCCTCCCCGGTGACAAGCGCCATGGCCCCGCTCGCGAGCGCTATCCGCTCCGCGATCCGCAACATCAGCCGCCGATAGACGACGACCCGCAACGGGGGGGGAACCGCCAGGACCACCTGGCGTTGTATGTCGCCGAACGCCACCAGGTAGAGCCGAGTGTCGAGCTGAGAGCGGGTCAACCGCTCGGCAATCTCCGCCACTTTGTCCTGTGACGTGTGGGACAAGATGGGGTAGCTGTGGAAGTGGACCAGCCGCACCCGACACCCCCGTTTGACCATTCGGTAGGCGGCCACCGGTGAATCGATCCCGCCCGAGAGTAGACACGCAACGCGACCGCTCACTCCGCTGGGAAGCCCACCCGCGCCAGGTTCCTTGTGGAGGTAACAGAACGCCTCGTCGGTCAAGGTTTCCACCCGAACGGTCAACTCCGGTCGCACGAGATCCACTCGCCATCCCTGGGCGGCCTTGATTCGTCCGCCGAGCTGGCGTTCGATTTCGGGAGACGTCAGCGGAAACCGTTTGTCGGCTCGCTGGGCCGTCACCCTGAAGCTCTCCACCTGCACATCGGCCAACTCGGCCAACACGGTTTCGGCGATCGCGTCGAAGTCGCATCTCGTCCTGACCGCCTTCGAGAAATTGGCGATGCCTGGCAGACGGCCCAGCCGTTCGCGAATCTCCTCCCAGTTGTCGTCCGAATCGTATTGGACCTCGATTCGCCCCATGAGGGACCGGATCTTGCGAACGCCCAGGTCAGCCGTCGCCGCCCGCACGTTGCTGACGAGCCGCTCGACGAACCAGGGGCGGTTGCGTCCTTTGAGAGCGATTTCCTGATAGTGCACGATCACGGACTGCA
>CAUZIB010000186.1:0-3415 GCA_963579735.1 Vicinamibacteria bacterium | reverse complement strand
TCTGGGCCTACGAGCGTTGCGGCGCCGGCACCTTCGGCGGCGGCGTCCCGATCAATTGCGACTCTAATCCCGTCGACCCGATCTTCAAGTTCGACCGCAACACGGGAGACGTGCTGGCGAACTTCGGCGGAGGCATCATGATGACGCCGCACGGCATTCACGTGGATGCCGAGGGCAACGTCTGGGTCACCGACTTCGCGGGTAATCAGGACGGGACCAAGGGGCATCAGGTCCACAAGTTCAGCCCCGCCGGGGAGCTGCTGCTGAGTCTTGGGACGGCGGGCCAGGCGGGGAGCGGCCCGAACCAGTTTAACCAGCCTAACGACGTGGTCACCGGGCCGGACGGCAGCATCTATGTCGGCGACGGACACGGCGGTCAAGGCATGACCACCGCCCGGGCGATGGCCGAGGGACGTGAGTCGGGCGCCACCGGCCGTATCCTGAAGTTCGCCCCCGACGGCACGTTCATCAAGGAGTGGGGACAGATCGGGACGCTTCACGGTGAGTTCCGCACCCCCCATGCCTTGGCGTTCGATTCGCAGGGGCGTCTCCTTGTGGCCGACCGCGGCAACCATCGCATCGAGATCTTCGACCAGGACGGCAACTATCTCGACTCCCGCTACTCGTACGGGCGCATCAGCGGCATCTTCATCACCGCGGACGACATGCTCTACGCGATCGACTCCGAGTCGAGCGGGACCAGTCATCCGAACTGGGTGAATGGCGTGCGCATCGGGCACGTGGACGAGGATCGCATCACGGGTTACATCCCGCCCCACGATGCCGAGACGCGGCCCTACCAGGGAGCTGCCGGTGAAGGTGTCGCGGTCGACGCGGACGGCAACGTGTACGCCGCCGAGGGACCGAACTCACTCCGTTTTGCCACTGGAGCGTTCACGAAATACGCGGTAGCGCCATAGCAACCCGGGACCCCTGGCGGACGTCGGGCCGACGAAAGACCGGTGCGCGCCGGCCGTCAGGGGACCAGTTCGAAGCGGGCTGCGTGCGCCGGTCTGATCTGCGAGAAGTGTCTGCGGTCGGTCGTCGCGATGGTCGTCAACGCAGGCGCTCGGCGATAGCGATCACCGAGGCGCCAACGAACCCGATCTCCCGACACCCTTCGAGCAGCCTGAGCCCTGCGGGGAAGTCGTTGGGTTAGTCCGGCAGCGCGAACGAGAAGACGGCATTGCCGGCGGCAATGGCGACATATTGCTTCCCGTCAACGGCATAGGACATCGGCGCGGCGTGGACACGTCCCCCCACCGACTTGTGCCAGAGTTCCTCACCGGACTCGGCATCGAGTGCGAAGAAAAAGCCGTCGGCCGTGCCGCCGAAGACCAGGTCGCCGGCGGTCGCCATCAGGCCCGACGTCGACCGGGGGTTGACCGGAAACTCCCATCGCACCTCGCCCGTCTGGGGCGAGAGGGCACGCACGGCCCGGTGATACGACTCGGGTGATTCGGGACTCACGCCCCCGCCGGCCCGATAGCTGTCACCCTCTTCGTAGGCGGTCTTCCGGATGAAATATCGCGTCTCAGCGTCGTAGGCCATGACGTACAGCAGGTCCGTGCGTGGACTGTAGGATGGCGACCACCAGTTGGATCCACCGGTGATGGCGGGCGACACCACGGTGCCCTCGAGGGACGGTTCCATGCCCGGCACGAGAATCGGCCGGCCGTTCGAATCGAGGCCCTCCGCCCAGGTCTGCTTGGCGTAGGGAGTACCGAGCAGGAACTCACCGGTCTCTCGGTCCAGGACGTAGAAGAAGGCATTGCGATTCGGAAAGAGCATCAGCTTCCGCATCTCGCCGTCGAACATCGTGTCGGCCAGAATCGGAATCTGGGTAGCGTCCCAGTCGTGGATGTCGTGCGGGGTGAACTGGAAATACCACTTCATCTCGCCAGTGTCGGCGTCGAGCGCGACCACCGAGTCGGAGTAGAGATTGTCGCCCATCCGCACCGTGCCGTCGTAGTCAGGTCCGGGGTTCCCGGTGCCCCAGTAGACCAGGTTCAGCTCCGGGTCATAGGAGCCGGTCATCCAGGTCGCCGACCCGCCTCGGCGCCACGAGTCGCCCGACCAGGTCTGGCTGTCCGGGTTGTCGGGGCCGGGGGTCGTGAAGAACCGCCACTCACGCTCTCCTGAGTTGATGTCATACGCGTCCACGAATCCGCGAATGCCGTACTCGCCACCCGCCACGCCACTGAAGATCTTGTCGCCGACGATGAGTGGCGCCGCCGTCTTGCTGTACCCCGACGTCGTCTCCTCGGCTTGGGTTTCCCACATCACGCTGCCGGTCCTCGCGTCGAGCGCCACCAACTTGGCGTCGAGCGTGCTCATGATGACGCGGTCGCCCTGGACGGCCACGCCCCGGTTGTTGCGTCCACAGCAGAAGACCATGTCGTCGGGGAGCTGGTGCTCGTATCGCCAGTAGGGCCGACCGGTCGCCGCTTCCACCGCGATGACCGTGCTGGGCGACTCGGTGATGTACATCACGCCGTCCACCACGAGCGGCGTCGTCTCGGCTTGGTCGAGCACCCTGAGCTGGTGGACCCACTGAATCTGAAGATCGGCGGCGTTCCCCTGGTTGATCTGGTCGAGCCGGGTGTAGCGCTGGCTCTTGTAGTCGCCCGAGTACATCAGCCAGTTCTCCGGCTCGTCCTCGGCGTTGAGCAGCCGCTCGGCCGACACCGGGGCAAACGGAGGCGTCTCCTGTGATGATGTCTGCGCGTGGGGAGCGGCCGTAAGGGCACCGACCATCAAGAAGAGCGTTGGAAGGAGTATCTGGCGCTGCGTCATGTCGATCAGTGTCCTTAGGCTGTGTCCTGTGCCGGACGGGTTGAACCCCCTTTATACTCCGATATCGGGCGCCTATCGCCAACAACCCTGACGCTTCGCTTCGGTGAAAGCAAATTTCGCGAGAGAGGACACCATGCTGACCCGCCGACAACTGTTCCAAGCGGCCGCGGCGAGCGCACTCGGTACGGCGGCACACGCCCAGACGGTCGATCTTGACCGCTTGCTCGCGATCCCCGGACCAGGTCGCGTGCGAGTGGTGCTCGACACCGACACCTATAACGAGATCGACGACCAGTACGCCCTAGCCTACTGCCTGCTGTCTCCAGAGCGCATGGCGGTAGAGGCGATCTACGCCGCACCATTTGTCAACGACCGCTCGGCGTCCGCCTTGGAAGGGATGGAGAAGAGCTACGAGGAAATCCTTCGGCTGCTCAATTTCTTCAGTCACGTCGACCCGAGCATCGCACTCCGGGGTTCGGACCGGTTCTTCGAGCAGCGGGATCGACCAGTGGAGAGTCCCGCGGCTCGAGACCTGATTGACCGAGCCCTCCAACCTGGTGACGAGCCGCTCTACGTCTTGACCATCGGTGGTCCGGTAAATGTCTCGTCGGCCATCCTG
>CAUZIB010000185.1:0-3435 GCA_963579735.1 Vicinamibacteria bacterium | reverse complement strand
GGGTGTTGGCGGACCGGCGAGTACCTGTCATCGTGACGTGCCGACCGACCTGGGGTGGCGGGAGATTCTCGGGGTCCGAAGAAGAGCGGCACACGCTGCTAACCCGCGCTCTGGAGTTGGGCGCAGACTTTGTCGACGTCGAATGGTCGGGCCGGTCGGCCGATCTCGACCCGTTCATCGAGGACTTCGGAGGAGGGCGTCTTGTGCTCTCGGTCCACGACTTCGAGGGGATGCCGGCGGATTTGGTCGCGCAGTATAGAGCGATGCGGTCAACGGGAGCTGCGGTCGTCAAAGTTGCGGTCCGAGTCACTTGCCTTTCGGACCTCGTCCGGCTGCGGGACGTTGCGGCGGAGGACGGGGACTCGACGGGCAGGGACTCAACGGAGCGCAAGGTCATCATTGGGATGGGGCCAGCCGGCCTACCGTCCCGACTGATCCCGGATCGATTCGGTTCGTGCTGGACCTATGCGGGCGATTCCGTCGCGCCGGGGCAAGTGGGGTTGGCCCGAATGCGGGATGAGTATCGGGTCGGTCGGGTGTCCGCCGCCGCCGAGCTCTTTGGGATTGTAGGTGCACCGCTGGAGCACTCGCTGTCACCGGCCATGCACAACGCTGGCTTCCAAGAGACGAATCGCGACGCGGTCTATCTTCCCCTCGAAGCGACAGATGTGGACGACCTTTTCCGGTTTGCCGCCGCGTTTGACCTAAGAGGCGCCAGCGTGACCGCACCATTCAAGTCGGACGTCATGACTCGCGTCACGACGACGGACGATCTCAGCCGGCGCGTGGGTGCCACAAATACGCTCCGAGCTACCCCCGACGGCTGGGAAGGAATCAATACAGATGTTCCAGGTTTCTTGGCGCCGCTCCAAGGACACCTGCAAAGTGGGGCCCGCGCGGCGGTGCTCGGGGCCGGCGGTGCGGCCCGTGGCGTCGCGGTCGCACTGGCGGACGAAGGCGCAACGGTGACCATTCACGCGCGGAAGCCCGAGCGGGCGCAGACCGTCGCGTCATTGGTCGATGGAGCAACCGGTCCCGTCCCGCCGCCGGTCGGCTCGTGGGACATCTTGGTCAACACGACGCCGGTGGGGACGTTTCCACGGACGACCGATAGTCCGCTCCGAGTGACCGATTTTGGCGCCGGCATCGTCTATGACCTGGTCTACAACCCTCGCGTGACGCGATTGATGCAGGACGCGGCGGACGCCGGGTGTCGAACGATTGGCGGTCTGGACATGCTCGTAGTGCAGGCGGAGCGCCAGTTCGCGTGGTGGACCGGCGCGCCGCCCCCGGAGGGCGTCTTCTTGCGAGCCGCCGAGCAGGCATTACATCGACAAGAATCGGCGAGCGAGGAGTTGTCGCGTTCCCGACGCGGCGAGGAAGCGCCCCCCACCGGGGGGAACTCGTCCCCATGAAACGGGGCTGACCAGCGACCCATGACAACCAATACGACATTCGAGCACTTTCGAACCCTGGCGGCCAAAGGGAATTTTGTTCCGGTCTGCCGAGAGGTCATGGCCGATCTCCTCACACCTGTCTCGGCCTTTCTCAAGGTGGCGGAAGACGCCGAGTACGCGTTTCTGTACGAGAGTGTGACGGGCGGTGAGCGCCTGGCGAGATACTCATTTCTTGGAAAAGATCCGTTTCTGGTGCTTCGCGCCCGGGCAGGACGCGTCAGCGTCAGCCGGGATGGCACATGCACGCCCGACGAACGTCCGTTTGTAGACGTCCTCCGTGATGTGATGGACCGCCACCGGTCCCCCGTCGTGGAGGGCTTGCCGCGGTTTGCCGGCGGTGCGGTCGGATTTTTTGGATACGAGGCCGCTCAGTGGTTCGAGCCATCGCTCACTCGTCGATGGGCAGAACACGGCAAGGCGGGGCATTCAGCGCCCGAGGGGTCTTCCGAGACTGGCGTCGCTGACGATGATGCGGTCTTCATGCTCTTTGACACGGTCCTGGCTTTTGACCACGTCAAGCATCGCATCGTCGTTATCGCGCACGTATCGGTCGAAAAGGGATGTGATCTCCAGGCCCGGTATCAGCTGGCACGCGCGAAGATCCAGTTTCTCGAGCGAGAACTCGAGCGCACCCTATCGGACCCAGGACGTAACCCAGGGCCGGCTCTGGTCTGGCGTTCGAACACCGAGCGCGAGGAGTTTGAGCGTTCGGTCACGACGGCTCAGGACTACATTCGCGCTGGCGACATTTATCAGGTGGTGCTTTCCCAACGCTTCGATACCGACGTGACTGTGGACCCGTTTACGGTGTATCGCACGCTGCGCTATGTGAACCCCTCGCCCTATATGTATTTCATGAGGCTGGGCGAGCTGACGATCGTGGGCTCATCGCCGGAAATGTTGGTCAGGGTGGAGGGGCGACAGGCAGAAACGCATCCGATCGCAGGGACGCGGCCCCGTGGACATTCGGACGCCGAGGACGAACAGCTTGGCACCGAACTTCGGGAAAACGAGAAGGAGCGGGCGGAGCACGTCATGTTGGTAGACCTCGGCCGAAACGACCTGGGCTCGGTGTGCGAATACGGCTCTGTGCGGGTAGCGCAATACATGGGTCTAGAACGCTACTCACATGTCATGCACCTTGTGTCTCGGGTCGAGGGACAGCTGGCGGCCGACCGCGATCGAATCGACGCACTGGCGGCGTGTTTCCCAGCGGGCACCGTATCAGGCGCCCCAAAGATTCGCGCGATGGAGATCATTGCCGAGCTCGAGCCATCAATACGCGGTACGTATGCGGGCGCCATCGGGTATCTCGACTTTGCCGGCCATTTGGATTGCTGCATCACGATCCGGACGATCGCGATGCGAGGTCACACGGCCAGTGTCCAGGCGGGAGCGGGGATTGTGGCTGACTCAAACCCCGCGGCCGAATATCAGGAGACACGAGACAAGGCGTCGGCGATGATCCGCGCGCTGGAGATGGCCGAAACGGGACACGGCCCGCGAGGCGTGGCATGACGGGAACGCCGCGCCGGCGCGTGCTTGTCATCGATAATTACGATTCCTTCACCTACAACCTTGTCCAGTATCTCGGAGAGCTGGGTGCCGACCTGATTGTGCGTCGAAACGACCATGTCACCGTTGAAGAGGCGGCGACGCTGGGAGTGGATCGCGTGGTCATCTCGCCCGGTCCGGGTCGCCCGGAGAATGCGGGTGTGACCGTCGACCTCATACGCCATCTGGGCCCGACGATTCCAATTTTGGGCGTCTGTCTGGGTCACCAAGCGATCGCATTCGCGTGCGGCGGGGCGGTCATTTCCGCTTCAACGTTGGTGCACGGCAAAAGCTCGGAGGTCGAGCACAATGGTCGTGGCATCTTTTCCGGCGTGGCGTCTCCGTTCACGGCGGCCCGCTATCACTCCTTGACTGTCGACTCGGACGCCATTCCTCCTGATCTTGAGGTGACCGCACGAACCGC
>CAUZIB010000184.1:0-3453 GCA_963579735.1 Vicinamibacteria bacterium | reverse complement strand
GCCGGTCGTCTAATGGGGAACAGGTTCTCCGCCATTGGGATGTCGGCGAACCAGTACCTGCCGTCCACGGCGATCGGGTTTCCCTCGCCCACGGATGATGTGGCGTTCGGGATTGAACGTATGGTGGTTCCCAAGAGAAACGGCTCACTCGTCTGAGCAGATGCGGCGGCGCCCATGCCCAGACCCACAGAGACCGTCATCATGTACACAGCACCCAGTCGATTCATGGCTTTGCCCGTTGACTCCCGCTCGTGTTGACGCGCTGGTCTTCGAACGTTGAACTCTCCAGTTCGCGTGCCGGCAGGCCGCACGTCCCAGCGCACACCGCACCGGTATGCGGGCGTCGCGCGGATTCTCCGGTCAGGTGGATTGAGAACGCTCAGTCACGGGTGGGCAGGTCATGCACGGCTTGCGTGGCCGGCTCGATCATCTCGAAGGAGATCGTTCCCTTCGATGCAACCTGCACCCTCCCCTCGTCTTTCGACCTCCTTCAGCGCCTCGTGGTAGTGGTGCCAGAAGGCTGAGAGGTCTCCGCGCCACACTCTCACATCCCGTTACGCTGCGCCATCACCAGCACGTGGTCGTTGTCATACGTGATGCGTGTCAGGTCGCGGAACGCCTGACGCACGCGCTGGCGGAAGGTGTCGATTGCCGCGCGGAGGGCGTCATCTGGATACAGTCTGAACGTCGAATAATGATAGTGCGTAGCTTGGTCGACAAGGCGCGACAACGATGTGGTGACCGTCCACGCGACCGTCTGGCTGCGAACCGACGTGAAGGCCCCGGTGGCCAGGAGGGCCGACCGCAGATCCTCGACGGCATGGAGTCTCGTTTCCCGTGTGGCAAACTCGGGAAAATGGTGGCCCCAGATCGTGCGGCGGTTCTGTTCGGGGGTGCGCGTGTAGACGACGAGCTGGCCGGCTGGGGTGAGCACCCGCGACGCCTCGCCCGCAAACCGCGCGAGGTCGACGTGATGAACCGCGTTAAAGCAGGTCATCACGTCACAGCTCGAGGTCCGGAACGGGAGCGTTTCGACCGACCCGACCAGATGCCGCGCACGAAGACCGGTGTGTTCGTTGCGGATGCGCGCTTGCGTGAGCATCGCGGGACTCAGATCCAGCCCGATGGGCACAACCTCCACGGCGAGTACTGCGGCGAGGCACTGACTGACCGCGTCCAGGTACCGCCCCGAGCCCGTGGCGACGTCCAGGAGCCGGACGGGCCTCCCCGGCTCCGCGCCCCGAGCCACCACCTCGCTGATGAGACGCACGGCATCGAGATCCAGCTCGCGCAGCGTCCGGTACCGTGCCGACACCTGCGCGAAGTGCTCGCTCAATCGCCTCGTGCGGTCGCGATCCCCTCCCTCAGGGAAGGTCTCAACAGTCAATCCCGGTGTCTGTGCGGTGGCCATAAGTTCTCTGGGGAACGCCGGACCCGACGGGAAGGTCGATGCTGGGCGGTCAACGACAGGGAGCATCGATACTCTGGCACTCCTCTGGGGCTCTGTCAACGTGCCAGCTGGCCGACACTGGGACCGGTGGTAGACTCCAGGGCTCTGTCAACTTAACGAGTCCTGACCTGACCCCCTGAAACCGCACCAGCCCGAACGTTAGACTTCGGGCGGTGGAACAGGAGGCCGGATGCCACGGAAGCGGTATAGCACCGAACAGAGTGTCACGAAGCTCCGGCAGGCTGAGGTGGAGTTGGGCCGCGGCCTACGGACGCCGCAGGTCTGCAAGAATCTCGGCGTCAGCGAACAGACGTACTACCGGTGGCGGAAGGAGTACGGCGGGCTACGGTTCGACCAAGCGAAGCGCTTGAAGGCACTCGAGCAAGAGAACCTGCGGCTGAAGAAGCTGGTCGCGGACCAGGCGCTGGATAACGCGATCCTCCAAGAGGTGGCCTCGGGCAACTGCTGAGCCCGCCCCGACGACGTCAGGCCGTGCATCATGTCTGCACGCGGTTGGGCGTCTCAGAGCGGCGGGCCTGTCGGGTCGTGGGTCACGCGCGGTCCACCCACCGGCATCGCGGCGTGATGCCGGCTGACGAGCCGCGGTTGGTCCACCGGATGACCGAGCTGGCGACGACGTATGGGCGATATGGCTATCGCCGGATCACGGGGCTGTGACGTGGAGAAGGCTGGAGCGTGAATCACAAACGCATCGAGCGCCTCTGGCGGCGCGAAGGGCTCAAAGTGCCCCCGAAACAACCGACACGTGGTCGCCTGTGGCTGGCGGATGGCTCGTGCGTCCGCCGCCGTCCCGAGTACCGCCATCACGTCTGGGCGTACGACTTCGTGGCGGACCGCACACACGACGGCCGCCCGTTGAAGATCCTGACCGTCGTCGATGAGTATGCGCGGGAGTGCTTGGCGATCGTGGTGGCGCGCCGACTGCGGTCGACCGATGTCCTCGAGACGCTGGCGGAGCTCTTCCTGACGCACGGCCTCCCGGCGCACATCCGGTCTGACAACGGGTCGGCATTTACGGCGGAGCTCGTCCGGCGGTGGCTCGACGCCCTTGGCGTCCAGACACTCTTCATCGAGCCGGGCAGTCCGTGGGAGAACGGCTACGTGGAATCGTTCAACGGCAAGCTGCGGGATGAACTGTTAGACCGTGAGATCTTCTACACACTCACCGAAGCGAAGATCTTGATCGAGCGGTGGCGGCGGGAGTACAACACGGTGCGACCGCACAGCGCGCTGGGCTACCGACCACCGGCACCGGACGCGATCATGCCGGCAACGTTTGGGAGCTTAGAAATGAGTCCAGCTCTCTCATAACAACTGGTACAACCATGGGGGGCAGGTCAGTACCTCGATCTATTTGCCGGCACCAATAACTACGAAGCGGCAGACCGTGGCGGCACCGCAGGACACAAGGAGATCAACCGCACGACGCTGACCTCGAGCGAGATCGAGGAAGGACTCACGCGATCCATCGTGCAAGACCAACTCGCGCTGATGAGGCTCAGAAACACCTCGCCGGCTTTCGACGGTGAATTGACAATCGGTGATACCGAGGAGCACCTCTTAGAATTGACCTGGAGACATCAGTCGTCCTCAGCGACGTTGAAGGCAGATTTACAAGGCCATGGCTTTACCGTCACAGAGACTGACGACGCTGGCGAGACACGTTCGCTGTCCTTCGGATAGCAGAGGTTACCTGTGAAGATACTGGCGACCGACCTGGATAGAACGCTGCTTCCCAACGGAAGTTGGCCAGCTGATAGTGAAGCCATCGGCATGTTCAATGAGTTGACGGCCCAGCAAGACGTCCTTGTCGTCTACGTGACGGGAAGGAACTTGAATCTCACCGAACGCGCAATCGAGGAGTTCGGCGTACGGCTCCCGAGCATTCTATGCGGTGATGTCGGCACGACGATTCGGAAGCACGAAAACGGCCAGTGGGCATTCGACCATGGATGGACTGAGCACGTGAGACGCGCGAGCCC
>CAUZIB010000183.1:0-3609 GCA_963579735.1 Vicinamibacteria bacterium | reverse complement strand
CCAACCAGGAAGCGAACTATTCGTGGTCTACAACGACGAGCGAGATACCGAATTAGGCCGCAGTGTCCCGCTGCTCGAGAACCGAGCGTTCGTCGTGAAATTCACCAGACTGTTTCGCTTCTGAGTGGGCGTGGGGTCAAAAAACTCATTCGGCTGCCCGGTGGTAGAACTTGGGTAGTCGGCGTGTGCATCCGGATGAGGAGCAGGCCCTCGTGGCGGCCTGCGACCAGATCGACGACGCGCGGCATTGGTATGCGGGTCGGGAGCTGAAGCCGCGCATTTCAGAAAGCGTCCGCACGCTGCGTGAGCGCCGGTCTCTGCCGTGTCGCTCCCTGGCACCGTCTCGCTGCTCAACCCCTCCGAGAAAGCGTACGGACGCCCCCTGGAGGCAATTCTGTGCATCGCTGGAGCCTCAGCCCCATTGCCGCTGGAAATCGGATTCTTAGGAAACGGTGTCCGAAAAGTACGATTCGACTTTAGAAAACTGGGCCGGCTCGCCGGCGCTCGAGGAATTGCGCCTGCCAAATACGGCTCGGAGCGGCTTCCTACTTCTGCTGCGCCGGGCCCCCAGCGACGGCGGCGGCCTGCTGTTCTTCGAAGCGCGCGCCAGCCAAGGTGTTGTAGAGACCGTAGTTCCCCTCGTGACAGGCGTGCTCGAATAGCGGGCCATTGCTCTTTTGCATCTGCATCTCCGCAGTCCAGGGTCGGTCCCAGGTCGCCTTGTCTTCGACCGTAAATCTGTAGCGGATGTTGTCCTCGGCAACACGGGTGAACCGCTCTGTCACGCGCATCTCTCTGCTCGATTGCCCTCGGAACGGGTTCTTGCCGTTGAAGTTTGTCGTTTCGACCACCAGCGTCTCGCCATCCCAGTGGCCGCGCGAGACTCCCATCCACTGGCGAACGGCCGCGGGCGGCGGGTCACGTCCGTCCAACGAGATGATGCGCGCGTCATGGGACTCCTCAACGAGGAGCATCACCCATCCGGGCCCCTGAACGATGTGTTGGTTGCTGTTGTAGTTCGCATTGAGGGTCGGCGGTCCGGCGTTTCTCATCAGGCAGCGGTCGTCGAGGTCATTGTTCTCGGCGCGGTCATACTTTCCGCCCATCGCCTTTCGCACCGCAGCTCGCTCTTCCATCCGTTGCCGCCCTTCCGCGTTCACCGGTGGGAGCTTCCCGTTTGGAGGATCAACGATTAGGGACGTTCGCAGGTTGCGTACAAACCCTGTCTGGCTCCGGTCCAGACCAAATTGACTGTTGTCATAGTGCACGTCGGCGCTTGTTCCCGGTGTCGTTTGGTCGCCTTCGCGTCGCGCTCTCGTCTCCTCGAGAGCGGTGACTTCCACCAACGTATAGAACTCGCTCGTCGCGCCATCGGGACGTTCCAGCGGCGTATATGTTTGGTGATTCCAGAATCCCTGCAGGTCGGGCTGCCCGTCCGGTGTGCGTGGCGCAACATAGGATCCGCCGTTTCCGTTTTCTACCGCTGATGAGCTCTGGCCGGCGACGGAGACCGCCGACAGAGCTCCGACTGCGAACACCATAACGAGAACGCCGTCACAAACGAGAGAGCGATCGGACATGCTGAGTCTCCTTTTCAGCGAAGTCACCCGACGATTCCTTTGCATTCGAATGTTTTTACGTCGCTGTGCCGCAGGCCATGAACACACGACGCTGCTTGCTGGGATGTTGACGCCGCCTCTCAAAAAGGTCAACCCGGCCAGACGTGGATGCCGCAACGGAGGAAAATGCGGGGCACACTGTGGTACCGGCGACCGACGGCCGCGCCACATACTTTGCTCGCTTACACACAATGCAAATAGTTCAGGGTAGCGAATCCGACAACTTCTCCAGATCAGACACTGCGACTTTGCACCGTAGCAATTCCTTCTCGGGAACAGAACGAAAATGGGCCGTATCGTTTCGCACTGGAATTATCGCCTTCATGAAGTCCTGTAATTGACGTTTGTCGTTAAAAGGGCGTCCATAGATGGCCCAGGCATCTTTAGCTTGCATCAGCCCACTATGGTGGCGAGCGACCCGACCCTACCGCTGGCTGGCAGGCGGTTCAATGCGGGAGTGGCTACCGACTTTTGGATCCCGCGCCAAAAGTAGCGGTTCAACGGGGACGGGGGTTAGTCACGCGGGTGCGCGGGCACCACCGCATTCTCCGCGGCCGTGCGGCTCACCCGTCCGCCATCGACAGTCAGCGGATGGTCCTGCGCATCGAGCACGGGAGAGGACACGAGGATCGCTACGTCATGCTATCCCCACGCTGCTTCCGATGCTGCGTGAGTGGTATCGGGTCAGTCGATCCCGCTGGCCTCAGCGTGGATTCCCCTCCGCCCCGCTCGCTGCATCCTCTGCCTCGAGATTCCGCTCGCCGGCCAGAATGTTCCCCATGTCGTGGTTCCCTTCGTGGCAGGCGTACTCATACAGGCGCTGGTCGCTCCGCTCCATGGGGATGGACACGGTCCAGGGCTTCGTCCAGACCGTCGGATCGGTGATCGTCCACTCGTAGATCAGCGTGTCGGGGTCCACGCGCTTGAAGCGCTCGACGAGCGTCAGGTTCTCGTCGGGCGACCATCCGACGCCGGGCCTGGCCCGGTTGCCGTCGAGCATCAGGGTCCCTGTCCCCTCGCTCCTGAAGTTCGTGGTCGTGACCACGAACGTGTCCCCTTCCCATCGCCCGCGCGAGCTTCCGTTCCACTGGCGAACGTGGGAAGGCAGATGTGGACGTCCATCGAGTGGGACGATGCGAGTGTCGTGCACCATCTCGGTGTGGATCGCGACGTGGTCGCGCGTCTGGAACAACTGGATGTACTGGTTGTACCCGGCGGGGATGATCGGGGGACCGGCGTTGAACCCGAGGATGCACCGCTCGTACACGGGAAGGTCCTCGGGGTTGGCGGCTGCTCGGCGAGCCGCGTCGCGCTCGGCTTGTCGCTTTTCTCCAGCAGGCGTCCGCGCAGGAACCTTCCCGTCGGCCGGATCCACGATGAGTGAGGTCCGCTTGTCGAAGGCGTACCTCGAGGTGTCCCCAAACAGTCCAAAGAACTGCGGCCGATTTCCGGCCCTTTCTTCAATCGCCGCAATCTCTTCGTCCGTGAGATGCGTTCGCCCGGCCAGGTCGTCGGGTCGTTGGAGGGGCGTCAACGTACCGAAGAACCATACGCCCCGAAGATCCGGATGACCGTCAGCGGTGCGGGGCGCCGTCGAGCTGATCGACGCCTGCGGCCCCGCTGCCGGGTTCTGGCCCGCCACGGGCACGGCAACGGCCACCCCTACAGCGACAATGACAGCCACGCGACGGCGTCCACGAAACGACAAGTCCTGTCCCATTACAAGCTCCTCATTGCTCGGTACTCGCTGCCTCTGCTCTCCGCTCACGACGATGTGATGTAGAAGACGATCCTACCGCTGGCGGGTAGGAGGTTCAATCTGAGAGGTTATGTCTACTGCGGGTGCGCGGCGTCCCACTCGCTGGCGAGTCATTGACCCTTGGCGAGGAAGCTGATCAGTTCGGCGTTGACGATATCGGGTGCCTCTTCATGCGGGTTGTGGCCAACGCCCGGGATGAGGAAGACCTCCGCGTTAGGGAGGATCTCGACC
>CAUZIB010000182.1:0-3654 GCA_963579735.1 Vicinamibacteria bacterium | reverse complement strand
CCTTTTTCTGGCGCGATTCGTCCGAAATACCCGATCGTGACCGAGTCAGTGTCGCCGTCCTGCTCCCGGTCGGCTGGCGGCTCATAGTCGGCGGTGATACCGAGTGGAACAACATCAATTTTTGCCCCGGGAATACCCAAGTATCGGCACATATGCTCGGCGTAGTAGTCGCTGACCGCGATAAACCGGTCGACATGCGCCACGCTCTCCTGGATCAGCCTCAGAGCTTGGCCTCGAAAGGGCTGCTCGAGCTGACCGAGAAAAATATCCTCTCCCTGCAGCGTGCAACAGACGGGGACGCCCAGGGCTTCTTTGATCGGCTTGGCCAATGCGATCAGCATCGAGTTCGACAGGTCGACCACGTCGGGCCGGGGCTGCTCCCGAAGCCAGTGAACCAGCTTCTTGATCTCCTTCGCCTGATGACCATGCTGACCAGACAACACGGAGACACAGAGGGCGCCGAGCTGCTCGGGCTGGACCTGGACGCCGCGCCCCGACACGGTTTGAATCAGCCACTTTGTTTCCCACAGCCGATCTAGCAGCCACGGGGTATGACGAAACAGCGGGACGTGTTGCTCCAGGTAGACACTCACACCTCCAAAAAACACCCGCTCGGTGCTGACGTTTTCCTCGTCCGTGAGCGTCGGCGTATACATCGGCACCAGCAATACGTCGTGCTGGTCAGCGAGCAACGCGCCCGCCAGAGCGTTGTCGCGTATGCAGCTGCCGCAATACATGCCCCCAGCGCCGGCGGTGATATACGTGATCCGCATGGCGACCGCTCTACTGCTCCGTCTCCGGGGTCCGGGCCGAGCTGACGTTCCAGACGCGCCGGTCGACCCAGTCGCGGAAGGGCGTAGTGTGGTCAGACTCGCGCGGTGGGGTTTCTCCCCGCGACGAGCGAGCCGCAGTGGACTGCCAGATTGTTCTGGGGCACACCGACAACGTCGACGTCATGAAGCTAGAGATCATACCGGGGCGATGCAATACAGGTACTCCCGGCCCCGGAGAAAGATCTCGTCGTTCGCCAGCGCCGGTGACGCGTCAAACCCGTCATCGAGACGGTTCCGAGCCAAGACCTCGAAACGCCGACCAGCGCGCACGACAACCGTCGTCCCTTCCCGGCTCGGGATGTAGACCGCATCACCGACACCGACGGGCGACGCGTAGACCGAGCGTATGTCCGGCAAACGCTCGGGGCCATACAAGCGCTCCCCCGTCACCGCATCAAACGCGGATAGGACCCCAGCGTTGCTCTTGACGAGATACAAGATGCCATCGTGCAGCAACGGTGACGGCACATACGGGGTGTCACGGTCCAGCGACCACTTGACCGCATCGCCGTCCGTGATGTCGCCCGCGGCCCGATCGAGATCGACCGCGAGCAGCCGGCTCCCACGATAACCGCTGGTGACAAACACGAGCCCGTGGCCAGCCACCGGAGAGGGGATGGCATTGAGCGTGACGCCTTCGCTCTCCCACAGCAATCGACCGGTGTCGAGGGAATAGCTTCGCACCCGGTTGGTCGCGCTTGTCACGACTTGCGCGCCGCCCTCGTGGTCAACCACCAACGGCGTCGACCAGGACGTGATCTCGTCGCGGTCGACCCGCCAGCGCGTTTCGCCGGTCCGTTTGTCCAGAGCCGTGATGAACGACTGCCCTTGGTGGTCCCAAGTGACCACGATCGTGTCACCGGACAAGGCCGGAGACGCCCCCTCTCCGAACTCCATCCGGATGTCGAGATCGCCTAGGTCACGGTCCCAGAGGAGCCTCCCATCGTGGCTATAGCAATAGAGACCGGCCGACCCGAATGACGCGCATACCTGCTCCGAGTCCACGACTCCAGACGGTGAGGCCCAGGAGCCCGTCTCGTGTCGACCCTCGTGTGGAAGAGACTCAGCGGCGATCCGCTCCCAGAGAACCCGACCATCGTCGCGGGCGATGGCCAGCACACGATACTGCTGGGCAGCGTCGGCGACCGTCCCACTCATGAGCCGCCGGCGCAAGCGGGCAAACAATCCGCCCGCCGACGCTCCGTCGCCGCCGCCGGCAGGATTCGCGGTAAACACAAAGACTCGGTCGCCCCAGACGAGAGGTGACGCAGAGCCATGCCCCGGAATGGGCACCTTCCAGCGAATATTGCGGTCCTCACTCCATTCAGTGGGCGGGCTCCCGCCCGACGCGCTCCCGGTCGCGGACGGTCCGCGCCACTGCGGCCAGTGGGCGGCGCGCGTCTCATCGCGTTGTTGCGCCCGCAGTTCGTGCCCCCCCCCAAGATCATGGCCCCAGGCAAGAGCACATCCCGCCACGGTCAGGGCCAGCAGACGCCTGGTTATGGATATCTGCATCATGACGAACCTCTCTCCTCGCATACCGTGGTCCCGGTAGATTTCCCGTGCGCCATTCGCAGCTGGGGACCTTCCAGCAAAGGCTCTCGCAGGTCGCTCTCCCGTAATCTGGCTACCAGAAGAGCGCCGAATGTTGGTGATAGGATACGCGGATGCTCAAAATCACAGAACCACTGTCAATGGGCCCACTAGTTGCCGCGGGACTCTTTGTTCTTGGATTCGCCGCCAGCGCTGCCGCCCAGATCGCCGCACCCGACGATGTCGCCGCGGTCCCTGATGACGCGGAGACCTCGAGCTCAGGTCTTTCATACAAGGTCATCGCGGCCGGGACCGGCACCGCCCACCCGTCGGCCACCAGCGAGGTCACTGTTCATTACACCGGATGGCTCACGAGCGGAACAATGTTTGACAGCTCGGTATCGAGAGGCCAGCCCGCAAGATTCCCTCTCAACCGAGTGATCGGCGGCTGGACCGAGGGTGTTCAACTCATGGTCGTCGGTGAGAAGCGACGGTTCTGGATACCCGCCGACCTGGGGTATGGAGACCGCGGCGCGGCCAACGGTGCGATTCCGGCCGGGGCGACGCTCGTCTTTGACGTCGAACTGCTACAGATTCACTAGCGACGGCGGCCTCTGTCACTCCGATGCCTAGGAGTTGATAGAGGCCAACCGCCCTCGTTCTGTGGCGCCGTCAGAGCGGCCGATCTGGGTTCGCGATGGTCCGCCACATATGCGCGACAGGCCCATTGTCGTGGCCAAGCCCTTCCTTCGGCTGCTTGAACTGACGTCCGATGATGTCCGTAAAATATTCGATCTTTATCTCTGGCGCTTCGGGGTCGAACGCGTACTGGTCGTTGACGGTGACCAATCTCGACTCCATGTAGTACCGGTGATTTCGAGCAAACTCATAATCGGCCTGGATGTACTGATCTGGCTCGTAGTCCACGCCAAAAATCCGGTTGTATATCTCCGGATACTCGTACCCGCTCTCTTCGTCCGGAAAGAAACGAAGCGCTTGGTGATACTTCACCGCCCAGCTCACCCGCTCGTCCACGTAGGGCGCAAACAGCTGCGCGCCCCAATACCCGTGGTCGGCCTTGATCAGATTCTGCGTCACGTCGTGGATGAGGCAGGCAAAGATGGTGCGCTCGGGCTGGTCAGTCTTGACAGCGTGGGCGGCGCTCTGGAGCACGTGACGCGCCGGTGCGAACCGGTGAGTATAGAAATCAACGAGAGTTGGCTTGGCCGGCATCGGGCCATACGGTTCTCGCTGTGGCGCGAATAGATTCCCCGTGCCACGGGGCGTA
>CAUZIB010000181.1:0-3672 GCA_963579735.1 Vicinamibacteria bacterium | reverse complement strand
GGCTCACGCGGGTCCGCGGCGAGCCGGGCGCGGGCGAAGTGCTGGGCTCGCTCGTGCCGAGCCACAATGCACGCCAGTGAAATCTTTGCCAGCGGTCTCCGGTTCCTGCTCTTCCGCCGGACGTGGCCCGTACGACCCCGTGTGCCGCTCCCACGTCAACTCGGTGGCGTCATTAAGCTGAAGCACAAGAAGCGCCACAGCAAGTGCGAATCATATGTCGATGACGACAGCTCCAAAACCCAATCGTCAATTCTTTAGTCGGTAGTGACCTTAACTTCGTAGAGGTGGTATACCAGCACACCGGTCTCAAAGGTGGCCTGGCCAGCACCGATAGCTTGGATCCGGTTAAGCCACTTGTAGCGTTCATCGCTAGTCTGAAATGTTGGAGCGGACGCGACTAGTCCCGTAGAGAAGTCGGCACGGCCACCATATTCCACGTAAATGATTGCTCCGTCGTCTGTTCTCAGAGTAAAACGAACGTCAAGCGCTCCAAGTTTTCCGTCCTCACCACTCATCGTTAACCAATCGGCAGCGTCATTCGTTGCGAGCGTGGCGTTTACGCGATCACTTTCGAGTTTTATTTCAGGCACATCGACGACGAGTCGTGTGCCCTTTGGGCCCTCCCCGACCTGAACCATGTCACCGAGCTTAGCGGTGATTGTTCCCATCGGGACCAGTGTTGCTTTCGGCATAATCTTTAATCTCCTGGTTGATTAGATAGACGTGTCTGGCACAGCGCTTGGCGGCTGGCACTTCAACGGGGCAGGCTTACGGCTCACGCGGGTGCGCGGCGTCCCACTCGCGGGCAAGGCGTTCGGCGTCGGCGAACTCTGCGCACACCGGTTCACACAGGGAGGGATTACACGACCGATCCGACTACGGTAAAGGGGAAAAGGCCCCTTGGGGACGCCACCATACTTGGACACAGTCCCCGAGCCAACGGCTCCAGCGTCCCGGTCCCAGTGATTTTTGAAAAGCGGCCGGTTTCGGTCACCTCTGGGGTGATGGTCAGCTTCCCCACGAGCAGCTTTCGCAACAGCTGGCGAGTGTGTCCGACGTTGCGTCCGAACAGCCCGCGCCAGTCTTTCAGGCGGGCTTCGAGGGCGCTCCTGAGGCCGCTCTGGTCCTGGGTGGGCCACTGCGCCGCAGCCTCCAGCGGCCGCGACCTCGTCGGAATCGTCAATGTTGGTTATCTGCTTGACTCAGGTAGCCCGAATATGTCGCGTACGCGCCCTACGGCGGGCGGCACCGTGGCTGGGCAGCTTGTCGGTGATCAGGTGCCGTGGGAGACGGCCCCGCCGGTTCAACAGCTTGCGGAAGAAACGGACGGCGGCGCGACGGGCTGAAAGGCGTCCAGGTCTGCAGTGGCTGCGTGGCCCGCCCCTTGTGCAAACCGTTCCGAGGCTTCATCGACGGCCTGCCGCGCCCGTTCCTCCAGCGATAGGCTGCGAGCGCGGATACGCAACCTGGTGTCGCACGATGCCCTGGTCATCAATGAGAGACACCTCGTCTCCAGAGTTGTTCAGTGGCGTCAAGTCCAGGTTTACGCAACCTCCGAGGCCGGTGAGGTCTTCGATCCCGCGGTCGTAAGCTTCAAGTTCTTCCAGGCTCTCGAGGTCGGCCCTGGTGAGCCGCCCGTCAGGTTTCCCAAGCGCCTCGCGCACCACGGCCTCAAGGCTCTTGTCCGGGAATCCGACCTCTAGGCGCCGGAGGTCAGCAGGCCCGCGCGCCACGCGCGGCGACGACGAACACGGAGATCGGTAGCTTACCGGGGGGCGGGCGGTTCAACGGGGACGGGGTGAGTTGCGCGGGTGTGCGGCTAACCACTCGCAGACCGCAACACTTAGGCGGCCCACGTCAGAGCATCGAACGTTCTAACCATTCAACAATAAGAGGTGCCGTCCCTACATTAACCGTCAATCCGAGGTGCGTGGCTCCGGGAACCAATTCAACGTGTGCGTGCGGGGCGAACGCGTCAAATACGACTGGAAATTCGTCGGCATAAAACGACTCGTCGTCCGTTCCGACGAGGACGAGTGTCGGATTCTCCAGAGCCTGAAGATCTGATGCGTAATTACGCGGATTGAAACCCATCATCAAGCGATAGCTGTAGGACAGAGTTTCGTCCCCAGTACGATACGCAGGTGGAAGATTAAACTCCAGGACCGTCAGACCATTGAGACTCTGAATCCCCATAGCGTTCAAGAAATTCAAGCCGACAATGCGGCCGGGTCTCGGCATCGCCCACCCGCCGGCATCGGGTCGGACTGTGGGTGCGTCGTATTGCAGAAATGGTGCAAGCAGTAGGTAGCCATCGGCAATGCTGCCGTACGAACCTCCAGCAAGCCGAATTGCTAAGCCGCCGCCAGACGAGTGCCCGCCTATTAGCAAGACTCCACGTGGGTTCACTGAACGAATCAACGAACTCAAGTCGGCAAGGTCATCTTCCAACTGGCCGATGTAGTCGATGTCACCACGTCGCTCTGGTGACGAACCATGCCCGCGAACATCAGGCGTCCACACGCGTGCGATGCCGGAACCGGAGATCCGGGTGGCCAAGGAACCGAGGTAGGCACTATCGGAACCTGACCCATGTACCAGGATTAGGTCAATAGCGGATTGGTCGCCGTAGGAGCGGTAAAACAGTGTCGAACCGTCCCTCGCTTGAAAGCTTTGGACCGGAGAGGGACGAAGTGTCGCTCCAACCAACTCGTCCCAATCGTACGTACCCTGAACGTTGGCCGTGTTTGAACTGGATGAGCAACCGAGCAGGGCTAACACCCAAAAGCCCAGACCCACGTTGCAGGCAGTTCGGTGACCAACCATGAACTCTGTCATGTAATCACGATATCACTGACAGCCTAGACCCTACCGCTGGCTAGCAGGGGGTTCAATGCGCGGCGCGGCGGGCGGCTCAAACGGGGACGGGGGTGAGTCACGCGGGTGCGCGGCGTCCCACCGGGCGGCGAGACGGTAGGATCGTGAGCAATGGGCCTCGTTCAGTTGCTAGGAGACGCCCGCCGCATCCTGGTGTTTACCGGAGCAGGCATCTCGACGGGCAGCGGCATCCGTGATTTCCGTGGCCCAAAGGGTGTCTGGAGGGAGCGGCGGCCCGTCTATTTCGATGATTTTATGAATTCTGAGGTCGCACGCATCGAGTACTGGGACCAGAAGTGCCAGGCCTGGCCCTCGTTCCGCGATGCGAAGCCGAATGCCGTGCATACGTCGGTTGCGGATCTCGAGCGGGCGGGCAAACTCGCGATGGTCGTCACACAGAATATCGACGGGCTACACAGCCGAGGCGGGACCTCCTCCGGGCGGCTTGTCGCGCTGCATGGCACGAACACGGCCATCGAGTGCATGAGTTGCTATGCCCGCACCGATCCGGATTCTCACGTGAAGCGCTTCTTGGAAACGCGAACACCGCCGGTGTGCGACTGTGGCGGCTATCTGAAGCCCGCAACGATCAGCTTCGGCCAGAACCTCGATCCGAGCGAATTGGAGCGGGCCGCGGCAGCGGTCCAGGAGACGGATCTCGTTGTAGCGTTGGGTTCGACGCTGTCGGTCTACCCGGCGGCAGGTTTCCCACTGGCGGCCGCGGAGCGCGGCGTGCCCTACGTCGTGGTCAACCGCGGTGCAACGGACCACGATGGCCACGCCGCTGTGACGTTA
>CAUZIB010000180.1:0-3803 GCA_963579735.1 Vicinamibacteria bacterium | reverse complement strand
CTGGGAGTACTTTTGTCAGTTTGACGCCCTGAAAGCGTTTTCCATGCGCCAGCAGGAGCCAACTCGCGCGTCACGCCCCTTTGACCGTGAACGCGATGGTCTTGTGCCATCGCCAGGGGCCAGTGTGCTTGTCCTCGAAGAGCTCGAGCACGCGCGGCGACGGCCGACGAGGTCGTCAGCTGGCTCCGAGAGTATGCCGACCGGCGCCTCAACTCGCGTCTTATGGACGCGCGCCGATCGATTCCACCACAAGTTGTTCTCGATTTTGGCAATCGAGGATTGCTCGGATTGGAAGTGCCTCGAAAGCTCGGCGGCGTCGGACTCAATCACCGCGACGCGGCGCGCGTACTCGAGCAACTCGGCGCCATCGATCAGACGCTAGCGATGATGGTCATCGTGCACAACACTCTAGGGATCCGCCCGATCCTGAAGTCTGCAACACCGACCCGCCTCGACGCGCTCGTAGCACCAGATGTGGGCGCGTCTCGCGCCTGGGCCGTCGGGCGCATCGGCGACCATGATAGTGACTGGATTGCCGCGTCAGCCGCGACCGACAAAGGGCATTTTTGTGGCCATCACCGTCATGAACTGCACGTTCGCGTCGAGCGGCAGCCCCGCCATATAGACCACGGCGCTGGCAACATGGGCGACGTCGAACGTTGGCTCCGTCGCCATCGAGCCATCGGCCTGAAGCACACCAGACGACATCTTGGCCGTCATATCCGTTGCCGTATTCCCAATATCGATCTGGCCGCACGCGATGTCATAGGGGCGTCCGTCGAGCGACAGCGATTTTGTCAGACCGGTGATGGCGTGCTTGGTCGCCGTATACGGCGCGGAGAACGGCCGTGGCGCGTGCGCCGAAATCGAGCCGTTGTTGATGATGCGCCCACCTCGAGGATCTTGTGACCTCATCATCCGAAAGGCTTCCTGAGCACATAGGAAAGAACCGGTCAGGTTCGTTTCTACCGCTGCTTGCCAGTCGTTAAACGAAATCTCGTCAAAGGCTGCCGCCGGAGAAAAGACCCCGGCGTTGTTGAAAAGAACGTCGAGCCGACCAGACGTTGACTCTACCCGACGAAACAACTCCTGCACCGCATCTGGTTGTCGGACGTCGGTAGGAATGGCCACCGCGGACTCCAGCCCCGCGGCCCACTCCAGCCGTTCGGCCCGCCGGCCTGCGAGCGCAACCGTATACCCTGCCCTGAGAAACGCTTCCGCGACTGCCCGCCCGATACCCGAACCTGCCCCCGTCACAATCGCTGTTCGCATAAGTCGTGCAGTGTCTCGCGTTACCTACTACTTTGCTGGATCGTTCGGCCGTTTTACTGGGGCATTTCGACACTGTCGGGGAAAGTCAAAGTTTCACCGGTTTCATGAGCGTATTGCTGCTCTTCTGAAGAATACGCGTATTCTCGAACGTTCTTGCTGAGGCGACAAGTATTACCAGTGGCCTGTCGCAGAGAACAACAGACCCTCCGCGTCCGGTTTCGAGGCCCCGACGCATAGAAAGGTGGACCGAGTGCAATGCTTTGGATGCGGGGTCAACGCAAGACGGAGACCTGCAGGAGTGCCAAGCCCAATCGCTATATTGGCGCCGCCAAAGAAACCGCGCCGTCGTACTCCGCGGCGACGTCACATGGCGCAGGATGGAGAGAGCATCAAAAGCGACGTCAGATTCAGTCGGTCATGACCGTCGTCGGCGCGGCCACCTTCGAGCTCGCCCGCGTCGCCAGTGATGTAGAGACCCCGGACCCGAACCTTGTGACCGATGTGCGCCCCAACCCCAAATTCTTCCAGTGTCCCGATCAGCTGAATCCGTCGGTCGCCCAAAGGGGTCGTCGCGGTGGGCTCTTCCGGCAATCTTTCCTCAATGACGACCGGTGCGGTCGCGCGGTCCAGCCTGACCGCGCCAGTTCCGTCGTCCGCAAGACAACCCACCATCATGACGGTGGGCCGGAAATTTGGCCCAGGTTGCTGAGCCGCGGCGTCACCATTTACCCCGACCACGAGCGCGATCACGATCGCCGGCGCCAGCATACGTAAGGGTGCCGCGGAACGTCGGCGAGCCATCCGGAATGCGAGCACGGGATCACACCCTGACAGCGTCACGGCTGTCCGTCGATCTGTTTTTGCCACCATCCGGTCCCAAAGTTCGAGAATGGGCCGTCATCGACCGAAATCCGTGCTTCGACCCGATAGTTGACCGGCGAGACCAATCGCGTGACCAGTCGCAGACGCACGGTCTTCCCACGAGCCTGGAACGGCGCTGTCTCGTAGTGAATCGTATAGAACCCGCCCAGGTCTCCCCCCACGTGACCGACTTTGAGCATGTCAAAGCCACGACTATCGGCTTCGAACCGCGCAAAGGCCCGTTGCTCGCGAAGATAGACAATCGTCGACACGGCCGTAAAGGAGCCGTCCTGTTCGTCGGCTTGGATAGCGCTCGTGTAGTGACGCCCATCCTCGCTTTCGCTGTAGGTCTCGGTGCCACGAATAGTGCCGCCCATGCTGAGCGGGCTCTCTGGAGTCCGCCATTCGAACGTCCACACTCCAGGAAAATAGGCGTCGTAGTCAAAAAGTGGCACCTGGTCGGTGCTCTCGGTCGGTCGTCCGAGGTCGGGAATCTGTCCCTGCGGTCTCTCCGCTGGGCGAGGCTGAGCGGGCTGAGCCAGGGCTGACGGCACCGACAGCCCGAGCGAGACCACAAAAAGTGCGACGGCGCGCATCAGTCGTTGTCGTTGGTACGGGGCGTACCCTTTGTCAAATCCTGACTGTCGACCGTGTATTCAGTGAACGCCTGATACATCTCGTCCCAACTCTGTTGTCCCCAATAGACCTCGAGATGAGGGCCAGGATTCCACCGATTTCCCAGCGAGTTGTCATAGACCCCGATCCCCGTGATCTTGCTGCCGGCCGGGAGGTGCAAAGGCTCCTCGAGCTCGTAGTGAATCTGCCAGTTGAAATCGAACTCTGGCACATCAAGCAGTGTCTGCTCGCGGCCATCGGGATAGGTCACAACCCATCTCAGGCTCTTGCCTCTGAGGTGCATGTGTGGGGACAGGCCAAACAACGTGACCGGTTCATTGATGGGCGTGATGCCGGTGATCTTCCAGTCATCCGCATACGGCGGGATGTTTGGGATGCGTGCACGTCGAACCTGACCGGTCTCTTGGTCACGGGTCGGATGAATCTCCACGCCCTCCACGATATAGATGTCATTGCCAAACGGGTCGGTGGGAAACGCATTACCCGCCTGCCGGGTCAGCACTTCGTGCGTGACGGGCGCAGTGTTGAACCAGAGCCCAAGCTTGCTCCGCTCTTTTTGCGGGATTCCGATCGGGTTGTAGTGCATCGTCCATCGGATCCACTTGTCGCCATTGAGCCGCTTCCCTGTCCCCGGTCGATGACGCTCCACTCCTCGGCCCGGCACATAGGACAAGAGCTTGCTGCTCCCAGGGAGATTCACCTCATTGAAGACTGCCTGCTCCACGGTTGCTGACCGGGTCTCTTTGAGACTTGCGGCCGCGCTATCGTCTTCTACAAGGACCCCGTCGACAACCGTCTTCCCCTCGGGAAGATCGACCGTGTAAGCACCGGAGTGGTGAACGACCGCATAGTTGCTGGGTCGAAGCTCCAAAACCTCCGCAAACCTATCCCCGTCCCACGGGATGTCAGAGTAGAAGTCGATGTAGTCTTCTTCGCCCTCGGCCGGGATCTCATACTCGACCGGTAGTTCGAACACGTAGTCTGGTTCACCGCGTTCCGTATAGGTCCACCCCTTCGGAAAGTCCGGCGCGGCT
>CAUZIB010000179.1:0-3926 GCA_963579735.1 Vicinamibacteria bacterium | reverse complement strand
ATGGCCAGCCCGATGGCCAGGAGGGGCGGCGCAAGCGAAAGCCAGCCGAACGTCTGAGGTGCCATTCGTGAGTTGATACTAGTCGCGTTTTCAATGAAGACGCGTCGGTCGTGGCGGGTGCCGGGCCCGTTCGTCGCGGGTCCGCGATGGTCCAGCGTAGAATCGCATGATGGACGTTCGGTCATTTGCCGCATCACCGGCGGTCTGGCGCGGGACGGAGCTCTTCGAGCGACCGGACTGGTCCGTCACCCTCACCGACCGTGAGCTCCACGCACTCGAGGCGCTCGCTCGCGACAGTGGAGACCCCCACGCGTCCGACACGCCGGCGCCGCCCGGGGACCCATTCCCACCGAATCTGATGGCCCGGGTGGTCGCGATGCGCGCCGCCCTCGAAACCGGGTCCGGCGCGGTCCTCCTGCGTGGCCTACCGTTTGCGCGCTGGGGCGAGTCTCTCAGCACGCGCGCGTTCTGGGCGCTGGCCGGCCACATGGGGACCGCCGTATCGCAGAGCGCCCAGGGCGAGCGGCTGTTTCATGTGCGAGACCACGGCTACGCGGCGGACGACCCGCGTTTCAGAGGACCGGCGTCCAGAAAGCGCCTCAGTTTTCACACGGATCGATGCGACGTCATCGCGTTCGCCTGCCTCCGCCAGGCGCAGGAAGGCGGCGACAACTTCATCGTCAGCTCTGTGGCGCTCTACGAAGAACTTCGCACCCGTCAGCCGGACGTGCTGAAGCGGCTCTGTCAACCGCTTCCCTATCTTCGTCATACGGTGGACGCGGGCAACGCCTTGCCGTATTGCCTGCTACCGGTGTTCTCCGAGCGGGACGGCCACTTTGCCGCTCACTTCTTGCGGGTGTTGATCGACCGCGCCGACCAGGCACCCGAGGCCCCCACCCTGACCCCGCCGCAGCGGGATGCGCTCGACGCACTCGAAACCCTGGCGGAGGACCCGGCGCTGCACGTCCGTCTGCGGTTGGCGCCAGGCGACGTGCTGCTGCTCAACAACTGGACCACCTTGCATCGTCGCAGTGCCTTCACGGACGCGGCCGCGCCTCGCGAGCGTCGGCATCTGCTGCGCATCTGGCTCTCCATGCCCGACAGCCGCCCGATTGCCTCCTGTTTTGAGGACCACTTCGGGGCGACCGCGGCCGGGGCGCTTCGCGGAGGGATGCGGCCGGTGGGACAGCCGGCCTGACGCGATCACCACGGGCTGACGGTATGGGACACCCTCATCACTACGCGCACAGCCACTCGCCTGACCATGGCGGTCGGAGCGACACGCGTCTGGTGGCGGCGGTCTGTGTCAACGTGGCTCTGACCCTGGTGCAGGTGACCGGGGGGCTGCTGTCCGGCAGTCTCTCCCTGCTCGCCGACGCCCTGCACAATCTGAGCGACGCCGGCGCGCTCGCTATTGCGCTCGTCGCGCGGCGTATTGGGCGCCGGCCGGCTGACCATTCGCAAACATTCGGGTATCGCCGGGCGGAACTGGTCGGGGCCGTGATCAACGCCACGACCTTGAACGTGGTCGGTCTGTATCTCCTCTACGAGGCGGCGCTGCGGCTGGTCGACCCGACACCCGTCGTTGGCTGGACCGTGATCGTCGTCGCCGGGGTCGCGCTCGTAGTGGATGTTGCGACCGCGGTGCTGACCTACCGGCTGTCGAAGGGCAGTCTGAACGTGAAGGCGGCGTTCGTGCACAACGTCACCGACGCGCTCGGCTCGGTGGCGGTCATGGTAGCCGGGATGCTCGTCGTGCGCTATCAGCTGTATGTCGCGGACGCCGTGGCCACCATGTTGATCGCCGTCTATGCCCTGTATCACGGTGTCGGGATCACACGCGAGGCGAGCCGGATTCTCACGCTCGGCGCGCCGCTCGACATCCACGTGCCGGCGCTGGCGGAGGAATTGCGGAACGTCGAAGGGGTCACCGACGTGCACCATGTGCATGTCTGGGAACTCGACGAGTCCCAGCGGTCGTTCGAGGGGCACATCGTGGTCGCACGCCAGGACGTCCAACTGGCCGAGCGGGTCAAAGGCCTCGTGCGAGACGTGCTCACCCGCCACGGTATTTCGCATGCGACGCTGGAGTGTGAGTACGGCTCCGTCACAGACGGCTGCTGCGAAGGAGAAGTCGTCGCGCCGCATTGATGAGACGGGGCCTTCGCCCCCGACTACCCGCACACCCTCCGGCGCTGTCGCCTGTCGCCTCGCTGGAACGTAAGGGTTACGGGTCGGGAGTCAGGCCGGACAGCAGTACTTGACCGATGAACAACGCATTCAGGCGTGATGCGCCGCTGGCGACTTATGTTGCGAATCACGGTTACAGGGCACTAGACATTAAGGGCTCTCCTGACATCAACCCACTTTGATGTCAGGAGAGCCACAAGAACTTGGTTCTGGCCATGAATGCCGGCAATTGGGTCGAGGCCAACGACGACGATGGGTATGTCTCGCTCATCAACCCTGATGGGAGTGTGCATACGCCCAAGTGGATCGGTGCCACCCGGGACGGACTGGAACTGCATGATCCGTTGGGCAGCGCCATCAGCAACGGCGTGCTCTATACGGTCGCTTCGGGATACGTCCGTCTCTTTGATCTAGCAACAGGCCGACCCGAACGGTCCATTCCCGTTCCTGGCTCCACCCGGACGACACGATTGTTTCGCCGCGTCTTGAGCACTTGGCCATAGACGCACGGACGATAGACGACATTAGAAGCCCCCCCCGACGCCCTGAGCGCTGTGAGTACAACGACGAGCGACCGAAGAAAGGGCTGGATGGGCTGACGCCCGCTGGGTATGCCGGGCGACTCATCGCAGAACGGAGTACAGTCACCGTCGGACTCTAAACTGAAGTGCTAGTGAAAGCGGGGGCGTCAGCAGTTGCTGAAGTTCGCAGCTGACCTGCATGACGTCCGTGACTTTCTGGGTCACGCGAACATCACGACCACAAGCCGCTACCTGCGGAGTGCGCCGGTCCGATTGGCTGAAGCGTCGCAGCGGATGGAAGCGGCAACCGTGACCTCAGCAGACGCTGATGAGCAGCCTCACCTAGCCGATATGCGCTGAGTTTTCTGCAAACCGTGCCACAAAGCACCGGATCTGCGCCGTCACTCAAACCACGAACTACTGATTTGTTCAGGAAAACTGGTGCGGAAGAGGGGATTCCGCAGGACGAGTGTTAGTTGGTCCTGTTGAGCACCGGCCCGTCCAGATTCCGGCCTGTTTTCCGGCCTTTCCCGATACCCGAGTGCTGTCCGGTACCAACTGGTGCTTCGGAGTTCGTTAGCTTCTTGTTCGCTGTCGAAGAGCGCAGGTCGTAAGGACATACGGACTTTGTCCGGACGGAATTCAGCAAAATCTCCCTACAGTACAGAACACACAAAAGTACAGCAGAAAACATTTTCGTTGAAACTCTCTACGGACCCTATACTTTGGCCATGACGCCCGAACGATCAACCATCAGCCGCTACGAAATCAAACAGGAACTCGGCAGTGGCGCCATGGGGGTACTGTACCTCGCGCTCGATCCGTTGATCGACCGCCTGGTTGCGGTGAAGCGCCTGCGCGTCGATACCGAGGAGATGCGGGCTCGGTTCCTCCGAGAGGCGCGTGCCGGCGGGCGCCTGCAACACAAGAATATCGTCACGGTCTTTGACGTCGGCGTCGACGACGACCAGCCATTCATCGCCATGGAGTACATCAAGGGCGAAACACTGGGAGAAGTCATCCGCCGGAAGGCACCGCTGGCATTAGATCGAAAACTGAAACTCATGGAGAAGCTTTGTGATGGGCTTGGTTATGCCCATGACGAAGGCCTGATCCATCGCGACATCAAGCCTGACAATCTTATGGTCACCGAAGGGTCCGGCGAGCTGAAGATTCTCGACTTCGGGATCGCTCGCATGAGGGACTTAACGGGTC
>CAUZIB010000178.1:0-4061 GCA_963579735.1 Vicinamibacteria bacterium | reverse complement strand
GTCTGGGTCGCTCCGCTCGTCCTGATGGGCTCGAGTCTCTTTTTCCGGCATTCATGGGTGTATCTGAACGTGGATATCGTCGGAACCTGTTTCGCCGTGCTTGCCGTCGCGAGTGCGCTTTCGGCCACGGCCAATCCGTCAGGCGCCCGGTCTGCCGTGATACCGGGCATCTGCGCGGGGCTGGCCGCTGCCAGCAAGTACACGCTCGGGTTGGTCCTGATACCCGTGGTCCTGGGAATTTGGCTACATCAGCGTTCCGACCGACGACTCATGTCGTCGGTCGTGGCGGTCGGCACCTCGTTGTTGGCCTTTGTCGCCGTGGTGCCCTACAGCGTGATCGATTACCCGGCCTTCCTCAACGGTCTAGCTTTCGAAGCGCAGCACTATCGCAGCGGTCACCTTGGTTTCAACGCCGCACCAGGGCTGGCGCAGCTCGCATACTACGGCCGTCACTTCCTACATGAGTTTGGAACCGTCGGCGGCGTCCTCGCCGTCCTGGGTCTCTCGTCCATCCTCCATCGCGACTGGCGCAAAGCGCTCATGCTAGCGGCGTTTCCCGTGGCACTGCTTGCGCTCCTTGCAGCCCAGCGTGTGCATTTTCCGAGAAATGTCCTCGCGATTCATCCTTTCTACGCCCTGTTGATCGGATTCGGCCTGGTCGGGCTCTGCCGGGCGGGCGCCCAGTACGTGGAACGTCAAAAGGCGTGGCGCGTGGGCTACCGGCGAGTGGCGACCGCCGCGCTGTGCGGCGCGCTCGTCTTGGGGACCCTCCCTGCGCAGCGGTATCTTGCGCAGGCTCGAGTCCCGGTCGATTCGCGGAATCTGGCAGAGAGATGGATCGCCGACGAGGTTCCGGAGGACTGGACGGTGCTCATGCCCATCGCTCTTGGTTTCGATACGTGCGCACTGAAGGACCGTGGCGTCCAGGTGCTGGAAGTAGAAGTCACGTCGCCGCAACAACAACTCGACATGCTGTCGCACTTGCGGGGAGAAGCGGTCGCCTTGCTCCCGAGCTGGGGTCTCGATGGGCGCTTCGAGTCCAGCGTCGATCTCGACGCGATGAACCGAGCTGGTTCCACGCTGAGAGTGATACGGGAGTTTGGCGACACTCCGGTGTTGCTCAACTACTTACAACCGACCGCGTGGGGCAACCCCCGCTTCCAGGTTGTCACCCGCTGACTGCGGCATCGCTGGCCGTGTGGCAAGGATCAGGGCCAGCGGCGGCATGGCACCGACCGTCGCGCTGGACGTGGACGCACGCGGAGGCAGTGCGACCGGCGTTCCTGGGCTAGCGCGAGCCGAAGGCCGTCGTTTCGGCTTCTTGAGCGCGATGACCGGCGAGTATCCCTTCCATGCCGATATTGCCTTCGTGACAGGCGTACTCGTAGATGGGCTCGTCGGTTTGCCGCAGCGGAACCATTGCCGTCCACGACGATTCCCAGAGTCCCTGGTTTGTCACGGTCATCTCATACTGGAGCACGTCTGGACCAACCCGCGTGAAGCGCTCGATAAGATGGAGCGGCTCGCTGACACCGCGAACTGACTTTAGAGTCAACGCGCCCGGGACATCGCTCTTGGCTGCAAAGTTGCGCGTTTCGATGACCAGAGTGTCACCGTCCCACCGCCCGCGTGCATCACCGTACCATTGCCGTATGCCATCGTCGATGTGCGGTCTGTCATCGAGAGGGATGATACGAATGTCGTGAATCAGCTCCTGCAGAATCGCCACGTGATGCTCGGTTTGAACGATCTGGTAGTAGCTGTTGTAGCCGGCGAACAAGTTTGGGAGACCGAACGTTACGCAGCGCTCACTGAGGAGTCGATCCTCCCACGAATCGGCTGGATGCTCTGCCAAGTAGGCATATCGGGCGACCATTTGCTCCTGGGCAGTGGGCGTCAGGCTTGGGAGCCGCCCCGTCGGGGGATCCACGACGAGCGAGGTGCGGTTGTCCAGGTCGCGTGCGACCATCCATGCCTGACCGTAGTTACCCGTTCCGGCGTCGAAGCTGAGCCACGGACTGTCTTCATCGAGCGCTGCGGCGACCAACCCGTCGCCGAAAAAGGCATCGCCGCCGCTCAGCAGTCCGGCAACTTGCTGCTCGAGCTCGGCCAGTTCCTCGTCTGTGAGTTCCGACTTGTTTTCGAAGCTCGTGGGACGCTCTAGGGGAGTCGCGCTATTGTTGGCCCAAATGCCCTGGAAATCCGGATGCCCAGCGGCGGTTCTGGGAAGTGTCCAGCCGTTGTCTCCTAGGCCCGTTTGACCGGCCGCACCAGCGGCGTGTAAGAGGACCGTGATCGCCGTCACCGCGCCCGGCGCTATCCACCTCTGCCGCCTCATAGCTCCCCCTTTGAATCACATCTCTCTTCACAAGAGACGAAACGCTGGATCCAGTCTAGTCCCCTGTAACCGCATTGTCTTGCCGACGTCCCGGTACGGTCCGTCCTTTTCATAAGAGAATTCGTTGATGCAGGACTTTGTCTTCGACCAGCCCGAGCGGCGAGTGGTGTTTGGCGCGGGCTCGAGTGCGCATCTGAAAGCCGAGGTGGACAGACTTGGCGTCACGCGTGCCGTGCGCCAGGCGGCCCTGCGAACCCGAGGCTTTGACCCCATCGGCGGTGCGCTAGACACGCCGCTCCGCGCACAGACGCGAGCGACAGAGCGTCTCGCAGGTCACTCAAAATATCTGCCGGTGGTCTGTAGGATAATTAGTGGCTCATGTCTCAGATACAGTCACTCCGCCTCCGGTTGTCGCTGTGGGCGGTGGTGTGGCTGCTGGTTGTCGCCGCTGCTGGCTGCCGTGGTGGGCCGCCGTCGTTTGAGACACGTATCGACAGCGCCGATGATGGCGTCGCTGGGGCTTTGGCTGGCGCTGTCGCTTCGAAGGACGGCGGGCTCGGTGAAGACCACACCGACACAGCCGCCATGCCCCGCGTCGACACGCCGCTCCTGGTCGCGCTTGGCGATTCGTTGACCGCGGGGCTGGGTGTGACCCCGGATGAGGCGTATCCGGCCCGGCTCCAGGCGAGGTTGGATGCCGCCGGTTATCACGTGCGAGTGGTCAATGCCGGCGTCTCTGGCGACACGAGCGCGGGAGGACTCAGGCGCTTGGAGTGGGCACTGGACGACCGTCAAGGTCGGGTCGAGGCCCTGCTCGTTGCACTGGGCGGCAACGACGGCCTGCGGGGACTCGCGGCGGAACAGCTCAAGCAGAATCTGTCGGCCATTGTTGCCACCGCGTTGGGCCGAGGCGTCGCCGTTCTGCTGGCCGGCATGGAGGCGCCGCCGAATTTCGGAGTGGCGTATACGGACGCGTTTCGCCAGGTGTATGCGGAGCTGGCAGACGAGCACGACGTGGTGTTTATTCCGTTTCTTCTCGAAGGCGTGGCCGGCGAGGCCGGTCTGAACCAATCCGATGGGATTCACCCAAACGCCGATGGGGCAGAGCAGGTCGCGATGCATCTGTGGCCGGCGGTCGAGTCGTGGGCGCGTCAGCTGACGGCGGCTCCGTAACGGCGTGGGAAACGGCGGGGGCCTGGCATGATCGAGCTATCGCAGGTCTCTAAGACCGTGGAGAGCGGCGGGCAGCCACTCACCATTTTGCACCCCCTTGACCTGTCGGTGCCGTCGGGTCAGTTTCTGTCCATCATTGGGCCGTCGGGCAGCGGGAAGACGACGCTCCTCGGACTTATGGCTGGACTCGATACGCCGACAACGGGTCGTATCGTTATCGATGGCGTCGACATCACACGTCTGGACGAAGATAGGTTGGCCGAGCTGCGAAGCACGACCATTGGATTCGTTTTTCAGTTTTTTCATTTGATCCCGTCGTTGAGCGCGTTCGAGAACGTGTTGGTGCCGCTCGAAATCGCCGGGATGAAGAACGCGGTCGCCAAGGCGCGTGGTCTCCTGAAAGAGGTCGGATTGAGTGACCGAGGTCATCACTACCCGTCTCAACTTTCGGGAGGGGAGCAGCAGCGGGTGGCCATCGCCCGAGCCCTCGCCAATGACCCCCCGATCTTGCTGGCCGACGAGCCCACGGGGAATCTCGACTCACAGACTG
>CAUZIB010000177.1:0-4089 GCA_963579735.1 Vicinamibacteria bacterium | reverse complement strand
CGAGGGTTTCGACAACCTGTATCCGATCGGCGAAGGCGCCGGCTACGCGGGTGGCATCATGAGCGCCGCTATCGACGGCGCCCGCTCGGCCCTTCGCTACCTGAGGGGATAGTCTTCGCGACGGCGGCGTCACCGTTCGGTTGTTCACGCGGTTGCGTCTCGTAGCATCGGCACTCCTTTCGCCATTCCCTCTCACCCTCCCGTCTCACCCGTCCATGTGTCCGCCACCCCTGTATTTATTGGGAGATCCTGCGATGGCCACCCGTCCGCCTACCTCGTCTCCGGACGGGTCGATACTTCCGGTTTCACCCCAGTTTCATTAGGTTCTGGACGCTTGGACGCTTCCTCTGGGGGTGCGCCGACCTCATAGCGACTCCAGGCATCGAGAAAGCGGTCTCGATAGTACCCGCGACAGCTTTTGTCCTCCTTATGGTCGGGACCGATACCAAACTCCTTCAGGCGTCGTGCCAGCGCACGACCGGTCATCGGGTTCCCGTGACCCCATGTTGCCCAGGGACGCTCTTCGAGGTCGCAGAGCTTGGAGAGCAGGCCCTCTGTGCTGATGAACGGTACGTCTCTAGGAACAAGCTCAAAGATGTCACGAAGCAGCTCCACACCCACGTCATCGTCTGAGCGGGTCGTCTCGCCCAAGAGTGCGGTCATGGCCTGTCTCGCCTTCTTCGCCCACTTTTCACCCGCCCTATCAGCGATCGCGAAGAGCGGCTCCGCCACGTCGTCACCCCGGTCCGTTAGGCCAAGGGCGGGTTCCGGTTCGGCGTCTTCAAGGTAGGCCATGTTGTGGGCCACCCAGTCTTATGCGAGCGAAGCGGTGCCCCGTTCACGCAAAAGATGGTGCGAAGTCGGGTGCGTTGGGCAGAGCGGCGAGCTGGGCTACGGCCCAAGGGGGTTCATGCCCTTCGGCATACGTTCTGCTCGCATCTGGCCATGCACGGGGCGGCTGCGAAGGCGATTCAAGAACTGGCGGGACACGAAGATCTCTCAACAACCCAACGTTATATGCATTTCAGTCCCAAGGCTGTTGAGAGTGCGATTCGCTTGCTCGACGGACCTGTCCCGGCGTGGGCAGTGGAGAGCTGACGGCAACATGGTCGGTGCTGATGAAAAACCCCTGTGTTGACAGGGGAAAAATGGTGGAGGCGGCGGGAGTCGAACCCTTTCGTCACTCTCACGCTAACAGGCTGATGGCGCACGACTTTCGTAGTTTAGGGCCAGATTCATTGCCGCTTCTCACTGTATTCCATTTTACCCGCGTTTACTCCAGTCCCCTCCATTCGACCCAAGTTCAGGGAGATATAGGGGAGACGGAGCCCACACCGTCCCCGACGGATCTCACCGAGTGATGGTATGGGATGCTGCTCAGATGCGGCCCCTGACCGGGGGGGAGAAGAAGGGTGTCTGTATCGATACAGGTGAGGCCACCTACGAAGCGGAGCGGGTGGAACTCATCAGGCCTCACTTCACGAATTAAGAGTACACTCAGCGCGTGGTCACAGGCAGGCTGTTCTCGACCGACGACGCATCCGGCTGCTAACTCATGCCCCGTATTGATTCGCTCGCAACCTCTCTGCCCGCCCACCGCTGTGACCAATCGGATGTACGCAACGAGATGGCTCGCGTGTGTCGCGGCGACCGTTCGATGGAGCGGTTGCTTCCGGTCTTTGACCGGATCGGTGTTGACACGCGGTACTTCGTTCGCCCTCCCGAGTGGTACTCCGAGGGCCAGCCGTTCGAGACGCGTAACGCGGTCTATGCGACGTCGGCGCTCGAGCTTTCCGAGAAGGCTGCGCGCGCCTGTCTCGACCGGTCGGGGACCAGCCCTGACACGATCGACCACATCTATTTTGTGACGACGACGGGACTGATGACCCCGAGTCTCGATGCGAGGTTGGCGTCGCGGCTGGGTTTGCGACCCGATGTTCGACGCTTGCCGCTCTTTGGCTTGGGGTGTGCAGCCGGTGCTGGAGCGCTCGTGCGGGCGGTGGACACACTCCGCGCGTATCCCACGCATCGCGCCCTGGTTATCTCGGTCGAGCTTTGTAGCCTGGTCTTTTCTCCCGTCGCGCGGACCGCTACCGACCTGGTCGGCGCAGCGCTTTTTGGCGACGGAGCCGCTGCCGTCGTCGTCTCGGGTGACGAGACGGGAGGCGAGGGTCCCGCGATTCTGGCGACACGAACGCACCTTTTTAAGGAGGCCCCGGACCTCATGGGATGGAACTTTACCGCCGACGGCATGCGTTTGGTCTTGTCCCGGGACGTCCCTAAGTTCGTCGCGACCGGTGTAGCGCCGGTGGTTAATAAATTTCTGGACGCACAGGGCCTATCTCTTCCTGACCTCAGCCACCTGATCCTCCATCCAGGCGGCGCGAAAGTCATGGCAACCTACCGCTCGGTGTTCGGCCTTGACGACGTAGCGCTCAACAACGCTCGTGAAACCATGCGCCGATACGGCAATCAGTCGAGCGCGTCGGTGCTGTTCATGCTCAACGACCTTGTTGCCTCAGGTCGGCCCAGAGCCGGTGACACCGGTTTCATGATGGCTCTGGGGCCCGGTTTTTCGGCCGAGATGCTGACGCTCGAGTGGTAACCCGAACGACACGTGGAACGGACACCTGATGTCACGATCGTGGGCGGTGGGCCGGCGGGTTCGGCCCTTGCGATCCTGTTGGGTCGGCAGGGTGTGACGGTCGTGCTCTACGAAAAAACACACCATCCGCGACTCAAACCGTGTGGCGAGGGTTTGCTCCCCCACGGTGTTGCTGCCCTGCGTCAGATCGCCGGTATTCCCGATGTCCCACATGTGAAGGGTCTGCGGTTCGTCGCCGGAACGGCATCGGCCGACGCCGATTTCCCTGATGATGATGGGCTCGTCGTTCGCCGCGATCGATTTGATGCCTGGCTGTTCGAACTCGCGGGGGGCACGCCGAATATTGATGCTCGACCCGGAACGGCGTATCGACCTGGTCCGACCGGGTTGCTTGTTGGCGCGGATGGGTGCCACTCGATGTTCCACCGCCAGCTTCCTGGCAAGGTAGCTTCCCCACGACGCGCAGGGCTCTCCAGCCATGTTGTGGGGCTGACGGGGCTCGGCGACCGCGTTGAGGTCTTTTTTCATGACGACGGAGAGCTCTACGTCGCGCCGACTGGCGGGGGAGAGGCGTTGGTCTCGGCGTTGTTTGACTATCGTCATTTTCGTCGAGACGGCATCACGTATCTGCTGAACAAGACGGCGGGGCTGCGAGGTCGCCTGTCGCACCTTGAATTCACGACACCTGTGCTCGCCGCCGCACCGCTGGGACTGTACGTTCCGCGGATCGTCGATCGAAGTCAACGGCTGCTTCTGGTTGGCGACGCGGCCGGCACACCCGACCCGATCACCGCGGGCGGTCTGGCACTGGCCCTGGCAGCGACGCGGATCGCGGCGGATGCGATTGTCACCGGATCGTTCGACGAGTACGAGCGACGCCGGCTCGAGATGGGGCGCGCGGCAAATCGTCTTGGCCGGCTGATACTCTGCCTGGGTCGCACCGAGCGTCGAGCGGAGTGGGTGTTACGCCACCTAGCATGGGGTGTTGAGCCACTGCTCAACCTGGCGCTCCGACGTTCCCAGGTGTCCGGCTCTGGACCCTTTGACTTCGTTTGTCCAAAGCTAGGTCGAGAGACGAACGCCGATCAGGACGGGCTCTGGGCTTCAGGCTCCGTCGTCGCCGACACACGACGTCTTGACTTGCGACGCCCAACCTCCGACTCACGGTCCTGATATGTGGATGTCCCAACGGTCGCTCGAGCGCGAGTTCATGGACGACCACACGCCGCCTCAGGACGTCGTTGACGATGTCTACCAATTTCTCGGTCGAATCAACCGTTGGCTCGGTGGCACCCGCGCGACACTGCACCGGTTCGAGGAATTCAGTCGCGGATGGCGGGCCGGCCAGCGGGTGGAGGTGCTGGACGTGGCAACCGGCGGCGGCGATTTCGCCAGGGCTCTGGTTCGGTGGGGGCACGCACGGGGTTTCGATGTCAGGGTCACCGCCCTCGACATCAGCGCGAGCGCACTGCGCTCAGCTCGGC
>CAUZIB010000176.1:0-4118 GCA_963579735.1 Vicinamibacteria bacterium | reverse complement strand
CGAGTTGGCGGAGACCATGACCCGCCTGAAGGCCCGAGAGGCCGACATCGATCAGCGCGAGCGAAGCAACCGTGCCAGTCGCAACGACTCAGTCGACGGGCGCGTGCGAAACGCCCGAGACGAAATCGATCAGATCGTGGTGTCGTTGCGGGATCGGGCCGCGGCCCTCGAACGGGTCGCGACGGACAAAGCCGCCAGGCGGGAGACACCTCTGTCGACCGGCGACACTGGTGAGCTGAGATCGTCCGCGCAGGCGGCACTCGACAACGTGGCTCGGCGCTTCCGGACGCCGGACCCGGTTGCGTCCGCGCCCGATCGAACCGACCGCCCGCCGGTGTCGCTGGGAGCTCGAGTCCTCGTGTCCACACTCGGGGTTGAAGGCGAGGTCCGCTCCATGCACGGAACGGAGGCGGAGGTGGAAGTGCGGGGGAAACGGGTGCGCGTCCCGATCCGATCGCTGGCGGTCAGCGCCACACGCCCGGCCCAGGCTCAACCCCACAACCGAGTCAAGATTCAGGTCAACGCTCCGGTCGGCCCGTTGGACGAACTCAATCTGATTGGTTGTCGCGTGGACGACGCGCTGGTTCGCGCCGGGAAACATCTTGACCAGGTCCTGATGGGTGAATTGCGTGTCGTGCGTTTCATCCATGGCCACGGCACCGGACAGCTTCGGCGAGCGATCGCAGAGTTTCTCAGCGCGCATCCGCTCGTCCGACGGTTCGCGCCAGCGGCGCCAGAGGACGGCGGCACCGGCGTGACCCTCGCGGAATTGAAGGATTGATCGACGCCTGACATGGGTCTGTTTCCGCAATCGTTCATCGATGACCTGAAGGCGCAGGTCGACATCGTGCAGGTGGTGCAGGACTACGTCCCCCTCAAGAGGTCCGGCTCGAGCTTCAAGGGGCTGTGTCCGTTCCACTCGGAGAAGACACCATCGTTCCACGTCCATGGGGACAAGGGTTTCTTCCACTGTTTCGGCTGCGACGTCGGCGGTGACGTTCTCAAATTCGTGGAACTGCAGGAGAAGCTCGGCTTCCAGGACGCGGTCCGTCAACTGGCCCAACGTTTCGGCGTCCCGGTCCCGGAGCCTGAAACGGAGCAGGACGCGGCGGCCGACGCCGAACGAGAGGCGCTGCTCACCGCACACGAGGCCGCGGCCGAGTTCTTCAAGGACCGTTTGGCAGACAGCGGTGGACGCCAAGCCCGGGAGCATCTCGATGCGCGCGGGGTAACGGACGAGACTGCCGCTCAACTCGGGTTGGGATTCGCGCCGCCGAATGGCGACAGCCTCATTACTCATTTGCGGGGACGCAGCTACTCGGACACGGTGCTGGTGCGTAGTGGTCTGGCTGCCGCGCGCGAGGGCCGACCGCTGGTCGACCGCTTCCGCAACCGTCTCATGATCCCGATCGCGCGGGACACCGGCTCTGTGGTCGCCTTCGGCGCGCGAGCGCTGCAGCAGGACCAACAGCCGAAGTACTTGAATTCACCGGAAACCGCGATCTATTCAAAGTCTCGGACACTGTATGGCCTGTACCTGTCGAAGTCCGCCATCCGCAAGGCGGGCTACGCCGTCCTCGTCGAGGGCTACTTCGATCTGGCGCAGGCACTGCAAGCGGGGGTCACCACGGCGGTGGCGTCCTGTGGCACGGCTGTCAACGAACAGCAGATGCGTTTGCTCAAGCGATTCGCATCAAAGGTGATCGTAAGCTTCGATCCGGACCCGGCCGGCGCCGCCGCCGCCGCGCGCTCAGGCGAGTTGCTGCTCGCGGGGGGCATGCAGGTCAACGTGGCGGTACTGGACGAGGGCGAAGATCCCGACACGTGTATTCGGACACACGGCGGGGCCTATTATGTGGAAAAGCTACGCACTTCCCAGCCATATCTGGAATACTTATTGGATCGGGAGGCCGCCGAGCGTGACCTGACTCGAGGCGACCACCGCCGGGAGTTCCTGAATCGGATGCTCCAGGTGGCAGCTCGGATCCCGGATGCGCCGTCCCGCGATCTCTTCGCCGACCGGCTTGCGCACCGGGCCGGGGTGCTCGAAGATGTCGTCCGTACCGAGATTCGCAAAGCGGCAGCGGAACGCCGCACCACGTTCGACGACCCACGGGTCGCGACCGGTCGGACGGTGAAAACGGCCGAAAAGGGGCTGATCTGGGCGCTTGTCCGAGACACACAGGCCGCCTTGGAAGCAATCGGGGCGCTCAGCGATGAGGACCTCGCGGGTTTGACGACGGCGCCGATCCTGAGCACGGCGCGCGCTCTGGTCGAGTGGCCGGCCGAAACCGTCCTCGACACGCTGCGCGAACGTCTCAGTAGAGAGGAGGCAGGTTGGATGGCGCGCGTCGGAGCGGCTGATCGCGCCGCCGCCTCGGCCTCTGATTGTGGGAAAGCGCTGAGACAGCTCGGGTGCGAGCGGCAGCGCACGATGTTGCAACACGAGATTGACCGGTGCCAGCATCTGGGCACACCGTCGGCGCTAGCCAAAATCGACCTGCTCTTACAACAGAAACAAGAACTGTTGGCGAAACTCGAATCACTGCGGTCGTGACCACAGGATGTGTCCGGCGCCGTCGGCCCATCTTGGGTCCGGCGGGCGGTCCGCCGAGGAGGAACGCTCTTGTCGCTCGAAGAAAAATACGACGAAGTACGGCAGCTCATCCAGAACGGCAAGGAAAAGGGGTATCTGCTCTATGACGAGGTGAACGAGATCCTCCCGGGGGAAATCACCAAGTCGGACGACTTGGACGAGTTGTTCACGACGTTCGGCAATCATGGTATCGAGGTCGTCGACTCCGAACAAAAATACCGCGAAGACAAACTGCTCAACCGGCGGGACGAGGGCTCGGAGGACGTTGAGCTCGACCTGACGCCCAGCGCGATCGACAAGACCAACGACCCCGTCCGGATGTATCTGCGGGAGATGGGAACCGTCCCGCTCCTGACGCGTGAGGGCGAGGTGACCATCGCGAAGCGGATCGAACGCGGCAAGAATTCGATCATCAAGTCCATCTCGCGCATGCCCACGCTTTCCAGGGCCGTCGTCCGCATGGGTGCGCAACTGAAGGTCGGTGAGCGCACCATCCGGGAACTCGTCCTCTTTCAAGACGACGAGATGACTGACGATCGGATCAATCGGAGGTCCCGCGATGTCATGGCGCACATCGAGGTGATCCGCAAGACGCGCCTGGATGTGATCCGGCGCGAAAAGAAGGTCGGGACGATTCCGAAACGGGAAAAGAAGCGCTACCGGCGGAACTACCGCAACCTGCTGAGGGCCCAGGCTAAACTGTCAGGATTGATCCGCGACATCGAGTTCACGGAGCCTGTCAAACGTCGTCTGATCGATGAGGTAAAGGCGGCCGCCGAAGGCGTGCTGGAGCGGCAACGAGAGATCGACCGTCTGGACCGCCAACTAAAACTCAAGACACGGCGCAAGATCAAAGAAGAAGACAAACGTCGCATTACGCGACGCCAACGTGAGTTGCGGGCGGAGATCCGGGCCCGCGCCGAGGAGCTCGAGCAATCGGCGCCGTCACTGGAACGGACGCTGTACAGCATCATGCGCGGCGAGCTGCTGGCCGAACTTGCCAAGAAGGAACTGGTCGAAGCCAACCTCCGTCTTGTCGTCTCGATCGCAAAAAAATACACGAACCGCGGTTTGCAATTCCTCGATCTGATTCAGGAGGGCAACATCGGTCTGATGAAGGCGGTCGACAAGTTCGAATATCGCCGCGGCTACAAATTCTCAACCTACGCCACCTGGTGGATCCGGCAGGCGATCACCCGCGCCATCGCCGATCAGGCGCGCACGATTCGTATTCCGGTCCATATGATCGAGACCATCAACAAGCTGATTCGTACGTCTCGCGCGCTCGTCCAGGAGCTCGGCCGCGAGCCCACGTCAGAGGAAATCGCACAGCGGATGGACATCCCGGTGGCGAAGGTTCGCAAAGTTCTGAAGATCGCCCAGGAACCGATCTCGCTAGAAACACCGATCGGAGAAGAGGAAGACAGCCATCTCGGAGATTTCATCGAAGACCGCCAGGAGGTCTCACCGGCCGACGCCGTGATCAATCTCAACCTCAAGGAGCAGACCGAAAACGTGCTGC
>CAUZIB010000175.1:0-4156 GCA_963579735.1 Vicinamibacteria bacterium | reverse complement strand
CTTCGGGCGACCACCGACTTTTCGGAACTGGCCACCGTCGACACTATTGACATCTGCGTGCCAACGCCGCTTCGCAAGACCCGTGACCCGGATCTGTCCTATGTCGTGTCTGCGGTTGACGAGATCGCGCAGCGGCTTCGACCGGGTCAGCTCATCATTCTCGAGTCCACGACCTACCCGGGCACGGTTGAAGAAGTGCTCCGACCGACACTAGAGGCGGGCGGGCTCCGGGCGGGCGAAGACTTCTATCTGGCGTTTTCGCCCGAAAGAGTCGACCCCGGCAACCCATCGTGGAACACCCGCAATATTCCCAAGGTGGTGGGCGGCGTGAACGACGCGTCGACTGATGTCGCGGCGCTGCTCTACGAGCAGATTGTGGAGACAGTGGTCCGTGTGTCGTCGACGACGGTCGCTGAGATGGTCAAGCTGCTCGAGAACACGTTTCGCGCGGTCAATATCGGGCTGGCAAACGAGTTGGCGCTCATGTGTCGAGAACTCGATGTGGACGTCTGGGAAGTCATCGACGCCGCAAAGAGCAAACCGTTTGGCTACATGCCGTTTTATCCGGGTCCCGGTCTGGGGGGGCACTGCATCCCCATCGACCCGTTCTACCTCAGTTGGAAAGCGAAACAAACTGGGTTTGAGAGTCGGTTTATCGAATTGGCGGGCCATATCAATGCCGGTATGCCACGCTATGTCGTCGAACGGATTGGGGCTGCGCTCAATAGCCTGTCTCGGTCCATTCGAGGGTCGCGCGTCCATCTCTTTGGCGTGGCCTACAAGCCGGGTGTCAGTGATGTGCGAGAGTCTCCGGCCATCGACATCTGGCACCTGCTCGAGACACGAGGCGCGAAGCTCAGCTACAGCGACCCATTCGTCCCCAGTTTCTCCGAAAAGGGTCTTGTCCTCGAGGCGATCTCGCCCGATGCCGCTCTGGCCAGCGGGATCGACTGCGCGGTCATCGCCACCAACCACGACGGTTTCGATTATGAAGGCATCGCCCGCGATGCGCGTGTGGTGGTCGATACCCGGAATGCGCTCAAGGGAATGAACGCCAAGAATATTTTTAGGCTGTAGAGTCTCTGACTCATGTCCAAACGTGCTCTCATCACCGGTATCACGGGCCAAGACGGCTCATACCTCGCGGAACTACTGCTCGAGCAGGGCTATGAAGTGGTCGGCGTGGTCCGCCGGCTCAGCACACCGAATAGCTGGCGTATCAAACACTTGCTCGGCCGCGTCGAACTGCGGCCCGCTGACCTGCTCGACCAACTGTCACTCATCCGCGTCATCGATGATGTGCGGCCTCACGAGATCTACAACCTCGCGGCGATGTCGTTTGTACCCGCGTCGTGGGATCAACCGTTGCTCACCGGTGAATTCAACGCCCAAGGCGTGACCCGGGTCCTGGAAGCCATCCGACACGTCGATTCGTCGATTCGTCTTTATCAGGCGTCGTCGAGCGAGATGTATGGAAAAGTGCGAGAGACGCCCCAGACCGAGCTGACTCCGTTTTATCCGCGCAGCCCGTATGGCGTAACCAAGGTGTATGCCCACTACATCACCGTCAACTATCGGGAGAGCTACGACTTGTTCGCGGTCTCTGGGATTCTCTTCAACCACGAGTCTCCGCGTCGTGGACTGGAGTTTGTGACGAGGAAGGTGACCGACGGGGTCGCAAGGATCAAGCTCGGGCAGACTGACACCTTGTCCCTCGGGAATGTCGACGCGTGTCGAGATTGGGGATTTGCTGGTGACTATGTTCGGGCGATGTGGATGATGTTGCAGCAAGATGCGGCGGACGACTACGTCGTCGCCACGGGGGTCAGCCACTCGGTGCGGGAGCTTGTTCAGACCGCATTCTCCCATGTTGGGCTCGACTGGGAGCAGCATCTCAAGACCGACGCGTCGCTCTTGCGTCCGGCCGAAGTGGAACATTTGATCGGTGACTCATCCAAGGCGCGCCGAGAGCTGGGTTGGGAGCCGTCGGTCGACTTTGCGGGGCTGGTACGTATGATGGTCGACGCCGACGTCAAGCGCCTCAAGGCTGCGGATCTCGCGCCGGCGCGAGCGTAAGGATCCCTGGTCCAGGGACTACTCAGAGACCTGCGGTGAGCCGGATCTCTTCTCCCGACAATTACAAACGCTTTCCGATCACGGCGTAGTCTTGGTCTGCGAACAATAAGCGGTTCAGTTTGTCGGCGTTCTCGTTGAAGGTGTGGACGATGCGTGCCAGGTCGTGACCCGTCGTGGACCCGTCAGCGTTTGGCATCCGTTCGAGCCGATGGTGCGATGCGCACGGCGAACAGTAGACGACGTCAGTGTGCTGGAAGCCGCTGGCCGTCACGAGGTATCGGAGCGTGTCCGGATGAAGCGGCTGGACATGGGTGATGTCGCGGATGTAGCTCTGGAAGAACGCGGACCATGATGCGACGTTGATCGTCTCGAGGATAAGCACCGAGCCTGGTCGAAGTTTGTGAAAGGCGAGATCGAGAGTCTCCAGCAGATACTGTGGCTCGAGGTGTTCGACGACCTGCGATGCGAATAGTCCGCCGAGTGCTCCGTCCTCGAGGTGCGACAAGTGGGTAAGGAAGTCCGCTTTGTCGACGTCGAGCCCTTGTGTCCGACACTGTTCGACCATCTCGTGATTCAGGTCAATACCGCGAGCCCCAATTCCGCGGCCACGTAACAGCTCGAGAAACTCGCCGCGTCCGCAACCGACGTCGAGCACATCCGTCGACCCCTCGAAATATTCGAGATACTGCTCGAGACGAGCGCGGATATCCTCGGGCGAACCACGAAACGCATTTTCGAAACCGACATATTTGTAGCTGTCGAGTTCGGACGTGACCAGCGGCGACGATTCCGCCACGGGTGATGCGCCGCGGACGCCAGCGGAGGGTTCGACCGAGGTCACACGCGCAATCTCTCGTTTGAGGGTATGGGCCACTTGATGCGCAACGGCAACGGTGGACGAGAGCTCATCTAGCCTGGACTCCAGGCGACGTTCCGTCGCAACGCTCGTTTCCCAGCGTTTTCGTAGCTCGTCGGCTACACCGCTCACGGTCGACACCAGACCCGCGGTAGTCTCCGCGACGTCCTCGGTAATCCGTCGGGAGAGTGCGCTGACCTCGAGCGTTTGAGTTTCGACAAACGGACCCAGATCCTGGGCGTAGCGAACGACCTGTGTCTCGAACGCGGCCATCCCGGTCACCGCGTCTTGGAGGGTACGGACGAGCTCCGTCACCGACGTTCTGATATGTCGGTGGCGCTCGATGTTTCGATTGATGTGACGGACGACGGTGGCGTTGAACGACTGTTGGCGGTCAAGCACGGGGGACAACAGCGGCCACAAGAGCCCCTGTGCCACACCGCGCCATCCCGGTGTTCGCGGGATCTCTGTGGAGCCAAGCCTCCATCCCTCATTGAGCGCATTGATCTCGTGCTCGTCGTAGTGGGTAGGGGGCGCAGGGAGATCCTGGAGGCTTTGCACCGCGCGGTCCAACGCGGCCAGGGTGTCGACATAGGCGGCATGCGCCTTCTCGCGCTCCAAGCGCAGACGCTCGAGGTCCGCAGGCGAGACCGTTCGCTCGAACATCGGCTGTTTCGCGCCTGGCCGACTAACGTCCGAGGACACCTTCCAGAGGACTACTGGCGGTCGCGTAGGACGCGCGCGGAATGCGTCCCGCCAGGTATCCCAGGCGGCCGGCCTCGACGGCGAGGCGCATGGCGCGTGCCATCGCCACCGGGTCATCGGCGCCCGCGATTCCGGTGTTCATCAAGACACCGTCAACACCAATCTCCATGGCGATGGCGGCATCGGATGGCGTGCCGACTCCGGCATCGACGATGACCGGGACACCGGCGCCGGCTTTGATGATCCGGAGGTTGTTGGGATTCTGTACGCCGAGCCCGGATCCGATGGGCGCGCCGAGCGGCATCACCGCCGCGGCTCCGGCCTCCTCGAGCTTCCGGCACGCGATCGGGTCGTCGTTGGTATACGGCAGGACGACGAACCCGTCCGCGACCAATCGCCGGGTCGCATCCAACAACGCTTCGTTGTCAGGAAACAACGTTTTATCGTCGCCTATGACTTCAAGCTTGACCCAATTCGACAAACCAGCTTCGCGCCCAAGATGAGCGGTTCGGATCGCGT
>CAUZIB010000174.1:0-4346 GCA_963579735.1 Vicinamibacteria bacterium | reverse complement strand
CGTGACGGTGATCCCGCGCTCGGCAAGAAGGTCTTCGACGTCCCGGACACTGCGCCCGAATCGATGATAGAGCCACACGGCGTGACTGATGATGTCCGGCGGGAATCGGTAGCCACGGTAGATGGGCATGTGAGTCCTGTGCCAGGTCGACGATCAACCTGACAGAACCCCGCACCGCTGTACCGTGACCGTCTACTCACCCTGGGAGTAGATGACCCATATCTTCATATAGCCGTCTGTTTCGAAAACGCCGGTCCACTCTTTCGGGACCGTCACAGCTTCTCCGGCGTTGATCACGAGCTCGGCTCCGTCAGAAGACGTCAGAGTCACGCCGCCCTCGAGGAAGTACATGAATTCGTCGACACCGTACGGCTCAGTGATGTCGATGCGTGTCTTCCCGGACTTGTACATGCCGGAGGAGAAGTTCTTGTCGCCTGACAGCAGCGTCGTGACCGATTGCGTCACGTGCCCGTCACCGTGGGTTGTTTCGGCCATGTCCGGGCGCTCGAATATCTTTCCGCTGAGATCCGACTGGCTTATCTTCGCCGGCCTCACGGTTTCGCCACTTGCTGCCATCATTGGCCCCCCGAAGACCATGGCACAGAGGATGATCAGGACTCTTCTCTTCATCGGTGGACTCCTTCTGGAAACGGATCACCAGGCTGATAACCGCAACGAGCAACAAGGACCCGATCGATGCGGAGGACGATAGGCGATTCTAGAGCACCCCGGATCACCAAGCCAGAACCACCGGCTCAGGGCAGCGCCAGCGCGATCCATTCGGGAGGATGCTCTGAACCGCCGATCGAGACGACGACGTATTGCCGTCCCTCGAACAGATACGTCATGGGACCGGCGGTCGTCCCGGAGGCCAGCTCCGTCTCCCACAACACCTGCCCGGTCGCCTTGTCGTAGGCTCGAAATTTCTTACCCCACCGCCATGACTGGTCCAGCTCCGGGTCGGTCCCGTCGTCCTCGCCCCGTCTGGTGCCGATGATCGCGTCGCTCCCCTCGCCGATCAGCAGCAGGGTCTTGGTCAGGAGCGGAGCCGGTCGGTTGGGGATGCCAAGCGGCGGGAGGTCGAGATCCTTCAGCAACGGATGGTCTCGCGGTCCATCGCCGTTGGCGACCATCCAGGCCAGCTCGCCACGATTCATGTCGTACGCGGTGATGCGGCCATACGGCGGTTTGGTGATCGGCAAACCATGCGGCCGGGGCGTCGGGGTGCCGCCGCCTTGCGGGTAAGCCCACTCCAGCGTGGCGTCGGCGGACGTCGGGCGGTCCACGCTCCACACCGTCGGCATCGTGTGCGACACGGCGTAGTACATCCCGGTCTCCGGATCGAACGCACCGGTGTGCCAGTTTCCGGCGCCCCACCCACCAGGTGCGGTCAGGGTGCCCTGCTTTGCCGTCGGGTCGTCGTTCTGGGGCCACGGAGGCGTGAAGAGGGGGCCGAGCACGAGCGACTGCGCCGCCTCGAGGGCCTCCGCCCGCAGCTCCGGCGTGAAATCGATGAGGTCGTCTTCGGTGATGCCCTGAAGATCGAACGGCGGAGGCTTGGTCGGAAACGGCTGGGTCGGCGAGGTCCGCTCTCCCGGCACGATCGACTGGGGTACCTTGCGTTCCTCGATAGGCCAGACCGGCTCGCCCGTGGCGCGATCGAATACATACAGGAACGCCGTCTTGCTCGGCTGCATGACCGCCTTGATGCGCCGGCCATCGACCGTGATGTCGCCAAGAGTCGCGGGTCCGACCGTGTCGTACTCCCAGATGTCGTGGTGAACCATCTGGAAGTGCCAGGCTCGCTCTCCGGTCGCGGCATCAAGAGCCACGAGGCTGTCAGAGAAGAGATTGTCGCCCGGACGGTGCCCGCCGTAGACCATGCCGGTGGGTGCGCTCAGGGGGATGAAGACGTATCCGAGTTCCTCATCCGCCGTGAGACAGCACCAGGAACCCAGGTCGCCCGAATACTCGGCCGATCCCCCGCCCCATGTGTCGGCACCGAATTCACCCAGGGCGGGCACCACGTTGAAGGTCCAGAGGTGACGACCCGTGCGAACATCGAACCCCCGGATGTTCTCCGGAGCCGCCTCCCTCACGACGCCGCCGTCGCCAGCCCCGGCGGTCGTGCCGGCCACGACCACGACGTCGCCGACCACGATCGGACCGGCGGTCCAGTTGAAGTTGCCGGCCAGAGGTGCGTCGAAATTCAGATCGACGCGGCCCTGGTCGACCATGCCGAAGCCGTCGTATCGCCCGCCCGTCTCGCCGTTGATCGCATAGAGATACGGTCCACGCACCAGAAACAGGCGTCGATCGGTGCCGTCGGTCCAGACATCAATCCCTCTCGAGCTGGAACCGGACACCTCCTGCAACGTCGCCTCGACCGGCTCCTGTACCCACAATGTCTCCCCCGTGCCGGGATGGAACGCCTCCACGAAGCCCAGCGCGTTCGAGGCATAGAGCACACCCTCGATCATGAGTGGCGTCGACCTCAGGTAGTGACGGGGATCGAGCTCTGGAAACACCTCGTCCGTCCATCTCGACGCCGTCGCCGAACGCCGCCACACGACCTCCAGCTCATCCACGTTGTTCCGGTCGATCTGGTCGAGTGGAGAGTATCTCGTGAAGGCGCGGTCACCTCCGTAGTAGGGCCACTCGCCGTTCTCGGTCTCGCCCTGCGCGCCCAGCCCCAGCGCGCCCGCGCCACCAACGAGCGCCCAGAGAACGAACGCGTGCAGCCCCGGAACCGTGACACCCGAACGCGACAGTCTCATCGGCAACTTCCCTTCGGCTATTCGCTGCGCAACGCCACCATCGAATCGACACGCATGGCGCGTCGGCCCGGGAGGAAACAGGCGCCCAACCCGGCCAGCGTGAACACGAGCGGACGAGAGACAATTCTAGAGCACCGCCGATGGCATTGTCAGGTTGAGAGTGCACGTGGAGTGTGGCTGTATTACCGATTCGCGCTCAGCTTCCGGGACGTCGAAGACCTGTTGCCAGAGGCCGGTCCCGCACGACAACCTCTTCGACGACCCCGTCTGACCAGCGTTGTGTGCGAGGCCGGCCGGCTCGACGGGCGCCTCGGTGTACGAATTCGGCCTTGACATCGGCCCATCGTTCGCGGACCTTCGACACGAAACGTCTGGACCGGATGCAATCCGTTTGCCGGGGCGTGGGCGAATCTTCGAGCCGGCTCGTCGGTCGCGCAAGACAGAGAAGTGAAGAAGGGTCAGTTAAGCGCGGGATCCCGCTTACCGCCGCACAAATTGAGGATTGCCAGCATGTATACAGCCAAGGGATTTGGTCGCGTTCATGATGTTTGGAGCGCGCTCGTGTTGGGTTGGCGTCGTTGCGCCTCTCTCTCCAAGAGGTCGTCTGCGTCAGCGCTCGGACATCTGGTCGGCGTCGTGCTTATTGGGACGCTAGCGATCGCCGCGACGACTGCTACGGAAAACGACTGGTGGTATCTGGGGGGCAATCCTCACAGCAATCAATACAGTGTGCTCGATCAGATTAACGAGAAAACTATTGATTCGCTCGGGCTGCTTTGGTACTCGGACCTTCCCATCGGCGCGGGATTGGTGGGCAACCCGCTGGTGATGGACAACGTCGTCTATCAGGGCGGGCCCTATGGGTCAGCGGTAGCGACCGACATTAACACGGGGAACACGCTCTGGAGTTTCGTTCCGAATCTTGAATTGGATCGCTACGGCCCGACAGCTGCGTATCTAGCGACCACGAACCGCGGCGGCGTCGCGATAGACGACACCAAGGTCTATATCTCCGGCGGATGTTCGCTGTTCGGTCTCGATCGACAAGGGGGCACGCAGCTGTGGCATGCGGAGATCTGCGAGCCGACGGGGCTCTATGGATCGAACTCGGCGCCGCGCGTCGGCGTCGGCAAGGTCTTCGTCGGCATCAACAACATACAGAGTGGAACCGGACGCGGCTATGCGCTCGCACTCGATGCGAACACGGGCGAAGAGATCTGGCGGTTCTACACCGTGCCTGGTGATCCTTCCAAGCCGTTCGAGAACCCGCAGATGGAGATGGCCGCCAAGACTTGGGGTGATGAGTACTGGACCAATCTTCCAGGCGGCGGCAGTGGCAGCGTATGGGCAGCAATGATCTACGACTCGGAGACGGATCTACTTATCTTCGGTGCGGGGAATCCGGGTACGGACGGCCACGAAGAGGAATATGTGGACAAGGAAATGTTGTTTACGAATTCCCTTATCGCGGTGAACGCTTCGACCGGCGAATATGTTTGGCATCAACAGTTGACGACAGGCGACATTTATCACCCGGGAGATGCCGTCGCGCACCTGCAACTCGCCGAC
>CAUZIB010000173.1:0-4349 GCA_963579735.1 Vicinamibacteria bacterium | reverse complement strand
AGCAGTGTCCCCAACGTATAGTGGGCCTGGGCAAGCTCCGGATCCAGGCCGATGGCATCCTGGAGCGCCTCGACGGCGCCGGCGGCGTCGCCAGCCCGGTCCAACGCCATCCCCAAACTCAGCTGCAGAACGGGGTCGCTTGGAGTGAGCGTCACCGCCTCTCGAAAGAGCCGTGCGGCTTCACGATAGTCACGATTCGCGTCGGCCTGGAGCGCGAGGTCGCGATAGAGTTGTGGACTTCGCAGGGCAGTCGTGACCTCTGCCATGAGCGGGTCCGAGAGGCCCATCATGACTCCCGCGACAAAGCTTCCGGACGCCCGACCACCACTCAGGTTCAGATGGCGCTCAGCGGCGTCGAGGTCTCCGGCACCGCGATACGCCATCCCGAGTGGGTAGTGGATGATCGTCGCACCCGGGCTCAGGGCGAGCGCGGTCTCGAGATGTTCGATCGCAACCGAATAGTCGCGGGTCGCGACGGCCGCCCGGCCAAGCTGAAACCGAACGACGGACGTATCCGGGCGCAGGGAACGCGCCCGTTCGAGAAGGGGTGCGGCCGTCTCCGGCTGCCCCATATCGATATACGCGCTTGTCAGCCAGATGAGTGTGGGAAAGTCGGTGGGCTTGAGCTCGAGTGCTTTCTCGAACCAGGTGGCGGCCTCGGAGAGGTTGCCCTTTTCTTGATAAAGATGACCCAAGTAATACGACCAGCGGCGCTCACCGGGGCTGAGTCGGTGCGCGTTCACGAGCGCTGGCTCGGCGGTATCCAATTGCTCGCCCGCTAGCAACAATGTACCGAGCCGTCCGTAGGCAGCGGCTCGTCTGTCGGCACCCGCCGGAGCCTCTGATTCTGCTGCGCTCAGCGTGGCATGGGCGTCGGTCAATTGAGTCTGCACCGAGGCATCCATCCCACTGACATCTGGGAGTGGAACCGGCAACAGGTCCGCGGTCGAGATACTGGCGGCGGCGGTGTCTGTCGGACCGGCTGGTGCAGAGCCGCAGCCCACCGCGGCCAGCAATGCGACGGTGGCGACCGTCACGCCGAGGCCGGCCCGGACGTTGACTCTGTCTGCGCTTGTAAATGTGAGCCTGGCCATCATCTCTGCCCTGGCGTCAATGCCGTCTACTGTAGATTTCCGCTTGCTGGTTCGCCTGTGCCCTCGGTGAGCGTCGTCCACTGGTCGACGTCGAGACCCGTCCAGTCCTCACTGCGCTGACTCGGCCAGATGACCCGGACCCGTGTCACACGGTCGACGGCGCCCAATCCGATCACAGCGCGTGGGTCGTTGGCGGAGGCATAGCTTCCATCCGCCCGAGTGTGGCGCCACAGCACCGGACCTGTCTCCCGCACTACAGCAACGCGTGCGCCAACCATATCGCGCCCGTCGGCGCCTACCAACCGAAGACCGAGCCAGTGCTGTCGATGGCCGACGTTGTTCCGCAGAAGGCGAGTCGGCCCATTGTTGTTCGTGATAAGCACGTCGACGTCGCCGTCGTTGTCAACGTCGCCAAACGCGGCGCCTCGGCTCACTTCTGACAGGCCAAAGACCGTTCCCGCCTCGTCCGTGATATTTTCGAACGCCCCGGTGCCGAGATTGCGAAATAGCTGATTTCTTTGGTGCAGCGGAAACGCGTCGCCCGCCTGCGCTAGGGCCTCGACCGTGCTCACCGCGCCATTGACCACTAGCACGTCAAGCCACCCGTCGTTGTCGAAGTCAAACCAGGATGTGCCAAAACCGGTGTAGGGTAGGCTCGATGCCCCCAGACCGACCATGGCGCTCCGGTCTTCGAAGAAGCCGGTGCCGTCATTGACATAGAGCGTGTTGGTTTCGGTGACGATGTGGGTCAGAAATAGATCATCGTCCCCGTCCCCATCGAAGTCGCCGGCGTCCACTCCCATGCTGGCTTCGGCGTCGCCACCGCTATTGAGGGCCACGCCCGCCAGGAGTGCGCCATTTCTGAACCGGATGGTGGAATCCGGCAGGGTCTCGTCCCGATTTTGAGAGTCGTTCATCCACAGGTGGTTTGGCTCGCCATCGTTGGCGACGTAGAGGTCGACCCAGCCGTCGGTGTCGAGGTCGGCGGCGAGGACTCCGAGTGCGGGTCCGTAGGCGCTTGTCAGACCGGCTTCGTCGGTGACATCCCGAAAGGTCCCATCCTTCTCATTGAGATACATCCGGTCGGCCGCCGCCCGATACGTTCGGGGGGCGCAGTAGTCTCGTTGGCCGGTCTTGGTGTGGCACTCGATGTCGGCCTCCACCCGGTAGTCGACATAGTTCCCGACATAGAGGTCAAGCCACCCGTCGCGGTCAATGTCAGCAAACGTCGCGGACACGCCCCACGACCCATCATCGACGCCCGCCTCGGAAGAGATGTCTTTGAACGTGCCGTCGCCGTTATTGACAAACAACTGGTTTGGACCGTGCCGGGTGCGATACACGTCAACCCAGCCGTCGTTGTTGATATCCCCCGTGGCCACGCCCATGCCGTAGGACCGCACGTCGAGACCGCTTCCCTCCGTGATATCGGTAAAGCGCAGGGTTACGGCGCCGTCCGGTTGGGTGACGAGGTCATTGCGATAGAGCCGGTCCGTCAGCGGTGCATCCGTCGGAGGAGGGAACAACGCGTCGTCGATCGTTGTGCCGGACCCGAGCATCTGACCTTGAATGAGATAGACATCGAGGTCACCGTCGTTGTCGATATCGAGCAGAGCCCCACCGGAGCCCATGATTTCGTTCAAGTAGTATCCGCCGGACATGCCGTTGAAGTGCGAAAAGTGCAAGCCCGAGGCCTCGGCGACGTCGGTGAACCACTCGCCGGTGGGGAGGTCTCGCGTCGAAGCCGCTCCGGCCGGCGGTGTCGCGGCGCCGTCGGCCGATGCCGGGGTGTCGACTCCCGATGAGCCGAGGCCCGACGGACCGCACGCGGTGGCGAGCACGACAGTCCACGCGTACAGCATCGAGGCTGTGACGCCAGGCCGGTGATGTGACGCCCGCGACTGGGAAGCCTCTTCGGTATGGACCCTAGGACGGGGCATTGGTCTCCAGGAGTCCTGGTTCTACGGAAAGGCCCGGGTTGTATTCAGGTTCGTCGTCGCGCCAGGGCGTGCGGCACGGCTGGTCTTGCTGATACCGAACGAGGTTGGCGGACATCGCTTGCGCGACGTCCGCTCGCCCGGCGTCCGCCGCGATCGCCATCGCAAACCGTTGCCACTCGACGGCTTCGGAAAATCGGCCCAGTTCTGCGAACGTCATGGCCATTGTTTCGGCTACCGCCGCCGTCTTGTTGTGTTCGGCGATGGTCTGGACCAATTCGAATGCGCGTTGGCCATCTCGGACATCGTCGTCACCGGCGGCGAGTATGCGGGCCATCGCGTGGCCAAACGCCGGCTGGCGGGGATACCGCTCTATCGCCACTGTCACTCGCGCGCGGGCTTCCGCAAACCGGCCCAGGCGGGCCAGGGCCATGATCTCTCCAAAGCGGGCTTCTTCGCGGTGCTCCACTTCCTGATACCCGTCTAATGAGGCGTCCAGACTCCCCGTTCGCCGCAATGCGTCGGCAAGCCGCAGATACGCCTGCGCTGCGGTGGGGTCGCGTGTCACAGCTGCCGTGTAGTGTGATATGGCCGCGTCGTCACGACCGGCTCGTTCAAAGATTGTTCCCAACGTGTAGTGTGCCGTCGCGAGTCCCGGGTCGAGACCGATGGCCCCCTCGAGCTCCGCCCGCGCCCGTTCTGGCTCGCCGGATAGGTTCAATACGGTGCCAAGGGTGGCCCGCAACTCAGCGTCGCCCGGTGTCACGTCGACCGCCTGCTGGAACTGCCGCACGGCCTCGGGCCAGTCGCCGACGGCACTTGCGTCGAGTCCGCGTTGCCGAAAACCACTCGGGCCGGTCGGGTGGCTGTCGCCATCGGCGGCATTGGACGTCGTCATTGGCAACGGTCGGAGGTCGAGGGGCGTGGCGGTGCGAGCCCCTTCTTGAATATGAAATCCCCGGTTCAGGGCCAAACCCACATACGCGTCGGTCTTTCCCGTGGTAGGCCACGTGACGGTGAGCATGCGGATAACGGTCGCATCTCCGAGACCGATCTCCTGTTGCAGGCTCGACCCCCCAAAGCTACCGCCGCTGCCGACTGTCGCATGGATGTCCCGGTCGCCGGCCGGGGTCTCGACGGTGACCGTGATCCTCGCGCCGATCGCGGCTCTATTTGACGCGACACCCTCGAGCCGTAAGGTGATCCAGCCGTGTCCGTGACCAGGATTCAAGTAGAGTGCGTTTGGGAACGTGTCCCCCTCGTAGGCCCCCCCTACCACCACATAGATGTCCTGGTCTCCATCGGCATCGACATCACC
>CAUZIB010000172.1:0-4472 GCA_963579735.1 Vicinamibacteria bacterium | reverse complement strand
AATGCCACGCCGTGACCCTTTTGGAGATGTCCAAACCCGCCGGACGACGTCACGTCTTGAAAAAACTCGCCTCCTGCGTTGCGAAACATTAGGTTGGGAAGAAGCATCCGATAGTCAGGGTCGCCAGTGCCAAGATACAGGTCGGGGAATCCGTCATTGTCGAGGTCTCCGAAGTTTGACCCCATGGCCACCATGATTCGATCGAGCCCCGACGCGCTGGTGACGTCCGCAAACGTGCCGTCGTGGTTGTTCCGATAGAGACGCGGTAACTGGCCACTATGAGGCTGTCCCAGACGCTCGAGGACGACGTCGGCCAGCCCGCCGCTGAAGCCGCTGACAAAGAGGTCGAGCCACCCGTCGTTGTCGTAGTCAAAGAACCATGTGGGAAAGCTGACGGGCGGACCCTCGACACCAGCGTCAGCGGCGACCTCGCGAAATATCCAGGTGCCGTCTACGGACGGACCGTCGCTGTGAAATAGCTGATTTGGCTGGTGCTCGAGGAGCTGCGTGACATATAGATCGAGTCGACCGTCGTTGTCGTAGTCACCCCAGACGACGCCCTTCACAAACCCGACCAAGTCGACCCCGGACTCCACCGCGACATCGGTAAATGTGCCGTCGCCATTATTGTGAAACAGCTGGCAGGGAAACGTCGTGTTGGGACCAGATTCGTTGCCGATAAAGAGGTCGACCCACCCGTCATTGTCGTAGTCCCCCCAAGCCGCGGTCTGCGTTGGCGCCGACACCATCAGACCGGCGTCCTCGGTGACATCCGAAAACGTGCCGTCGCCGTTGTTCCGCAGGAGTGAATTCGGGTGCGCCGTGTGCAACCACGCTCCGCGGAGCACGAGCAGATCGAGAGCACCATCATTGTCGTAATCTGCGTGCATTACGTTGAGACCGCTCACAAGTCCGTGGAAGCCAGCCTCGAGGGTCCTGTCCGAGAAGGTGCCATCGCCGTCGTTACGAAAGTAACGAAGTTGATTGGGGTTCTCCCCGGATGCCACGGGATACAAACCGGCCGACGACGCCACGATGTCAAGGTCTCCATCCCCATCGAAGTCGTCCATCACGGTGCCGCCCTTTCGACCCGCGACGTCGAGACCGAGCGACGACGCGACGTCAGGGAACGGCGTGACATCAAAGTCTGACCGAAAGGTCTCGGGCGGTATCAGCCACTGCTCTGGCACCTCGAACGGATACTCGCCGAGGCTCATATACGCGAGGTTGAGAAGCCACTGGGAGTTGATGGCGGTGGTCTCATCAGGTGGATACTGGAGGATGCGGGTGTAGGCCTCAATCGCACGTCGCGCGCTATCTGTTTGCGAGTGAATCGCCCGTTGGCGGATCGGGAGAGAGCATCGCTCCGTGGCCCGGTCCAGTGTGCAGTTTTCTTGGGTCGCCACGCGCAAATACGACAGAGCCAAGAGCTCTCGCATCGCGCTCACAAACGTCACCGAGACCGCGGAGGGCGCGGCCAGGGCTTCCTGCAAGATGCCCTCGGCGGCCGTGGCCGCCGAGGGGCTCTGCCCCGCGTACAGCAGGAGTCTCGCCATCTGCGCGCGGTATCGCAAGCGCTCTTGCAGTGGCGTTGGGACCGGCACTCGACTTAGCGACTGAGCCTGGATGGAGCTTGCGTAGGGGTGCGTCAGCGCCGACGATTGAGCGATGGCCTCCAGGCGTTCGGCCATGCGCCGCGTGCTGGCTGTGGCCGCGTCGGATGACGACGTATCTTGTCCCGACGCCGGCAACGCCCACACACTGAGGGCCGCTGCCACGAGCACAGTCCCGACCGTGCCGTAGGTTGGTAGAGACTTCCTCATGCATCCTTTCATTCTTGACGCGCTTTCCGCGTTGACCCGGTCTCGCGCCGAGTGGCTCAACCGCCATTATCCCTCGACCGGGAGCCGTGCGTAGGTCGCGGCGCGCCGGGCCGGACTGGTCAGACGCGACGAGCAAGAATATTGGGCACATTCTACTGAGGAGTAACGCCGCCAGACGAATGCCCCGCCCGGGACTTTGGGAAGGAATCACTGACAGAGGCCACCCGTAGACTCGCAGACTAGCGAGGTCTCTGAAACGGAAGACCTTGCGAATACAACTGCAGTCGATATGCCATCGCCGCCCGCACCTCGGCCTGGTCGGCCGGCAACAGGGCCACTGCCTCGCGGGCGGTGGCCACGGCCTCATCAAACCGACCGGCCGCCGCATACGCCGCCGCAAGCGCATCCAGTGCGCCGGGTTCTTGGCGATTCGTGAGTCGTGCCGCCCGGGTGCCGAGCTCAACAGCCTCTTCAGCCTCGCCAACCTCTCTTGCCGGGTCCGTCGCGAGGATCCACACTAGCGGCGCAAGTGCGTCCGGTGTCTCGGGCTGGGCACGCACCAAGCGTCGGTAGAGGATGGTCGCTTCGTCCAGCTCGCCGAGAAGGGTCAGCGACGCGGCCAGGTTATAGAGCGATTCTTCATCATCAGGTCGAAGCCGGAGCGCTTGGCGAAAGTGGTGAACGGCCTCATTGAGCCGCCCTTGGGCGCGGCGGACCGCCCCGAGATTGTTGTGGGCCTGGACGTAGTCGGCATCGAGACGGAGGGCTTCCTCGAATCGACTGGCAGCGCCCTCGACGTCCCCTAATTGGAGAAGCGTCGTTCCGACGTTGTACTGAGCCGAGGGAGAATCGGGTTGGAGCCGGGCTGACTCAACAAAGTGGGCCGCGGCTTTGGCGACCTCGCCAAACTGCAAATAGAGGAGCGCGACCTCGTCATGCACCATCACCTGGTCCGGATCCTCCGCCAGGACCATTTCGAAACCTACGATGTCCTCGGCCACTTGAAGCGGACGTCGGTCGTTTTCAAGGACCGTCCGGTCGGACGGGCGAAGCGGGAGCACTTGCAACCACACGTCACCCATCTCGTTTGACGACTTCTGTCCCCAGGTCACGCGTTTCGGCGGCGTATGAGGGTTGCGCCGGTTGGCGATGGAGTTGTCGTATGTGAATTCCATCGCGACCTCGGTGCCCTTCGGCAAAACGAATGGGCTCGCGTAGCGATACGAATCCTGCCAATCAAAGTCCCAGTCGTCTATTCGAATCAGCGGGCGATACGAGCCGTCGGGAAGCGTGGCGTGGGCCGTCACGTTCTTGGCGAGGTAGTGCGCATGCGGCTGCACGCCATACACCTCGACGTCAACCGGCAAGACATACCGATCCTGACTGCGATAGTCGGGCACCCCCGGAGCGATGTCCAGGTCTTGTTTGCCCAATCTGATTGTGAACGGAACCTCGGTGGGGACATCCTCAGTAAAGAAGAATCCGACCCGGGACCGGACGGATTCAGGTTGGCCGCCCGGAACGAGGTGTAACTCGAGCAACATATCGGTGCCCGGGTCCAAACGCCACGCCATTCCTTCGGGCGCGAGTGGACGGACCTGTCCTGGTGTCCAGCCCAGGAAATGACCAGGAGGATATCGAGCCGAAAACGGCGTGACACCGTCATACCCCGGTTCGCTATCTTGGGCATCGAGCTCTCGCGAGGTCGCGGTGGAATCAAGCCGCAGGTTTGCGTGGTGGACGACCTTCGCGTTTCCCGGTTGAAACTCGAGACCAGCCACGTAGCGAACATTCCGGGTTGGAATCGGGATGGCAAACTTTCTGATGAGATCCGCCGCGTCGCCCTCTGGCGACAGCTCGTAGGGTTCGAGCATCTCGATCACAAGGTCTGGTTCACCAAGCCTCCAGCCGTCCGGCCAATCCGGCAGCGGTGAAAGATCTTGCGCGTCACCTTCCAGTGCGCCAGAGTCGACCCACGCCGCAATGAGCCCTATCTGAGGCTGGGTCAAACGCCGTTCGCCGACAAACGGGCCACCACCGCCCGGTGCAGGTTTCCAGGGTGGCATCGCGCGGGTCTCCGTGGCTTGCTTGATCGCGCGTGCCCAGGGCCTGACGTCGTCGTAGCTGAGCACGCTGAACGGCGCCGACGCCCCGGGGCGGTGGCAGGACGCGCAGCGTTCCAGGAGCAGTGGGGCGATATCGGCACTGAACGTGACTGTTGTGGAGTGATCTCGACCGGACGAGTCCCTGTCGCGCCGTTGCGGCCCGCCACTGACGGCGGTCACCGTAACGCAAAAGACGCCTACAAAAAGGGCGGCAACGGCACAATTGAGAAAGCGAGACGATCCACCCCGCGTAAGCCGCATCACGATAAGGGCATCGTAGTCGAAACAGGGTCTCAGATATTCTTATCTAAGACCAAAGACCAAAGACCAAAGACCAAAGACCAAAGACCAAAGACCAAAGACCAAAGACCAAAGACCAAAGACCAAAGACCAAAGACCAAAGACCAAAGACCTCGCACCGCGTGGGTAGACCCAACCGAAGCCGCTTCATCGACACTTTGGTCAGAAACTCAACATGCAATAGGACTAGCGGGATAGCCCAAAATCAATTGACAGGCTGAGACCCGGCTGCTAGCCTCTCAGC
>CAUZIB010000171.1:0-4509 GCA_963579735.1 Vicinamibacteria bacterium | reverse complement strand
GCACACCGCATCCGTTGCTCCCCCCCCCCCTGGCCGCGTGCGAGATACCCGACGAGCAGGCTCTGGGCTAACGACCGGGCCTGGGTAGTGTGCGGGTCTGGAGACTGGCGGTCGTCCCTAGTAACCCCCGTCCCCGTTGCACCGCCCGCCGGCGCGCGCTAGGCTAGCCGTCTCGCCGTTCGTCGTCGTGGTCGGAGGACGATATGACCTCTCCGCCTAAAGAGATCACCGTCGACTGTCCTAAGTGCGGGTGCTTCTATAAAGACTGGTACCGAGCCTCGGTCAATCTCGATCTTGACGATTTCGACGAGGAGTATCTTGAAATTTGCTCAACAGCAACGTGCCCCCACTGTCAGCACAAAGTTAACCTCGACGTGCTTGTGGTCGAGGGCGGGGTGTTTAAGATGGGACCAATGCGAGTCAGTTCCGATTCATGCACCAACGCCGCATTGTGCCGCGCGGAGAGTTAACCTGACAATGCCCGGGCGACGCTTCAACTTGACAACACCGTCGAGCGTATTCGGTCCCGAACGTCAGACACCACTGGCGGATCGTTTCGTAGGTCACCATGATCCCGCGCTCCGCGAGGAGATCTTCGACGTCCCGGCAAACTGAGGCTGAACCTGTGGTACAACCACACTGCGTAACTGATGATCTCCGGCGGGAATCGGTAACCTCGGTAGTTCGGCATATCAGCACTCTGCCAGATCGTTGCTCAACCTGACAGAACCGTGCTCGGCTCGGATCGACGAACTGCCCCGGGGTGGGAGAGGTACATCGATGAAAAGTGTGGCTCTTGGATTCGGAACGGCTGCGACTCACCAATCTTCGGTGGGCCAATCCTGTTGGTACGCCCAGGTGCGACGCCGACCGCGTTCCGCGTCCGTATCGTGCGTGTGCGCGGCCCTGGCACTGCTTGCTGGTTCCCCTACCGCGGCCCAGCCACCGACACTTGAGTTGCTTTCGACGCTCGAAGGACCGGCAGACCTCGTCGCGGTTGACGGAGACTACGCGTATGTCTCGGCTGCCAACGAGTTGCGGGTCGTCGACCTGTCGGAACCGACACGACCTGCGGTCAGAGGGAGCCTGAGCGTCATCGGTCGGATCTACTTCATCTATGTTGTCGACCAGACCGTCTACCTTGTCTGTGGGCTCGACGGGCTGCATATCGTCGACGTGTCGAATCCATCCTCGCCGCGACTGCTTTCCACCCACCAGACGGCAGGGCAGGCGCTCGACATCACGATCTTCGGGTCGACGGCTCTGATTCCCAACCTCATGACCGGGATGGAGGTGGTCGACGTCTCCGTTCGAAGTGCTCCAGTCCTCCTCTCTACAGAAGAAACACCGGGGTATCAGTGGGCGATCGGGTCACACGGACCTCTCGTCTTCGTGGTCGACCAGCCGCACGGGCTTCACCTGTACGACGTGTCGAACCCCGAGGAGCCGACCGCGCTCGGGGTGCGCGAGTCAGAACAGCTCGTGCAGTCCATTGCGTTTGGTGATAACAACCAAGCGTATGTCGTGTACGCGCGCTCGGGGCTCGTCGAGATCCTCGACATCACCGACCCGGTCAACTCGCGCTCGCTGGGTTCCTACCAGTCCTCTGGCCGGTTTCAGCGTGTGGCCGTGCGGGGGACCAGACTCCTCACGCCGATGGGCCGCGCGGGGGTAGAGCTGGTGGATGTTTCGAATCCCTCGGCGCCGACCCCCATTGGCTCATATGACACACCCGGCACTCCCGGTGGCGTGGCGCTCACCGACGAGCTGATCGTCGTCGCCGACGGGACCGCGCTGCTGATCATACGAGAGTAACCGGGCCAGACGTAGCCCGTGCCTCCGATGACGGCACAGATGACCGCGCACCGGTCTCCGCATTCGGTTCTTCTCGCGACGAGCGTGGGGCAGCGAGGCGAATCACCGCCACGGTTCTCATGGCCAGCCGTTCGTCGTGGCTAATCTTGGCGAGGTCTCAGAGTTGGTGCATACTGCACGCGAGGCTGACGGGGTTTCGAGGAGTGTTCATGAACGTGCGAGTGGTGCTGTTGTCCGTCGGTGTGGTCGGGCTGCTCGGCAGCATCGCGGCCGCGGCCGACGACCGGTGGCCGCAGTTCCGCGGCCCGGGCAATCTGGGCGTCTCCGAGGAGTCGGGGCTCCCTGAGTCGTGGAGTACGACCGAGAACGTCGCATGGGTAGCCGACATCCCTGGGCTCGGGTGGAGCTCGCCGATCGTCTGGGAGGATCGGCTCTTCCTGACGTCGGTCGTCAGTACCGGTGTCGCCGAAGCGCCGGTCTTGGGGTTGTATATCGGAGGGGAGCGGCCGCCGCCGACCGAGGAGCATCGGTGGATGGTCTACGGTATCGATGTGGCAACGGGGACGCTCCTCTGGGAGACCGAGGTGCATCGGGGGGTGCCTGAGACGTCCCACCACCTGAAGAACACCTTTGCGTCCGAAACGCCCGTGACCGACGGCGAACAGGTGTATGCGTATTTCGGCAACGTCGGGGTCTTCAGTCTGAGTCTCGACGGCGACCTGCTGTGGTCTCGGCGTATCGAGGTGTCCGACATGCCCGGCGGGTGGGGCACAGCCGCGTCACCGGTGTTGTCTGGTGACCGGCTCTACATCGTCAACGACAACGACAGTCAGTCGTATCTGCTGGCGCTCAGCAAGGAAACGGGGAGCGAGATCTGGCGGGTCGACCGAGACGAGGGGGCCAACTGGTCGACCCCCTACGTCTGGGAAAATGACCTCCGCACCGAGCTCGTGACCACGGGTACCGACAAGGTCCGGTCCTACGACCTCGACGGGAACTTGTTGTGGGAGCTGACCGGGATGTCGACGGTCACCGCGCCGACGCCGTTTTCGCAATTCGGGCTTCTGTATATCAGCTCGGGGTATATCGGTGACTCGAAGCGGCCGGCGTTTGCGATTCGCCCGGGGGCGCGCGGCGACATCACGCCCGCGGCCGACGGCCGGCTCGACGCTTCGATCGCCTGGTTCCAGCCGCAGGCAGGATCGTACAACACGTCGCCGATTATCTACGGCAACTATTACTACACGCTGCTGGACCGCGGCTATTTCACCTGCCACGACGCCCGGACGGGCGAGGAGGTGTACGGCAAGCAGCGGATCCACGTAGGCGCGGCGTTTAGCTCGTCCCCATGGGCGTATAGCGGGAAGATCTTCGTGCTCAGCGAGGAAGGTGACACATATGTCATTAAGGCGGGTCCCGAGTTCGAAGTTCTGGACACCAACTCCCTCGACGAGTACTCCATGGCGACGCCGGCCATTGCCCACGGCAGCCTCTTCATCCGCACCGGGTCGAAGCTCTATCGGATTAGCGACTGAACCGCCGAGTCATCGCGAGCCGAAACTGGCGCACGGTCACCGGCCGCGCTTTAGGCGTGTAACAGCACCCGGAGTGGCACTGTCAGGTTGACGCGCACGGGGCGTGATGCCCCGGCGATGGCGCTTCGTAGAGGCACTGTCAAGTTAACGAGTCCAGGCCAAGATGAGGCGAGCTGATCCGAGGATCAGGCGGCGGTCACCTCGGCCCACACCTTGAACGATCGTGCTCGGAGCATCCGATGATGCGCCGCCCCGAGTAGGTGTCGACCCACGCGAAATAGATTCTGAATGACGCCGTGAACATGTAAGAACCGCTGCGCGTGGTCGGATGATGTGAAGCCGCGCATCTGACGCTCCCGTTGTCGCGTGGGTTGATGCGAGACTTCGGCACGGTTGTTCGCGTACTGGGTCGTGTCATGACGAACCAGAGGCATGACGTCCCGATGGGCCACGCGGTAGCTGCCGAGCTTATCGGTCACGAGACGCACTGGTTCCTGTCGCTGACTCTTCAAGAGTTGTCGAAAGAATCGCCGCGCCGCACGCCCGTCCCGACGCGGTTGGACGAGAAGGTCAATCAGGTCCCCGTCTTGATCCACCGCGCGCCACAGATACTGCCGCTGGCCGTTGATCGTGACGAACACTTCGTCCAGGAACCACGTATCGCCGAGTCGACCTTGTCGGCGCTTCAACCGCCGGGCGTAGTCGGGGCCGAACTTCCCGCACCATTGCCGAATGGTTTCGTACGACACGAGGACACCTCGTTCGGCCAGCAAATCCTCGACATCTCGGAAACTCAGGCCGTATCGGTGGTACAACCACACGGCGTGACCGATGATGTCAGGGGGAAAGCGATGCCGAAGGTAGCGGGATCGACGTGTGCGCATCACGGCATTCTGCCGCGCGGCGAGTTAACCTGACAATGCCGTCCCGTGGTCACCTTCGCTTTTTTCACTGGGTGGCGGATACAGAGCGAGATTCTGTCACTCGAATGGCGACAGGTGGACATGACGGCGTGCGTCGTGAGGCTCGATGCCGGAACGACGAAGAATGGGCAGGGGCGCGTCTTGCCCTTTGCTCAACTCGAAGAGTTACGTTCTGTCGTGGATGCACAGGACGAACTACGGAAGAAACTCACACGTCGAGGCATCATTTGCCGCTG
>CAUZIB010000170.1:0-4535 GCA_963579735.1 Vicinamibacteria bacterium | reverse complement strand
GAGCGCCAGCAGCGAGCGCAGGAAGCCCTCGCTCTGCCGGGACGCCAGGCCAAACACCGCGCCCAAGGTGACCGTCGTCTCGATGGCGTGGTTCGAGTCCCGGCGTGGTCGGCCGGGCTTCCTGCGCGTCGGCCTCGGCGAGTTCCAGTTGGCAAGCTGGCCATCGGTGCGGCCGAGCCAGACGGTCAGACTCCCACGAGCGCGGAGACCCGTCTCGTACTCCTGCCAATTCCGGACACGGTAAGTCTTCTGGACGCACTTCCGCTGGGTGCGCTTGAAACTCGTCATGAGCGAACTCGGATCTCCGGGTAGTGGGCGATCATTGACCGAGATCGCGAGTTGTGCACCAAGGCAGTTCGCCGCCCGTCGCAGCTCGCGAACCGGTAGGCCGGCGACGACTCGGTCCACCGTCTCCTGGAGCTGATGGGTGTCCATCTAGGCCCAGACTTTACCCGAAGGTTGCGCCATTACACACCTCGTTGCGCGTGCGTCGCGAGCGAGAGAACCCGCTCGTAAATATCAAAGGAAACGTCCGTAAACGGCTTCTGCGTGTTTGGCGTGCCACATCACCTTGTCGCACGCACGCATATACTGACGACACGACCGTCAGCCGTTCCGCGTCGTGCGGGCGGACACGCGCTGCTCCCAGGTTGGCGCGTCGTCGGCCCGCGAAAGAGCGTTTCGAGAAACTCTTGGAGAGGTGATTCATGAGAAGAGTACTACTTGCCACCGTCATGCTTTACGTCACGATGCACGTGGCGCTCGCCCAAAGCGTACCGGAGCTTCCTTTCGAGTCAGTACCCAATCCGCTCACTCTCCCAAACGACATCCACTTTGGAGAGATCGCGGGCGTCGCGGTCAATTCCGTGGGGCATGTATTCGTCTTCTCCCGCGGCAACTCGGTGGGACCTTCCTACATGGCCACCGCTTCGCAGCTCCTCGAGTTTGATGCGATGGGCAATTTTGTTCGCGAGATCGGCAAGAATCTCAATGCGTGGTCATACGCGCATGCCGTTCGGGTTGATCCACAGGACAACATCTGGGTCGTTGACAAGGGCTCGAATATGATTCTCAGGTTTACCCCCGAGGGTCACGTGGACTGGGTGTTTGGCCGTAAGGGCGAGGCCTCGCATCTCATCGTGCCACCGGACTACCAGACAGTCATGGCCGGGCTGCTCGAACGCGCCGGCGTGGACGTCAAGATTCCCGAGCACAACAACCCCCGCTGGCCGCTCCCGGTCCATCAGGACAACGCGTTCAACCAGCCCACTGACGTCGCGTGGGACTCACAGGGCAACTCCTACTTCAGCGACGGGTATATAAACTCGAGAGTGGGCAAGGTGAACGCGCGGGGAGAATGGGTCGCGAGTTGGGGATCGCTTGGGAGCAAGCCCGGTCAGTTCGACACACCGCACGGCATAGCAGTATCGCCCGACGACGAAATCTATGTGGCTGACCGTGGGAACCGGCGGGTGCAAGTCTTTGACCCCGACGGTGTGTATCTTCGGGAATTTGTCGTGGACGTACCGGTGGACACAACGCGGGGGAAGGTCGTCTTTGGGCCCGAAAATCCGAACGGAAAAACCGGGTCGCTGGCACCCGGCGCGCCCGATGCCCTGTGTATGACGCCAGGGCCCAACCCCGTGCTCTTTATCGGCGATGTGTATCCAAGCCGCATCTACAAGGTCTCGCTCGAGGGAGAGGTGCTCGGCGTGTACGGGCAGCCGGGTCGCAACCTCGGCGAGTTCGGATGGATTCATGGTATTGCGTGCCCATCCGAGGACGAAATTTGGGTGGCCGAGCTAATCAATTGGCGCGTCCAGAAGCTCGTCACGACGGACGCCGGAAACTGAGCGGAAACATCCACGGAGAAGTCGACCGTCACCGGCGCCGACTTCTCGTTCCGGCGACATCTTTCTCTCGAGGAGCCTTGCATGCCGACACCATCCTCCGCCCAGCCACCATCCAGTGCCACTCCACCATCCACGTCCTCACGGCGACGCTTCCTCAAGAACGTCGGACTCGCGAGTGGCGGGGTCGTAGCCAGCCACGCCGCCTTGCCCGGCCCGCGCGCCTTCGCCCAACCCGTGACGAGTGACGGTCCGAGAGCGCGGTTCCGACAACTCCTTGGACAGGACACCCCAAGTCGGTGCGTCAACTGCGGTGATGTGGCGACCGCGCGGTTGGCGGAGATGCACGGGTTCGAGATCGTCATGACTGGCGGGAGCGCACTGTCGCTCAGCAAATACGGGATCGGTGACTTCGGATTGATCACGATCGATGACCTTGTCGAGTTCTGCGGAAGAACTGCCGACCGAATCGACACACCGATAATCGCTGACGCGGACGACGGAGGCGGAAACCCACTCATCGTGTATCGCACTGTCCAGCGTATGGAAAAGGCTGGCGCTGCGTGCGTCATGATCGAGGACTTGTACGGGGCAAAGCACCTCACAGGCTACGACGAAGGCAAAATATTGAGCCGTGAGGCGATGGTCGACAAGATCCGAGCGGCGGTTGATGCCCGGCAGGACTCCCAGCTCGCGCTGTTGGTGCGCAGCGATGTGGTCGCGGACGGCGGTCCGTTGGATGAAGCGTTAGAGCGGGTGGCCTTATATAGCGACGCCGGTGGTGACGTCATCTTTGTCCCCGGTATTCCGCTCGACCAATGTCGAAGAGCGGTCGAGGTGTCAGGACGCCCGATCCTGACCGGTGCGCCATCACTCGCCACCGCAGCCGACGCAGGTGTCGCAATCCAGTTCATCGGGGCCATGGGCGGTATCGCGTTTGGCGCGGTCGACCGCGCGATGGCGGACATCGCGCGCGAAGGGCAACTCGGACCTATCGCGGAACTCTCACTCAATAGTGACCGAAGACTCGAGTTGGTCGGGAACGCCGCGCGAGTCGAACAGGCTCGTCGCTACAACGTCTCGCGAGAGGACGGACAGTAACTACAGCTGGTCTGTCGCGACTGGCTGAAACTCTGACCGAGCGCGCCACAGCGCGACCATTGGTATGGCAAATAAAGCGGCGGCAACCGTACCGGCCACCGCGCCACCGCCTCGTGGATTGACGACGTTCCAGACAAACATCGCGAAGACAACTTGGGCCGCATACACAGCCGCCCACGGCCACATCCAGGACCTCATCTTCCAGAATCCGTAGGCGCCAGCCCCATAGATGAGCCAGTGCAGAGGCTCGGTTACCTTGGCCCACCAGCCAGTTAGCGCCACGCCAAACCAGATTTCGTGGTCCACGGCCACTGGCTTCGAGAACAAGTCGAACGGGACATAGAGCACAGCCATATACACACAAAAGTAGAAGGCGAGGTTCATCCACCAGACCCTCGTGACCCAGTCTGCTCGCACGGCGGCGAAGACGTTGGCCATCTCTTTACCTCAACTACCGGAGCCGGATCGGCGTCGTGACGATTCGGAGGTCGAGTCTCTTCCGTTCGCCATCGTCGGCTCCTTTCACGGCGGGCGCCGGAAACCGGTCGACCGCATCAACCAACGCGCAGCACATAGTGGCCCGAGACGAGATCGGAGATAGCGAACGAGCCGTCCGGCGCGACTGGCACGCGCTCACCATCCATTGGACGATGCGAGTCCGGCACCATGACCCGCGGCTGGTCCAAATACGGCCCACCTTTCCGGGCGAAAACCGGGCACCGCACGGATGTCGCTCGTCGAACCCCGCGTGCTGGTTCAGCGTCGTCTCGAGAATACCCTTCCCATCAGATCGGTGCACTCATTTTCGGGAAAGCCCGCACGCCACATCGCGCCAGCCTTCGTCCCCTCCCGACACAAAAAAGCTGCGGGACGGATGCCCCGCAGCTCGAGTCATAGGACGCACGAATCGACACTGAGTGTGGAACGCGATCTACCGTTGGTTACAACGAGCGACGGCACCCCCTCTCTCTTTGGAACTGAAGAAATGCATCGCGGCCACGAATGGGTCTCTGGGCCCCGCCGGAGTAGGGACCATTTCTCCGGGTTTGGTCCGAGCGGTACCGAGGCTCAGTTCTCTGGGCCGAATCGCACTTTTTCTGCAAGTTTGTGCAGAATCCGAAGGGCTCGTGGGCTCGCTTCGGGGCCGAGGCTTCAGTTTTATGTGCGCAGCAATCTCCGGAGCGCTCTGCCTCGCAAGATGGTCAACAATCGCGAGGTTCACGACCTGCGTCTCGCAATAATGCCCGTGCCATCCACAGACCCAGGTGCCTACGGACACTGTCTGCGCAGCGTGACGAGTCCCGAAGTGTTGAAGTCAAAAATAGTGCGAAAGTCGATATCCGTCCCAAGAGTCTTTGCCGAACCCACCATGCTCGCCACGAAGAAGTCGCGGGGCCGGAAGCTCCGTAATGTATCTACAGGGAAAGGTCTCACCCGCAGAACGGCCGGTGGGCGTGCAGCGAATGCGGAGAGCAGTCAGCGGGCGGCTCAGCTCGAACGGATCACGGAACGGCGTAGGAAGGTGTGGGAGCTCTACATCGCCCGGCATACGTTTGAGGAGATCGCGGCGCAGGTGGGAATTAG
>CAUZIB010000169.1:0-4554 GCA_963579735.1 Vicinamibacteria bacterium | reverse complement strand
GTGATCACCATTGAACAGCCTCTCACTCTCAAAAGACCCGCGGTCAGTCTGCCGACTCCAACGCCATCCTCATCTGAAATGGCGCGCTGGCGACGATACCTTGGATCAGACTGGAAAAACGGTAGTTGTGGGGTGCTGCATCTCGCTTTATGCGACGCACGGCCGGGGCATCGGTCGCTTCTAGCCCTCTCCCGAGCGCGTAGGTCAACAGCCGCTCGGTGGTCGTGGTCAAGAAATCTTCCGAGTGACTCAGCAACACGGCCCGGAGCTCGGTCGGACCATCGAACCTGGTGCCGTCAGGAAACTCTGCCGACACGTCGATCGGCGCCCCCGAGGCGTAGATCTCTCGCCACTCGCCGATCGCATCAAAGTTCTCGAGCGCAAAACCCAACTGGTCCATTTGCGCGTGGCAACTTGCGCAGACGGGATTGGCCCGATGCGCGGCCAGCTGTTCGCGCATCGGCAGGACCTTCCGCGGGTCCCGTTCCTCGTCCAGTTCTGGCACGTCGGGCGGCGGCGGCGGCGGCGGCGCGCCCAAGATGTTGTCGAGGATCCATTTGCCACGAATGACCGGCGAGGTCCGGTTGGGCCGGGACGTCCCCGTCAGAATCGAGCCCTGGCCCAACAGTCCGCGGCGGACGCTGTCGACCGGGAGCGTCACCCGCCTAAACCGTTCACCGTAGACCCCAGGAATGTCGTAATGCTTGGCAAGCCGCTCGTTGAGAAAGGTGTAGTTCGCATCCAACAGGTCAATCACGCTGCGGTCTTCGCGGATGATGCTCTCGAAAAACATTTGTGTCTCGCGCTCGAATGCACGACGGAGACTGTCGTCAAAGTGGAACAGCAGCTCCGGACTCGGCTGGAGCCCCGCCACATTGCGAATGTGCAACCACTGTCCCGCGAAGTTGTTGACCAACGCGCCCGATCGAGGGTCTGCGAGCATGCGTTGCACCTGTCGCCGAAGCACCTCGGGGGTGTGCAACGTCTCGCTCACCGCCAGATCTACCAGCTCGTCATCCGGAATGGTGCTCCACAAGAAGAACGACAGACGTGACGCGAGCTCGATGTCTGAGATGCGATACGGCGTATTCGGTATGAACGACGCGGGCTGGACCTCGAACCGAAATAAGAAGTTCGGGCTCACAAGCATGCCACGCACCGCCAGCTCGATGCCCGACTCGAAGCCACCCGTGGCCGCTCCCTCGCGATACAGGGCGAGGGGGATGTCGAGATCGGCATCGGTGACCGGGCGTCGATAGGCGCGTCGCGCGAATGTGGAAATGATCGTATTCGCGCAGGTCTCGGTCTCACTCGGCTCAGTCACCGCCGGGGCCGTGGACGGCGCGGGTGTGCACACAAACAGCTTTCGTCGGCTGGGCGATGCGCTGACCGACGCCGTCTCGGGCTGCGGGCCGGTAATCGTGATACTCGAAATCGCGGGCTCTCCGTTGCCTGCTCGATACGGGTCGCGACGCAAATCTGGATCGAACACATCTTCCACGTAGGCCGAAGTCTTGGCCGCAAAGTAGACCTGGACGAGATGAGAGCCGGCTTTCACCGACGCGTCGAACCGCAGGCTGGCAAGAACTTTCTTGCTCCGTTCGTCACCGCGGACACCGTCGAAGGCGGGTCCACCCAGCGTGCCGGTCCAGACATTGGCACCGTCCAGGCTTACGTCCAGCCTATGGGTCTCCTGGGTGATCCCCCGAAATCCACCATCAACGCCGCCCTCTGTCGGACGCATCTCGAAGAGGTATTCGCCGTCGGCCGGAAAGTAATAGCGGAACGCGGTGCCGCCCCGCGACCCGAACGGCGTGTCGTCGCTGACCCGCTCGCCTTGGTCGCGGTCGGTAGGCACGAAAATTGTCTCCGGCGTAGGAGAACCCCGCGGCCGTCCTATTGCCAGCTGGCTGATCTTCGCGGCCGCTCCGAGATATCGCTCGGTCAGCACGGACGAGAGCGTCAGGGCATCGGCGTTGTTGTCGAACCCATACGCGGCGTTGTCCGCCGGCAACAACGACGCGTCAATGTCGACCGACAGCAGATCGCGAATGGCGTTGCGATACTCCGCGCGGTTCAAACGATGCAGGGTGGGCCGGCCGGGGTTGGGATGGGTCTCAGCCGCCTGGTCGAGTTCGGTCTCGAGCCAGGTGACGAACGCGTCCGACACCTCCGGGTCAGGCCGTGGCCGGCCCAGCGGCGGCATCGCGCCCGTGCGCATCTTGCGCACAACCTGCTCCCACACCTGGGCGCTGTCACCGACGCGCTCCAGATCCAGCGTATCGAGCGCCAGACCACCCACTCTGGCTCGTTGATTGTGGCAGGTCAGACAATATTGCTGCAGCACCGCGGGCGCCGCCGGGTCAGCGCCAGACGCGCTCTGTCCCGCGGGCAGCGCAGGCACCGCACCTCGCTCCGGAGTCGCACCTCTCAGCACGGTCGCGTCGGGCACGGCGGCCGTGACGAGAAGGACCGCCCCCATCGCGAGCGACCGGCGATAGTCCTTCATCTCCTCATCCTCAGACTCAGAGCCTCCTCCGAGATAGCTGCGGCGCACGGAGCCGGACACGGTATCTCCTCCGCTCCGAGCGTTCGCAACAAGACGGCCGTCTGGGGCTGGGCCGCGAACGAATTACCGTATTCGACGCCATCGGCAACAGTCAGGGGTGTCCGACCATCAACCGCCACCACGTCCAGGCGAGCACCCCGGTCGAACAGATACTGCACGACGCTGTTGGCACCGCGATAGGCCGCCGCGTGCATCGCCGTTTCACCGAGGTCGTTTTCAAAATTGACGTCCGCACCGAACTCTTCGACGAGTAGCCTGACCGCCTCGAGCACCTGCTCTTCGCTGGCGCGGTCCTGATTCGACGCCCAGGAAATACCCGCCGCCCCCATCAGAGGCGTGATGTTGTCGTCGCTATAGATCGTCGGATCGGCACCATGATCGAGGAGGAGACGCATGACCTCGACGTCAGCCGCCTTGGCGGCGAGAAGCAATGCGGTCGCGCCCGTCATGTGGCGACGATACCGCGCGCCGGACCAGCGTGGCTCTTCCATCGTGTTCCGGCCGTTGACGTCAGCGCCGTGAGCCAGCAGCGACGTGATGACTCGGAGCCGGTCGAGGTTGACCGTGATGAACTGGTCACTGATATGCCAGTTCGCCACATGCACGGCCGCCTGTAACGGTTTGCCAAAAATGTTCCCTCTCGCGACGCCTTCGGATTCGCGTTCGCTGTAGCCAAGCTTTCTATACGTCAGTGGGTTCGGCTGCGCGCGCACACCCTGTACCGTCAACCGGGTCGACCCTCCCTCGACGTTGGGGTCGGCGCCATTTTCGAGCAGAAGGTCCACAAGGTCCTCGTGTCCGTTGACGACCGCCGCGAGCAGCGGCGTCGCACCGTCCGGGCGCATCGTGTTCACGTCCGACCCTGCTGCGAGAAAGACTCGAACACTCGCCTGACTTCCGGCGCGGGTGGCAAACCACAACGGTGTCGCCCCGCTGTGTGACCGCGCGTGTATGTCGGCGCCGCGACGGACCAGCGTCTGAACCACCGCAAGGTGCCCCTCGGCGGCAGCCCACATCAATGCCGACTGCCCGTTCCAGGATTCCTGCGCATGGATATTGGCGCCCTGGTCCAAGAGCATCCCGACCGCATCAACGTGTCCGGAGCGGGCCGCAAACATCAGCGGTGTCTCGCCCGCATTGATTGAATGCATCGGATCGTTTGGATCGGCGCCGGCCGTCACTAATTGTCCGATGATCGCCGCGTTGCCGTTCTTGGCCGCGAGCGCAAGCGGGGTCACCCCATATTGGTTCGCGGTGTTGACACGGGCGCCAGCCCGGATGAGCAGTGATGCCGTGGCCACATCGTTCAAATAGACCGCCCAGTGCAGCGCCGTCGCACCGTCACCCTGCGCTGCGTTCACGTCGACATTCGTCTGCAGTAGCGCCCGGATGGTGGCGTCGTCCGCGCGCTGCGCCGCGTCAGCCAGCGGTGCATCATTCCCCGCCGCTCCCAGGGAGCTGGCAGCAACCCCAAGAACAGCAACAACGGAGAAGACGACACATGACCATCCACGTGGGCGTCGCAATGACATTATGTATGCCTCAATTTGACCTTTAATACTACTATGCTTGACGCAGATCTCCCCGCCCTCAATGACCGCGGGCGGCTATACGATTCGGTGCTCTCGCAGCAGTTTCCGCGATCAGCTCGTGGCTACCATTGAACACCTCCCACACCGAGCTGCACCACGCGTCGACCGCACGATCCCGATCAGGCCGTGCCGGCACCGCCAAGACATCGATGGCGGTCATTCCCTCGCGGCACCGAGGCAGCTTGATTGTTGGCCATTGATAACGCGTTTTTTGGCGAGCCAGCAGCATGTGCACCCGCTGGACCTGTCACCCGGTGTACCATTTTTTTACGCGTAAGTACAGACCCACGAGGCAAAGAGGCCCATCGGCTTTGCGTCCTTGCCTGCAGTCTGAGTTCCGTACGCGTCGACGACGTGTTGCAGGATGAACAACGGATCACCATGCTCGAGGGT
>CAUZIB010000168.1:0-4624 GCA_963579735.1 Vicinamibacteria bacterium | reverse complement strand
AGCTCGTTCTCTCACTTAGCCCTGCGTGCGGACGACTAGGCCTGGACAGCGGCTCCGCGCGCGCGTTTGCAAGCGGCTCTTGCCCTGTCGCTCGCGAGTTGGACGCCGCGCAGCCGCGTGAGCCGCATTGAACCCCCTGCCAGCCAGCGGTAGGCTACACATGTCGCCGTTCAACGTCGAAGCTGGAGGACGCCTGTTACAGGTTACAGAAAACGTAGCGCAGGGAGAGCCCAAGATGAAGAAAGCATTGAAAGTGAGCCTACTGGTGATCGGAGCCCTCGTTGTCGTTCCACTCTTGACCCTGCGGGTGACCGGTCTTGAGCCCCGGTACGTCGATCCCGCCAGCGAAGAGTTCGCCAACAGCGGCCGGACCGCCTGGCCGGGATTGTGGCTCAAAGGGGAGGTCGTCCGTGAGCCCGTGACGAATTGGGACTGGGTCCGCGAGGTCAATGATCCGGTCCGCGGGAACTCCATCATGCTCGAGACTCGTACCTGGTACGGCATCCCCCACTCAGTGACGATCGGCCTTACCCCGCGCGGGGACAAACTCTACATCCGTGGAACCGAACAAGGATCCAGACTGGACAAGGGGTTCCCCTATTCCAAGGCGTGGTGGACCAACGTCATACGCGATCCGCGCGTGCGCATGAAGATCGGCGGAAAGATCTATGAAATGACGGTGGTATTGGTCACCGATGGCGCCGAAGTTACCGAAATAATGGGGAGAGACCCCATCAGGAAAGAGATTGGTCCCGACGGGAAGCAGCAGGTCGTAGGGGTGGCGCACTATTTCCGCGTTTTCCAGCGGAACGTTCCGGAATATAGGAGCGTGTCGACGGTTGCGAGTTCCAATGAGTGATCTCACCAATCCCTCGATCTGGTCGAGGACTGCCTGAGCACCTCGACGTGCCTCGGCGATCATGTGCTCGATCCTGTGGGTCTCGAATTGCTAAATCTCCCAGTTGTTATGGGGTCGATTCGGTCTTGCATGCTGACGATACCAGGCCTACGCTGCCTCGCCTATGAACGCTGTCCTCGTCGCAATCCTCCACCTGGTGGCGCTGGGTCGCCCACGCGGCGACCTCGTGCTGGAGTGCCTCGAGCGTGCCCAGCCGCCGAGAGAGACATTGGGTCGTGAGGGCGCTGAGTTCGTTCTCGGCGATGTTCAGCCAACGGCCGTGCTTCGGCGTTCGAGCCGCTGGGCCAGCGGGCGGGCCGCGGCGGGCGGAAAGGCTTCATACAAGGCGCCCAGGGTGTGGGTGTTGAGGTTGTCGAGCACCAGCACCACCGTGCGGGCCGCGGCGTAGCGCTGGGTCAGCAACGCGCAAATCTCGTGGGCCCAATCGACCGTGGTGCGGCGCGCGGTGGCGTGGACGTGGCGCCAGCCGGTCAGCGGCGCGGTGAACGTGAGGTAGGCAAGCTGAAACATGGTCTCGAGATCTGTGCGGGTGGCGCCGCCGACGAGCCCTTCCTCCGTTTCACCGATGTCGGCTCTGACAAATGCGGTGGTGCCCGCGAGCACCTTGTACTGACAGCGGCACGCGCCGTCGTGGGCGAACGAGGTCCGTCAGCCCGGTGCCGCCCGCGCATGACGAGCCGCTCGTTGTGCGGACGCTCCGTCGTCATGGATGTGCGCCTCGTAGTGGACGACCTGGCCGAAGAGGGTCACTCCGTGAACGGTCACACGGTCGCCTGCATGGTGCCGACCCGTGATCTCCTTGCCCAGCAGAGGGGTCACCGACAGCAGGGCGACGCGGTTACCATGGTGCGTGTCATCCAACGACCTCCAGGACCGAACAGGCGCCAAATCGCCTTGGTCACACGGTGCGGCGGGAGATAGGATGCGTGGACTCGGAACTGCATTGCTTATAGAGGGGGGTTCAGATGCGCCATCGAGCTATCGCGATCGTGAGTGTCTTTGTCGTACTGGTCGCGCTCGTTTCGTCCGGGGCCGCGCCCGCGGTCGCCCAGACCGCCGCGCTTCGGACGGCGTGGGATGAACCGGACCTACGTGGCATTTGGGATTTTCGCACCATCACACCGTTGGAACGGCCCGACGAGTTGGCCGACCAAGCGTTCCTGACCGAGGAAGAAGCGGCCAACCTGGAACAGGAGGTCATTGACCGGAACGCGCGCCTCTTGGAGCGATCGGCCGAACGAACGACGGCGGCCAACCAGGTGGACAGGCGGGAGGACGGAACTCCCGGTTTTTACAACAACTTCTGGTTGGACCAGGGCACGCGGGCCGTCGACACACGGCGTACGTCGCTGATCATCGATCCGCCGAATGGGCAGATTCCAGCCCTCAGCGCGAGCGGTCGGCAGCGGGCCGAAGCGAGTCAAGCGTATCGTCAGGAGCACCCGTCTGACTCCTGGCTGGACCGAAGCACCTCGGATCGGTGCCTCTTGGGGTTCAACGCGGGCCCACCCCTCAATCCCGGCGGCTACAACCAGAACCTGCAGATCTTCCAGACGCCGGACCAGGTCGTGCTGCTGACCGAGATGGTTCACACCGTTCGGGTCGTGCCGCTCGACGGGCGACCTCCACTCCCGGCCGGCATTCGGCAGTGGTCGGGGGACGCGCGTGGCCATTGGGAAGGCGACACGCTGGTCGTCGAGACCTCGAACTTCGCCGACGAGAGAAGGTGGAGGAATTCGTCCACGAGCTTGACGCTCGTCGAGCGTTTCACTCGCGTTGATGCGGACACGCTTGATTACCAATACACGGTGACGGACCCGGAGACGTGGACACGACCGTGGACAGCGTCGATCCCGCTGCGGCGAACCGACGTGCCGATGTACGAGTATGCGTGCCATGAGGGAAATCACAGCATGTCCGGAATCTTGGGTGGGCAGCGCGTAGAGGACAAGGCCATGGCCGTCAGTCCGTAATCGACTGCCCACTACACCTGCGCCCTCGACGACGATCACACGCTCGATCTATCTCTTCGTGGGCACTACTTTTTCCACGGGCAGTGAGAGCTGCGCCTCAAACCGCCGAGTCGACGCGCAAAACCGAAGAAAGGCGCCGCGTTGCTAGCAGGCTTGCTTTTTCTTTGGCCCCGCCGCGCGGGGCCATCGACATCTCCTCGACCAAAAACTTGATCTAAACGTGACGATCCCAGCGTTAGGAGATGTCTAGGCTCATCCGGGCCATCGTCGAGCTCAAGTCACGCAATCCTCGGTTTGGGTGCCCTCGGATTGCGCGGATCATCTCCCGGACGTTCGGCGTCGACATCGACAAGAACGTCGTGCACCGCGCACTGGCGAAGTACTATCGACCGGCTCCAGGCGGACAAGGGCCATCCTGGCTGTGGTTCATCGGCCACTCCATAGACAGCCTCTGGAGCGTGGACCTGTTTCGCTGTGAGTCCATCGTGCTCCGGAGCTACTGGGTGCTCGTGGTCATGGACCAGTTCACGCGGCGGATCGTCGGCTTCGGGGTGCACCGGGGCGCGGTCGATGCGCCCGATCGCTGCCGCATGTTCAACGTCGCTATTTATGGGCAGGGTGCGCCCTGCTATCTGAGCACGGATCACGATCCGTTGTTCGAGGCGCATCGGTGGACCGCCAACCTTCGGGTGTTGGCGGTCGACGAAATCAAGACGGTGCCCGATGTGCCAGTATCGCACCCGTTTGTGGAACGGCTGATTGGAACGATCCGGCGAGAGTTCCTGGACCAGGTGTTGTTCTGGAACGGGTGCGATCTGGAACAGAAGCTGGCGGAGTTTGAGGCTTACTACAATGAAGCACGGAGTCACGCGTCGTTGGAAGGTCAGACCCCGTTGGGCTTCGCGGGCGGACGTGTGGTGCCCCGCGCCGAACTTGACCAGGTGCGTTGGGCGTCCCACTGCCGGGGTCTCGTGCAGCTCCCAGTGGCGGCTTGACAACGAATTCGAGACCGACAGGAGGTGCTGACGTTGGCGGCGCCAGGCTCCTCCTGATCGGCGCCGGCACCTCCTGGCGTCGCAAACTCGCTCGCGAGCTCGATGCAGCGAAGTGTGTGGTCGTGACAGGGTCGGTGACGACTCCTCGAATAACTCACGCTGCGTGTACGGCATCTCATCCTCCCGTGGGCAGCCCACTCGCGCGGGCGGCTCAGGTTCTAACGTCGGCGTGACCGCCATCGTCTTCACACCTTCCCGATGCGACCGCGCCCCCACCGATGGCTCACCGTCTGCCGAGCCCTGAGTCGTTCCGGGTCAACTTCCTCCGGCCGCCCCTCAGAACCGCCCCTGATGGGGATGCTCCCCATGATCGGCAACATGGTGGGTGTCCCATCGGCGTGGACCGGGCTCTTCGTCCACCTGCTGATCAGCGCCACGATCGGGGGCGGTGGCCCGTCAATGATGGCGGTCGGCGCTACCGCGAACCCGGTCTGTCCGCCCGTCAAGAACGGCTCCTCCCGCGGCGCCATGGCAGGGGACGTTCCCAACGACTGCGTTCGCGGGTGTGGCGACTCACCGATCATCTGGTTCTCGCTAGAGGCGGGGTCCCGGTCCGAGCGGTGATCGGTTTGGTATGCCGAGGCCGCCTCCGCGAGCTGAACGCTCAGCGCGTCTTGGAGCGCGAATAGGTCCGACGGTTTGCCGTCGAGTTCGATGGTGTCGGCGACTTGACCGGT
>CAUZIB010000167.1:0-4626 GCA_963579735.1 Vicinamibacteria bacterium | reverse complement strand
CGCTCGGCGTGTGAATCGGAGATCGATTGATGTGCCATGCTCCCACGGTCGCCGCGTTCGCCATTGCCTTACTCCCCGTGCTCGTCCGCGCCCAGGTCGAGCCGCCGTCCGGACCGGTGCCCGCCGACGACCTGACGCCCTACATGGGGACATACACGATTGCGGCGACCGGCGTGGCGAAAGCCAACTACATAGAGGTGCTCGAGGGACACCTCGAGGCCGACGGTGACCCATTCGGTGGTAACGGTGGGAAGACCCGGCTTGCGGCCGAGCTCCATCGACTCGAGAACAACGCGCACGGTACGATCGTCAACGGTAAGAATGGCCACACCTGGGTGGTCAGCGCACCGACGGCGGCGGCTGAGGGCGAGCCGCACGGTCTGTTCGTGTTCATCTCGCCGAGGGACCAGGGGAGCATTCCGGGCAACTGGCAGGAGACGCTGGAGGAAAACCGTCTGATTTGGGTGGGGCCGAACGAGGCGGGGAACCGCGTCTCCACCCTCTGGCGCGCGGCCGTCGCGCTCGAGTCGATCGATCTAGCGACACGACGATACACGATCGATCCGGATCGCATCTACATCTCGGGCCACTCGGGTGGCGCCCGCGTGGCCAGCACGGTGGCGTTCTTCCACTCCGACCGCTTCACCGGCGGCCTCTACTTTGCGGGGGTGAACTGGTACGAGCCCACGCCGCGGCGGGCGGGCCGGTTCCTGCCGGCCTCGATCGGCAAACCGCCGGACTCGGTGCTCGAGCTCGCCCGGGACCGCTCCCGGCACGCCATCGTGCAGGGGACGGCCGACACCGTCGCCACTTATGTGCCCAGCCTGTGGAACGTCATCAAGCAGAGCGACTTTCGGACGTTCGAGTATCTCTCCATCGAAGGGCAGGGCCATGGTCTCCCCGACGCCGAGTGGCTAGACCGTGGCTTGGCCGTGCTCGACGGGCCTCTGCGCGCGAGTGGTGGCTCATCTCGCTGAACGGCGCCACGTGGCCACTGTGGCTCGACGCAGGAGGCGGTCGTGCTGGCTACCTCGGTCATCCGCGACCTTGAGATGCCTTCACGCCGCCCGTCGCTAGTCGTGGTGGAGACCGCCTAGGACCAGAAACGCCACGACCCTGCCGCCCCGGCTCGGCCTGATCGGAGCCTCTGCTGACTCGGGATCCGTTGTCCGATTCCTTGGTGCGGCCGGTCCGCGCAGGATGATGAGGTGGCACTCTCCGAACCTGAACGGTTGTGCGACGAAGAAAGTTTCGTGGGCTCGCCCGGCCTTCGGGTGTATAAAGGTGCCATTCGGCTCAGGCGCATCGGAAATCCAGGCCAGCAGGGTAAGCCTGTGGTTCGACTTGAGTCTCAAGCGAAAAGCCGGCGGCGTCCGCAACCCGCCGAACTTCACGACTCCGATCCATGGCACGGCGGCGGCCTCAACCTACACCCACGCTCAAGCCGGAAGAGGCCAAGAGGAAACGATGAAGACGGAATTCGAAGCATGGGAGGATAGATTATGCGCCTGATTCCACTCGTTTCAGCGGCCTCCGCCCTGTTGTTGTTGGGGTCTGCACCGGTTGGCCCAAACGCTGGGTAGACATCACAGAGTCCGCAATAGAAATCGGAGCGTCAACGCAGTGAATGGGGTGCGCAATTATGACTTGTGGGCTGTCTTCTCTCTTTATGAAGAAGCCAGACAATCTCTCCGGTCAGTGTCCGGAATGTGGCTCTCGGGCTGTGAAGTCCGAAGACGTGGTTCACCAAGTGTAGCCATGACTCGCCTGGCAATCGCCGGCATTCGCCTGTTCCAATCTCGGCTGTCTCCACACCTTCAGCGCCGCAGCATGAGGTGCAGGTTCTGGCCGACGTGCTCAAGGCACGCGATTCTGGCATTCTCCAAGTACGGGTTCGTGGTCGGACTCGCTAAGACCCTTGGCCGCTTAGGGCGCTGCCGGCCAAACAACTACGACTCCTGCGTTGACTTGCCGTGAAGCCCCTGACCCTCCGAGTGTTGCTCGCGGCCACCTTTCTATTATGGGGTGCAAACTCCGCGGTGGCCCAGAACTGGCGCGGTCTTCGCGTGGCCCCAGAGTCACGCTGCAGCCCCTACCGAGCCTCTGATTATTCCTACCCGCAGTCGATTGAAGCGCGGATTATCGAGAGCCTTGGGGGGATTTGGAGCCCGTATACGGGACGGACGTTTGCGAGCCGACGGGAGACCGACATCGAACATATCGTGGCGCGGTCGGAAGCGCATGACAGCGGGTTGTGCGCGGCCACACCGGAGATACGCCGGCGCTTCGCCACGGACCTCCTGAATCTAACCCTTGCGAGCCCGGACGTGAATCGTGGACAGAAGAACGACCGTGACGCAGCCGCATGGGTCCCGGATCGCAACCAATGCTGGTTTGCCGACCGAGTGGTGCGCGTCCGCCAGAAATATAGCCTAACGATTGATCGCCGTGAGGCCAACGCCCTGGACCAGGTGCTGGTGTCCTGCGCATCGACAACCCTTGTCCGTGGTGGCGCGCCTGTGGCGGCCCCCATCAATGCTAGCGGGCAGTCAGACACGTTACCTGCTGAGGTCGCACAGTGGGACGACAACAGCAACGGTCGGATCACCTGCGAGGAAGCCCGCACGCACGGCATTGCCCCCGTGCGTCGTGACCATCCAGCCTATCCCTACATGCGAGACGGTGATGGCGATGGCATCGTGTGCGAGTCCGGCGGCGGAAGCCGTCCGTCTCGTCAAACGCGTCAGCCACCACGGTCCGTTGACTCAAATGCGCTACGACAGTACGACGACAACGGCAATGGACGGATTACCTGTGCCGAGGCGCGTCGGCATGGCATTGCGCCGGTGAGGCGTGGCCACCCCGCGTATCGCTATATGACCGACCGCGACAATGACGGCACCGTGTGTGAGTAGGAACGTGCAGGGTGAGACCCCACAGCAACGCGCCGAAGGTCAGAGGAGGTCGCGTGAGTGGTTCGCCGCGCGGCGCTGTTTCGGCTATGACAATGTCAAAGTGACGACACCTGGACCGGACGGGCAAGCTCTCCAGTCCCATCTGTGCGCGACGTCGTGCACCGTGTATCGCGACGGTGATTCGTCCTGACCCTCTCGCTCCCGGCGACGACGACGGTTTACCCCTGTGGCACCTTTGAGACTGCGTCGGCGACCCGAGGAAGAGAAGAGACCATCAGACGATGGCCTGCCTCCTTCCCGTGACTACGCTACTCCACCCACGGCGTGTGTGGACGGTTCGTGACGGTCAAGTCATAGACGTTCAGACCAGTGCACTGTGCAAAATTGTCCTCAAAGGCAACACGACCCCGCCAACCACCCATCGCCCAATTCTCATGGACGGCAGTAAGGGCCGTCCAGTCTGGAAGCATTATCGTGTGGGCAAATTCCCCCAATCTATCTTCAGCCCTCATGCCAAAGTATGGAAACATCAGAGACCAGGCGCCACGAGGACCAGCTTCGCTTAGTCCTTGGAAGAACTCGTCCTGCCGAGCAGCTACTGCAGCATTGGTGACTCCGTCCAGCCGGGTGCACCAATCCCAAAGGAAAAACCCAGTGCCATCTTCCGGAATAGCGTCATTAAAATACCTGAGATTGTTGGTATTCAGTGACACCCGACATGAAACGACCTCAAGAATGGCAGCGGTGAAATCCTGCGCGTTGTCGTCCCACCACTCCGAAGACTGTGCTAACTGGTCGTAAGGAAGGTAGTCAAGCCAGATGACGTCCAATGTGGGACCGCTGACGTAACGCGGCGTTAGTTGGAGGCTTAGGCCATTGTATGCGCCTGCTTCCACTGCGGCGCGCCATCCCTGCTGAGCGTCATTCAGGTCGGCCATGGTCTTGCCCGCATTGAGCGTGCAGAGATGTGTTTGGACCGAGACTGAACGTACGGGATCGATGATTCCCGGTCCCTGAGCCCAGGAAATGTTGACAGCGCTAATCACCAAGAATCCGACACCACAAGTCAACTTTTGCATCATTTCTCCTTGTCGAGAGTCGCGCATATCACTTCGTCCCAGTTGAGTTCCGGTGGGTTGTCAGGGCGAACCAGCGCATTGTAGCAAGTAGCACAGGGACTGGCCGTTCAAAGGTGCCCAAATGAGCCGCGAAGATGCCACAGGAGCGTTGCTCCACAGCCTACGCCCGCTTCGGCGTAGTCCTGCGGGACACCCCGGCCGGTGTCGTACCTGACCCCGAGGTTGTACTGCGCGTCGGAATCACCGGCTTCCGCCAGAGCCTGCAGCTACTCAAGCACTTCCTCAGGACGGTCCGTCTCTGGTTCAGTCATGACGCTGTCGCTGTAGACCCCGGTCCTACCGCTGGCTGGCGGGCGGTTCAATGTGAGGAATTACGGCTCACGCGGGTGGGCGGCGTCTTCGACCACGGACTCGGTCAAACCCACTACGTCAGCTCCTGCACAACCTCTTGGATCAGTGCCGCAAGCGGTTCACGGGGCTTTGTCAAGTTGAGGCTGCGGGTGTGAGAGTAGGCCGATGACGAGCCAGCCGCCCAGCTATCGCGGCTACCGATGTCCCCCTGACATCATCAGTCACGCGGTCTGGCTGTACCACCATTTCGGCCTGAGTTGCCGAGATCTCGAAGATCTCCT
>CAUZIB010000166.1:0-4866 GCA_963579735.1 Vicinamibacteria bacterium | reverse complement strand
ATCTGTATTCCCACACGCTGTCTCGGGCCCTCGGGTTGGTCCATGACCCGGATCGCTCCGACATGGACTATGTCAACGGGCGTGGCCAGCGGCTCACTGTGAGAGGCCTCCCCCTGATGAAACCACCATGGGGAAGGATTACCGCCATCGACTTGAATCGCGGGGAGATCGTCTGGCAGATTGCGCACGGCGAGACGCCAGATTTTGTCCGGAATCACCCCGACCTCCAGGGGCTGGATATTCCCCGCACGGGCCGACCCGGGGGGGCTGGCGGTAGCTCCGGCGGGATAGGCACGCTCACGACGCGAACCCTCGTCATCAGCGGGGAAGGCGGGGTGTTCACGACCCCGTCTGGCGCGCGTGGCGCGATGCTTCGCGCCTATGACAAGGAGACAGGAGAGGAGCGTGGCGCGGTGGAGATACCAGCGGCGCAGACCGGGTCACCAATGACCTACATGCACGAGGGAAAACAGTATCTTGTGCTAGCGGTTGGGGGCGGCGCCTACCAAGGTGAGCTGGTTGCGTTGACGGTACCCTAGCAGCCCGTGGTGAAATTCCAGCGTCGACTGCAGCGGGATTTCTCCCCCGGGCTGCTAGCATCTTGGCGGCGACTAACCAGTGGATTGCGTCGGCGAAGAACCCATTCTCTACGAAACAGAACCATTCTCTCGAGGAGACACTATGAAGCGTATGACCGCGATGGTAGTTGCAGTGTTGGGAATCGGCTTGGGCAGCATGCTCGTGGGGACCAGCGTGTCGGCGCAAGACGACGGATGGACGACGTTGTTTGACGGCTCCAGCCTAGACGGATGGAATCCTATCGGCGACGCCAACTGGTCGCTGGCGGACGGCGCGGTGCAGGCGGATAGCGGGAGCGGTTTCCTGGTGACCCCCGAATCTTATGGAGATTTCTCACTCAGTCTCGAGTTTTGGGTCGACGAGCCAGCCAATAGCGGCATCTTCATCCGCTGCGCGGACGCGGAAAGCGTGACCGACCGCAATTCGTATGAAGTCAATATCTATGACACCCGTGCCGACCAAACCTATCGCACCGGCGGCATTGTGCATATCGCCGCTCCCGCCAGCGTGATCAATACGGGCGGGCAGTGGAACACCTATGAGATCGTTGCCCAAGGCGCCCGTATTCAGGTGACCTTGAATGGTGAGGAGATGGTGGATGTAGAGGATACGCAGTTTGCGTCTGGCCCGATCGCTTTGCAGTATGGAGCTGGCACGGTCAAGTTCCGCAACGTTCGTATCAAGACGATGTAGTAGCGCGGCTTTCGCCCCGTCCCACGACACTGGTTCAGTGTAGCGGCCGGCGTGTCGTGGGGCGGTTGTGGCGGTGCCGGGCGGGCTCTCCCGCCGAGCACTCGCGCGACGCGCCTTCGGGCTTCACGTCTGCGATACGCTCGTCATCTTCGCCGCTGGGTCACTCGGTCACATTGCGGTCACCGTTAGGCGGGCGGGGGTCGTGCCAAGTTCTGAAAACCACGCCATTCCCTCGATCACCGGTTCAAACGTGAGCAGATAGTTTCCGGCGGGCGGGAGCGCCGGGAGCGCTAAGTCGAGCGTGAGAGTCTCACCAGGGTCGACATCCGTTCCCAGGGGCGCACGGAACCAATCGAAATTCACGGGGTGCGTGGGAGCGTCCGCGTTGTACAGGTGCACACCCACCCGCGTCCAGCCTCGACGCCGGTCGCCGGCCCCTGTTTCCAGCCAGCGAGTGTCGCCCCGGTTCGTCAGTTTGAGGGTGACCCGTAACGTCTCATTCATCCGGAGGGTGACACGCTCAGTCGGTCGGATGATCTCCACCGTAGACACGACCTGGCTCGGGCGAGCGGTGGTCGGCTGGGTCCCGCCTTTGTACAAAAGAATGTAGTGATGCACTGTGAGACCGGCGCTCAGTGCATGCCAATACGAGGCGAAACCCTTGCCACCGGTGAAGCGTCCGAGGTCTCGCGCCGGGATCTCATGACGAGCGAGCGGGCTCGTGGGGACAATGTGTGCCGCGTGAAAGCCAACGGCTTCCGCGAGCGCCGCGACGTCTTCGACCACTAGCTCGTTCTCGAGGACGCCCGTCGCCGCGGTCTCGGCCAGGCTGCTCTGGGAATCGCCATGTCCCGCGCCGGGTTCGGACATCGCGACCATCCCATCGGGGCCCAGGAGTCGAAGCATCTCGCCGAGTATTTCTCGTTGATTGGGAATGTGATGAAACGCGTCGTTGATGATGATTCGGTCACACACGGCATCGTCAAGGGGGATCGTGTGGCCGTCATAGGGTAAGAATTGAGGGGCCAGCGACCAGTCGGTGCGAGGGTCACTCTCGAACAGCCGCTTGCCGAGGGCGAGGGCGGTGGGGGAGACGTCTACGGCGATCGTACGACAACCGAATCGATTGAGGAAATGCGAGACCCAGCAACTGCCCGCGCCGAACTCCATGACCGTATCACCCGGTCGCAATCGCGTCGCCGCTACGAGCGTGCCGAGGTCAATGAGATGCTTGGCAAAGGCTCGTGGTTCCCCAAATGGCTTGTTCAGCAGGAACGACGGGTCGGGGTACTCGGCGTAATAGCGCTCCGCCGCCTCGTTGTAGGGGGCGGTGCGGCCTACCAGCTCCTGCTGCTCTTCGGCCACGCCTCGACTCCGCGGCCGTCGAAACGGAAACAAGACCACCCGGTAGAGCGAGTCGAGCACGCCTACCATACGCAGACGTAGTCGGGGGAACCTAAGAACCGCCCACCGGATGCCCGACTGCAGGACGCGAGACGGTAGCTCCGTCAGGCCAAGGTCACCCATCGCAGCGCTGTCGGATGCCCCGGTCGCTTCGACAGTCCGCTACCTGGTGACGGGCAGCGCGAAGACGAATAAGGTGTTGCCGGTGCTGGGACGAAGCTCCGGGGTGAGACGGCCCAAGGCCCCTGTGTTCAGTGACCGGCCCGTGCTGACGGCGACATATTGCCGCCCGTTTACCGCGTAGCTGACGGGAAAGCCGGTGACCGGCGAGCCAATGTTTACCTCCCACAGCACCTCGCCGGTGTCCTGGTCGAGGGCTTTGAAACGGCCGTTCGCGTCGCCTCCGAAGATCAGTCCGCCCCCGGTCGCCACGAGCGACATGGGGAACGCAGGTTGGTCATGAGTCCATCGTGTTTCACCTGTTTCCACCGAAATCGCCTGGATGGTTCCTAGCTGTCGGACGCCTGGGGTGAGCTGCGTTCGAACGGTGAGGGCATACCAGCCAACATCGGCTGTGGCCACCATTCGACCACAGGTGTGACGAAGCGGAAAATACATCGTGTTGGTCACCGGGCTATACGCACCCGCTTCCCAATCCTTCCCGCCGTGCCAGGTCGGACAGGCCATAACCTCTTGACCCTCGCCCGTAAAGACAACCTCGGCGTTCACGGCAACCGCGCCGGTCGCGCCATCGATGCTATTGATGACGTTTTGGGTCACGGTCGGGGTCGCCCAGAGAAACTCGCCCGTCTCCCGGTCCAGGGTGTAGACGATACCGGTCTTGCCGGGAATACCGGTGACGACACGCCGCTCCTCTCCCGGTTGAATCCGCGGGTTGATCCAACTGACCGCACTTGCGGCGGGGGCGACCGCGGTATCGACCAGCAGACGCTCGAACGGATGGTCGAGGTCCCAGTGGTCGTTCAGATGCTGGTAATACCACGCGATCTCCCCGGTGTCGGCGTCGAGCGCTAGTGTGGAGTTGTGATACAGATGCGTGTTATTGACACCGCCCAGCAGAAACTTTGGCGCCGGTGACGTCACCGACGTGCCGATATAGATGAGATTGAGGACGGGGTCATAGCTTGGGACCATCCACGCCCCGACGTGTCGTCGGTCTTCGTCGGGAATGCCACCCCATGTCTCGTCACCCGGCTCACCCGGCGCGGGGATCGTGCGTCGCCGCCAGAGCTCGTCACCGGTGATGGCGTCGTGGGCCGTGATGACACACGCGTCGGGACCTGCCTCTGGCATGCATCCTCGACCCGAGATAATTTTTCCGTTGGCGATGATCGGGCCCGACGATTGGTGAGCAGGGAGCGTCGTGTAGTCGAGGATCTCTTGCTCCCACGCCAGGTCACCCGTCGTGGCGTCGAGGGCGAAAACGTAGTCATCGGCGCTCGTGTCGATGATCTGCGTACCGTAGATGGCTATGTTCCGATTGATCTGACTGAGGCCACGCGTGACGTGTTCGTAGAGATCCTCCGGCAGCGACCGACGATACTCCCACCGGAGGTCACCGCTGACCGCGTCAATCGCTTGTATCGTGTCGCCCGGGTTTGGCATATACATGACGCCGTCGTAGACGAGCGGGGTCCCTTGGTTGCTCCCGTCCGCAAGCCCCCGCGACCAGACCAGTTGCAGGTCGCCGACCGAATCCCGGTCAATCTGCTCGAGAGGGCTATAACCCCACCCGTTGAGGGTTCGCCGCCACATCAGCCAGTCATCGGCATCGGGCTCCTGAAGCATCGCGTCGGTCACGGGGACAAAGGTGTCCGACGATTGCGCGACCGCGGTCGTCGGGAAGTATGCGAACGACGCGACAGTCAAAGCCACGATACGTCCGCCCGTCAATAACCTGCGACTCATCTGTCATCCTCCCGTTCGAATAGTCCGCGTGTCCGTGGCGTGTCGCGGCTGGCACCGACGACGGGTCTATAGTTACCCATCATGAGTAAGCCTGACCATCTCGACCGAAGAAAATTTCTAGCGGGGACGGCTGGGGCGATGGGCGCAGCGTTCTTTCGCCCACTGCCGCTCGATGCGCTCGCGGCGCAGGCGTCCCCACCTGTCGCCCAAGACTGGGACGCGGGGCGGGTGCGCCACCTGTTGCCGGCTGCCAGCGATACC
>CAUZIB010000165.1:0-4979 GCA_963579735.1 Vicinamibacteria bacterium | reverse complement strand
GGTCAGACGGATTCAGCGACGGTCGAATGCAGCGGGACTTTCACCACGGGCTGATAGGGTAAGTAGGCCGTCTGGGTGGCCAGTTGCGCGAGGAGGACGGCCACCGCAACCGGCGAGTGAACGTAGGACATTCCCGGCGAATGCGAAGTCTGGGTCGGGGAGGCGGTCTAGCACGTCGAGTCGCAGTCCGGCGGCGTCGTCTGACGCACACGCCCGTCGCCGGCCGTCACGGACGGAGTTGAACAAATCGACCAAAGCCTCGCGGTGGAGCCTCGGGCTATCCCGTTCTCGCCAGGTCCGTCGTGCGTTGCGGCCCAGCGCGTCGTTTTCGCTCGAGAAGTATCGTTCTTCGTAGCTGCGGCCGTCGCTGCTCGGTTTCATACTCGACACATCGCCCGGCCAAATCCACGCTTGCCGTCTGATCCCCGCGTTGTTGTATTTGGCCACCGTCACGTCATCCCGCCAGGCCAGGACCTCCGCCGATGGTCGGTGCGTGAACTCGCGCACGTCGATGATCATGCGTTCTGCGCCATGCTGCAACGCGCTCTCAGAGAACACCTCGAGCGTTTCTCGAAAATCGTCATCCGTCATACCGTTAGTCCCCGAGAGCCAGGTCAGCCGGATGAATTTCTCCGGCTTGTGATACGTGATCGAGTACATCGGTGGAGTCTTGATCATCGAACAATCTCTTCCTTTGACTACCCAAGACCGGTTGTCTCTACGGCAAGCTCAGTTGCGTTTACGGCCACGGCCGGTTGGGTTTACGACGACGATCAGCAATCAGGCGGGCGTGGTAGGCATACTTAATATGCTCAGAATGTAACGTCAATAAGGCACCTAAATAGATACTGAGTTTCTCAATGAGACCCAAAGAACGAGCACTCGTCGACTGCGTGGAACAGGCGCTCGCGGTCATGGGAGCCAAATGGAAGCCGGCTATCGTGTTCTGCCTGGTGTTCCAAGGGGCGATGCGCTTCTCCGAGCTGGGTCGCGCTATCCCCGACGTCACCCAAAAAATGCTAACCAAGCGTCTCCGCGAATTGGAACGAGACGGAGTGGTCACACGAACGTTCTACGAGGAGATTCCGCCGCGTGTCGAGTATGAGATCACCGAGCTCGGGTAAACCATCCATCCGGTGTTCGCGAGCATCTGCAAATGGGGGGATCGGCACATGCCGGGAGTGACAGAAGCGAACACGCGGTATGACGCCGTGAGTCGCCCAGGAGGCGCCGCCATTCGATGAGACTCGGCGGTTGGTCGCCCGCTACACCCAACGGGTCCGCATTGCCCATTAAAGTAACCTTGGAGTCACCATACTTATCTTTGCGAGGGGGCCGTGTTGTCGTTCTGAGCGCCCTGGCGCTCGCCGCGGGTTGCGGAGGCTCGTCACCGGACGCCATGGAATCGGGCACCGAGGTCACTATCGAGATGCCGGATGGATCTCTCGTGACCGGGCGGGTCGTTGAACCCGCCGATGAAGAGGAGTTCTACAGCCGGGTCCTGGTCGGACGGACGGAAGGGCAGGTCGAGTTCTGGCATCTCACATTCCAGGAATACCTTGCGGCGGCAAAGCTCGCCGTCCTCGACGATTGCTGGGACCGTATGGTAGTGGAGACTTCAGTCGCGCTAGTCTAAGGGCCACACCGTGTCTCGCTCGGTCAAAGCTTCGATTGTCAGCTTACTCTTGCTCGGTGGATCGCTCACAGCGGTGTCGACCGCGTTGCACCAACACGTCAAAGCTGACGGCGGCCTTACTCAGATCGTCTTCTTGCCGCCCGATTTTTCTGGCGAGGTTGTCCAACGTACAACAACCGCGGTAGTGGATTTGAGCCTGCTCGTCCGGGACGACACGCTACCCCGACGACTCTTCAGCATCAGATGGAGCGGCATCTGGTCGGACTCCCGCGGACGGCACCTACGAGTTCTTTCTCGGCGCCGACGACCGAGCGCTCTTGACGATAGACGGCGTCGCGATGGTCGAACGCAGTCCGACGCTCGGTATGAGTACGGCATCGGCCACTAGGGCTCTCGACGCAGGGCCGCGCACGTTCCAATGGGATTACGAGCAGCACCGAGGGGCAAGCCGGCTCAATCTGCAAGTTGCGTCAGACGGGAGAATGCCCGGACCGCTGGATCCCTACTCGCTCTTTCCTACGGAGCCCACCGCCGCGTCCGTCCGCGTAGGTCTGGCGGCCAAGGTATCGCAGCGCGCGGCGTTCATCGTGTGGAGTGCCTTTGGTGTCATGTTGGTTGGCATCGCGGGTCATCGGGTACTGGCGCTGGTCCAAGCCCCGCCACGCTCTTGGTCGCGCATCACTTCCCGAGCGCATTCCTTCTTCGACTCGGTGCGGACTATTTCGCCGATGGTGTGTGCCGGTGTCGCCCTCTCCATCGTCGCCTACGCGACACTTCTTCGGATCGATGCCATTACGACCAGATATGGACCTCTGGAGCAACCGCGTTGGGCGCAAGCGCTTCAGAACGCGAGCGACCGATTCGAGACGTGGCAATCTGCGCTCGGATGGAGACCAGTCGACCACCCTTATGTGGGTGGCGATCCCATCAACTACATCCGGTTTGCGAAGGAGATGGAGTCCTTCTACGGGGCGCACGTCCGGGAACCGGTCTTCCCATTCGTGACCAAGGTGTGGCTCTGGCTGTTGGACCAGCAAGCTATTGCCGTAAGCTTCGCGTCCGCCCTGTTCTCCGTTCTCGGTGTCTGGGCGACCTGGCTTCTTGGGTCCTATGTGTTCTCGCAGTGGGTAGGCCTGGGCGCCGCGCTCGCGATGGCAATCGAGCGAGATGTGATTTCCTGGGGGGGCAACGGGTGGCGCGACGATGCGTTTACCTTTGGCGTCGTCTTGTCGACCTACGCGCTGGTGCGCTGCTATCGTGACACGACCTATCATACGGCGGTCGCGGCTGGGCTTCTCGGTGGCCTCTCCTGCCTCACCCGCATCACGTCGCTGTCATTCCTCCTGGCGGGCTTCGGCGTCCTGGCCATCGTCTACCGGGCTGACCGCGCGCGGCGACGGCTGCTCGCCTTGGCGGTGCTCACCATGACGGTCGTAACCGCGCCGTACCTGCTCAATTGCTGGTGGCAGTTCGGAGACCCGTTCTATGCGATCAACCAGCACACCGAGTTCTATCAATCAAGGCAAGGTATGTCTCCGCAGTCGGATCACAGTGCGACACGGTACATCGGTGCGATGGTCGCGGAAGATCCGCTAAGAATGGTCGAGGTGTTTGCGGTCGGCATGACCACCTACCCGTTTGCGAACAAGTGGAGGGGGTTCGAGCCCTGGTGGCCGGGCCTCGGCCGCTGGCTGTCCTGGTCCGCCGTCGTGGGTCTGGGCCTCATGCTGCGGTCTTCAGACGGACGATTCTTGTTGATAGTGCTCGCCGCGTCGCTGCTTCCCTACGCGTTCACCTGGGAGATCAGGGGAGGAGCCGAGTGGCGCTTTACTCAGCACGCTTACCCGTTCTACTTGGTCGCGGCGTTCTGAACGCCCGTCTACTTGGTGCGGGTCTGCGTCGAGTCCGTCAACCACCGGACCCGCGCTGCCTCCTCTTAGGCGTCGAACCAGGTTAGGTGTCGAACTAGGCGACAGTCATTCACGGGATTCCGAAAATCCCAGACGGTAAAGGATCGCGCCCGCAAACCTTCGATAGTGCGTATGAGACTCGTCAGACCGGTATACAGTGACCCGGTATCCGGAACGTGACCCGCATCTGATCTGTTGCTCTCGCGTGTGCTGGATGTTGCCTGCGTAGATCCCGACAAGGAGAAGCGAACGTGATCATGAAATCGTGCGTCTGTGTTCTGGCCACGGGGGTGGCCGCCCTCATCTCGAGCCCGGCTTTTGCATCCGAGTACCATCACATGCACCTCACCGCGCCCGACGCCGATGCCGGGGCACGGTGGTATGTCGCGCACATGGGGTGTGACGCGGTGGAGGGGCGCTCGAATGCCGCTCAGTGCGGCGACACCGTCTTCTTGTTCTCTGCGCGTGAGCCCACAGGCGGCAGTGTCGGCAGCTCCGTGAACCACATTGGTTTCTCTTTCATCGATCTTGACGCCAAGGCGCAAGAGCTCGCGGCGGCAGGCGTCGAGCTGGAAGGACCGGTTCGCGATATCCCGGGGCTCTTCAAGATCGCCTTTCTCGTCGATCCGTGGGGTTCGCGAATCGAGCTCGTGGAGCACGACGCGTATCTCGGCTTCCATCACATCCATCTCGCGAGTCGGGAGCCGGCCGAGACGCTGGCTTGGTATGAGAACGTGTTTGGCGGCGAGCGCGCCAGGATGCTCGATCGGTTGGACGCCATCCTGTACGGCGACATCTGGCTGCTCGTGAGCGGAACAGAGGAAGAGGTTGACGGAACCCAGGGTCGGGCGGTCGATCACCTGGGCTTCTCCTTCCCCAACCTCGACGACGCGTTGGCCGAGATGAGAGAGAAGGGTGTCGAGGTCACCATGGAGGCACGGGACATCACCAGCCCAACCGCAGCGCGGATCGCCTTCGTCAACGGTCCAGACGATGTCCGGATAGAGGTAGTGCAGCCGCCTCAGTAGAAGCCGTGCCGCGTCGGTGCATCGGAAGTCCGGGATCAACATCGTGGGCCACGGCTGGGTTACGACGACCTCATCCTTAGCTGTGGGTCTCGAATTCCCAATTCTCTCGCTGAATCCGGGACGCAGGCGACACTGCGCGCCGCCGATCGCGTGACCTACGCTGTGGCGTGTATGCACGTCGTCCCCCTCACTCTGCTTCACCTGAGCCGCAGCCCGGGTATCCTCCGTCAGGGAAGCGCCCATTTACCCCAGCTGGAAGTTGACGGTGACCGTCAGGGTGACGGGGACGGCGACGTCGTTGAGCACCGTTCCCAACATACCTGCGGCCGCGACGTGCGCGCCATCCGCGCGCACCGCACCGCATCGAACATCCACAGGGGGATCTCTCGGGTGACGCGTGCCTCG
>CAUZIB010000164.1:0-5213 GCA_963579735.1 Vicinamibacteria bacterium | reverse complement strand
GTGTCGCGGGTGGAAATGTCCGCGTGGGGACACCGGGGCGTTCCGGCCGAGGCCGACGCCGCCACCCGACCAGCGGCGGACCGGACGACGACGCAAGACGCTGCAGAAGATGGCTCCCCACGAACCCAGTGGCGCCGGTCACGAGTGTCGTAGGGCTCACCTGCCGTGTCGCCTGTGGGTATCTGTCGAACGGGCGATGGTGGTGCTGAGAGGAGAAACTTCCGTTGTCCGGGTCGTTAGAACTCGCCACCCTGGCCGACGCCGAACGCCCCCAGAACGTTAGCGAATGTGCCAAGACCAGCGAGCGTAAACGTGAGGCTGAACCGCTTGTCTTCGGGAATGCGGGACCGCCGCAGGCCCAGACCGCTGAAATTGAACGATTGATATTCGGCGCTCACGCCACAGCATTGCGCATTGTAGTACATGAGAAGACGTTGTTGCAGAAATTGGCCGCCAAGCATGTCGTAGTTGAATTGATAGGCACCGCCGAGCGTATTGGCTAGGTTCCGGATGCTCGTGGATGAATTGAGATAGTGGTCGAGTCGGTCCGGGTCATCAAAACCAGGCAGTCCTTCGACGAACCGACGCTGGCTCCATCCTACGGACGTTGAAAGCCAGCCGCCTGTCTCGTAGCTCCCCTCGGCGCTAATTGACCGGAATGCCATGAAAGTGGTGTCGTACTCCGTGCGCAAAGAGGCACTGATTGCATCGGTCGGCGCGCTGCGAACCGTCAGAGACAGTGGTGTCAGGTTGCTCCGACTAGCGCCGTTGCTATTGAAACTTGTGCGGAATTGCCGGTCAAACTGGGCGGCGCGAGCGTCAGTGTAGTAACTCTGATTGAGCGAGACAGTCAGAATCTCCCGAGCGATGTCGCCGAGGCTTCCCCCGCGACCGTAGATCCGAGTATTGGCACCGTATTGAAACTGGGTGACCCCGCCCACGATCGAGTCGATTCCTTCGAGTTGGACGATGGCGTCGAACTGCTCGATGTTGCTCACTCGGCGAAGTGTGAAAAACGGCTCGATCACATGCTTCAGCCGTTCGGAATAGTCCGTGCCCGGTGTATCCCAAATCTTGACAAAACTAGGCCCGGTGACCCGAGACTGCCATTCGACGAAGTTACGACCGATCCCCCCCACGAATTGCTCGCCGCTGACGGGACCGATCCGTTCCGTCCAGTATGTGGAGCGCACCGCGAGCGACGAGTTGACGGTCAGAAACGGCCAGCGCGTGAAGGGAATTTGCAGCACGGGATAGAAGTCGAGACGATGGAGCCCAGAATCGATTTTGAACTCGCACGGCTCGACATTCTCTATCTCGCAATCGACGGCGCCGGGGTTGTCGGTGCGAGTGCGCAGCATCCGCACGTACTCGGTATCAAAGGAGTAGTAGAACGGCGTGCCCGGTATCTCCTTTTGTCCCTGGCCAAAGCTCAGACGTGGTCCACCGCCCCACAGGGTCGCAGAACGGTCCCCAAAAAACGTCTCGTTCGAGTCCACGGTGCCGCTGACCTGGTAGGCCCCGAAGACGCCCGAAACATTTCCGCTGATACTGCGCTGTCGATTCGACGCCTCCAAGATGTTGCTGTGAAAGGTCTGCTGGACGGTGACATCGGAAAAGAAATTGATGTTGGCTCGGGCGGTGAGATTGCTCGAGATCTGTTCACGAGCATTGCCGCGAATCTCGAAGCTGCGTCGCGCCGGGAGAACTACCCCGCTGCGCTCTGTTTCGTTTTCATTGAGAAAGTATGTGCGTAGGTTTCCTTGAGACGCGGGTCCGCGGATATAGCGATATTCTACCCCGCGGCCCTGTCCGCTCGCCGTGAACCAATCGTGAAAGAACGTCGCGTCCTGACTCCGGCTAATGGCCCAAAAGAAGGCGTTACTGAGGCTCGTACCCCGGAAAGTCGATGCCCCATACGTTGGCATCAAGAAGCCGGTCGCCCGGCCCTCGTCCTGGATCGGATAAAACATGGCGGGTAGATAGAAAACTGGGACGCTCTTCACATACAGCACCATGTTCCTCATCCGGGCGTATTCGTCTAGATTGAGGGTCATCGAGCTCGACGTCATTTCCCACCGCGGCGTGGGCTGGACACAGCTGGTGAAGCCGCCCCGGGTGAGGCGGTAGGCGCGGGGTCCAAGTTTCTCGATGGTCTCCCCGTAAAAGTGCAGGTCCGGTTCTTGGGTGCCGAACATGCTCCGTTCCACCTCGTCACCCATGTTGACTGACCCGCTGGCCGCGTAGAACGTACCCGTCAGGTCCTCGAGCCGGATCTCTGCCCGGTCGGCCGCGACCCGCACGCCCTCGGCGACATAGACGACGTTGCCCTCCGCTACCAGGAGCTGCTGGTCCGTGAGGACGTCGACCCGGTCGGCAAAAAACTGCCATTCGTCGTCCGAGCCGGTAAGCTCGACCTCGCCGGTGAGACGCAGATGGTCTTGGCTGACGACTTCGAACGTGAACTGGCGGGAATCAAATGGGAGACTCGGAAACAGCTGAGCCTGAACGACCGCCGTCACCACCAACCACAGAGCGCCACCAAGAATGACGGCGACGACCGACTGACTCATTGAGGAAATACTACCTTGCAGACCGGGTGCGGATAGGAGTCGTGAGGCCACGGAGCTCACCGACAAGATAGACCGAGCCAGCCGCACATGCCAGATCGCCTTCTTTCCACGCCGCTTCGAGCGCCGCGATTGGTGGCCTAACCACAGTAACCACCGCGTTCGGGCAGTGCTCACGCGCAAGGACCGCGAGGCTGTCTGCCGGGCGGGCCCGCGAGCTTGCCACCTCAGTGCAGATTATTTGGTTGGCCGAGGGTTCGAGCGCGGTGAGCATTCCTGCCGCGTCTTTGTCCCGCATGACAGCGAGCACGAGCGGAATGCCGCCGGGGTGCATGTTCTGGAGGTAGATATTGAGCGCGTGCGCGGCGGCGACATTGTGCGCCGCGTCGAGCATGACCCACTGTGCATCCTCCTCTGAAAACGGGTCGTCGCCGTGTCGACGACGTCGCATGAGCTCCAATCTGCCTGGCCAGTATGTGTGCACGAGGCCGGCGTGGATGGCCTGAGGCGGGATGGACGACGATGGAAAATTCTCGAGCAGGCGCACCGCAATGATGGCATTGTCGACCTGGTGACGTCCGCGCAGCGAAAGAGGCACCTGTCGGTACGCGTCGTGCGGTGTTGTCAGGGAAAGCTCCGTGACTCCCTGTGTCGTCGTGGTCGTCATCTCGATGCCGGTCAAGGCTTCGATGAGTGTCACGCCGCGTTCTGCGCAGGCTCGACGTAGGACTTCGAGCGGAGCCGGCTTGGTCTCTCCAGTGACGATGACCGAACCCGGTTTGATGACCCCGGCCTTTTCGAATGCGATCTCAGGGAGTGTCTGACCCAGGAACTCTTGATGGTCGAAGTCGATATTGGTGATTACCGCGGCTACGGGGGCCACAACGTTCGTCGCGTCGAAGCGTCCTCCCATGCCGACTTCCAGGACGGCGACCTGCACCTCTGCCCGACGGAACAGCATGAAGGCGAGCGCCGTTGTCGCCTCAAAAAACGTCGGGGGCGCGGCCAGCGCGCGTGAAGCCATGAGTTCCGTCACGGTCTTGCGGAACACCTTCGCTTCGTCAACGAGGGTGACGTGCGCCACCGGATGACCGCCGATGCCGAACCGTTCGGCCAGGTCGGTGAGATGGGGTGAGGTAAAGGACCCTGTCCGGAGACCAGCGGTCCGTAGTGCGGTCTCGAGCATCGAGACAACCGACCCTTTGCCGTTCGTCCCGGCGACGATGACTGATTTGAACGCCCGCTCTGGATGTCCGAGCGCCTCGCAGAGGATTCGGATGTTGTCGAGACCCAGCTTGATGCCGTGTTGCTCGAGGCTGAACACGTAGTCGAGTGCGGGGTCTGTCACCGTAGAGGCTCCTCAGAGGCGTCGTGTTCGCTACGGATTCCGTGGAAACGCCCTGTCTATGTGCGGGGCACGTAGTACTGAGTGCCGCGCCCGACGTCGGCTAGACGTTTGACAAGGTCATTTAGCGCATCTTCGCCCCACTCGATGTCGATCTCGGACGTCTCGACCACCAAGAGAGGCGTGGCGTTGTAGTGATAGAAGAAATGGGTGTACGCCTCGTTGAGCTCGGAGAGATAGTCGTCGTCAGGCAGCGTCTGGTCCGCTCGACCTTGACGGAATCGTCGCGCCCGTCGCCGAAGAATGTTCGTCGGAGTCTGGAGATACACAACGAGATCGGGAGCGACAATATCGGCGGCCAAGAGGTCATAGAGCCGCTGATAAAGAAACAGCTCGTTGTCGTCAAGGTTGAGGTAGGCGTAGATCTTGTCCCGGTCAAACAGGTAGTCGCAGACCGTGACCTGGCTAAAGAGATTCGTTTGCCGCAACGCGGACTGCTGGCGATGTCGGGCGAGCAAGGAGAACAGTTGTGCTTGAAACGCCGCGCCGGATCGTCCGCCGACCGCGTCCCCGACAAAGGGGTTGTCCGTCTCGTCGAGGACCATCGCTGCGTCGAGTCGCGCGCCGAGATGATGGGCCAATTCTGTCTTGCCGACGCCTATCGGACCCTCGATGGCGATGTAGCGGTAGTCCAATCGTGCGCAGTATAGCAGTCGATTCTCACAAGAAATCTGCGTGCTATCATGCCGCGAATTTCAACGGGTGTTCTATTTTTAGATGATGCGACGAAGATGGATGTGGCAGTTCGCGACAGGGTGTGTCGCGATGATGGTTCTCGGCGTGGCCGGTTGCGGTGGACAGCCGACGCTCACACCGATCGCCCCGCCCTCAATCGATGAGAAGCTGAGCTGGATTCTTCGACTTGAGAACCAACGCGTACTACGTGATCCTGTCGACGAGAGCGCCGGGATCTCGACGGACGCGACGGCGGCGGGTGGGCTGGAGGCGGGAGCACTGGACGGCGCTTTTCCCGGCGAAACCCGCAACCGGCCGGACCTGACGGTCCTTCTGTCAGACCCGGACCGACAGCTTCGACGCCGCACAGCGATGGCGATCGGTCGAGTTGGTTTGGCGGACGGTGTCGAGCCGCTGGTCGCGGCATTGGCGGACCCGGAGGTCGAGGTTCGCCAGGTAACGGCGTTCGCGTTGGGCATACTCGGAGAGCCTCTGGCTACCGCCGCGCTACGGACGGCCCTATCTGACCCTGCGCCGATCGTCCAGGGGCGCGCCGCCGAAGC
>CAUZIB010000163.1:0-5229 GCA_963579735.1 Vicinamibacteria bacterium | reverse complement strand
TGATCGTCCAGATCTTTGTGGCGTTGCTGCAGATCCTCGTTGCCAAGCTCTCGTAGTTCGTTCACGTCGGTCATTGGTCTTGTGTCCAGCCTGAATTAGCGGGCTTCAGACGTGCCAAAGCGGGCCGTAAACTTTGTAGCGATCGGCAGTTTTGCTGACGCCAGCTGCATCGCGCGCTCGGCATCGGCGGCGCTGACGCCCTCCATCTCGAACAAGATGCGCCCCGGACGAACCACGGCTACCCATCCTTCCGGCGAGCCTTTACCTTTACCCATTCGCGTTTCTTGCGGCTTCTTGGTGATCGGTTTGTCTGGGAACACGCGAACCCAGATTTTCCCGCCTCGTTTGATAAACCTCGTCATCGCGACGCGGGCGGCTTCGATCTGGCGGTCAGTCAACCAACACGGCTCCATCGCCTTCATGCCGAAGTCGCCAAACGATACCGTCGACCCTCGCCAAGCCTTCCCGGCCATGCGACCGCGGTGTTGCTTTCGAAACTTGACCTTCTTCGGCATTAACATGACAAATCTCCGCTACTAGAGTCGGCCGCGGCCTCTATCACCGGCGCCGCCCGGTCGACGAGGGGGGGCACGATAGTCGTCCTCTCGCGGCCCCTTGCGAGGCTCGAGAAGCTCACCTTGATACAGCCAGACCTTGACCCCAATCACTCCGTAGGTGGTTCGGGCTTCGGCAAATCCGTAGTCGATATCGGCGCGCAACGTCTGGAGCGGCAACTGCCCATGCAGATACCATTCAGACCGCGCAATCTCGGCGCCATTGAGGCGTCCACCGACCCTGACCTTGATCCCCCGCGCACCAAACCGGAGGGCCGCTTCAACGGCCTTCCGCATCGCCCGTCGAAACGCGACACGCTTTTCGAGTTGCATGGCGACCGATTCACCAATCAGCTGCGCCTCGAGCTCTGGCTTTTGAATCTCTTGAATATTGATAAAGACTTCGCGATTCGTCCGCTTCTGAAGCTCGGTCTTGAGCTTGTCGACCTCGGTGCCTTTGCGACCAATGATGATCCCTGGGCGCGACGTGTGGATATCGATCTTCAGTTTGTTTGCTGCTCGTTCGATCTCGATAACTGATACGCCGGCGTGCGAGAACCTTTTCTTGAGGTCCTTCTTGAGCGCGAGGTCTTCGTGAAGGAACTTCGCGTAGTCACGGTCCGCATACCATCGCGACCGCCAAGTCTTGTTGAAGCCCAACCGAAACCCATACGGGTGTACCTTCTGTCCCATGCGTTGGCCGCCTCGTCTGTGCTAACCGTCGGTCGGCGTCGCCGACCCTGCTTGCGCGTTTTCCTTCGTCGTCTTCTCGGGCGTCGTGCTCGAGCCTTCGTCCTCGCTACCGAGGGTGTCGCTATCGTCTTCGATCGGATCCGATGACGGGATACCGACCGCAACCGCGTGCTCGGTCCGTTCGTTCACAATGACAGTGAGGTGCGAGGTGCGCTTGAGAATCCGATGCGCCCTGCCCATGGGAGCCGCACGAATCCTCTTGAGCGACGGGCCCTGATTCGCATAACAACTTCCCACGTAGAGCCGATCGACCTCGCCCGACACGCCTTCTTTCTGCTGCGCGTTGGCAACCGCCGAGCGCAGCACTTTCGAAATATCCCGCGCCACCCGCTTGTGTGAAAATTTCAAGGTTGCGAGGGCCCGGTCAACCCCTTGCCCGCGGATAAGGTCCATGACCAGCTTGGCCTTTTGCGCAGACCCGCGTACATATCGCGCCGTCGCCCGCCCCTCGATCACCGTCCGCCTCCTCGAGTCGCCACCTTGTCGCCCTTGCCGGTGTGTCCGCGAAAGAGCCGGGTCGGCGCGAACTCGCCAAACTTGTGTCCGACCATGTTCTCTGTGACATAGATGGGCACGAACTTTCTACCGTTGTGCACAGCCACCGTATGACCAACCATCTCCGGCACGACCGTGGAGCGACGGGACCAAGACTTGATCACCTTCTTCTCCCCACTACGGTTCATTGCCTCGATCTTCTCCAATAACGGCAGATCGACAAACGGGCCCTTTTTGAGCGATCGACTCATGTGCGCTGCTCTCTCTCAGCAGTCTGTAGCGAGTGATATCCCGCTGCAACTAACATGGACTGGCATTGCCTGGATTCCAAGGAAAACAATCGATCACTTCCGGCCTCGCTTCTTCTTTCGTTGCAGGATGAAGCGGTCAGAGGGCTTCTTGTGACGGGTCTTGAACCCCTTGGCCGGTACGCCCCACGGCGAGACAGGATGACGTCCCCCCGCGGCGTGGCCTTCACCGCCGCCAAGCGGGTGATCGACAGGGTTCATCGCATTCCCGCGAACATGCGGACGGCGCCCCAGCCACCGGTTCCGACCGGCCTTTCCAATTGACACGTTCCCATGGTCGGAATTTCCGACCTCCCCGATCGTCGCTCGGCACTGCAGCAGGAGCAACCGGGTCTCTCCGGAAGGTAGTTTGACGCTGACATACTTGCCTTCCTTCGCCACGACCTGCACGGAGGAGCCGGCGCTGCGGGACAGTTGCCCGCCCTTCCCTGGACGAAGCTCGACGTTGTGAACCTGTGTGCCCAAGGGGATATTTTGGAGGGGCATGGCGTTGCCTGGCAAGATGTCCGCCCGCTCGGCCGATACGATCGTGTCCCCAACGCTCAGACCCAGGGGATGCAAAATGTAACGCTTCTCGCCATCGGCATAGCTCAGCAGCGAGATCCGCGCCGAACGGTTGGGGTCATACTCGATGGTGGTCACTTTGGCCGGAACATTCGCTTTATCACGTTTAAAATCAATCACGCGATACGCTCGTTTGTGACCGCCCCCGCGCCACCAGACCGTAATCTCGCCGCGATTGTTCCGGCCACCCGACTTCTTGAGCGGCTCCGTCAGCGGGCGATACGGACGATCAGTCGTAATCTCGTCAAACGTCTGAACGGTCTGGAACCGTCGCCCCGGAGACGTCGGTTTGTATCGTCGAATTGCCATAAGTCAATAATGAGTGTTCAAGCTACCCGTCAAAACCGCTATGCACCCTCGAGATCCGGAATCGTCTCACCCGGCTTGAGGCGAATATAGGCTTTCTTCCAGTCTGGTCGTTGCCCCACAAATCGGCCTTGGCGTTTGACTTTTCCGTGATTGACGGCGGTTCGCACCGACTCCACCTTTGCGCCCAACAACTGCTCAACCGCGCGCCTGATATCGACTTTCGTCGCCGCCATCGCGACCTCGAACGTAACTATTTGCACACCTTCCCGCAGGATCGACGACTTCTCGGTGACGATCGCGCGACGTATGATTTCTGTTTGCTTCATGAGCCCAGCACCTGTGCCAAGTGTTCAATGGCTGCCTGACTCATCACAATGGTTTTTGAACCTGCCACATCGCGCGCGGTGAGACCAGAGGAGGCGACAACCCGTACCCTCGGTATGTTTCGTACCGCGAGCGCAAGATTTAGGTTAGGCGAAACGTCGACGAGCACGGTTGGGTTACTCACGTCCAAGCCGGCCAGCAGCTCAGCCGCATGCCTCGTGCGTGGCTCCGCGAGGGTCAGCACCGCTTCCCCATCCACAATCGTGACCGCGCCCTCACGAAGCCGCTCAGTCAGTGCCGCGCGGAGCGCGCCGCGCACGACTTTTCGCGGCAGCCGATATCCGTAGTCGCGAGGCTGAGGCCCAAAGACGATGCCTCCAGCTCGCCACAGTGGATTCCGCGCCTCCCCAACCCGCGCGCGACCGGTCCCCTTCTGACGCCACGGTTTCTTCCCGGAGCCGCTAACTTGACCACGTGTTTTCGTCGAATGGGTGCCTTGGCGGTCCGACGCATTTTGATGCACCACCGACTCCCAAATAAGGCCGGTATTCACACGTCCGCCAAAGACCACGTCACTCAGCTCGACCGAGCCGACCGTTTGACTTTTTCCGTTGACTACGGAGATCACGTCAAGCGTCATCGCTTCTTCTTCCCAGTGTCTGGAGCTGGAGCTGGAGCGACCACCTGTCGTCTCGGTGCAACAGCCTTACGAATGACGAGATAGCCCCCGGGCGCCCCCGGGACCGCGCCGCGAACGACCACCGTGTGGGTGTCGGCGTTGACCTGAATAACCCTGAGGTTCCGGACGGTCACACGGTCACCGCCCATGCGGCCTGGCCCACGCATTCCCTTCATGACCCGCGAAGGATACGACGATTGTCCGATTGAGCCCGGCGCTCGATGAAACATCGAACCGTGCGTCGCGCCCCCGCCACGAAAGCCGTGACGCTTCATCACCCCTTGAAACCCCCGACCACGGCTAATGCCGACCACGTCGACCTGGTCGCCTTCTGCAAACAGCGATGCGAGCACCTGCTCGCCTTCCTTCGGAGTCTCATCCCCACCGTCGCTGGAGCCCGGCCCGAGGGGCACTTCTCGTCTGATACGCGTCGGTGGCACATTGGCTCGCTTGTAGTGACCAGCGACGGGACGATTGACACGCGCCGTCTTCTCCTCGACGAGCCCAAGCTGAACGGAGTCGTATCCGTCGCGGTCGGCCGTCTTCCGCTGGACCACAACACACGGTCCAGCTTTGAGCACTGTCGCCGGCGACAGAACGCCGTCTTCGGCAAACACCTGCGTCATCCCGATTTTTTTTCCAATAATGCCGGTCAGCATGTCTGCGGTTGTCCTTACGAAGTAGCCCTTTGAAGTAAGCCTGTGGCCTATTTGTGCTCCTGCCCGGACGCCTTGATCTCAACGTCGACGCCGGCGGGCAAGTCAAGCTTCATTAATGCATCCACCGTTTGCGGGGTGGGCTCAAAAATGTCGATGAGCCGTTTGTGTGTTCGAATCTCAAACTGCTCCCGGGATTTCTTGTCCACATGTGGCGATCGCAATACCGTCCACTTGTTCAAGTCCGTCGGCAACGGGATCGGACCGGCAATCCGGGCGCCCGTCCGTCGGGCGGTATCCACGATTTCGGTCGTCGACTGATCCAGGATGCGATAGTCGTATGCCTTCAACCGGATTCGAATCTTGTCGCTGAACGTGGCCATCAAATCTCCGCGTCTTCGGTGTCTGATCCGTGCTGACGAGTCAATGGGTTATGTGTCATATCATTCGATGATGTCGATGATGGCGCCTGACCCGACGGTGCGCCCACCTTCCCGAATCGCAAATCGTAAGCCCTTTTCCAGCGCCACCGGCGTGATCAGCTCCACTTCCACCGTCACGTTGTCCCCGGGCATCACCATCTCCAC
>CAUZIB010000162.1:0-5300 GCA_963579735.1 Vicinamibacteria bacterium | reverse complement strand
ACCTCATGGACCACGAGGTCACGGGGGCCGATGTCGTGGTGCATGCGAGCGGGTACCCTGCCGGGCTTGTGACCGCGTTGTCGTTGGCCGGGACCGAGGCAGTTGTGGTCGAGGCCAGTTGGTTTGGGACACGGCCCGTGACCGTCCCGCTCGGAGAGCGGTTTCACAGTCAGCGTCTCACGATCAAGAGTAGTCAGGTCGGTCGCCTGCCGCCGACGCGACAGCCTCGATGGACGCACCGGCGTCGGATGGAGCTGGCGCTTCGACTACTCCGTGATCCCGTCTTGGATACGCTCATCAGTGGCGAGAGCGAGTTTGATGATTTGCCGCAGGTGATGCGGAGGCTGAGTCGCGAACCCGGAGACACGCTCTGTCACCGAATTCGGTATCCCGGTGCGAAGGCGCATAAGGGGCAGTCTCTCCCACACGTCACCAACCGGCCGCAAGGCTGAGTCAATCAGGGATCAGAACAACAGGGATCAGAAAAAGGAGTGGGTTGTGTTTAGCCTGAATGTTCGGGATCACTTCATGATCGCCCATAGCTTCCAGGGGGAGGCGTTTGGCCCCGCGCAACAGCTTCACGGGGCCACCTACGTCGTCGACGCCACCTTCACGCGGTCGGCGCTCGACCCGAACGCGATGGTTGTCGACATTGGGCTGGCGGGCGAGGCCCTGAAATCGATACTGGGCGGGCTGAGCTATAGAAATCTCGATGACGAGCCGGCGTTCGCAGGCCAGAATACGACAACCGAATTTCTGGCCCACGAGATCTTTGTGAGGTTGGTGCAAGCGATTCGCGATGGTGCGTTGGGAACGTCGGCGTCTGGCATCGAGTCGATTGCGGTCACCTTGCGCGAATCGCACATTGCGTGGGGGAGATATGAGGGTCCGGTGACACGAGAGTGATGATGTGACTGCGCCGGCCCTTCATGTGGTCGTGCCGGGCGCCCTCGACCAGCTGACTGGCGGCTACGTCTATGACAGCCGGATCGTGCGGGGGCTTCGGGAGCGAGGATGGACTGTCGACGTCCATGAGTTGCCCGGAAGATTTCCGGACGTGGATGACGTGGCGGCCGGTAGCCTTCGCAATGCTCTGAATGCGCTCCCGAGCGGGGCGCGGGTGCTCGTCGACGGATTGGCCATGGGTGCGCTTCCGGGACCCGTGCGGGCGGTAGCAGGCCGGTTATCGGTGCTATCGCTTGTCCACCACCCCTTGGCTGATGAGACCGGGATCGGTCCGGCCGACGTCGAGCGTTACCGTGGTCTGGAGACCGAGGCGCTGGGCGCGTGTATCGGCGTGATTGTGACGAGTCCGTTTACTGCGGCTCGACTTGAGACGTTTCGGGTGCCGGCGTCGCGGGTGCGTTGTGTCACACCGGGCGTAGACCGGGTCCGGTTGGCGAGAGGGCCTGGCTCCAACGCGCCGGCGCAGATCTTGTGCGTGGCCTCGTTGATTCCGCGCAAGGGACAACGCATGTTGGTCGAGGCGCTGGCTCGGTTGCGTGCGTTGCCGTGGTCATGCGTCTGCGTAGGGAGCGAGGCTCGAGACCCGACGTATGCCGCTCGGATACGGACAATGATTGAAGAGTTGCGTTTGACTCCCCGAATCCGGTTGGCGGGCGAACTCGACCGGCCCTCGCTTGACGAGCTGTATGACACGAGTACGTTTTTTGTCCTGCCCTCGTATTTCGAAGGGTATGGGATGGTGTTGACAGAAGCGCTGGCCCGTGGGCTCCCCGTTGTCTCGACGACCGCAGGGGCGATCCCGCGGACGGTGCCGAGCGACGCCGGAATTCTCGTATCGCCGGGGAAGCCCGCCGCGCTCGGTGAGGCCCTCAGTACCATGCTCGACCCGGTCCCCCGAGCTCGATTGACTCGTGCCGCGCGGGCGCATGCCGCGGGCCTTCTCACATGGGACCACACGGTGACCGAATTCGAGCGAGCCATTCTCGAGCTTGCACCTGTCTCCGGTGTGCCGCCCGACGCCGCCGATGTCTAAGCGAGACGAGGGGCGAACGGGACCGGCGATTGCGTCGACCCCGCCCGCGACAGACCTGTTTCCCGCGAAAGACCTGTTTGATGAAGACTGGCTGCGCGCGCGTGAGCCCGTGGACCATCGGTCTCGTGACAAGACGCTGGTTGAGCGTCTTGACCGAGGCTGGTCAGGACGCCGCGAGGTGGTCCTGGTAGACCTTGGGTGCGGTACCGGTTCGAACGCCCGCTTCGTCGCGCCGCGTCTTCGCACGCCGGCGCGTCGTCAACGTTGGGTGTTTGTCGACCACGACGAGACCCTGCTCGCTCAGGTTGACGCCCCGCCAGACGCGCAGCAGTCTCGCCAGATTCACGCCGACCTTGACGACTTTGTCTCGCGTATGTCCTCGCTGGGGGGGCGGTTCGATGCCATCACTGCCTCTGCGCTGCTCGACCTTGTCTCGGAGTCTTGGCTGCGACGCCTGGTCGATGTCTGCCGTCGACATTCGATTGCGGCGTTGTTCGCCCTGACCTACAACGGACTGGTCGAATGGACGCCGATCGGCGACGACTCGACGGCGTCATCCCGTCTGCCGACCGGCAGCGCCGACGATCAATATGTCCGCGAATTGGTCAATCAGCACCAGCACCGGGATAAAGGGCTGGGTGCCGCGCTAGGCCCGGCGGCGGGGACTATCGCCGAAGCCCTGTTCCAGGATGCCGGGCATCGCACCATACTTGTCGCCACTCCGTGGCGGCTGACGGCGGCGGACACAGCGGTCATGGAGCCGCTGGTCGACGGGTGGGTCGAGGCCGCCATCGACTGCGCGCCCGCCGCCGCGGCACGGATTCAGCAATGGGCGTTGCACCGAAAGTCTGACCTCTACGAGGGGCGGGTTACGCTCACCGTCGGGCACGTAGACTTGTTGGCGCTTCCCGGCGACGCGGCATGAGCGGGCGCCAACCCACTCGGGGACGAATCCTCGCCCGTCTCGCCGTGACGCTGGCTCTCTTGGCGAGTCTTGCGTGGTGGCTTGATCTGACGCAAGTGGCGATGCGGTTGGGTCAGATACGTCTCTCGTGGGTGCTCGCCGCGCTGGCGCTATCTGTGCTCCAGGTCGCGGGCGCGGCCTGGCGCTGGTCCTATACTGCCGGTCGCCTGGGTCTGGTCCTTCCGTTCCGTCACGCGTTGCGCGAATACTATCTCGCCACGTTTCTCAACCAAGTCTTACCCGGTGGCTTGGCGGGCGACGTCTCGCGTGCATGGCGCCATGCCCAGACGGTTGCGACCGGTCCCGCCGTGCGAGCCGTTGTGCTGGAAAGGGCGGTTGGTCAGGTGGTGATGGTGGGGTTGACCGTGGCGTCCGGCATCCTCCTGTTGATGAGGTCCGGGCACGCGGATCGACCGTCGGCCACGCTGGTGGTCGCGATCGCGGTGACCGCCGGCGTCGCGGTGATGCTCTGGGTGAGAGCGGGTGGTCGCGGCGGAGCCTGGTCAAGGTCCTGGCCGTGGCCCCTTCCTGGCTGGAGGTGGCTGTCGTGGGTGCGCGCCCTCGGACGCGATGCCCGGGTGGCCGTATTTTCTTCTGAGACGTTTGTCCCTCAGATCGTCAGCTCGCTCGGTATCGCCTTGAGCTTTCTCATCACCTATGTGTTTGCGGCTCGGGCAGTCGGTATCGAGACCTCTCTCGTCGTCTTGCTACCGCTCGTCCCGCCGGTGCTGATGTCGATGGTCATCCCGTTCACAGTGGCGGGGTGGGGAGTTCGCGAGGGGACCGCCGGGCTGCTCTGGAGCGCGGCAGGGCTTTCGGCCTCGGATGGGGTGGCGCTCTCGGTTACCTATGGCGTCCTCGTCTTTCTGTCAACGCTTCCGGGCGCGGTGATCCTCGCGCGCCTCGCTGGACAGGTCAAAGTCAAACAAGATGTCGTCACCGAGCCGAAAATGGCGGCAGGGTGGCCGCAGGGCGTCGTGGAGCGACGCGACCGGGTCGAGTGAGAATGCGGGGCGGCCAGACCCAATGAGCAGCGGCGCGACGGTGACGTGCAACCGGTCCAACGCACCGGTCTGGAGGAACCTCGACACGGTCCGACCTCCGCCCTCGACAAGAACGCGTCGCAACCCACGCTCGTGAAGCGCGGAGAGAATTGTATGGGGGTCAAATGCAGCGCCGGTCTCGTCGACAGGGAGGTGGACGAGACCGGGCTCAGGTTCGTCGTCGACGTGCGACAGCGTCTCGCGACGCATCGCGAGTGTTTTGGCCTGGCCGTCGGTGAAGACATGCGCGGTCGACTCGAGCCGGCCCCGAGGGTCGAGGATGACTCGGACGGGGTTGTCGCCGGTCACCCTGCGCACCGTCAGATGCGGGTTGTCGGCGGCCACCGTGCTGGCGCCCACCACCACGGCGTCGACGAGCGCCCGGACCCGGTGCAGACGAAGAATATCCGCCGCTCCGGTGACAAAGTGTGAATGGCCACTCTCCGTCGCGATACGGCCGTCGATACTCTGCCCAGCTTGAGCAATCGCGAAGATCGGCGACACCTGCAGGGGAAAATAGAGATCGAAGAGGTCACGCGCGGCTTGGGTACACTCAGACGCCGTCCAGGCGCCCGCCCTGTCGACTTGCACCCAAGCATCGGGCCTGGGATGATGGTGCACGCGGATGTGCGCCTGTCCGGCGAGACCGGGTGGGACTAATCGCACAAGCTCCCAGGCCGTCTGCTCGTTGATGAGGCAGTCGGTCACTGGGCTGGTAGCGTACGACCGGAGCGACAAACTGGCAAGAGCAGAGGCAATGTACAAGGCGGAACGAGTGTTATTCGATCTTCTACGGGGCCGAGCGGTGTGGATTATGACACCCGGGGCCGACGCAGCCACTCCGGGAACCGTGGGCGAGGGGTCGGTCCTCGTGGCGGCCGTTGAAGGGCTTAGCGATGGCAGACTGCGCGAACTACGCGGATTGTCCGGATCTCTGCGGCTTGCGTTGACAAGTCACCGGGCACGCGCTATGGGGCTTCCTCTGACGGGCGATGAGGCAACCGGCATGAGTTTCCTCATCAATGCCGATGCCACCGAGGCGGATATTTTTCGGCTCTCCACTGCCGCTGGCGACTACGCTGCCGTGACGCTCGGTTTGGAAGTCGCCACGCCGTGCGAGGCAGGCGGGCTGTCGCTCGCGCGGGCCGGGCGAGTGCTGCCAGCGATCATGAGCGTCACGCTCCACGGGGACGACGTCGAGACGGTGGGCCGATGGGCGAACGACGGCACCGTGTTGTCGGTCACGACCGACGAGATTGAAGGGATGACAAGCCGCGAGCGTCTCGAAGTGACA
>CAUZIB010000161.1:0-5301 GCA_963579735.1 Vicinamibacteria bacterium | reverse complement strand
CGTCCGCTCGGCGCACGGCGGGGACGAGCACGTCCCTGTTGCGCCGGGAGAGCGTCGTGTGGTCCGGGGCGTTCAGGTCCAGACCCATTAGCCGGAGCCACGACGCGACGAAGCCCTCGGGCTGCCGAAGCGGCAGGTGGAAGACCATGCGCAGGGGCAGCGCCGTGAGTCGCCCAGCTCGAGGCGCGCCGCTGCCCGCCACGCCAGCGGGTCGGAGGCGGGGGCCACGCACGGAGAGCCTCTTCGCCGAACCAGACGGTGACGTCGCCTCGGGCGCGCAGCCCGCGCTCCTACGCCTGCCAGTTCCCGACCCGATACCTCTTCTTGTCCTTGGGGTTCACGCCGCTGGATTGCGGCGACGCCATGGCTGCGCTCCCTCGACGGCATGGTGCGCCGGAGCCCGCACCCAAGCGCATTCATGCACCAACGCCGCGGGGGAACGGCGTCGCACTTCTTGGGCCTGACGCCAGAGCTGCGCCCGAACTCGGGGAACAACCTCTTCGTGTTCGCCTTGCCAGAGTAGCAACGCCCGTCGATAACCAGAGCCAGGCCTTGACCGTGCCGAGGACGCCGTCAGGATGTCGGCCCCGTCGAGGTGCTGGTGTCGACTCGCGTCAAGGATTCGCACGACGAGGGCCGAGGCCACATGGACACATAGCTAACGGACGCGTGAGCCGGCCGCGAATCGACCGGTCGGCCGCCTGATCTCGGTCCTCATGTGGGCAGTGTCAGCACACAGTGAGGCTTCGGGCCGGGAATCCACCTGGTGAAGGTAGGCCAATCCGCTTAGGCCCACGACGATTGCGTCTCTATGGCAATGCTAACGTCACTACGCTGTTGCTGGAAACGACCGAGATGTACTGCTTCCCGTTGACCTGATAGGTGAGTGGGCTGGCCCTGATGGGTCGGTTATGTCGATACCGAAACAGCCGGTCACCAGTCCGGGCATCGAACGCATAGAACTCGCCCACATCGGTGCCTTGTAGCACCAAATCCCCGCTCGTCACCAGGTTACCGCTGGCGCCGATCGCCGAGTTCGTCGGTGCCGTCTGCTGCCACACCAGTTGCCCGCTGATCGGTTCGTAGGCCGTCACAGTGAAGATCGGCGTCATGCCGTCCCGGATCGGCCCTTCCGCGATGTTGTCCGCATGTCCATTGCTCACCCCGATCTCCAGCGTATCGCCGACCGGATTGACGGTGAACGTGATCACGCCATCCTTTCCCGTCACGTAGACGAGCCCGGTCCGTGGGCTGAACGAGAGCGAGCCCCAGCTGCTCCCGCCGTGCGAGACGATGTAGAACTCCTCGACCGAGTACGGCGTATACATCTGCCGTGCGCGTTGCTGTGCCTCGGCGTCGTCCAGGATCGGAAACGTCGCACAGAAGGGGGTCATCGGCACCCCCCGCGCGTTGTAGGGGATGGGTTGGGTGGGCCACACCTGCTCGCCCGGCACGTCGCTCTCCGTTGGTACCGCCGTCTCGACCATCGGGTTGATCGGCTCACCCGTCTCTCGATCCCACAGATACATCAGGCAGTTCTTTCCCGCCGCCGCGATCCCCTTGACGGTCCGCCCGTCTTTCGTTGCATCAAATAGCAGCGGCCCCGTTACATGGTCCCAATCCCACAGGTCGTGATGCACGGTCTGGTAGTACCACGCCAGCCGGCCAGTCTCCAGATTCAGCGCAATCGTGGCGTTGGTAAACAGGTTCATCCCTGGCCGCGCGGACCCGTCGTAGTCTGGCGACGGGTTCCCCGCGTTGACATACACCAGCCCCAGTTCCGTATCGATCGTCGGTGGCGACCACACTCCTCCGCCAACCCGCTTCCCGTCACCCCACGAATCTTTCGCGACCGCCCATCCGTCATCACGCGGACCCTGCGGTACCGTATTGAACACCCACTTGATGCCCCCGGTCGTTGCGTCCGCGGCGATCACCAGCCCGCCCGGGATGTGGTTCTCCGACAACGCCACCCCGGCATACAGTGTGTTGTCGAGATACACCGGCGGCGTCGTCAGCCGATAGCCGAGGCCGTATGCATCCACCCCCGGAGGGTAGTCATCGGGATACTTGAACTGCAGCGCCTCGCTGATGATCTCCAGCCGGCCCCCATCGCCAAACGACTCGACGAGCTCGCCGGTCTTCGCATCCGTGGCGTACATCGTGGCCCCGCCAAAGCCATACAGCACCCCCTGCCCGTAGGAAGGGCCGCGGCCCCGCGCCTCGAGGTTATCGTCCAGACTCATGGTCCAGATCGATTCTCCGGTGATGGCGTTCACGGCGAAGAGCGTGGATCCGGCGTTGATATACATCACGCCGCCGACAACCAACGGGGTCACCTGCGTGATGCTATTCGCCGCGCCCGCCTCGAAGGTCCAGGCCACGTCGAGCCCACTGACGGTCGCCGTATTGATCTCATCGAGGTCCGCGTAGCGACTACCGTGAAGATCGAGGTTGTGCAACGGCCAGTCCTTCTGATCACCAGTCGTAATCTGCGGCAGGGAGGATTGGTGGCGCGTGCTCCCGTGTTCTTGAGCGCCCACGTTGACGGGTAGCAACGTTGTGACGGCCGCAAGACCCATGAGTGTCATGACCGTCGTCGCGTATCCCCGTCGGTGGCTGGTTGATTCCATCAGCATTCTCCTCGTCAATGCGACCGCGTTGCTAGGGGCTAACGAAGCTGCGCCTCAAACCGACGACTGGGACCGTTCCGCTGTCCACAGAAGTGCATCATTGGCGACCGTGGGCGGCGTTTCGTTAGCCAGTGTTGTTTACTACCGCTACGCGGCGGCCCGCTCCGCGGATTGGGACACGAAACGACGTCCGAGCGAGCACAGAGCTCGTCTCGGACGCTCGTTGGATGATATCTCTTCTGCGGCCGACCTTCCAGGAGCCGCTGTCCGCGATGACCCGCAGCCGATCCGAACATATGACCCGGCGAATACCGAGGGCCCGGACGCTTGGACACATAGCGTTCGCGTACCAGACTGCTCGCGTGACGGACCATTTCTCCGGTGTTGGTACGAACCCTGCGGCGGCACAGTTTTAGAGGCAAACTCGCACTTTTTCGGCACCGTTTGTTCAAAATCCGATCTTCGGCGGCAATTGGCGGATCAGCCAGTTGATCGGTCTCAACGGCCACTGGATCCCGCGATCATCCAGCCGCGGCTCCGACGATCGTCGGCCGTCTATTGCCAGAGGTCATCGCGGATGTTGTTGCACACAACCTCGTAGGGAGGCGTTGGTGCATGAATGCGCTTGGGTGCGGGCTCCGGCGCACCATGCCGTCGAGGGAGCGCAGCCATGGCCTCGCCGCAATCCAGCGGCGTGAACCCCAAGGACAAGAAGAGGTATCGGGTCGGGAACTGGCAGGCGTAGGAGCGCGGGCTGCGCGCCCGAGGCGACGTCACCGTCTGGTTCGGCGAAGCGGCTCTCCGTACGTGGCCCCCGCCTCCGACCCGCTGGCGTGGCGGGCAGCGGCGCGCCTCGAACCGGGCGATCCTCACGGCGCTGCCCCTGCGCATGGTCTTCCACCTGCCGCTTCGGCAGCCCGAGGGCTTCGTCGCGTCGTGGCTCCGGCTAATGGGCCTGGACCTGAACGCCCCGGACCACACGACGCTCTCCCGGCGCAACAGGGACGTGCTCGTCCCCGCCGTGCGCCGAGCGGACGACGGCCCGATCCACCTGGTCGTCGGCTCGACCGGGCTGAAGATCGATGGCGCCGGCGAGTGGTGTTCGCGCAAGCACCGGACGGCGCACGAGCGCAGTGGCTGGCGAAAGCTGCACATCGGCGTGGACGATAACGGCTACGTCGTCGCGGAGACGCTCACCCAGAACACGGGCGACGGGGCCCTGCGCGCAGCGGAACCAGCATATCGAGAGGATTGCCGAGACCGGCAGACAGGCGTGGCAGAAAGAAACCGGCGACCGGCAGCAGGCCCGCGTCGCGGGCACGTTCCTCCGGTACAAACGGATCCTCGGCGGCAGTCTCCGTGCGACGGGGTTCGAGGTGCAGCAGCGTGAAGCGACGGGGGGGTGCACCGTGCTGAACAAAATGTACGCGCTCGGCAAGGCGCAGTCCTCCGCGGTCACGCCGTGAGCGTCGGCGACTTCGACACCGGATCGGTCCGTGGTCGAACCGTGCAACAAAGCCCTCCACCGCAGCAATTACCACGGGGCGGAGCTGATGCGCCGCAGTTTGGGCCTGGATGTTCTCGCCTGTCCCGCTGTGGCGGGCGGCTCACGCTCATCGACCATCCCGCCGTCATTCGGCGTATGGTGCAATAGCTGGGGCTGCCGACCGAGGCGCGGCCGGCACGCGCGCCGCCGGTGATGCTCCTCGATGGCGCGCCTCGCACTGACGCGGCCGACGAGTTCTATGTCGGCGTCCCGCCTGACTCGCCTCTCTGTCCCCTGAGCCCCATCAGCACACCCGAAGTACGCTTCCAACACGCGCATCTGGCCTTGGCCTCGGCCTGCAGAGCGGGCATTCTCGGCTCGACGTGTTCAGTCGGGCGGCGATCCGCCCGTGACGGGGGGCAACCTGCGTGACCAGGAGGCCAATCCGCCTGTCGAGACGAGAGTCTCTAGACGGGAAGGCTTGGTGACCGGGGTGTCCAATATCGCCTATCGTCCTCTTAGGTGATAGAGCGCCGGAAGTCGACAGCCTCCTGCATACAGACCGCTGTTTGCTCGATCGGTTGGACCGCACGAATAGAGAACCTGAACCACGGGGTCCACGGATTGGTCACGCGTGCAAGTGCATCGGCATCGACTGCTTCTGCGATTGCGAAGCCGCCACTTCCGTCGACAAACCCAGACCAGTTCGAAAGCTCGATCGGCGGCTCCCACTTCGCGAAGAGCGCAAGAATACGAGCCTGCTCCGCATCCGACCTCGATTCACTCATCTCCCACTCAATCAGAAATTTCATCTGTCATCTCCTTGCCGCTGTCTTAATCTTGAAGTCGCATCATACTCTCCGGTCGTGTGCTTGATGCCGTCGGCATTTCTGCGATCTGGGTCGGCGAATGCCTCGGGCAACACCTTCAGCGCCACGTCACGGTCGAGCGTGGTGTCGCGGGCGCGATAGACCTCACCCATTCCGCCTTCGCCGATCTTGGCGGTGACCAGGTAAGGACCGAGGGGGCTTTGTCAAGTTGAGGCTGCGGGTGGCAGAGTAGGCCGATGACGAGCCAGCCGCCCAGCTATCGCGGCTACCGATGTCCCCCTGACATCATCAGTCACGCGGTCTGGCTGTACCACCATTTCGGCCTGAGTTGCCGAGATCTCGAAGATCTCCT
>CAUZIB010000160.1:0-5389 GCA_963579735.1 Vicinamibacteria bacterium | reverse complement strand
CACGAGCACCACCGCCATTCAGGTCGGCGACGAGATGTGGCTGGGAACGTATCGCGGCGAGAGGATCGCCTACTACCCCGTGCGCGACGAGAGCCGTCCGTAGAAACTACGTGCCCCTGGCATCGTCCTCGACTCCTAGGCCGTCACCGCCCAAGATGAGCGAAGGCGGGATGGGCGAATGTGTCTTAGGCGGAGCACCGAGCTCGGGCGAGCCGTAGTGAAGGAGCGGAGGGGCGCGACCGTCGACCACGACGGCTTCGCGAGTTTCCCGGGCGCCCGTCCCGCTAGCTGCGCCCCGGTTGGCGGCCGCCGTCCGCACGGATCGCACCCGCTGGCAGGCCGCCACCGAGCTCGAGCTCAGATGCGTCCCTTGTTTCCGCTCTCGGGGGTGCTCCGGAATCCATTGGCGCACGCTGTCGAACTATCTCGATTCACCCTTCGCTCGCTTCTCAATCGCCCGGGCACCGCTGAGCGTGCTCTCCATGCTGTAGTTTCCCTCGTGACACGGGTACCCGTATATCGGGGTCGAGACTCTTCCTCATGGGAATCTGAGCGGTCCAGGGCTTCATGAATGACTGTGGGTCGCTGACGGTAAACTCGTAGAGCAGTGTGTCCTGGTCAGCGCGGGTGAAGCGCTCGATGAGGTGCATCCCCTCACCAGCGCCCCGAAAGTACGCCTTGTCGCTGAAATTGATCGTCTCGACAACTAGCGTCTCGCCCTCCCACCGGCCACGCGAGTCGCCCATCCACTGACCTATGTGCTGCGGGAGATGCGGCCGCCCGTTCGTGGGGACGACGCGTGCATCGTGGATCTGCTCCGTGAAAATCACAAGGTAGTCGGGCGTCTGGAAAAACTGGACGTTATTGTTGTAGCCAGCCGGTGTCACGGGCGGGCCAGCGTTACCCCTCAGAATGCATCGCTCCGACAAGGAGCGGTCTTCCGGACCTTCCGTGATACGTCGGTTCAGTGCGGCACGGGTAGCCACCCGTTCCTGCGCCGCTGGTGTGAGGGCAGGGATGCGTCCGTCGGGAGGATCGATCACAAGCGACGTGCGCCTGGTCGCTACGACCGTGGTGCCCCTATCTAGCCAGAGATTGTTGTAGAAGCCCGGAGCCCCGTCCTCTCCCCTGTCTACGCTCTCGGTGACCTGTGTTCTCCGAGCAGAGCGATTCAGCAATTCCTCGTTTCGGTCCACCACTTCTTGTTCGCGTCTGGCCGCTTCTTCCTCCGTCAGAAACTCTTTGTCGGCCAGCTCCTCGGGCCGCTGGAGGGCGTGCTACCTATCCGCTTCATCCACCCCGATCATGGGCGTTTCCGCCAGGAGAGTGATCGTCGAGGATTTCATCGAGCATCATCTCCAGTCTATCGCTGCTATCGGCACGGCCGGCCAACCGCGACGATCGACGACAACCGACAAACAGTGGGATCAGATTCGTTGCGAGCCGGTTCCGATTCCTGCGCCAATTCGTTGTCGGTTTAGTTCGCAGGGAAGGCCGCGGTCTCCGCGAACATCGGCGTACGGTTGATGAATTCGAACCCTTCAGCAATGTGACACGCCATGCAGGCTTCCCGTTGCTGAAGGAACGTATCGTGCGCTGCGGCGGCATCTCCGGATTCCAATGCCGCGGCCAACAGTAGCCAGTTGTCGTTCAGAAACAATGCTTCGGCGTACGGTGTCCGATTCGGCCGTTTCATCAACGCGACATTGAAGACACTACGCAGTTTCCCCCAGTGATGCGTGCCCAGCTCCCAGTTTTCGTCGATGATGGCCTGGTAGACCTGCTCATAGCGGTGGCCGATCTGCCACATCTGCTGATCCGTACCACCTGCGTAGATTTGAAGGCGGCGGAACCGCTCTGCGTCGTCCTTGGCGCCAAGCAGCCACCGGTTGCTCGGCGGCTCGTCTTGTCCCGCCGCCAGCCCACGAACACCCGAAGGAAAACGGGAGGCCTCGGTGGTCTGCGCCAGGGCTTCCATCCACTCTCCGCCGTTCGTCAGGGCAACGGCGAGAAGAAACGCGACCGTTGCCGTAAGAACGTATTTCGTGAAATTCATGAAATCACTCCATGTTTGGTTGTCTCCGTGAGCACCTTCACGGGGCTGCCTCGATACGCGCACCGCAGCAGGCCCAAACGGAGGGGACCCGGGGCGGCCGCTTTGGGACTCCGATCCCATTTGAGCGTTTCCCGCCGAGAATGCCGGCACGAGCGGCTGAGGTCAAGGCGAGATTTCCGTGCCGGGAGCGGGTGGAAGGTATCCGCCGTCGCAACGCCCGATCTTGTCTGTTGTTCAAAAGCTCAGATCTCGTAGGGGCCCGACCCCACGCTTCCATGTTGATGCCCGGTTTTCCACGGTTATCGCACCCAGGCGTGAAGCACGCCATCCAGTCGATCGCGTTCATGGCTCAAGTGTACCGAGGGGCGAGTTCCGTCGTTTTCCCCACGACCTCACGATGAAGCTCCGATCAACAGCGACCGGCGGAAGCCCCCGCCACACCAGGCATGATGAACGTCCGCGAGGTCTTGGCCGTTGGTGCTTGCCCGTCCCATCGGCGGCCAAACAGCCGGTCTATCCACGCGCCGAGCGCGACACCACTGGCAACCGCAGGGATCCCCACGCCGATCCGCAGCAAGAAGGGACACTCAGGATTCGCGTCGGCCTTGCAGTGGCAAGCGGGCACATATACCACAGGCTGACCGCGGCACCGCCCCCCTTTAGTTCTCGAATTCCTAATCTTCCTGCGAATCAGGCACTTGAGCGACGTTGCGTCCGCTTGCTGTCTGCCCTACGCTGGCCCGCCTATGAACGTCCTGTCGACGGTGCTCGACCTGGCGGTCACGGCCGCGAAGCTTTGTAGACCCGGCGGCGTGCGCGCAGTAGTCCCGCGCAGCAGGCGGCGGTCAAGCGACCCTAGAATCGAAACAGTCGAGTGAGCTTGACGACCAGTGCCCGATTCTGGAGGCTTGGAAAGCTCGGGGTCAGCGTGTCGCGCTCATCGGTGTAGACGACGAAGAGCTCGCTCCCAGGCTGATACTCCCAGCGAAAGCGGATGTTCGTGCTCAGTGACTCCGCACTCGAATTGAATTGCACGAGGGCGGCGGCGAACATCCGTGGCGTCATCGTGTATGTGGAGCGGACCGCCACGAGTTCTGTCGTGAAGCTCCCCTGCGGGAGATCGATCCAGTTGAACGATACGGATGGTTCGAAGGTCAGTCTTGGCGACATCACGAGCCGGCCGTTGAAATACGCGACGCTGGTCCGATGGCCACCGTAGAACCCGCCGCGGTCGAAGGTGACCGCCCCAGAAAGATCGCGCTGGTTACCGAGCGCATAGACGACCCGCGTGTTGAGGAAGGAATACCCGCCGACGGGAATAGCGATGTCGCGCGAGATCTCGAACGGCTCTTTGAGGAACTCGTAGTTGTCGGTCATACCGCCGAAGAACCGGTCCCCGTTCTCGAAATCTATGCCGAACAGCCCTTGTCGGGTTCGAGTCTCGAGCAATCCCACGCCATCAACCGTATAGTCGAAGCTCCCTTCCCACAGGAACTTGCGCACCGACTGGATCGATCGCGGGCGGGGGCTGAATCGAAACGTGCCGTAGTTGCGTCGAAAATCCCGGCGGCGCAGAAACCCCACGTCGGGATTGAAATTCGATCCGACGGCGAGGTGGTCGATCAAGACGCCCCACCGGTCACCGGCGTAGTCGAGCTGGGCCTCGTAGCTCAGATCGTCGCCGCGGCGTCCAGGACTCTCACTTCTGGCCAGGTAGGTGCTGATTCTGAGGTTGTCGTAGAACCCAAAACCTCCGTCGACACCATAGACCCGGTTCGCGCCGTCTTCCGTGACGGAGATGGAGCGTCCGGTGAAGAGCGCTCCGACCGAGCTGCGCCGGAGTACATCGCGTTTGATGCGGACCACGGAGAAGTTGGTCGGATTTGTCCCCGAGACCGGCTCAGCCCCAGTCTGCACGTTGAGCAGTCCGAGACTGTAGGGACCGGTCTTGCCGGTGAGTCGCCCGCCGGCGGTAACGGGCACCGGACGTCCTTCGTTGAGTCCGATCCGCCGGCTAAAGAACAGCACCGGGGTCACGCTGCCGTAGCGTTCGCCTCTGAAATAGAACGTCGTGGGCCCCGATATGCGGCCGGGACCAAAGTCGAAGATCCCCTGCCCCTCGAGAAAAAACTCGCGCTTCTCCGGAAAGAAGAGACCAAACCTGGTCAAGTTGACCTGTTGCTCGTCGACCTCAACCTGGGCGAAGTCGGTGTTGTAGGTGAAATCTGCGGTCAGTCCCTGCGTGACGCCATACTTGACGTCGAACCCGACGTCGCTCCCGGTGCCGGTTGCGTCGGATCCGATGGCACTGAAGTCGGTGGTGGTGTCAGCGATCCCGTAAGGCTTGATCTCGAGCCGCGTGCCGGACTCTGCGATCTCGATCCCAGTAAGGGTCGCGGCGGAGGAGAACTTATAGATGCCACGGTAGGCCAGTGCCGCGGGCATCGGCGTCAGGAACGAGACCTCGTTGATGGAGGCGACGCTACGCTGAATGTTGATACCCCAGATCTGGGTAGGGCTGGCCCGGTAGCGCAGCGACTTGAACGGAATGGCCATTTCGACCGTCCAGCCCTGGTCGAACCGGCTGGTTCTGACATCCCAGATACCGTTCCAGTCTGTATTCGCCGACCGTTCGTTGACGATGGTCGCATCGAAGAGACCGCCCAGTGCATTCGTCATGAACTGGAACCCGTTCCGTCGGTCGTAGAAAGTATCCAGCACCACCGCAAGGGTCTCGTTACCGTAGAACCCATTGGCGTCGCGCTTCATCTCGTTGGCGACGATACGGTCAGGGCGGCTGCTCCAGCAGCGCGCAGACACATACAACGTGTCGGTGTCGAAGAAGACCCAGACTTCGGTCTGATCCGTGGCGAGAATGCCTTCGTCCGGTTCTTGCTGGATGAATCCGGTGACCGCGGGCACATTGCGATATACGCGTTCATCGAGCGCGCCATCGAGCTGGAGCGGAGCGTCGAGGGCGACGGCCCGCATCGTCAGCCGTCCCAGCGTGTCGCGCGAGGCCACCTCGGGCGCGATCGGGGGCGGTGGTCCGTCAATGATGGCGGTCGGCGCTACCGCGACCCCGGTCTGTCCGCCCGCCAAGAACGGCTCCTCCCGCGGCGCCATGGCAGGGGACGTTCCCAACGACTGCGTTCGCGGGTGTGGCGACTCACCGATCATCTGGTTCTCGCTAGAGGCGGGGTCCTGGTCCGAGCGGTGATCGGTTTGGTATGCCGAGGCCGCCTCCGCGAGCTGAACGCTCAGCGCGTCTTGGAGCGCGAATAGGTCCGACGGTTTGCCGTCGAGTTCGATGGTGTCGGCGACTTGACCGGT
>CAUZIB010000159.1:0-5837 GCA_963579735.1 Vicinamibacteria bacterium | reverse complement strand
CCCATATCGAGCTGCAGCACCCGGCCCTTCACACCGCGTAGAGATACGAAGTCTCCGGGGCGGAGCGTAACCTTCTGTTCGATGTCAGGCAGTGAGATTGTCCCCGCCATGACCGCGGAGACCACCATTGGCTCCCCGGCGGGCGTGGGCGCCTCATGCCTGAAATCAAGCGCGTCAACCCGGAAGTTGTCGAGCGCCCAGACCGACCGGTCGCCGGATCGGACAACCATCGGTACCCTACTAACAGTCGCCACGAAATCGATCTGATCAGATTCATCTCGCTCGAATGTCCGGTCGACCAGAATGCTGAAGGTATCGGGTCCACCCGCCAACATGTGCCCGGACCCGGACGCAAGAACGAACCCTTCGGCAAGCCGCCATTTGATGGCTTCGACCACAGAGCTGGAGCGAAAGGTGACCTCTAGCGACTCGGATGAGGCTAAGTCGACGACCGCCAACTCGTAGCACTGGACGAGTAAGTAATGATTCGACGCGAACGACTGGGTCGAGCTAGCCATGTCTATCCTTTGACGGCGTGTTCTTCGTATACCGTGATCGCTTTACTTCCGTCGTCGTCCACAAACCGGCTGCCGGCGCCGTCGACCGCGGTCGGCTTCCCGGCAGTGGTCAATGCCTGTCGATTCACGAAATGCCCGTCGGTTCGATAGATCAGCACCGCGCGGGCCCCTCGATCGAGCACATACACGTGTCCGAGCGGGCCATACGCCAAATCGACAGGCTCGGCCAGCTCATATCCGGCGCCCCGACGCGGGATGACGACTCGTTGTCCGTTGCCGAGACCGACCACCAGCACGTTCTTTTCATCGCGGTCGAGGACCGCAAACTCATCGACCGCTCCGGAAAAACGATTGACGGCCAGACGGCCTTTCCGGACATCGAACCCACGCGTGATGCAGGTCGCGATACCACCGTCCGAGATCAGACAGATCGCTTTCTTGTCTCGATCCGCCACCAGCACCTGACCGCCCTGACCCACTTCGAGGTCCTCGATCACGATTCGATCGTCGAGCGTTGTGTCAGTCACCGTCCCTGGCATCACTGGAACGAACCAGTCACCCGCCCGCCCTACGAACCAGACCGGCTCCTTGCGTTCGACTTCGGGCCCCGCCACGTCCCGGCGCCACTCGTGGTCCAGGGGGGGTCCGCAACAACGACGAACGCCAAGTCCAGACCTGCGTCGAAGACACCCGTCGGGCGCCAGGCGTAGGGTTGCCCCTGGTCGCTAAAAAACCTCACAGTGACATGTTCGCGCACGCCGTCACGGTCGCGGACAACGTGGTTGGGCGTGGCGACAACCAAAGAGGTCCCACGCTCTTCAACAATGAAGCCAAAACCCTCCTCAGCGTCGCCGTCTTCCGACTCCGCGACAATGTGGACCACGTTCTGTCTAAATGACCGCGCCAACGCCTCGCCGGTCAGATCTTGACCGCGCGCCGGCAAGGCGTTCAGTGTCAGAATCGTTGCCCACACCAGCGCCACACATGCGCTCTTATCGAGTGTCCTAGCCACCTCAGACCTCCCAAAAATCGTGCATCGGGGTCCCGACAGGGACCTGGCCGGTCTAGCCGGTTTGTTTCACTAAACTCGTCGTACCTCGATACGTGCCAAGGACGGGGGAAAAGGGGTCACGCTAATGAAAGACTCGACGCGCAGGAGTTTTCGCAGGTCTACCAATGGGGTGGGATTTGTCCGCGCAGTGACCTCCGCTTGCTCACACATCCTCGCCGAACGACCGACCGCGCGGTCGGAGGGCTGCGGGTGGCGAGTAGTGGGGGTGCGTAGTGAGAACATACGGATTGCGACCGAATCTGGTGTACAACCACAAGGCATGGCCGACGACTTCGCGTGAAGAACAGCTCCGTCGGTAAAAGGGATTTGGTGGATCCGGTGGTCTGAATCTGGCAGCAATAGGCTCATGTTGGCGACCCGGTGCCATGGAGGGCACGGGACCCTGAAAGGTGCATATGACTCATCGACTGACACGCCCCCTTCTGTGTCTGCTGGCAGGTCTTGTTTTGCTGTGTCCGGGTGTTGGGCGCGCGCAATACGGCGCGGCCGGCGGCGAGTGGCCTACGTACGCTGGCGACCTCGGTGGTACCAAATACTCACCACTCGACCAGATAGACGCATCGAACTTCTCGGACCTCGAGATCGCCTGGCGGTGGGAATCAGCCGACGGACGTCTCGACCTCGACGCCCTGCGCGAGCGTCACCCAGAGATCGGTATCCGCAACTTCAAAACTACCCCTCTGATGGTCGGCGGCGTCGTGTATGTCTCGACTCCGCTCGCGTTGTCGGCCGCGCTCGATGCCGGTACCGGCGAGGTGCTCTGGGTGTATGACCCTCAGGCGTACCTGGCGGCTCCGTATCCGCACGCCAGTGTGCTCAGCTATAACACACGGGGGCTCGCCTACTGGGCCGACGAAACTGGCGATGACGCTCGGATTCTCTACGGCACCAATGATGGATACCTGCTGGCGGTTGACGCCAGGACCGGGCAGCCGGTGGTCAGCTTTGGGAACAACGGGCGCGTCGATCTGAGCGAGGGAATTCCGCGAGCCGGACGTGGGACGACTGACCGGCTCGGGTATAGCTGGATTGGCGTCGCGTCGGCGCCGATCGTCGCCCACGACATCGTCGTCACGCCGACGGTCATCTCCGATCTGCCCATCACGAAGGAAGCTCCGCCGGGCTGGGTCAAGGGTGTCGACGTGCGCACCGGGGATACGAAGTGGACGTTCCGAACGGTCCCGCAGGCGGACGACTTTGGGTCTGATAGCTGGCAAAATGAATCGTGGCGCTACTCGGGCAACACCAATGCCTGGGCGACGTTCGCGGTCGATGATGAGCTTGGCTACATTTACGTGCCGACCGGGACCCCGACCAGTGACTATTACGGCGGGCATCGGCTGGGCGACAACCTGTTCGCAGAGAGCCTGGTGGCCCTCGATATCGAGACCGGCCAGCGTATATGGCACTTTCAAGCGGTGCATCACGGCGTCTGGGACTACGACTTCCCCACGCATCCAAACCTGCTCGACGTCACTGTCGACGGGCGCAATATCAAGGCCGTCGCGCAGATCAGCAAGCAGGGATTCACCTACGTATTTGACCGGGTGACCGGCGACCCGGTCTGGCCAATCGACGAACGTAGCGTCGAGACCGATACCGACTTGGCGGGCGACATCTTGTCGCCTACCCAGCCGTTCCCAACGAAACCACTGCCGTTCGAAGAGCAGGGTGCCTCGGTCGACCAACTGGTCGATTTCACACCGGAGATTCGCGCGATGGCTCTCGACGCAGTACGTAGCCATCGGCTCGGCGGGCTGTTCACGCCGCCAATGCTATCCGCGGACGGCGGGTTGCAGGGGACGATCCAGCGGCCGGCAATCGGCGGCGGGGCCAACTGGAACGGTTCGGCGGTGGACCCTGAGACTGGTCTGCTCTATGTGCCGTCGCTGAACGCCTACTCGGTGATGAGTTACTACACGCCGGACCCGGCGGACGGTGGCAACCTGAATCTGACTCAGGGCGGTTTCGACACGGCGCCCCTGATGCCTCGCGGACTCCCACTCTTCAAGCCGCCCTACTCACGGATCACCGCGATCGATCTCAATACCGGCGACCACGCATGGATGCAGCCGAACGGTGACGGCGACCGGTACCGGAACCACCCGATGCTCCGCGATCTGAACCTGCCTCCACTCGGCGGCGAGGGACGCGGCGGCCCGGTTCTAACAAAGACGCTGCTCATCAGCGCGCTTACCGCCGGCGGCACCAATGGTGGCCCGCGTCTCGTGGCGCGTGACAAGGCGACCGGTGCGATCGTAGGGTCGGTCGACCTCCCATCGGGCGCCATCGGCACACCGATGACCTACATGCAGGAGGGCAGGCAGTATATCGCCTTGACCGTTGGAGGCACTATTCCGGAGCTGGTCGCGCTCGCGTTGCCCTGAAACTTGAGCGTTTGGACTTTCGAGCGCTGCTTACAAACACGCGACCGGCCGAACATCGCAAAAAATCGATGACCCAACGTTCAGCAAGTAGGTCCTCGACCGCCCGAAAGCTGAGCAGCAACGATCGAGGCCCACACGCTGTAGGTGATGATGTAGGCCCAGTGAGGGGCCTCAGATAGCGAATCTGCGAGGACCATGCTGACGCGCTCCCGCAAGCCGAGTCGAGCGGACGCCTCATGAAAGTCCTGGCGCTCGAGCCCTACTACGGCGGCAGCCACCGCGCCTTCCTGGACAGCTGGTCCGAGCAGAGCGCCCACAGCTGGACCACGATGGGCCTGCCGCCCTACAAATGGAAATGGCGGATGCGGCACGGAGCGCTCACGTTGGCCCGCCGCGTCGCGCAGCTCATCAACGACGAAGCCCAATGGGATCTGCTCTTTGCCTCTGACATGCTCGACTTGGCACAGTTTCTTGGGCTCGCTCATCCTTCGCTACGTAGTCTGCCCAGCGTGGTCTACTTCCATGAGAACCAGCTAACGTATCCGGTTCGAGTCGAAAAGGAGCACGACCTGCATTTTGCGATGACCAACTTCTCAACGGCCGTCGCAAGCGACACCATCTGGTTCAATTCCGCCTTCCACCGCGACAGCTTCTTGGAGGCCCTGCCCGCTTTCTTCAAACGGATGCCGGACTTCTACCCGGACGACGACATCGCGGCGTTGCGCGCCAAAAGTAGCATCCATCCACCCGGCGTTTCTACGCTTCGGAAAGCGCGCTCACCGCGGCCGGCTGGCCCCGTCCGTATCCTCTGGGCGGCCCGGTGGGAGCACGACAAGGCACCTGAAACATTCTTCGCGGCGCTGCGCGCACTCGAAGGTCGAGGAGTTGATTTCCGGCTGAGTGTCTTGGGCGAAAGCTTCCGCGAACAACCTTCTGTATTCGAAGACGCGCGGGCGCGCTTTGCCGCGAGGATCGACCATTGGGGATTCCTTCCGGCTCGCGAAGACTACGAGGCGGTCTTGAACGAAGCCGATCTCTTCGTGTCGACGGCTCGCCACGAGTTCTTCGGGATCAGCGCGGTCGAGGCTGTCGCCGCCGGCGCCTTCCCGGTGCTTCCGTATCGGCTGAGTTACCCGGAAGTCATGCGACCCTTGGCCAACGCGGTAGGTGGGGAGATCTTCTACGAGGGCGGAGTACGGCCACTCGCCAGAAAGTTGGCCGAGCTATCCGCGCGCGCCGCCCGCGACACCCTCTGGCCCAACTCTGATCGGGACCTCGGGCGCCGTCTGATGGAGCGCTATCACTGGAGTCGATTGGGGCCCGAGTTGGATGACGCCCTCGAGAGAGCGAGGCTCACGCGATGAGCGTCCGCCGCTCGAGTTGTTCGTTTCGCCGGAGCGGGTCTTCAGCCCGTCGGACGACCGCAACGCGACGGCCTCGCGTCGTGTCGTCTCTGGCGCGAAAACGTCAGACGCGGTCGGCTTGATAGCCTCGGAGTGGGAAATTATTCCTGCGCGTGCTCTAACGACGCAGTTCGCGTCCCAGACTCTCGAGATTCCGGGCGCCGGCCAGGATCCCATACAACCCGATGTTGCCTTCATGACAGGCGTATTCGAAGATCCGGCCATCGGTACGCCGCAGCGGCATCTCGACCGTATAAGGCGCGGTGTATACGTTGGGATCGGTGACGGTGTACTGATAGTCAACCGTGTCGCGATCAAGCCGGGTAAGACGCTCGACCAAGTGCATATTTGGACCAGTCAACGCGCTGTCACTGCGAAACTGGGTCGTCTCGATGACCAGCGTCTCTCCCTCCCAACGCCCGCGTGATACGCCCTTCAGCTGGGCAAACGGAGGCTT
>CAUZIB010000158.1:0-6100 GCA_963579735.1 Vicinamibacteria bacterium | reverse complement strand
GCCGAGCTCTTCATCCGCCGACATCGGTGCCCAGACGCCCGTGTTCCCGCTGTAGCTCCAGGAATCGTTCTCCCAGGTGTCGTTGCCAAATTCGCCAGGTTGGGGAATCGTATGAAAAATCCACAGCCGTGGTCCGAAATTGCCTGTTTTCCATCGTCAGGCGATCTCGAGGTCTGCGACGTTGTCTCTATCGATCTGATCGAGCGGTGAGTATTTCGTGCTACCAAAATCTCCGCCATAGTGCCGCCACTCGCCCTCTTGCGCCCAGCCCGGCACGCTCGCGCCAAGCATCAGAGCAACGACAAGCAGAATGCTGACAACACATCGAGCGGAGTCCATTGACATCCTGCTGACTGTAGGATGGATTCATCGGTCCGAGGCCGAACCCGCTGCAGGCTCACTTGGCCGATCGCGCACGATATCGACTTCCCCGAGTCGGTCATCTCTTTCAGAATGTTGCACGCGACGATGGCCCCGCCGCGTTGCGGCAGCGATGAACACCGCGGATCGGCGTCCAAAGCTCAGATGCAGTCTCGTGCCGCCTTGAGGGGATCTCGTTGCTTGGAGGCGCCGAAGAACGAGTGGAGGAGCGGAAGCACGGCGGTTTCGATTTGCGCCAGGAACCGGGGGCCGTTGTTGACGTAACCACCAGGAATCCGCAGCCACGATAGCTGGACAGCCCGCTCGTCGTCCGGCTACGCTGCGAAGCGGTGGCTGAAGTTGACAACTTCCCTCCTGGGCGCTGGCCGTCTCGCGACTCGACACGCAGCGGCCCCACGGTCGCCTCGGTAGACACGTATAGCGCTTTCGGAGTCAGGACGATCATTGGAGGAACGAATGGCCCAGCGAACTCTCGCGTATCTCGTGGTGTCGTGTGTGATGGGGTCGGTGACTGTCACAACCCAGGCCCAGCCGCCTGGACCCTCCCTCCCCACGCCGACAACCCAACAGGACGAGAGGACGGACGACACGGATGCTGAGTCCTCGAACGAGAATGAGAGCGAGAGTGACAATGAAGAACAGATCAAGTCGTATGACGAGGTGATCACAGAGGAGGCGATCACTGACGACGGCGTCTTCACTGTTCACCAGATCGACGACAAGGTCTACTACGAGATCCCGGTCACCGAGCTTGGTGTCGAGTTTCTCTGGGTGAGCCAGATTGCCAAGACCACGGAAGGGGCAGGATATGGAGGACAGCCGCTCGGCAGCCGTGTGGTGCGGTGGGAGCGAAGGAATGACCGCATCCTACTGCGTAGCGTCTCCTACGGTATCGTGGCCGACTCCGACCGACCGATCGCGCAGGCCGTGGCCGCTGCCAACAACGATCCGATCCTCAAGGCGTTCGATATCGAGACACTTGGCGAAGATGACGCCCCGGTGATCGACGTGACGTCGCTCTTCATCACGGAGCTGACCGAGTTCAGCGCTCGCACGCGTTTGGGCGCGCAGGGGTTCGACCGCGAGCGGTCGTTCGTAGAGAAGGTGTTGGCCTTCCCGACCAACATCGAGGCCGAAGCCACCCACACCTTCACAGCGCCACCTAGGAGCCAAACGAACAGGACGACGCCGGGGTTCGGCCGCAGGATGCGGCCCGGAAGCGCCAGCATCGTCGTGCACTACAGCATGGTCAGGCTGCCGGAACAGCCCATGATGCCGAGGCTATTCGACAAGCGCGTCGGCTACTTCTCGGTCCGACAAAGGGACTTCGGTCGGGACGAGCATCGTTCGGTCGAACGGCGATACATCACACGGTGGCGCCTGGAGAAGAGCGACACCACCGCCGCCGTATCGGACCCGGTCAAGCCGATCGTCTACTGGATTGACGCCGCGACCCCAAGGCAGTGGGTGCCCTATCTGAAGGCAGGCGTCGAGAGCTGGCAGCCAGCTTTCGACGCGGCGGGCTTCTCCAACGCCATCGTGGCCCGCGAGGCACCGTCCCCTGAGGAAGATCCCGAGTGGAGCCCAGAGGATGCTCGCTACTCAGTCATTCGCTGGCTGCCCTCAATCGTCGAAAACGCAAGCGGTCCGCACGTCCATGATCCCCGGACGGGAGAGATCCTGGAAACAGACATCCAGTTTCATCACAACGTCATGAACCTGGTTCGCGACTGGTACTTCGTTCAGGTCGGTCCGCTCGACGAGAGGGCCCACGATCTCCCGCTGCCAGACGACTTGATGGGTGAGCTGCTCCAGTACGTTGCCGCTCACGAGGTCGGTCACACGCTCGGATTTCAGCACAATATGAAGGCGAGCTCGCTGTATCCGCTCGACAACCTGCGGGACCCCGCATGGGTAGCCGCTATGGGACATACCCCGACGCTGATGGACTACTCGCGCTTCAACTACGTGGCCCAGCCCGAAGACGGCATCGATCCCTCCGACCTCATCCCAAAGATCGGACCGTATGACACATGGGCGACCATGTGGGGATACAAGCCTATCCCCGACGCGACGACCCCGGACGACGAGCAGGCGACCCTCGACGCCTGGGCCCGCGCTCAGGATGACACGCCGTGGTATCGCTTCGATACGGATGGGGCGTCGGGGGCGGACCCTGGTGAGCAGTCCGAAGCGGTCGGAGACGCCGACGCGGTCGAGGCGACGACATTGGGTCTCAGAAACCTCGAGCGCGTGGCGGGGTTGCTGCTCGACGCGACCACCGAGCCGGGCGAGCCCTACGACGATCTCGAAGCCGTGTATGGACGCCTCGTCGGTCAGTGGACACTCGAGATGAACCACGTGACGCGGGTTGTCGGCGGATACGATTCGCAACAGAAGCATGGTGGTCAGGATGGGGTACGGTTCACCACGATTACCAAAGAGCGACAACAGACGGCGATGACGTTTCTCAACGACCAGGCCTTCGAGACACCTACGTTCTTGATCAAGCCGGAGGTCCTGCGACGGATTGAACCCTCTGGTGTCCTGGCCCGAATCGGCTCCGCGCAGGGCCGCGTCCTACGCAGCCTTCTCAGTTCGGCCCGGATGGTGCGAATGGTCGAGCAGGAAGCGCTCGATGGTGATGCAGCCTATGCCCCGACGACCTTTCTGGAAGATCTGAGGAACGGTCTGTGGCGAGAAGTGAATGATTCGAAAAGCGACGTCGACCCCTACCGCCGAGGTCTGCAACGGACGTATCTTTCAATCCTGAATGAGAAGTTGAACGGCCGGAGACCAGTCACAAGCGACGAGCGGGCGTTCCTGCGGGGCGAGCTCAGGGCCCTGGACAGCGCCATCAGCGAGGCGCTCGACCGCGGCGGCCACAACCGAGCGACCCAGTTACATCTGGAGGATGCGCGGGACCAGATCAGTCAGGCGCTAGAACCGCGGTTCGCCTCGGCCTCTGGACCCTCAGCGACGACTGGAGCGGTCGCGCTGTCTGATGAGGCCGACGGAGGTGACCAATCTGACCCCTTCACGGCGTTCTTCTGCTGGCCAGACTACGGGATTCGATTGAGACGCTGAGACCCTTGAAATGAAGAGAACGGATAGACGTCTTGGAGATAGGTTGCTCGGGGAGCGCATGGCGCACCAAAACCCAGTCGACAATGCGCGCTACGCTGATCGGAATGGCGGCTACAATCCTTCGAGAAGCGGTTGCAACTGACCCGTGCCAGCACAGCCCGTCGCTCTTCGCCAACAACTTAAGGATTTGATTATGAATCGCACACAACTCTTCGTCGCGTTGTTGGGCGTTACGCCGCTCCTCGTTCCACCTGTTGCGCGGGCGGCCGACTACCACCATGTCCATGTCACAGCATCGAACGCGAGTGAAGCGGTCGCGTGGTACTCGCGATTCCTCGATTGCCAGCCGGTGCCAGACCGCTCCGACGCGGTCGATTGCGGCGGCGGCCAGGTGGTTTTCGACTCGCAGTTGTCGCAGGGGGGCAGTCAGCGTACCGGGATCAATCACATCTCGCTCTCCTACGCCGATCTCACTGCAAAGATGGCCGAGCTCGAGTCAGTGGGCGTGGGGGGCGCGGGAGTTCGGCTGCAGCGGTTCGAGGACGGCTCCACTCTGCGTGAGATTCCCGGGCTGTTCCTCCACGGCTTCATCTTTGATCCCTGGGGAACGCGGATCGAGCTAGTGGAAGACAGCGACACCATTGGCTTCCATCACATCCATCTCACCTCGAATGACCCTGCGACCACGCTCGCCTGGTATCAGACGCACTTTGGGGGCGAGCGCGCACGCTTGCGAGACCGGGTCGATGGGCTGTGGCTCGGCGATGCCTGGTTGCTGGCGATGCCATACGGCGACGGGACGCCCGCGGCCACCATGGGGCGAGCCATTGACCATATCGCGTTCGCGGTGGATGACATCGACGGCGAGAGCGCCCGCCTTCGGGAAGCCGGCGTGCAGCTGACCGAGCCACCGATAGTGCCAGAAGGCGGCCGCACGGGGTCCCGGCGTGGATTCGTTGCCGCCCCCGACGACGTGCGGGTAGCAGTGCTCGAGCCCGGATTCGCCGGTGTCGAGCGCACCACCGTGGAGGTCGTCGACATCACGACCGAGCTGCGTGAGTACACGGTACCCCGGACGCCCTGGGGCACCCCGGACTTCCAGGGCGTCTGGACCGGGGACGCCGCCTATGGCATCCCGATGGAACGACCAGAGGGGATCGACGCGGACGCGGAGGTACTGACATCGGAGCAGGCGTCAACGCGCCGAGAGCAGGGTACGCTCCGCGTCATGTGGGGCTACGACAGTGACTGGCACGATACGACGCTGGGCCATGTCAAGTCCGCCCCCTCGCGGCAGGTGGCCATGATCATTGACCCGACGGACGGCCGGATCCCCGAGTTGACACCGGAAGCCCAGGCACAGGCACGGCAGGCTAGGGCCAGTGCTCCCCAAGACACCCTCGCGGCCGGTCCCGAAGACCTGAACAACTGGGTGCGCTGCATTACACGCGGGATCGTCCCCATTCCCATCATTTACAACAACGGTCTTCAGATCGTGCAGGGGCCGGGCCATGTCGCGGTCACCACCGAGATGGTGCACGAGACCAGAGTCATTTCGACCGACCCCACGCTCAGGCTGGGTGACCGCGTGACCTCCTATCGCGGGCACTCCCGCGGACGCTGGGAAGGCGACACGCTGGTGGTCGAGAGTACGAACTTCAACGGGCGGGAGTCGTTTCGCGGGTCGAGTGAATACCTGATCCTGACGGAACGCTACACCCGGACCGGCCCTGATACTCTCCGATACGAGTTCACGGTAGACGATCCCACCGTGTGGACGCGCCCTTGGACCGGCATGTACACGCTTGTCCGAGACGATACCCAGTACGAGCTCGTGGAGTACGCCTGTCACGAGGGGAACCACGGAATGACCAACATTCTCGGTGGCGCTCGAGCTCGCGAACGAAACGAGGGACGCTAGCCGCCCGTGATACGTCCCGCCAGGCACGGAGACCGTCGCTAGGCCGCTTGAACAAGGCGAGACGAGGGAGAGCACCAGCTGAGTTCGTGGCCGACGCTAGTCCCCTGGGAAACGCCCGCTGGATCGAAGGCGGGTGACAGGCTATGGCATCTGTATAGATCATAGAAATAGTGCCGGGCGTCGCAGGTGCCACTCGGTCGCTTGCTGAAACGAGTGTGCCACGCTCAGCACGACGTCGTCCGCAAAGAGATTCCCGATAAGCGTGGCAGTCAAGGGCTGGTCGTGCGGCGGCGCCCCAGCCGCTGCGCGGGGCCCAAAGCCATACGGCACGACGACGGCTGGATGGCCGGTCTGATTGGTAAGAGTAATCAGACCCGAACCGCTCACACACAGGTCAAATCCGTCGAATGCCGCTTCTGTCTGCTGCATGAGCGTGAAACGCCCGCGCTGCTCTTGCACGTAGTCGAGGGCTCGAATGTCTCGCCCCGTGCGAAACCGATTCGCGCGGCGAAGCTCGTCAGCGCTGAGTCCATCCGAGAGCGGAGGCGGGTCGCCGTTTGGTCCAATGTGAAAATCGAAGGCCACCGCGGATTCGACGCGAAGGGCGTTGGAGCTTCCGTCGGGTAACTCGGGCATCGGTTCGGGCTCGGCGCCGAGCCGTCGAAGCGTGTCGAGCACCGACGCCGGCGCGTCGTCGCGATACCCAATGCG
>CAUZIB010000157.1:0-6167 GCA_963579735.1 Vicinamibacteria bacterium | reverse complement strand
TTGTCGACGTTGAATCCGACCGGGGCCGCATCGATTTGAATCGGGGTCTGTCCCCGGGAGAGGCGAACCAGCGCCTGACCGCTCCAACCGCCAATGTAAAACCACTGACCGTCGGCGGACGACACCAGGCCATTCGGGCCAGGCATCTGACTGCCGGGCACTTCGGTCCACCCCGTATCCGGCTGCCATTCCCAGAGCTCGCCACCGTCCCGATCGAAATTCGTTACCCCGATGGTGTTGTTCGGTAACGCGGTGATGGAATTGATTCGTGCGGTGCCTTCCGGGGAAACGATACAACCGATCCATTTCAGCGACGGGACCTCGCCCCGCACGTCCAGATCGAATACTTCAATCGCTTCCCGGGCGCCATGACCGACGACATACAAGGTATGTCTGCCAGCGCGACCTTCCCGTAGAGTAAGGCCATGCGGTTGAAAGACCGGGTTAGGACCTGGGCAGCCGCCGTAGGTCACCGTGTCGTGTTCCGGTGATAGGGCTCCTTGCGGAAATATTTCCTGGACGCGGTGGTCACCGACGTGGACGGCGTAGATCGGACCGGCCACGTCAGATACCCGGCCGGACGCGATGACCCAGGGAGTGTCTAGGACCTGGTACAGGTCTTCTGGATTGGTGGTGCCACACACGAACCGCACGTCGCCGTCACCATCCGCGTCACAGGTCTGGGCACCAAGAGCGTTGGCATGGGGCGTGACCTTCTCCGGTGGCGTGATTCCCTGCGCCAGCATGACCTCGCGAACGGCCGCCTCGGCTTCCGGGTTGGGCCGGAACGTGCCCCGGCGGTAGCCAACGGCGATGGCCAACGGCGTCGATCCCTCGCCGTTCTCCTGATTCCAGACATCGATATCAGCGCCTTTGCTGGCCAGCAACCTGATGGCGTCGCCCCGATCGCGGTAGGCCGCCATGTGCATAGCGGTTTCACTATTCCAGTCGACCGCATTGATATCGACGCCCATTTCCAGGAGCGTTTCCATCGTCTGGACGACGTCTTCCTCCGTGCCGGTTCTCCGGCCCGCGAGCATCAGAGGCGTCGCGTTGTCCTGGTTTCTGACCAGCGGGTCGGCCCCCAGTTCGGCAAACGTCTTTATCAACTCGACGTCGGCCGTCTGGGCCGCCAGCAGGAACGGCGTCGTTCCCGGTCCGTTAGGATCGCCACCGGGGGGTAGCCCTATGCGCATTCTCGCGTTCAGGTTTGCGCCGCGGGCGGCCATCTCCCTCACGAAATCCAGGCTGGTCATGCGGCCCGAGCCCTCAGGAGGGGGATTGGCATCGCCAAGCGGCACCCGTCGTGTCGCGGCGATGGCGTGCAGGGCGGTGTATCCGGTCGGGTCGGCCGCATCAGGATCTGCACCCACGTCTAGCAGGTAGGTGGCCAGCTCGAAGTGGCCGTTCTCGACGGCCACATGTAAAGGAGCGGTGCCGGGCTTAAGGAACGCCTCGTAGCCGGGATGCTGCCATTCCCGTACCGGCTCGATAACCTGATTCACGTCGGCGCCCGCGGTCACCAAGCTCCTCACCACGTCGGCGTGGCCTTGTCGAACGGCGAAGAGCAGGGGTGTAAACCCAGACTCCAACGTCATCTCAAACTCGGCGTCGGCCTGGATGAGCACAGCCACGACGTCGGCGTGTCCCTCCGCGGCCGCCCACACCAAGGCCGTCTGTTCGGTCTTGGCTTTGAAGTCGAAGATCGTGGGATCGGCCATGCGAGCCAGAAACTTGGTAGCACCCGCCCCATCCTGCCTTCCCATGCCCTGCACGGTGGCGTGGACGTCGGCGCCCCGGGCCAGCAGTGCCTCGACCGGACCGAGCCGTCCCGTCCGCGAGGCGGTCATCAGGGCCGTCTCTCCTCCCGGCAGGGTGGTGTTGGGGTCTGCGCCCGCCGCCAACAGCAGCTCGACCAAGGGCCCGTTACCGTTGGTACAGGCCAAGGTCAGCGACGTCACGCCATAGCGGTTGGCCGCGGCGACCTCTGCCCCCGCCTCCACTAGCCGCCGCGCCGTCTCGAGATCATCATGCAGCGTCACCCAGTGCAGCGCCGTCATGCCGTCCACCTGCGTGGCGTTCACATCCACCGACTGCTCGAGCAGACTGTGGACGCGCGTCCGGTCCATCTTCTCGGCCGCATCCGCCAGCGGCGCGTCCGCCGCCCACAATACGCTCGGCGCCGCCAGCAGCCACGACAGTCCCAGCAGACTCACCTGTGTCACAGACATGGCACTCGTCTCCCGTGTCCCTGCAATCCGATTCGCCGCCCTCAGAGAGTGAGCAGCTCGTCCACCTTCCCCTGGCTGTCGGCGAAGGAATCCATCCGCACCCCCGCCTTCTCCAACAGCGTGAGGTGCAGATTGGCCAACGGTGTCGGCTCCGCGTACCGAACATGCCGTCCGCCTTTCATCGTGCCGGCACCACCGCCCGCCACCATGATCGGCAAGTTGATGTGATCGTGCGCGTTCGGGTTCCCCATACCGCTGCCATACAGATACATCGAATGATCCAGGAGGCTGCCATCCCCGTCCGGCGTCTCCTCGAGCCGCTCCACCAGATACGCGAACAGCGACACGTGATACTGGTTGATCTTCGACATCTTGGCAATCTTCTCGGGATCGTTGCCGTGATGCGTGAGCGGATGGTGTGGCTCAGCCACGCCGATCTCGTTGTAGCTGCGGGTGCTCGTCTCCCGCGCCAACTGGAACGTGATCACCCGCGTGATATCTGCCTGGAGCGCCAGCACCTGCAGATCTAACATCAGACGGGCATGATCGGCGTAGGAGTCTGGCACGCCGATAGGACGTTCCATATCCGGCGCCGGATTCTTGGCGGCCCCTTCTTCTGCTCCCTGGATCCGCCGCTCCACCTCCCGCACGCTCTCGAGATACTGATCGACTTTGGTCCGGTCGCTCGAACCCAGCTCTTTCTGCAACCGCTGGACGTCCCGCCTCACACGGTCCAGCAGACTCGCCCTCTTCTGGAGCGTCCGGCTGCGCTCTTCCGCGCTGCCTCCCTCGCCGAAGAGGCGCTCGAACACCAGCCGGGGATGGGCTTCATAGGGAAGCGGCGTGGTGGGCGACGACCACGACAGATTGTTCTGATACACGCACGCGTATCCGTCGTCGCACTGTCCCACGATGTCTAGCAGGTCCATCCCCAACTCCAGCGAGGGAAGCTGGGTGCCCTGACCGATCTCTCGGGCCGCGATCTGGTCCACCGTCGTGCCCAGATAGTAGTCGGTGCTCTCCGTGAGCTTTGCCTTGGCACAGCTCAGGTAGGCCGAGTTCGAGGTCGCGTGGGTGCCGGGATAGGCGTTCCGTAGCTCCATGTTCGTGAGCACGGTGAGGTGATCCTTCACCGGCTCCAGCGGATGCAAAATTGGCGACATCTCCGTGAGCGTCCCCTCCCCCGGCGGCGTCCAGCGACTGGTGTCCGCGCCCATCGGGATGAAGACATAACCCAGACGCCGCACCGGACGGGCTGGGGTCTGCGCCATCGCGGTCATGGCTGGCACCATCGCGTCGAGCAACGGCAACGCCACCGACGCTCCCATCCCTCGCAGGAAGGTCCGCCGCGGAAGAGCTCTCTTGGTAATCATCATGACGATCTCCTCATCTGAAACGGCTGGCTTCTCACGATTCCCAGAACCAGAGAAGAAAAGCGGAAATCCTCGTCGCGCGATTCGCGCACGATCCGGCGAACCGCCGGGGCATCGAAATGCTCCACGCCGCGGCCCAGTGAATAAGTCATCAGCTTCTCAACCAGGGTCCCCACAAACAGGTCCGAGCGGTCCAGCAGCGCGTGCTCCAATCCCGAGACCCCGTCGAACTCGGCCCCGCCCGGAAAGCTTCCGGTGGCGTCGATCCTCTGCCCGTCTTCCGACTGTCGCCAGCGTCCGATAGCGTCGAAGTTCTCCAGCGAAAAACCGACCGGGTCCATCAGATTGTGGCAACCCGAGCAGGGCGGATTGGCCCGGTGCTCCGTCAACCGGTCACGCACCGACAGACTCCCGTCTACGGTTTTGTCCTCCAGCGCCGGCACGTTGGCCGGCGGTGGTGGCGGCGGCACACCGAGCACATTCTCCAGCACCCAATGCCCTCGAATCACCGGCGACGTCCGCGTGTTGTAGGACGTCACCGTCAGAATACTGCCCTGGCGAAGCAATCCACCCCGCCGGCTGTCTTCATCCAACTGTACCCGTCGGAACCAGCTCCCGTACACGTACGGGATCTCGTAGTGCTTGGCCAGGCGTTCGTTCAAGAAGGTGTGGTCGGCGCTCAGTAGCTCCAGGACGCTCCGGTCCCCCTGGATGATGTTCTCCAGGAACAGCTCGGTCTCCCTGCGCATCGCCTGCCGCAGGTTGTCGTCGAAGTCCGGGAACAGACGCATGTCGGGCGTGGCCGACTCGAGATTGCGCAAGTGGAGCCACTGACCGACGAAGTTGGTCAATAGGGTACGGGACCGCTCGTCGGCGAGCATGCGTCGCACCTGCTGCTCCAACACCTGCGGTCGGCTCAGCGATCCGTCCGTGGCCAGATCCAGCAGCTCGTCATCCGGAATACTGCTCCATAGAAAAAAGGATAGTCGCGACGCCAGCTCTAGATCGCCGATCAGGTAGGGCGTGTCTGGAGCAATGCCCGCCGGGTCGCGCTCCACCCGAAACAGAAAGTCGGGACTGACCAAGATCGAGGCTAGGGCCATCTCGATGCCGGCGTCGAAGCTTTCCGGGCCGTCGGAACGTCCCTGCCGGTAGAACTCCAGCGCCTCTTCCCGGTCGCGCTCGGTGACGGGACGCCGATAAGCCCTCCGCATCAGCGTATCCACGATCTGTCCCGCGCACGCCTCCTCGTCCTGCTCGACCGTGGGCCGGCACGAAAGAATCCGGTCGCGGCTCGGCGTATTCCCGGGACCCGTGGCGTCAAACGGACCGGTGACCGAGAGCTCATAGACTCCCGGCTGAACGCGTGGATGACGATAGACGTTGAAATGAACGTCGTAGGGCTTCTTGTCCGTTTCGAGCACCGCCCAGGGCTGTTTCAGGAACGTGACCCCGATCGCATGGGGCCCCGCCGTTACCGGCAGGCGGACCGTGAGGTGCTTGTCGACATCCGAGTGATCCCCGACATGACGGGGCGGCACCACGGTGAACAGCTCAACCCGCTCCCGGTCCAGCAGCAGCTCAACCTGATGAGGCTCTCTCAGTCCTTCGACCTGCTCGTCGCGATCCCGCGTGAGCCGGATGACGATCTCGTAGTCGCCGTCGAGCGGAAACGTGTAGTTGAGCAGGGCGCCGCCGCGGGTGCCCACCGGGAGGCCTTCGAGGTGCCACTCCTGGGTGAGGTCGGGCTTCATCGTGACCATCTCCACGACCGGAGACGCGACCGGCCGTCCCACCGCCAGCCGGCTGATCTTGTCCGCTGCCGACACATACCTCTCCAGGAGCGTCGGCGATAGATCCGTCACCGTTATGTTGTCGAACCCCTGGCTCGATTCGTCGCGCGGGAGTAGGTCAGAGAAATCCAGCTCCAGCGCGAGCAGGTCGCGGATGGCATTGCGGTATTCGGTCCGGGTCAACCGCCGGAAGGTATCGGTTCGTCCTGGATCAGGCTGCGCTTCCGCCGCACGGTCCAGGGCGGTTGCCAGTGAGGCCACCACTGCGTCATACGTTGCCTCATCGGGCCGCCGCCGCCCGACCGGAGGCATCTGGCGCGCGCGAAGCTTACGCACCACCTTCTCCCAGGTCTCGGTATGGTCTTCGAGTCGGCTGGCACTCAACGTAACCAGGTCAAGCTCGGCTGTTTTCAGCCGGTCGTTGTGACAGCTGGTGCAATATTGACTGACGAGAAGACGATGCGGGGCCTCTTCCTGCGCGTCCAGGTCCGCCTCGAGCACGCAGATCAGGCCGCCGGCCGCACCCAGGCCCATCAGCCAAGCAGGAATCCGTCGTTTCGGACAATTCACCACGGGCTTCCTTTCGTGTGTCACTACAACCCCAGACATGTTGCCCACAATACTACGGCAGGAGCCACAGCACGGCGTTGGTGCATGAATGCGCTTGGGTGCGGGCTCCGGCGTACTATGCCGTCGAGGGAGCGCAGCCATGGCGTCGCCGCAATCCAGCGGCGTGAACCCCAAGGACAAGAAGAGGTATCGGGTCGGGA
>CAUZIB010000156.1:0-6194 GCA_963579735.1 Vicinamibacteria bacterium | reverse complement strand
GCAAGTGCTTGCCAATGTGCTTCAGCTCGCAGAGCTTGCACGTCGGTTCGAAGTGACAGGCGGGTTGTCATTTCGCGGCTTTGTCGAGAGGTTGCAGGACGAGGCAGTCGCTCGTCAGACCGGGGAATCGCCAATCTTGGAAGAGGGGAGCGACGGCGTGCGGATGATGACCGTTCATCGCTCAAAGGGGTTGGAGTTTCCGGTCGTGATTCTGGCCGACCCGACCTGCAAGCTCCATCGCCAGACCGCCGACCGCTATGTGGACGCCGACCGAGGGCTGTGCGCGCTGAGGCTGGGCGGATGGCAGCCACTCGACCTACTGGACCACGAGGCGGAAGAGGTCGCGCGAGACCGGGAAGAGGGGATCCGACTGACATATGTGGCGGCGACCCGGGCTCGCGACCTCCTCGTCGTTCCTGCCGTCGGCGACGCGCCCTTCGAAGGCGGGTGGTTTAGCCCGCTCAATGACGCCGTTTATCCCCCGGTGGGCGACCGACGCTCTCCTGACGCCGCGGCGGGTTGTCCAGAATTTGGACGAGACTCCGTAGTCGAGCGGCCAGACGGCGACCCCGCGCGCCCCGACACTGTCTCGCCTGGGCTGTATCGCTTCGCCGCCGAGATTACGTCCGACGACGCGGTCGGTGACACCCCGATGGGTACCGTCGTCGACTTCGCGACGGGTGAGAGTCGTGAGGTCTCTCCACCTTCGTCGGACCCCCCGTCTACCCTCCCCGGCTACTCCGTTGTCTGGTGGGACCCCCACGTCTTGCGGCTTGGCGTGGACGCCCAGTTCGGGCTCAGGCAAGCGGGGCTCTTGTCAAAGAACGCGTCGCCAGACACCGTGGAAGCCGACCTCGACCGCTATCGACGCTGGAAACTCGGCAACAAGGAGACTGTCGCCCGTGCCGCAGTGCCCTCGCTCGTCGTCCAGACCGTGACCGAACGAGCGCGGGAGGTGGATATCGATGCCGCAGGAGTGCCGGCTGGACCGACACAGAGACTCGAAATGGTCGAATTACCGGTTGCCTCAGACCGTCCATCGGGGGCACGCTTCGGGTCACTGGTGCACAACGTGATCGCCAGCGTTCCGCTCGACGGCTCGCTCGACCCAGGCGCGCTGGCAGAGCTTCACGGACGTACCCTCGGCGCCACCCCTGCAGAGATGACGGCCGCGGCGGTGGCCGTGCGCGAAGCGCTCTCACATCCCTTCCTCAAGGAGGCAGCCGTCGCCATGACGCGTGGCGAATGTCGTCGCGAAGTGCCGGTCTCAACGACGACACCGGACAGCACCATCGTCGAAGGCGTTGTCGACCTGGCGTATCGGGACGGGGAGCACTGGGTGGTGATCGACTTCAAAACTGATCGCGCTCTACAGGCCGGGGCGGCCGACGACGACATCCTCAATGTCTACAGACGGCAGGTTGTCCTCTACGCGGAGATCATCGGGCAGGCGACCGGTCGAGAGACCCGGCCGGTTTTGTTCAGGATCTAGTGTCGTGTCTCCGTGTTGCCTTGACCGCGTCCGGGCAGGGCAACACGCTTAGCTGCATTGCTCCTCGGTTACCTGCGCCCGATGCGCTCCCTCGTCGCCTTGCCAGACCGGAAGCCACGCTCCTGATCTACTCTCAAAGCAAGAGGGAATCACTACCCGACAGGACTCTCTGCGGACCTTGTCGCCGGCGGAGATTGCTGCGCTTCGGACTCTTCTCCGGGTGGCAGATCCCCGGATCGTCTCGCTTGAGCCTGACAATGTGTTGGGGAAGTGACGATGGCAAGGGGGTTCAGAGAGATGACAAAACCCGCTCTTGCGGGAGGTGAGCACGAGGTAGACCGCACGAAGAACATTGGGCAGCGAAAAGAGAAATCATGATAACTTCGATCGCCGGTGCGCCCTGCCCCCGACCGGTGCGTGGCCTGACAACTTCATGACAAAGAAACATCTGCGGAAGGCATCTACTCGAAGTTCATCGCCCACAACTCGCGCGTCGGCGCGCTCGGCGGGGACCGGACCCGCACAGTCATTGAGATGGGTCATGGCCGCGGTCGCGCTGGTGGCCCTGGTCGCCGGACTTTGGGTCCTGTGGTCATCGCCGTCGACCTCTGCGAGCGGCGCGTCGTCATCGGCGCCCGCCCGTCAATCACCGGCCGACTCTTCCGCCGCGCGTGCTCTCAGGGTCGACGTGATCCGCGAGTTCCCGCATTCCCGAACCGCGTATACCCAGGGATTGCTGTGGCGAGACGGCTGGCTCTACGAGAGTACCGGCCAATACGGACGTTCGCGTCTCAGTCGTATCGACCCGGCCACTGGAGAGGTCGCGCAGGAAGTGCCTATTCCCTCCATCTTTTTTGGCGAAGGCCTCGCCGTGGTGGGGAACGAACTCTTCATGCTGACCTACCACGCCGAACGCGCGTTCGTGTACGACATCACGTCGTTCGAGCCCGACCGCATGTATCGATATCAGGGCGAAGGCTGGGGGCTATGTCACGACGGCAGTCGGCTTGTCATGAGCAACGGCTCTGATCGCCTGACCTTTCGTGATCCCACAACGTTCGAAGAGACCGGTTCTGTCCCGGTGACGCTCCGCGACGATCCGCAACGTCAGATCAACGAGCTCGAGTGTGTCGGTGAGGTCGTCTACGCGAACATCTACCAAGACGACTACATTGTCATCATCGACCCCGTCACCGGTGTCGTGACTCACACGATTGACGCGTCAGGCCTGTTGACACCAGACGAGGCTCAAGGCGTCGATGTCCTCAACGGCATCGCCCACGACCCGACCACCGACACCTTCTACATCACTGGCAAGTTGTGGCCAAAGATGTTTGAAGTCCGGTTCGTCGAGTAGCGGAAGGCTAGTGAGTGCGTCGCGACCGGAGCATGGGCAACTTTCCCGGCGACCGTTCACTAGCAACGCGCCAGGTTTCGCACGTGATCGCCCGCGCAACGAGCCGCCGGTCAAGTAGCCCTGGCGACTGAAAGCCGAAAAGGACGGGCGGTCAGTCGACGATCGCCTGATACAGTAGCGCTCGGAACTTGTTTTGGTCGTCGATATTGATCGCGGGAATGAGCTGGGTGAGATAGACGGCCACCAACTCCTCCTCTGGATCGACCCAGTATGTGGAGTGATACGCACCGGCCCATCCGAACTCACCGAGCGAGCCGGGAACACCCCGCGCGCCCAGGTCGGTGACGATAGAGAATCCGAGGCCCCAACCTTGACCGGGCTGATACGGGACATTCCCGAGGTGGTTGACGGTCATCAATTTTACGGTGTTTGGGCTGAGAATCCGCGTGCCGTTCAGCTGCCCGCCGTTGAGCATCATCTGCAAGAACGATGCATAGTCTCTCGCGGTGGAGAGGAGCCCGGCTCCGCCGGAGAAGCTGGTTCTCGGGCCGTCGACGTAATGGCCCTGACCAACGGTGCCAAAGATTCCCGTCTCCTGCATGACCCCGCCATCCGCAGCGCGCTCGATCCCGTTTCCAGGGACGGACGAATAGACCGTAACCAACCGGTCCCGCTTTTCTTGCGGTAGATAGAAGTGGGTATCGCTCATGCCGAGCGGATCCAGAACCTCCTCCTGTAGAAAAACATCGAAGGTTCGTCCGCTGACAACCTCTACGAGCGCGCCGAGGATGTCGGTGTTGTAGCCGTAGACCCAGCTCTCTCCGGGATGAGACACGGCCGGCAACGGCCCCATGCGACGGACCGTCTCGCGAATTGGCTCTTCCCGTGTGCCGAAGTACCACCCGATCGCGTCGGCCGCTCTCCACTGGTCGACCGCTGGACCGTTCCCATAGCTGATGCCGGACGTGTGGGTGAGAAGGTCGCGGATCGTGATCGGCCGTCTGGCCGAGACGACGTCATACCCCCCGCGGCCATCGTCAACGGCGACGGTGCGGTTCTCGAACTCGGGAAGATACTTGTCGATGGGGTCCGAGATGAGCAGCTGACCCCGCTCCTGCAAGATCATGATGCAGACGCTGGTCAGAGCCTTAGTCTGGGAAGCGATGCGAAAGATGGAATCGTCTGCCATCGGGGCGCCGGACTCGCGGTCCCGCATGCCAAACGGTTCGAGATACGCGACCTTGCCGCGCCGCGCAATGATGGCGACCCCACCGGCCACCCGGTCGGCCTCGACATACCCGTCGAGGGTGGTGGTGAGGCGTTCTAGACGCGCTGACGACATCCCGACAGCTTCGGGTTCTGCGGTCGGAAGGGTCTGCGCCCACACGGGCGCGGTCACGAGTGCGAGAACGAGCCACATGAGCAGTGCGCGCTGTCGAATACGAATCATCATCACCTCATTTAGAACTCGGGGTGCAAAAACAGACGAGTTTGGACGCCCCAGCCACCGCTAGGATAACTTTCCGGGAGGCACGATGGCCCGCAGACACTGTGGGTGACTGCTCCGGTTGCCGCTCTCAACTATTGGTCAAAAAACGCCTGGAAGCCCTTGTACAGCTCCCAGAGATCTACCTTGGATGACACTTCAAATGGGGAATGCATGCTGACAATGCCGATGCCCACATCAATGACGTCCATGTTCTGTCCCGCGAACCAGGCGGCGATCGTTCCTCCGCCATATCCGGCGTCGTACGAATGCGTCTGCCATTTGACATCGGCGTCGTCCAGAATCCGACGCACATGGGCAAAGAACTCGGAATTGGCTTCGCGCCCCGCGCCGTATTCCTTGACGACCATGCCGTATCCCAGTCGGGACGTCAGCGCGGCGTTCTGAGGACCCGGAAACAGCGGATTGAGCGCTGTCGTCGTATCACTGACCAGTACCTGCGTGTTGGCGTAGGTGTGTCGCAACTTCAGGTCGCTGAAATCGCCGGACTGGGCGTTGATCAGTTCTGACACCAGCGTCGAGAACCACTCGGAATTGACTCCGGTGTTCCAAGAACCCGATTCCTCGTTGTTCACGGCATACGCCACGGCGGTGTATTCGGGCGCGGAGGTCTCGAACAACGCGCGCAGACTGACATAGCCCGTCGACCGGTCGTCCTGACCGTAGGCCCCGACCAAGGCGCGGTCCATTCCGACGTCGCGTGGTCGTGTGGCGGGCACGATCTGAAGATCGGCCGACAGAAAATCCTGGGCTTCAATCTCGTATTCCCGCTTGAGCAATGCCAACAGACGATCCGTTGCGTCGTTGATCTCCGAATCACCATCTGTGTCGGGAGGCAACGACGCGATGATCGGCTGGAGCTCTTCGGAGCGGAGCACGTTGCGCTGGGTTCGATTTCGGTAGTCCGCGTCGACGTGGGGCGCGAGGTCTGTAATCAGCAGCACCGGATCATTCGGTTCCGTTCCGAACTCGATCCAGAGTGTCGTTCCGTCGGTCTTGTCGATCCGTCCGACGACCGCCAGCGGGATGTTGGCCCACTGGTAGTTCTTGATACCGCCGTGGATCTGTGTGTCGATGGTGACGATTCCGCTGCGCTCCCGAAACGGTCGCGTATTGAATTCGAGGCGCGGCGAATCGATATGGGTATTGACGATCCGAAGCCCCTGGGTGACGGCCTGGCGACCGATGACAAACAGAACGACGGTGCGGTCACGATTGATGGCATACCAGCGTGATCCCGGGGCCATCTGCGCTGCATCGACCTCCGGTGTCCAGGCGCGGAAACCCTCCGCCTGGGCCAGGTCCACCGCTTCACGAACGAACCACATGTGGCTCCTCGCCCTGTCGATGAACCCTTTGAAGTCTTCGCCGAATGCCATGACCTCCGCACGTTCCGCACCATCGAGCTCGGGCCAGGCGGAGCTGAATCCAAAGTCTTGCGCCTGTGCCCCCGGCGCAAGCAGTAACGTCACCATTACACCCAACAGATTCTTCATTGCAGATAGCACCTGAACGGGATTCTATCGTGGGATATTTTGGACCGCCTGTTTTTCGCTTTCGCGGGGACGGACACCGGTCTCATGTTGGATGCCGAATCTGAGTGGATATTGGGTCACGCAACGTGTCCGGGAAACAGCGCCCAGTCGCTCTGCGAGACGCCAAAACGGCAGGTTTCCTGGCACCGTCTGCGGTTCGTCCCATCGGTTACCCCAAAAAGCGTAAAATCCTTGGGAAACCCGTCCGGTGAGGTGGCCGAGAGGCTGAAGGCGGCGGTTTGCTAAACCGTTGTAGGGTTTATAGCTCTACCCAGGGTTCGAATCCCTGCCTCACCGCCATTT
>CAUZIB010000155.1:0-6230 GCA_963579735.1 Vicinamibacteria bacterium | reverse complement strand
GGCCACCAGACCGTCGGCCGTTCCACTCCATGCACTGCTACAAGTTGGGACTAACCATGAACAAGACACACTTGTGCTTCACATTCTCTTGGCTTCTTCTTCCCGCGGCTCTCATCGGGGCGACCAGGGCCTCGGCACAACAGGAACCCGTCGCATACTCCGGTGTCACCGAATCGCGATTGATGTTTCAGGAGAACTGCGCGGTGTGCCATGGTGAAGATCTGGAAGGCGCAGCGCAAGGAACACCACTTCGGAGTGAGCTCGTTCATGGCGAGTCCATGGCCGATGTCTTTGCCGGCATCGCCAATGGCTATGTCGACTCCGGCATGCCCAGTTGGGACGACATCTTCAGCCCGGTGGAAATCCAGGGCCTTGCGATGTACGTGCTAGAAACGCGCGCCAACGTTGGCTATGTGACGTCGAACTATGACGCGCCACTTTCTATTCCAGAAGGTGAGTTTGAGACTGAACTCCACAGTTTCCGACTAGAAACGCTGGTCGACGATCTGGACCCTCTTCCCTTTTCGCTGGCACCGCTGCCGGATGGCAGCCTGCTCGTCACCGAAAAGACCAAAGGCGTGCGCGTCATCAGTCCGGATGGAGACAGATCGGAATTGATACGGGGAACGCCGCAGGCGTATGACGATATCTACCAGATGGAATCGCGCATTGATATCGAACGCGGCATGGGCTGGCTGTTCGACATCCTCTTGCATCCGAACTACGACGAGAACGGTTGGATCTACCTATACCACGGTCATCGTTGCGAGGATTGCACCGAGCTCAGCCGAGAGCGGGAGCGTCCGGTTTCCATGAACAGGCTGGTGCGCGGCAGAGTCGACAATGGCGAATGGATCGACGAGGAAATCATCTGGCAGGCCGACATGGAGCACTATAGCTTCGCGGGAGACGTTGGTGCCGGTGGCCGTGCTGTGTTCGATAACCGAGGCCATGTCTATTTTTCGGTCGGCTCGAAAGGCGGCGTGCAGGGCACTCAAGACCTGTCAACACCCTGGGGCAAGATTCATCGCATCAATGACGATGGCACTGTTCCGCAAGACAATCCCTTTGTTGGTCGAGACGATGTCTATCAGAGCATCTATACCTATGGCCATCGTAGTCCCCAGGGGTTGGAATTCGACATGACCGGGGGCGAGCTATGGGGCAGCGAACATGGCCCCCGAGGCGGCGATGAAATCAACCTGCTGTTACCCGGGCGCAACTACGGCTGGCCCTTGTTTTCGCTCGGTCTCAATTACGATGGCACACCAGTAGAGTATGGCAAGGACTTGGGTATTGAGTTCGAGCGGTCCGATATCGAACAGCCGGTGGTCGACCTGACGCCGTCGCCAGCGGTGTCCAGTTTCATCATCAGCGACAGTGACCAGTTCCCGGAGTGGAAGGGAGATTACCTGGTTGGATCATTGAAGGCACGCAGCCTGTTTCGAGTCGAGATCGAAGACAACCACTTCGTGGCGCGGGAAACGCTGTTCGAAGGCATCGGTCGATTACGCGATATCGAACAGGCATCCAACGGCGACATCTATCTTCTGTTTGAACACAATGCGGGCGGCAAGATCGCAAGACTCGTCCCTGTAGAGTAAACTCGGCCCCGTGATACCGCGCCGCTGGCCCGATTTTGCTGTGGTCAACGTCGGCGCGTTGACATGCTGCACACATGTGAACACGCTGCAACCATGTCGAAGATGATCCAGATCCGCAACGTCCCGATGCCGTTCACCGTAAGCCCGCTCGGCCCATTGGAGACGGGGCGGTGTGCTCGCCGAAGGGGCAGGAGCCGTCCCCGACCGTCCCGGGAACCATTCTTCTCTCGGGGGCCCGAAAAGGCTCAACTGCGTCATGCCATGGATCAACAGGCCTCTCGTCCTGGCGTTCACGACGGTCGCGATGGCGGTCGCGCTCGCCCAGGATTACACGCCGAGCGTCTTTGATAGAGACCCGACGCGCATTCCGCTCAACCTCGACGATCCCACGCTCGACCCGTGGAGGCAACTTCGAGACCCGAACAACGACCCGGACCGTGAGCCCGGTCCCTTTTATCCGGGGCGATTGCTGAATTCAGGCGTCCTGGCATTCTTTCAACTTCCCATTGCGCTCACTCCCGAGGACCTTCGTGCCGGCGAGGTGGACGTCGCCATCCTCGGGGCACAGGTGGACATGGGGGTCGGTATGCGCGGGGCTGGCACTGGGCCCAACGCCCTCCGTTCGAGTCTGGGTCTCCTGGACGGAGGCAGTCTGCCTCACATGCATGTCGGGGTGGCGTGGAAGTAGGTCTTTAAGGTCGTGGACTACGGCAACGCGCCTATTGATCGCTTCAGCGTCGAACGCAGCATGTCGCCGGTTCGTCAGCTCGTCCGGGAGGTGGCCGAGACCGGCGCGATACCGGTCGTCATCGGAGGGGACCATTCACTGGGGTATCCGGACGTGGCTGGGGTGGCCGATGTGTATGGCAAGGAGAAACGTCGGCGTGATCCACTTCGACGCCGCGTCTGACGGCTATAGCGGCCATCTGATGTCCCATGCGCAACCGATTTACCGGCTGATCGACGAAGGGCATGTCCTCGGCCGGAACTACATCCAGGTCGGGCTTCGCGGGTATTGGCCAGGCGAGGATGGGTTTCGTTGGATGCGCGGGAACAGTTTTCGCTACCACACGATGGTGGAGATCGAACGGGACGGGTGGCCGGTCGTGATGGACTGGATTCTGGCGGAGGCCAATGACGGTCCGGAGCACTTGTATGTCTCTTTCGACATCGATGTGCTCGACCCAGCCCATGCCTCGGGCACCGGCACGCCCGAACCTGGCGGCCTGACTCCGCGAGAAGTCTTCCCCCTGGTCAGAGTGCTTTGCACGGAGAACAACCTCGTGGGCTTTGAGCTTGTCGAGCTGAACCCGCTGGTCGACCCCAGCTATACCACGATCATGAACGCCAATCGGCTAGTGCAGGAATGTCTCACGGGCATCGCCATGCGGAAGTCCGGGATAACCGATGGGCAATATCTCAATCCGCTGACGGTGGAAGACGGTGTGCCCGACCTCAGTTTCTAGGGGGGCTGGTGCACGAAGGAAGTAGTTGCCCGCAGCGTTCCCTGGACCAGCGGGATCTCTCAGATGACGATGGCATGCGACTCGGATGGCCCAGCCCAATCATCTGGTTGGGGACGTTGCACGCGACCACGGCCTCGGCGGCTCGCCCACCGAGACTGCACGCCGGAAGCGCTCCCCCAACGATCGATTTGTATCGGAAGAACGTGTTCTCTACGCGAGCCGGTTGGTGGTACCCGGAGGCCTTTTTCCAACTCCGACGACCCAGAGTCTTCACTTTGGTGATGGTTCGGTCCCGCACGCCTGACCTTGGACCGCGTCCGGACACGTTCGCCGTCTTCGCCGGCGGAACCACCACGCGCGCGCCGCGGCGGTGAGCGGTCTTGTAGAAGCCCACCGTATCTGGTGCGGCTCGACATTCCAGGACTGGTGCTCTACGGCGGGTCGATCGCGCCCGGGGCGAGGAATGAGAAGGACGTGACGATTCAGGACGTCTTCGAAGCGGTGGGCTGGCGGATGGGTTCAGTGGGCGATGGCGTAGCAGTCGCGTCGGGGATCTGCCGCGGCAAGCCGGTTACCGGTGCCGGGATCGAGCATTACGACTGTGGCGCAGCCAGACACACCGAGTGGCGGCACCTCGTTTACGGCATGGCCACGACGGCGCAACTCCAGCACGAGGTCGGGGGACACGGCCGACTCGACGTCAAGTTGGTTGAAACCGGCGGCGTGGGGCCAAAACGACCCCTGAAGATGTTGCGTCCGGACTCTCGGCCACGCGATAGCGTCGTGCAAGTTTGGATACCAATCCGGCCAGAACTCGACGATATTCAGAAATGACTGCAGGATGGTCTGGTCTTGATTGTCACCACCGGGTGTCCCGAGGGCCATGAACGGCTCGCCATCCCGCATCACGATACTCGGCGTCAGCGTGTAGCGTGGGCGGGCACGCGGCCGAATCTGATTGGCCCGGTCTTCATCAAGCCAGAACTGCTCACCACGTGTACTGAGCCCAATACCAGTGTTCCCAAGAATGACAGCACCGCGGACCCAACCTCCACTCGGCGTGGCATCAAAAACATTGCCGTCCTCGTCAATGATGGCAATGTGGGAGGTGTCCTTGAGCCCGCCGGATGACGGACCAAACGACCCGCTGGCGTCGTCAGTGGTCTGGCCGTCGGCGATATTTGCGACCCAGTATGTCCAGTCATCGACCTCGGGGTCATAGGGCAGTGGGTCACCGGCCTTGAAGGCGACCGACGCCTGGGCGGGGTCGATCTCCGCTGCGCGCGCCCTGGCATACGCCTTTGACAACAACCCCGTAGCCGGCACGTCCACAAACTCCGGGTCCGCGTAATACGTGTCGCGGTCCGCATACGCCAGCTTCATCGCTTCTGTAATCGTGTGGACGTAGTCTGGGCTGTTATGCCCCATGGCCTGGAGGTCGAACTGCTCGAGAATGTTCAGCGTTTGCAGGAGGACCGGTCCTTGACTCCCAAAGCCCTGTTTGTAGACGGTGTAGCCGCGATACTCGGTGTGCGTCGGTTCCTCGACTTTGGCGTAGAACTCGGCAAAGTCGCTCAGCTCGAACGGTGCCGAGTGTTCCTGGAGAAAAGCGACCATCTCTTCCGCAATGTCGCCCTTGTAGAAACGGTCTCGCGCGGCAGCGATACCCTCGACGCGGCCACGGTGCGCCTGGGCCCGTTCCGCGTCGACCATCCGATTGAGCGTCGTCGCCAGCGTGGGGAGCTTGATCGTCTCGCCGGCCTTGTACACCGAACCGTCCGGCTTCAACCAATACTGCTGATTCAAAGGCCAGCGCCCGATAAAGTCGAGATTCCCCTCGATGGCGCGGGCCGTCAGAGCCCGTAACGGAAACCCGTTGGCCGCGTAGTCGATGGCCCGCGTCGCCACCTGTTCAAAGCTCATCGTGCCCCACCGCTCGAGCACCGTCAACGCCCCGTGTAGAGCCCCGGGCACGACCGCGGGGTCGAGACCGGCACCGCTCAAGTCCTTACCCCGCGCACGATACCAGTCGATGGTCGCCTGCCGCGGCGCCCAGCCTTGACCAACGACTGAGGTGACCGTCCCCTCGGCCTCGGGATACACCAAGATGAGGGACTCTCCCCCCAGGCCATACAGGTCTTGCTCGACGACTCCACCAACCAGCAACGCGGTGACACCTGCATCGAAGGCATTCCCACCGTTCAGCAGAGTTTCGAACGCCGCCGCCGTGGTCAGCGGATGCCCAGCGGACACCGCCGCATGGGGCCCACCCACCAACGGTCGTTGGGCGCTGGACGAGGTGGCCGTCAGGGCGACAGATAACCCAATGACGACCATGTGCAGGATGCGCGCCGTCACCGAACCACCTGATGTCTTTTGCATGGAGATTGCGAGGGTACACCTGGTGACGTGTGACCACAAGCCGCAGAGCGTTTGGGAAGAGTGCGGCCTTGGAGCACCTTGCCGGTGTTTGCCCGCCTTCTCAACCCCGAAGAGTTCCGCGCTTCCACCATCGTGACTGCGTTCTTCCTCTTTCCCTACTCGGCTTGAGTGATCGCCTCCCCGCTCGCGTTTTAAGGCACGAGCTGGCGGCCGTAGTCAGCGGCTCGTTGAAGGATTGTCTGGAGCGGCACTTCTGGTCGCCATCCGAGCAGTTCGTGAATCCGCGTGTTGTCGGGTTTGCGGCGCGCCATGTCCTCGAACCCTGGCGCGTACGCCTCTTCGTAGGGCACTTGAACGATCTCCGAATCGCTCTCGACGAGGTCCCTGATGCGCTCGGCAAGCGCACGGATACTGATGCTGTCGGTGCCGCCCACATTGAACACCCGACCCAGCGAATCAGAATGGTCCGCCAGTCCGATGATGGCTCGTACCGCATCAGCGACGTCGCAAAAACAGCGACTCTGGGTGCCATCGCCATAGACGGTGATGGGTGCGTTACGTAGCGCTTGTCCGACAAAACGAGGGATGACCATTCCGTAACGACCGGTTTGACGTGGGCCAACCGTGTTGAACAACCGAAATACGACGACTGGAAGGCCATACTCTCGCCCGTAGGCGAGCCCGAGGAACTCGTCAACCATCTTACTCGCGGCGTATGCCCAGCGGCTCCGGCTTGTTGGTCCCAGTACGATGTCGTCGTCCTCGGAAAACGGAATCC
>CAUZIB010000154.1:0-6235 GCA_963579735.1 Vicinamibacteria bacterium | reverse complement strand
CCGACGGAGTCCCGGCCGAGGTCGTTGTCAGTGCACTCCTGGCATCCTTCACATGTCGCGCTCGGTGCTCCGCCGAGCTTCCCGGTCAGCGTCTCTTTGGCCATACCAGCGGCTGCGGAATTTTTTTTAACGGTGTCGGCTCTATCGCCAACGAAGACGCGGGGTCGCGCCCCGCGGACTTGACCACCGGCCGCGTGCGGGAGAACATGCGAGAGTCCACGAGTATCAAAATCACTCCGACGAGAAAAACGATGCGAATGTACTCGGACTCGACGTTCGTTGCGGTCGTCGTTCTCGCCCTGCTCGGCGTAGCCGCTGTCGCGAAGGCGCAAGAACCTTCTGCCGGAACAGACTTGTCGCACACCGCGGATGGTCGCCCGGATCTGAACGGCGTCTGGCACTTCAACACGACCACTCCGCTCCAGCGACCCGAACAGCTGGCGGGCCAGGCGCGCTACGCCGAAGAAGAGTACGCGGCCTTGGTTGCCCGCACCGGAGAATCGCGACCCTGGGACCGGACGCCTCCCGAGGGCAGCGTCGGCTCTTACAATCAGTTCTGGTGGGACCGAGGCGGACCGGTGGCCGACCGGCGGACCTCGTTGATCGTTGACCCTACGGATGGACGGCTCCCGCCACTGACAGACGGCGCGGTCCGTCAGATTGGCTCGGTCGAACGTCACGTTCCCGGAACCCTCCCCGTGCGCGACCGCATCGGGGGACTCAGCGCCGACGGGCCCGAAGAGCGCGGCCTTGCGGCCCGATGCCTACTCGGCTACAACGTCGGCCCGCCACTCTCTCCCGGCGGCTACAACAACAACTTACAGCTCTTCCAATCGGCCGACCACGTCGTGATTCTCACGGAGATGGTGCATGACGCTCGTATTGTGCCAATTGGCGGGCGCCCGCATCTGGATGACGCCGTTCGGCTCTGGAATGGGGACGCTCGCTCGTGGGCGCTGGGAGGGTGAGACGCTGGTCGTCGAGTCGACGAACTTCAGCGCCCAGCGCGCAAGCTTCGAAGTGGGCGCGACAGTGGCTTTCGGCACTGGAGAGACGTTGCGTCTTGTCGAGCGGTTCACGCGCGTTGACCGCGACACCATTTTGTATGAGTACACGGTCGACGATGCCACGACCTTCACCGCGCCGTTTAGCGCGGCCATCCCGATGACGCGGAGTCAGGACCCGATCTTCGAGTACGCGTGTCACGAAGGGAACTACGGTATGACGAACATGCTCCGGGCCGGACGCTTTGATGACGCGCACCCGGAGAACGCTCGCTAGTGCACCGCCGTCGAGATGAAGTCAATCCTCGGGCCCGCACCACCACATGGCGCCGCGAATATCGGGGGCTCCGATGACTAGGGGAGCGTCGCGAAAAAACGTGACGCATGGTCTCGCCGGGATGCTCGCGTCGGCGTTACTCTTCGCCCGCCTATCCCAAAGATGGTCCCTTATCGCGCCTCGCCGGCGCGGCGTCGCGGCGCGGACCATAGGTCACGTTTCTTTGCGACAGTCCACTAGTCGGTTCGTCGCCGCGACCGTTGTTGGTGGGCTGCTCGTCAGTCTCGGGGCGTGCTCTTCGACAGAGGATGCCGAGTCCCTCCGTCGTGCCGCCGAACGAGGGGACGCGGAGGCGCAGCTCGAGCTTGGGTTGATGTATGACGAGGGCAACGGTGTCCCTGAAGACGACGCCGAGGCGGTCCGGTGGGTCCGGCTGGCGGCGGAGCAGGGTCTGGCCGCCGCGCAGGGACAACTCGGGATGATGTATGCCGGGGGGCGCGGGGTCGCCCAAGACAATGCCGAGGCGGCGCGCTGGGTGCGACGGGCGGCAGAACAAGGAGACGCCGAGGCGCAGGTGAACCTTGGCGTGGCGTATGCCGGGGGCCGCGGTGTGCCGACCGACGAGGCTGAGGCGATGCGCTGGTTTCGGCTCGCAGCTGACCAGGGGCTGGCCGCCGCGCAGGGTCAGCTCGGGATGATGTATGCCGAGGGGCGCGGGGTCGCTCAGAACTACACCGAAGCCATCCAGTGGTATCGACGGGCGGCCGAGCAAGGAGACGCCCAGGCACAGGTTAACCTCGGGTTTGCATTTGGCGAGGGCCGGGGTGTCGCGCAAGACGACGTCGAGGCCGTTCGTTGGGTTCGCCGCGCAGCTGACCAGGGGCACGCCGTTGCGCAGGCCCAGCTCGGGATGATGTATTTGGTGGGCGGCGGTGTGGCGCAGGACTATGTCGAAGCTGTCCAGTGGGTTCGCCGCGCCGCGGACCAAGGGTTGGCGGCGGCACAAGGCCAGCTCGGCATGCTGTATGCCGGGGGCGGTGGGGTCCCCCAGGACGACACTGAGGCGGTGCGTTGGTATCGGCGTGCGGCGGAGCAGGGCGACATACAGGCCCAGGGCAATCTGGGAGCGATGTATGCCAGCGGGCGCGGTATTCTACAGGATGATGTCGAGGCGGTCCGGTGGTTCCGTCTCGTCGCCGAGCGAGGAGACGCGCAAGCACAGTCCAATCTCGGGGCGATGTATGGCGAGGGCCGTGGCGTCGCGCAGGACGATGCCGAGGCGGTCCGGTGGTTCCGTCTTGCTACCGACCAAGGCTACCCCGATGCGCAGCACAGTCTGGGGCTCGCCTATGCGGAGGGCCGTGGTGTGGCCCAGGACGTCGACGAAGCGATGCGTTGGTTCCGGCTTGCCGCCGACCAAGGCCACGCCGACGCGCAGTATTACCTCGGGTTTGTGTATGCCGAGGGTCGCGGCATCGCTCAGGATGATACCGAGGCCGCGCGCTGGGTGCGGCTCGCTGCCGAGCAGGGACACCCATACGCCCAAGGCAATCTTGGCAGTATGTTTGCCCAGGGCCGAGGCGTATCGCAAGACTACGTGACTGCTCACCTCTGGCTCACTCTCGCCGCCTCCCGGGTTCCCGGGGCAGAGGGCGCCGCTATGGGCGAGATGCGCGATGCACTGGCGGCGGAGATGACCGCGGAGCAGACCGCCCAGACGCAGGTCAACCTCGGACTGGCCTACGCGGATGGCCGCGGCGTCGCGCAGGACGATGCCGAGGCAGTCGGCTGGTTTCGGCTCGCGGCTGCTGCTGGCTCTTCCCGCGCTCAGTCAAATCTTGGGGTGGCGTATGCCGGGGGCCGTGGTGTCGCTCAGGACGATACCGAAGCCGTGCGCTGGTATCGGCTGGCGGCTGAACAGGGGTACCCCGTCGCACAGTTTTACCTTGGCTCCAGCTATGTGGCCGGCATTGGCGTGTCGCACGATCCGATTGCGGCGTATATGTGGTTCAGCCTGGCGGCGGCGGAGTCTTCCGATGCGGCAAGAAGCAGAGACGAAGCGGGCGCCCAGATGACGGCTGCGCAGATTGCCGAAGCCCAACGCCTTGCCCGCGAATGGAAGCCGACCGACCGCCCATAGCGTCGGCCACCGTCGAGATAGGGTCACGGGCTCATGTCCGCAGTGCCACGGTTGGCTTTGGCGCCGCAGCGGGCGCCCGGCTGGCGCCTGTGGTTCTTGTGGCTGGTCGCCAACGCGTGGGGATGGGGTGTGGGGATGTTCACGCCGTTCGGGCAGCCGGGCGGGATTGAAACGTTGCAATCAAGCCCTGGGGTTGTTTGGGCCGGGTTGGTCACGCGGGACCTCCGAGCAGGTCGACGGGAAGACGGTGACGTTCGTCTGGGGTCGGGGAGGTCGCGCTGTTGATGCTTCGGGTGTCCGCTGCCGAAGCTCGCAACCGAGTGATCGGCGTGGAGCGCGATGGCCAGTTGCTTGGCGATGTCACGGTGCGCGGCGATCAGTTCCAGGACGTCGAGCTGGAGATCCCAGGTAACCCGAATCGTTCCCGCGTAAGCTCGTTGGTCTGGCACTTCGGGGTTGTCGAGGGCTCGGAGTCCCCTGGTGTGAAAGTCGACCGGTTGTCGTATAGGCGGCACTGATCGCCTTCGGGTGCGAAAGACCGAGTGACCGAGCCTGGTCTCTCGTAGTGGCGATCAGATCGGTGGTAGCAAGTGGTGGTATCGTCGGTCTCTTGCGGTGGGCCGTGAGTCTCCATGTCAACGCCTGTCTGGGTCCAAGACTGAATGACGCGAACTCGTCGTCGCAAACGTAGCCGGACCAGGTCGTGGTCACGGCGTATCAGACGCGGCGCCTGGGCAATGGCGATACTCGCGGTCGGCGGGCCGATCGTTCTCATCTTGCCGTTCCGGTGGATCGACCCACCCACCACGGCCTTCGTGCTCCGCGCGGAGCTACTGGCAGGCCATGACATCGGTTTCGACAGGGCACTCCAGTGGACAGATCTTGACGATATATCGCCGTCGCTGCCGTTGGCGGTCTTGGCATCCGAAGACCAAAAATTCTTTGTGCATCACGGTTTTGACACGGAAGCCATCGGCGACGCCGTCGCCGACGCCGGGCGTGGGGGGCGGCTTCGTGGTGCCAGCACGATCTCCCAGCAAGTCGCAAAGAATTTGTTCCTGTGGCCAAGCCGGAGTCCAGTCCGCAAGGGGCTCGAAGCCCACCTGACACTCTTTGTCGAAGCATTGTGGCCGAAGCGTCGGATTCTGGAGGTCTACCTCAATATCGCCGAGTTCGGTGACGCCATGTTTGGCGTGTCAGCCGCCGCCTCTCAATTTTTTGGCGTGACCCCGGACCTCCTCGACGCGGAGCAAGCCGCTCGGCTGGCGGCGGTACTTCCCAGCCCAAGAATGTTCAAAGTTCAGGACCCGTCGCCGCAGGTACTGAAGCGACAGGCATGGATCCTCGATCAGATGGAAGGGCTGCGGGGAACGATCTATACCGCGAGTCTCACGGAAGGCGCAACCAAGAGTGGTGAGGAGTGACCCTCTCCGGCGTGTCTACTCCTTGAACGCCGCCTCATCCGAAGAGTAGGATCGTGGCCAATCTGGTGGTGCCGATTCACAAGGCACGCATCATTCCATTGGACGACCGTCCGCATGGTGACCTGCGTCGTGGGTGGGTGACTCCCGCGGGCGCTGGGATGGCGAGACGCTCGTCATCGAGACCGAGGGCTTCCTCCGCGAAACCAGTCTGCGGGGCTCGACGGCCAACACACGACTCGTGGAACGGATCACACGCGTTGACGGCGATACGCTGCTCTACGAGTTTCAGGTCGAGGACCCGAACTCGTACACCGCCCTGTGGAGTGTCGCGGTGCCGATGCGGCGGACGGATGGGCCTTTGTTCGAGTATGCCTGTCACGAGGGGAACATCGGGATGCACGGCATCATGGCCGGTGCCAGAAAACTAGATACGCAACCCGTCAAGGGATCGCGGTAGTCCACCGTCCTCACCCCAAGCTCGACATCGTTGGGGTCGGTACGGTCTCCGCACCCGCCCTAAGATGTCGCGGCACTCGCTTGACGAGTGCGCTCGAGTTTTCCGCCCAGGGCGGTTATGGCAAGAGGTTCGGGTCGACTGGTGGACCGGGTCGATGCTCGGGCTCATCGTCGCGCCAGGGAACGCGCACCGGTTCCCGTCGTTGGTAGACGGCAAGGTTTGCAGACATCTGCTGCGCAATGTCTCGCCGGCCGGACTCTCGCGCAACCTCGATCGCCATTTGTTGCCACTCGATGGCTCCGGCAAACTGACCGACCTCGGCCAGCGCCATGGCCATCGTTTCGGCGACCGCGGTGGTCTTGTGGAGCTCGACGACACGCTGCACCAGGTCAAACGCCCGTGGCCCGTCCCGCACATCGCCATCGGGTGAGGCGGCGAGTAGTCGCGCCAGACCGTTTGCAAAGACCAGATGGCCTGGATATCGGTCGAGCGCGGCGATCATGCGCTCCCGGGCCTCTTGATGTCGTCCGAGTTGCACCAGCGCCATCGCCTCGCCAAAGCGAGCGGCTTCGTCCGCCGATTGGGTCGTCCCATCCGCGCTGGCCGTGGCGGGCGAAGGTTCTCCTCCGGCGTTCCGCGGGTCCAGCGCCGCGAGGACTTGTCGGTAATACGCCACCGACTCGTCCACTTGGTCGGTGCGACGCAGCGCATCGGCGAGCCTGAGCACGGTTTCTACAGAGTCGGCACCGTGGCTCACCGCGTCTCGAAATCTGTCGATCGCGTCCCGATCTCGACCGCCACGTTCGAGCAGTGTCCCCAACGTATAGTGGGCCTGGGCAAGCTCCGGATCCAGGCCGATGGCATCCTGGAGCGCCTCGACGGCGCCGGCGGCGTCGCCAGCCCGGTCCAACGCCATCCCCAAACTCAGCTGCA
>CAUZIB010000153.1:0-6276 GCA_963579735.1 Vicinamibacteria bacterium | reverse complement strand
ACCATCAATCTCACGCGTGATTCGTTTCACGGTGAGTGGCACTACACCATCTACCCATCACAGTATGACGGCGACCCCGCTAGCGCGAGCCCAATCGATCGGCTTGTTTCGTGACGAGCCCTAAGTGAAGCGCTAGCACGACTCACACCCGTGTTCAGAGAGCTGTCCTGACGCGGAATTATGGGCTCACAAGCGTATACTCGGAAACGCCTGAACACGAAACAAGAGGCAACCTGACCTTACGAAGGAGAGACCATGGGTTCGAAACGACCTGATCGACGAGGATTCCTCAAAGGCAGCGCCGCCTTGGCCGGTGGTTTGACTTTGGGAGCAACGGAGCCCGCTCTCGGCCAGCTCCCGGACCCGGATAGCTTTACTAAGGGCACCGACGACCTGGTCGCGTATGGCAAGCGTTCCAGTTTTGTGAAGTCGGTCCGCATCGCGCACCCGCCGGGCAGCCGGCCTTCGCCCGACGCCTTTGGGCTCGTGTTTCATGTGGCGGCTCCGCTACAAGACTCGGTGGGGATGATTACGCCGTCCTCGCTCCACTTCGTCGGGACCACTCGCGGCTCCTTTATTCCGGAGATCGATCCTCGCGAGCATCGACTCATGATCCATGGGTTGGTGGACCGTCCGCTGGTGTTCACCATGGAAGACTTGAAGCGTCTTCCCTCGGTCACCCGCCCGCATTTCATCGAGTGCGCGGGAAACCGTTCGAGGCCCCATCACAAGACGGTCCAGGAGTCACACGGGATGACCAGTTGCGCCGAATGGACCGGCGTGCTCCTGTCCACGCTGCTCAAGGAGACCGGCGTCAAGGACGCGGGGAAGTGGATGGTTGCAGAGGGGGTGGAGGAAGTAAAAGGCGCGTCCAGCATTCCGATCGAGAAGGCCATGGACGACTGCATCGTCGCATACGGTATGAACGGCGAGGCGGTTCGTCCCCAGAACGGGTTTCCGCTGCGGCTCCTGGTGCCGGGCTTCGAAGGAATCTTCAACTCGAAGTATCTGAGACGAATCAAGATCGTCGACCGGTATTACATGACCTACAACGACTACGGGCATTTGACTCGGGAGCCCGACATCGCGGCGCTGGGGTATCAGATCGGACCGAAATCGGTCATCACCTTCCCGTCCGCAGGACAACAGCTGCCCGACCCCGGATTCTACGAAGTTAGCGGCCTGGCCTGGTCCGGCGGGGGCGCTATTCGCAGGGTAGAGGTCTCGACCGACGGCGGCCGGCGCTGGATGGACGCTGAGATTCAGGGCACCGCACACCGCATGGCACATACTCGGTTTCGCCTCCAATGGAACTGGGACGGCAACGAGACCGAGCTCATGTCCCGCTGCACAGATGAGCTGGGCCAGGTGCAGCCGACAAGAGCCCAAGTCGCCGAGTTCTTCAACGTGCCGGCGGATCCGTCATTCACTGTGCCCGGCCAGGACAACTCGATTCAGCGCTGGAGAATCGCGAGCGACGGGAGCATTCACAATGGCTATGCTTAGACTGCTGCTGTGTCTCATTCTGCTCGGGAGCACCGCCCTGGCGCAGTCGCCGACGTATGGAGTGGGACGGACTCCGACCGAAGAGGAAATCCGTGCCTGGGACATTTCCATTAGCCCGACTGGAGAGGAACTTCCGCCGGGGCAGGGCACCCCTGAGGAAGGCGAGCTCCTCTATCGGAGAGGTTGCGCGGCGTGTCATGGAGCAAACGGCATCGGAGGCAGCGGCCCCAGGTTGCTTAAACGCGACGTGGAGCCCGGTGCCCACCCGTGGGAGTACGGACGGATTCTCCCGATTCGCGCGCCATATGCGACGGTGGTCTGGGACTACATCAATCGCGGCATGCCCCTTAATAGAGAGGGGACGCTCACGGCGGATGAGGTCTACGCGCTGACGGCCTATCTCCTCTTCATCAACGATCTCATCCCGGAAGACACGGTCCTCGATGCCGAGAGTCTGCCGAAGATCGAGATGCCAAATCGCGACGCCTTCGCTCGCGTACCGGATTGGCAGCCGGGGAGGCCGAGGCTATCGGCCTACCCCCACTGACGGATAGCCCACAAGACTCGCCGGGCCTGGCCCACGCCGCAGGGACCAGGCCCGCACGGCCGAACGTGGGCCGCGAACCCTGGCCTGACGCTGACAGATAAGCGCGTTACGCAAGCACCCGAGCACGGGGGCGCACCCGCTACAGTGGCCAGTCGCGCAGGATACGCTGGGTCTCCTCGACGTGACCGCTCTCGTCGCGGATGAAATCTTCGAGCTGGACGGACAGACCTTTCTCCCCACATGCTTCGGCCTGCTTGGCGCGCTCGGTGTAGCTGACCGTTGCTTCCTGCTCGGTCTTGAGCACTTCTTCCAGCATTGCGCGGTTACCGCCGGGGAGGGGGACCGGACGGGGTGTTGTCGTGGGCTCGCCACCCATGGCGACGACCTTGTTCGCCAGATACTGCGCGTGCAGCTGCTCGTCGGCGACCTCGGCGAGGAAGAACTGCGCAAGCTGGGGTCGATACGGACCAGTCGCTCGAGCCGCATACGTGATGTATTGAATGACCGCACCTAGTTCACTGGCCAGGTCTTCGTTCAACTTCGCGATGAGCTCGTCTTTAGTCAAGGTATCTCCGATTCGTTAGGAACAGTCGCGACGGGGCGACTCTTGCGTCACGGGCGAGCGGCCCGGCGAGGGTTCGCACTACGGCACGAACGGCGTTGCCTCATACCGCCGAGCTCACGCAAAAGACGGCTCCCAGCAGAAATCGTAGCAGAGGCCGCGGCGGTGTTGGGGAGTGGCCGCACGCCCGACCGCGGGGGGCTATCCATGGCTATTCATGCTTTGTGCGTAACAGGTGCAGACCAATGGCCACTCCAAAGAGCGCGAGACCGATGAGGTCGGTCACCGTCGTGGCGTAGAACAACAAGAGTCCGCCGGTGACCGCCAACACGCGTTCCAGGAGCTTGGCCTCGCGCACCAGCCATCCTCCCAAGCCCATCGCCAGTGCGCTCACGCCGATTGCGGCAGTCCCGATGGTGCGGACGCTGTCGGACACGGGGGCCTGGAGCAAGACGCCCAACCCCTCGGGACTCAACGTAAACGCGAAGGGCACGAGGAAAGCCGGCAACGTATATTTCCACGTCAGCATCATGGTGTGGAAAGGGTTGGCCCCGGTGATCGCCGCGGCGGCAAACGGCGACAGCGCGGTCGGGGGGCTCACCTCGGAGAGCACCGCGTAGTAAAAAATGAACATGTGGGCGGCGGTCGCCGGGATTCCGACCAAGGTCAGCGCTGGTGCAATCATGACCGCGGCGATGATGTATGAGGCCGTGACCGGGACGGCGAGCCCGAGCATCCAGACCGCGATGGCCGCATACAAGACGGTAAGAAAAACGCTGCCGCCGGCGAGGGTGACGATGATTCCCGCGATCTTGAGCCCCAGACCGGTGAGCGTCACGACACCCACGATGATGCCGGCCGTCGCTGTCGTTGCCGCCACTGACAACACACCGCGCCCGCCGGCTTCCAAGGCACCCACAAGCCGCCTTGGCGTGAGCGCGTGCTCTCGGCGAACGAAGCTCAAACCAATAGCGAGCAATGTCGCCAGGAACACCGCCCGGAACGGTGTGATCCCAGTCACCAGAAGGACGACGATCGCCACGAGCGGGAGAAACTGGTAGCCATACCGGCGTGTCAGCTCACCGACCGACGGCAGGTCAATATCCACCCCGTGCGTCCCCATCCGGCGGGCGTCAGCCTCGATCATCAGGACAATCGATAGGTAGTAGAGCACTGCCGGGACGATCGCCATCGCGATCACCTGGAGGTAGGAGATGTTCAGGAACTCCGCGATCAGGAACGCGGCCGCCCCCATGGTGGGCGGCGCCATGATGGCACCGATCCCACTGGCCGACAGGATCGCCCCGCCGACTTCTGGTGAAAAGCCGGACCGGCGAAGGAGCGGCCAGGCCACCGCGCCGAGGGTGACGGTGGTGGCGACGCCGCTTCCCGAGACGGTGCCTAGAAGAAAGCCCGACAGGGTGACGGTGCGACCGGGACCGGCCCCGCTGCCCGACCGACCAAAGGCGGACATGGTCCAGTTGATAAAGAATTGTCCGGCACCTGAGTGCGTCAATACGGAGCCAAAGACCGTGAACAGGATGATATACGTCGCGGCCACGTCGAGCGGTACGCCAAAGATGCCTTCCAGCGTCATATACAGCGTGCCCACGAGCCGGGCCACGTCATACCCGCGATGGGCGAAGAGGTTGAGCCCGATGAATTCGAGCCACGGCCCGTAGTAGCCGTAGACGACAAAGACCACCGCCGTCACCGGCAGAATCGGGCCGACGGTGCGGCGGGTGGCCTCGAGTACGAGCACGATCACGACAATCCCGAGCACGAGGTCGACCGTCGACGGTGTTGCCGCGCGATACACAAACTGGTCGAAATCGAGAATCGGCCAGACGAGCGCGACGACGGACAGCGCGATCAATCCCCAGTCGTGCCAGGTCACCGCGGCACGCCATCGGGGGTGCGCCGGGTAGAGCAGGAACGTGAGCGCCAGCGCGATCAGAAGAAAACTGGGGCGGTAGATCTGAGGTTGGACGATCCCGACCACCCAGTACAACGCGTAGGCTGACAGACCCGCGGCGAGGGTGGTGGCCAGCGGCGCGGTCCAGCCGGACATGCGCCGCGTCGCGACCTCTGCTTCAGGGTCGTCGGGCGGTGCGACCGGCGGGCCGAGAGAGGGCTCCGGGGATGTTGCTACTGTCCCTCGCTCCACACGCCCTGCTCACGGTAGTAGTCGATCGCTCCCTCATGGAACGGTACCGGCGACCCGACGACCGCTGTGGCGTGCGAGAGGATCGCCGCCATCGGATGAATGGCGGCAAGCTCGTCTTGGCCGGCAAAGATGGCCGCGATAATCTCATGGGCGAGCTCCGCGTCCATCGATTCGTGCACGACCAAGACGTTCGAGACCGCCACGACCTCCACGTCCTCGGTCATACCTGGGTAGGTCGAGCTCGGCACGTTCGACACGTGATACACGGCGTCGCCGTAGTCCCGTTGCAGCGACGGCAACAGCGAGTCGCTTGCCAGCAGGCGAATGGTGCGCCCCGGCGTCGACGCGAGGTCGAGCACAGAGCCGGTCGGGATACCGCCACTCCAAAAGAACGCGTCAATCTTGCTATCTTTGAGCGCGTCGACAGACTGAGCGGCCCCCAGACTTTGACTGCGGATGGTAGTCGGGTCGACGCCGGCCGCTTCGAGAATCCGGAGGGCGCTGACCTCCGTGCCGCTTCCGGGCGCGCCGGTCGACACGACTCGGCCGGCAAGCTCGGGGATAGACCCGATACCGATCTCGTCGGTCGTGACGATATGGTTGTAATTGTCATACAACACGGCCAGCGCCCGCCCGGGGATGGCTCCAAACTCGCTGAAAACGCCGCGCCCCGCGTAGGCGTCGTCGAGCGAGTCGGCCAAGACGATGCCCATATCGGCCGACCGATTGGCGATGAATTTGAGGTTGTCGACCGAACCCGCGGTCACCTCGGCAGTGACCTCGACCCCCTCGAGTCGGTCACTCACGATTTTTGCCACACCGCCGCCATACGGGTAGTAGACGCCGCCGGTGCCACCGGTGGCGATCGAGAGACGCTGGGTGAGGCTATCCGTGCTCGGCAGGGTACAGGCGGCCGCGGTCGCCAGAACGAGGGCCAGTAACCAGGGGCCAACGGTGGTCACGCGGCGGTTTGCTGTCATCATTGCCAGCCCATCTTACCGTGCTCGTCCAACACGTGCACGAGCGGCTTGTCGCCGGAGGGCACGGCGGGCGACAACCAGCAGCGAAGGAACCAGGGGGGGGGGCACGGGCGGTCTGGGGGGCGAACGAAGATGTTACCAACCGGTTCGCCACGTGGTTCGTGTGGCGTGCAGTGGGTCACGCTCGGCGGAGGGACGCGTTTCATGTCGAGCCGTCAGCCGTAGTGACCCACGTCATTCGCAGCAACGCTATCATCCCTGGTGTGTGGGCAGGTTCGCGACAATGGATGCCGCTGGTCGCATTCGCGGTCCTCGTCATGGCTGCCGAAACGGAGGGGCAGACCGGGACGGTGCGGGTCGAGGTTCGGCTCGGCGAGTCCGGGATTACCATTTTTGGCGTCGACCCACCGGGCGGCGACCAGCGCGGAGCAGCGCGGCAGGGACGTCTCGTCGTCGTTGCCGTCCCGGTGGAGGAGCACCGCGTTGGGTTCGCCGCCTCGGAACCGCGTTTCCG
>CAUZIB010000152.1:0-6567 GCA_963579735.1 Vicinamibacteria bacterium | reverse complement strand
TTTACGCGTAAGTACAGACCCACGAGGCAAAGAGGCCCATCGGCTTTGCGTCCTTGCCTGCAGTCTGAGTTCCGTACGCGTCGACGACGTGTTGCAGGATGAACAACGGATCACCATGCTCGAGGGTGTAGCGGTAGAGTTCGTCGTAGGCCTCACGCATGCTTTTAATAGATACCAGGTCCGGGCACATCGCAATTGTGCGACGCGTCACAGACAGTCTACTTTGTCAGAGTGAGGGCTCAGCTGACAAAGTAGACTGTCTGTGATGCTTGACGAAACGGCCCTCGCCCCGGCACGTCCACCTCGCGTGGCGTGACCACGATCCGATGTCAGGAGAGGTCCGTTACAAACGCTCCCGGTTCTCCACGCGTCTGCTCGAAGATCGGCTCTATACGCCTGGTCATAGCTGGTTAGAGCGCGAGGCTGACGGTCGGTGGCAGGTCGGATTTACAAAGTTTGCGGTCCGCATGCTCGGAGAGATTGTCGAGTTCGGATTCGAGAAGCCTATCGGCTCATCGGTCGACACCGGCGAGATCATAGGCTGGGTCGAAGGCTTCAAGGCAGTGACGGACGTGTTCTCTCCGATGACCGGTCATTTCGCGGGATCGAACCCCGAGCTCGACAAAGATGTCAGTCTGCTGACGACAAAGATGTATACGAGAGGGTGGCTGTTCAGGATGGAGGGTGAGCCGGGGCCCGATTGTCTTGACGTGCACGGCTACGTCGACCTGCTCGACACGACGATCGATAAGATGCTTGGCCAACGACATGAGTGAGCCAGTTCGCTACATCATGATTGGCGGATTTCTGGGCGCGGGGAAGACGACCGCCCTCGCGCGGTTGGCGCGGCATTTGACGGACCAGGGGCAGCGAGTTGGCCTCATCTGCAACGATCAAAGCCATGGACTGGTCGACACGAAGCTCCTCCGATCCAAAGGGTTCAATGTCGAGGAAATCACCGGGGGTTGCTTCTGTTGCCGCTTCAACTCGCTACTCGACGCGGCGGACGCCCTCTCTCGGGAGACAACGCCTGATCTCTTCTTGGCGGAGCCAGTCGGGAGTTGTACGGACCTGGTCGCGACCGTGTCCTACCCACTGCGGCGTATCTACGGCGAGCGGTTCAGCGTAGCGCCGCTCAGCGTCATGGTTGACCCAGATCGGGCAGCCCGCATCCTTGGACTCGTCGAGGGCCGCAGTTTTTCGGAGAAGGTCGCCTACGTCTATCAGAAGCAGCTGCAAGAAGCCGACCTGATCATCATTAACAAGAGCGACGCCCACCCGCCGGAATTTCTTCACCGTCTCACCGCGGGGCTTGCCGAGGCCTACCCGCACGCGGAGTCGTTTGTCTGCTCGGCGAAGGATGGCGCGGGGGTCGCGGACTGGTTCGACACCGTACTTTCCGCCCCGAACGGCCGCGCCCGGTCCCTGGAGATCGATTACGATACGTATGCGCAGGGTGAGTCGCTGCTGGGCTGGCTCAATTGTACCGTCCGACTCGACTCGACCGCCCCGTTTGACGGCAACCAAACGCTCATGGCGTTGGCCGACGGGATACGCGGTCGCTGCGCGAACCAGGGCCAAGAAATCGCCCATCTCAAGATGACGTTAGATTCACACGACGGGACAAACACACTGTCGGTCGTCAGCGTGGTCGGAACCGACCGCGCGCCCGACCTACGAGAATCGCTGCTGGATCGCGTCGAGGGCGGCGAGTTGGTCATCAACCTCCGTGCCGAGGCCGACCCGGACGCGCTGGAGGCGGTTACGCGGGAGTCTTTGGCGGCTCTCGCCCCCATTCGGGTCAGGATGGAACACCTGGAGCAATTCCGGCCGGGGCGACCAGTACCGACTCACCGGATGACCTAATGGCCAGCCCCACTGCAAGAATCCTGTTCTGCAACTGTACGTATGCGAAGGTCATCCCGCGCGACGTCAAGAAAGAGGTCCTGCGTACGCTGAGCGACTCGGGTCGAGCATTCGATGCCGTGGCCGACTTGTGTGACATGTCCGCCCGAAAGGACCCGGCCTTGCGCCGGATTGCGGACGGGGGATGTACAAAAATTGCGGCCTGTTATCCTCGCGCGGTGAAATGGCTGTTCCACGCCGCCGGCTCGCCGCTACCCGCGGCCGGGGTCGACGTCTTGAACATGCGCGAGACCTCCGCGGACGAGATCTCAAAGGAGCTGCTGGGATGAGCCGTACGGAAGGCGCAAATCTGCGGGTCGTCCTCTACGAAGGCCCAGGGAGTACGCCCCTCGCCGACGCGGAACGGTTCGAGGCTATCTCCGCATTGTTGGACGACGGCTTTGAAGTGACCCGACCAGTGTCTGGCCAGGAGGTCGCTCCGGCGGACCAGGCTCCGGTGCTGATGCTGGGTCGACTCGGTGCACAGCCACCGGTTGCCGAAGATGACGACCTCCATGTGCGGGATCTCACGGACGCGGAGGGGGGCGTCGAGGCACTCACCGCAGCGCGAGAAGTGCGGGAGTTGACCGGGGCGCGAAAGCTCCAGGCCTGGAAGCCCTGGTTTCCAGTGATCGACTACGACCGCTGCACGAACTGTATGCAGTGCCTGACGTTCTGTCTGTTCGACGTCTACGGCGTCGATCAGAAGCAGCAGATTACGGTTCAGAACAACGACAATTGCAAGACCGACTGCCCCGCGTGCTCTCGGGTCTGCCCCGAGGTTGCGATTCTCTTTCCAAAATACGGAAAGGGTCCGATAAACGGGGACGTCGTGAGGGCCGAAGACGTCCAACGAGAAGCGATGAAGGTGGACATCTCGACGCTTCTCGGGGGCGACCTCTACGGCTCGCTCCGCTCGCGGCAAAAAGAGGCGCGCAAACGATTCTCGACCGAACGAGACGAATCAAAAGCGCTTCTAGAGCGGAAGCGCTGTTTGGGGAAGCTCAAGCAAGCGCTCGACATTCCGGACGAAGTGTTGATGACCTTGCCATCGGCCGAGGATATCGAGGAACGCGCGGTGCGGGCGAAAGCCAAGCTGGCCAAACGACAGGGGCGTTCCCAAACGGTCGCCGACGCGAAACCGGCGCCCACGGAAACGGAGTGGGGTATCTAGGACAGCATGCTAAGAGCAACTGCGGGTCTCGGCTATCGTACCATCCGGTCTACCGACCCTCGTCTCGTGTGGAAGTTTGCCTACAACTTCGGCTACAAAGGCGTGCGCTCGGTGCAGCGCTTCAAGAAACGGCTGCGCCAAGGGGTCTCGTTTCCACCTTTTCTGTATATCTCGATCACAAACAGCTGCAACCTACGTTGTCAGGGCTGCTGGGTCGATGTCGACAAGCCGCAGCATCTCATCAGCTTTGACGAGATGAATCGGCTCATCACCAATGCCAAAGCCCACGGCAACAGCTTCTTTGGCATCCTGGGCGGCGAGCCGTTTATGCACCCGGACTTGATCCGGATTCTGAAGGCCCATCCCGACTGCTACTTTCAGATCTTTACAAACGGCCATCCCATTACCGATACCGTCGCTCGTCAGGTCCGGGAGGCCGGCAATGCGACGCCGCTCATCAGCGTCGAGGGTAGCGAGTCCGTTAGTGATGTGCGCCGCGGACGCAGCGGAGTGCTCAACAAGACGTTGGCCGGCATCCAAGCGTGTGTGCGGAACCGGCTCATCACCGGGGTGGCGAGCAGTGTCTGTCAGAGCAATATCGACGATCTTGTCCGCGAGGCGTGGATCGACAAACTGATCGACATGGGTGTGCACTATTGCTGGTTCCACACCTACCGGGTGGTGGGTCCGGTGTCGAACCCTCAGTTGGCGTTGGCCCCCGAGCAGGTGCTAAAAATACGGCGGTTTGTGATGGACATGCGAAACCGTAAACCGATAGGGCTCATCGATGCCTACTGGGACGACAAGGGCGAAGCGCTGTGCCCCGCCGCCACCGGGATTAGCCACCACATCAGTCCCTTTGGCGATGTCGAGCCGTGCCCGATCATCCAGTTCGCCAACGAATCGATTCACGACAACGATGGCGACATTTTCAAGACCATGACGGAGTCCTCTCTACTCAAGGACTTTCGAAAAACCGCTGCCAAGGCCACCCGCGGGTGTATCGTCCTCGAACGCCCCGACCTTCTCAAGCAGGTAGTCACACGTCACGGCGCGCGCGATACGACGCTGCGCCAGTCAGCCGGGCCAGAGCTCGACGGTCTCGAGTCGCGACCCAGCCAATACAACCCCGGGAACGAGATCCCGGAAGAGAACTGGGTCTATCGGTTCGCCAAGAAACATTGGTTCTTCGGATTCGGCGCATATAGCTAGTAATTATGGACGACGTTAGAACACAATCGCTCGACCTCGAGCAGGACACGTTGCAGCCGACGTTTGTCCCCTTGACGCTGCCGGCGCAGGTTCCGCGGCAGACATATCGCCCGGCCCAATCAAACATTCCGGACGACAAACAGGTGCGTCTCCGCCTCAAACGCGTGGTCGAGGAGCATATCGCCGAGTCTGGCGCGATCCCGCCGCTCACGATGGACGAGATGATGGAGCACACGGCCGCGGTCCTCGCCAAGACCGGGCTCGACCCCATCTACAACGATTACGCTGCGATTTTGGTGAGCAACGCCGCCTGGCGGGACGCGGTCGCGCAGATACCGTTCGAGCGACGGCTATTGCTCATTCCGAAGTGTTTACGCGTCGAGGAAAAATGTCCGGCACCGTTCGACGAGTTCGGGCTGTTGTGCAAAGAGTGTGGTCTTTGCTCTATTCAGGATCTGACCGTCGAAGCCGAACGGTTGGGCTATGCCGTGCTGGTCGCCGAAGGGTCGGCGATCGTGCGGTCAATGATCGAAACCGGCAAGATCGATGCGGTGGTCGGGGTCAGCTGTATCAACGTGCTGGAGAAGTGTTTCCCACACATGGAAGCGGCCGCGGTCCCAGGGGTCGCGATTCCGCTCCTTCAAGACGACTGTGTCAACACGACGGTCGACCTCGACTGGGTGTGGGACCTGATCCACCTCACGTCGGAGGACAAATCCTACCGGCTCGACCTCGATGGACTCAAAACGACCGTCCAGAGCTGGTTTGACTCCGAATCGCTTGACCAGGTGATGGGAGAGGTCGAGAGCGAGGACCAGACCACGCAGATCGCTCGCGCCTTTCTCGCAAAAGGCGGCAATCGGTGGCGGCCGTATCTGGCCACGTGCACCTATATGGCTCTGGCCAGTGACAGCGGGGAGGGCGAGCCCGAGCTGACGCTGGAGATGAAGAAAGCCGCCGTCGCTATCGAGTGCTTTCACAAAGCGTCGCTTATCCACGACGACATTGAAGACGGCGACGAGCAGCGATACGGAAGCGCGGCCCTGCATATCGACCACGGCGTGCCGGTCGCGCTCAACATCGGGGATTTCCTGCTGGGCGAGGGGTATCGGCTTCTCGGGGAGCTGGGTCGAGCCGAGATGATCTCGATCGCCGCCCAGGGTCATGTCAGTCTGAGCCGTGGACAGGGCCGCGAGCTGCTCTGGACCCGCGACCCTCAGCCACTGGCCTCGATGAAGGTGCTAGAGATCTTCCGGCAAAAGACCGCCGCCGCCTTTGAAGTCGCGCTTCGTCTGGGCGCGATCCTCGGGGAGGCGGATGACGAGACACACGACGTTCTCCGTCAATACAGCGAGTCGCTCGGCATCGCCTATCAGATCAAGGATGACCTGGAGGACTTCAAAGGGGAAGCCGACTCGCGCGACCTCGACCAAGTACGGTTGTCGCTGATTCTCGCGATCGCTCACAAGCGGGCGGAGGGTGAGGAACAAGCACGGATCGCGACGACGATCCGGTCGGGCGCGCTCGACGTGCCGAGCGAGATCCGCGATATCGTGGCCAGCCACGGCGTGCTCGACAAAACCGAAGATCTGCTCGAGGCCTACAAGGAGGACGCCGTGCGGTCGCTGCGATTCCTCTCGAGCCCGACTTTGAAAGGCCTGATGCGCCGCATCGTCGGCAAGATCTTTGGCGAGACACTGATCGAGGGCTACTGCAGTGAGTTTGAGGCTCGAAATGCTGCAAGTCGCGCGGCTATCGCCCAACCTGCTTCGGGAAGCCGCTGATCCCGTCGCCGAATACCTCCGGTCGCAGTTCACCGACGATGGAGGTGCGATGGATCGAGCCGGTCAGAGCGATCTCTATTACACAGTGTTCGCGCTGGAAGGGCTGATCGCGCTACAACGCGAGCTGCCCACGAAGACGGCGTCATTCCTGACCGGTTTTGGCAACGGCGAAGGTCTGGATCTCGTTCATCTCTGTTGCCTGGCTCGTTGCTGGGCGGCGTTGAAACAGACGCCCCCCGACCTCGCGGATCAAATCAGCGCCGCCTGGGACCGCGATAGCGTCTACCACAGTTTTCTGGCGTGGGGCGCCCTGCAAGATCTTGGTCAGACGCCGACGCCCTTTCCTGTGGGCGGGGTATCACCGAGCCCGGCGAAGACCACGCCGACCACGGCGGCCGCGGTCACCCTCCGGCGCCAGATGGAGACGCCGGTGCCGCCTGACGACATTGCGTGGCTGCAGGCGCGGGCTCATCCGGGGGGAGGCTTCGCGGC
>CAUZIB010000151.1:0-6789 GCA_963579735.1 Vicinamibacteria bacterium | reverse complement strand
ATGGTGCCGATACCAGTCCCCTTCACCCACCGCTGAGAAAACGCGACCACCAGTGGGAAATACGGCATCAACGGCGTGATGATGTTTGTGCTCGAATCACCGATGCGATACGCCGCCTGGGTGAGCTCTGGCGACAGCCCCACCTGCATCAGCACCGGCACAAAGATCGGTGCCAGGAGCGCCCACTTGCCGGACGCCGACCCCACCAGAAGATTGACACCGGTCACCAAGGTGATGATCCCGACGATGGTCACCCCGCCGGGCAACCTCAGCATTTGCAAGAAATCGGCCCCCATCACCGCGAGCAATGCGCCGAGATTCGAACGGCCGAACGCCGCCGTAAATTGCGCGCAAAAGAAAATCATCACCAAGTAGTAGCTCATCGTCTCCATCGACTTGCTCATCCCTTTGATGAGGTCGCGATGAGTGGTGACGGTCCCGGCGACATACCCATAGACCGCGCCAGGCAGAAGAAAGAGAAGAAAAATCAGCGGGACGATCGACTGCATGAGCGGGGCGCTAAAGGCGGTGAGCGCACCCTCTGGCGACCGCAAGGGAGAATCCGCGGGCCACACCGCGAGCACCAGCAGCACCAGACCCAATGCCATTGCCCCGAGCCCCGCGCCGAGCGCTTTCACCTCCCGCGGCGTGTTTGGCTCCATCGTGGTCAGCCCCGCCTCGTCCCCGTCCACGGGGGTACGCTGCAACCGAGGCTCGATCACCCGGTCGGTGATGTACCAGCCAACCAGAATGACCAGCACACTCGACGCGCTCGTAAACCCCCAGTTGGACAACGGGTTGACCTCGCGCGTGACATCGATGATCTGGGCCGCCTGCTGGGTAAATCCTTGGAGGAGAGGGTCGATGCCAGAGGGGATAAAGTTTGCGCCGAATCCACCCGACACGCCGGCAAACGCGCACGCGATACCCGCCAGCGGGTGCCGACCGGCGGCGTAAAAAATGACACCACCCAGAGGAATGACGAGCACATAGCCGGCGTCCGCTGCCGTGTGGCTGACGATCGCCACAAGTAGGAGCATCGGCGACAGCAGACTCTTGCTCGTGACGCTGAGCAGAGCCTTGAGGACCGCGTTGATGAACCCGGTGTGCTCTGCGACGCCAACGCCGAGCAACGCGACCAGCACCACTCCCAGTGGCGCGAAACCGGTAAACGTGGTGACCATCCCGGACAGCGCCGCCGCGAGGCTTTGACCGGATAGCTGATTCTGGACGGCCAGGGTGCGCGCGCCGTCGGTCGACGGCACGCTGAATTCGTAGCCCGAGAGGAGCGCAGACGCGACCCACACCACGGCCAACGCAGCCACGAAGAGCGCCGCGGGGTCAGGAAGGCGATTGCCGACCCGCTCCACCCAGCTCAAAAAACGCTGAACAAGACCGCCCGCACCGTGGCCGGAACCGAGGCCGGGTGGCGTGGTGTCCCCCGGAGCGGAAGAACTCTCGTGACTGGTCACCATGACGTCTTGGTCACCTCCGACGATACGGTGTCTCGACCCAACACCAACGTCATGATGGCACAGCAGGCCTAATGGTGCATCCCGCCTCTCACCGCAGCTACTCCGTGAACACCCTGACGTCGACCGTGATGGCAACCACGGTCTTAAGACCCAGGCTGTCCCTCACTCCGGCCGAGACCGAGTGAGTGCCTGACGTCAGCACGACAACGATGTTCGCTCCCGTGCCGATCTTCGTGGAACCATCCTGCCAAGTGATCTCGGTGCTCAGGTCGTTGTCTTCGGCGTCAACAGCCGTGGCCGTGAAAGTAATTGACGTCCCGGGATCAAACCTGGTCCCATCCGCCGGCGCGGTAATGACGACCTCAGGCGCTGCGTTTGGCGCACCCGGGCCGGCTCCAGGGTCGGCGTCGGCGATCGTCAACTTGATGGCCATCGTCCCGGTGAGACCCGAGCTATCGACTACTGTCGCGGAAACAAAGCGAGTGCTGACCCGGTTGAGCTCTTTTGTAATGGTCGGCCCCGTGCCCAACACGCCATCGAGCGTTGATTCCCAGACGATGTCATTCGACAGATTTCCATCCTCGGGGTCTACCGCCTCCGCGATGAACGTGATTTTTGTCCCAGGCACAAACTCCTCTCCATCGCCCGGAGAGGTAATCAACACCGTCGGCGCCTGCGCTGCCGCGACTACGACCGTAACGGTCGCGTTCCCGACGATGCCGTCAGAATCTGTTGCGCTCGCCGTAATGGCGTGCGTGCCAGGACTCAGTGATACAGAGAGCGACGCGCCAGAGCCCAGGTCGCCATCGATACTCGAACTCCAGGTCAGCTCCGCGGAACCACCGTCCTCTGCATCATTCGCGGTGCCGGAGAGGACGACCGCCGTTCCGGCCGAGAGGTTGCTACCGTCGGTTGGGCCCGTGACCACCACGGTCGGGCCGCCGTTTGGCGGCCTTGTCAATGTCTCGATACTCCCCGGACCGACGGGATTCTTGTCCTGACACCCGACCACAACAACAGCGAATACGATCAGCGCGAGCTGCAACTTATGCATCTGGTCTGCCTCTGGTGAGCACCTTGTGACCGACGTGTCCTTTTGTCCGCACGTCAGAAGGTCCAGTCCAAGCCGACGACCGGCAGAAACGTATCATGCAGGCCGTTGTCATCAAGAGCAATGAGCGCGTTGAGCGACAGCAGGACGCTGCCCTTCAGGTTCCACTTGAGTCCCGGCACCAGGGTGAGCTTCCGTATCCCTTCGGACAAGGGCCCCAGAAACGTGATCGATTCAACCGTTGTTTCTGCCGGGTTTGAGAAATCTGGTATGACCGAGCGTGCGCCGATACGCCCAGCATTGCCGAAGTGACGCCCCAGAAAATCGACGTTGAGCGAAAACCCTTCGTTGACCTCGACACCTACCCCTGCCGCGTACATCAGCTGCCCCTTCACCGCAAAGACGTCGCGAGCGCTCGAGTCCACAATGTCGAGACTGTCGCTCCACCATTCGTAGCCCACATTCGCGTGGGGGCTGATCGCGCCCATCGAGCGGGAAAAAATAACCGACGCGGCGGTTCGAGTGATCCCCAGACCACGCAGCCCCGTCTTGCTCCCGGTTGGAACACGGGCCCTCACCGCCAGTGCGATCCCGCCGCTCTCCGGCGGATCTTCTTTGTCGCCAAACTGATGGAGGCGATACTTTCCACTCAGCTCGACATCACCCAAACCCGATTCTGACGCCCCTCCCTCCGAGTTGACGAGCAACCGTTGGTCAGGGTTTTCGTGCTGGCTCTCGACCCAAGAAATCCCTTGGATGCCGACATCCACAAACGGCACGGCCACGCCAACATCAAAATCGTCGGTCACCCCCATCGTGCCGAACATGACGAGAGTTGTCGAAGACAAGACCAAACTGGCTGACGTGGTCCGCGACAAGCGCGGATTGCTTGACAAGACAGAGGACAGCTCGAACTCGTCGAGAGAGACGTCGCCGATCTTGTCGTAGGATGCCGTCAAGAGGTTGGCGCCGATACTAAATGCCCCCGCCCCCGACGTGCGCGCTCGCTCAGAAAAAGACGGACCAAACGTGGCGGACGTCCGATCGTCGAGACCAAGCTCCGAGTCGAATGTGAAGGTAAATCCGGACGAGGCGTTCCCCAGCGGCGTCGTGGCCACCTCCAGCAATAGCGCATTTTGAAAGGCATCCCCGACGGCGCGAGACCCCGCGGGCGACACTAGCGTGCTGACGGTCGCCGCCAGCGTCAGACCTTCAGCCATCTCGACAATCTGCGCTCTCGCCGGACGAGCACTGCAAACGGCGACCAGCGCCACGAGAAGACACACGACTCGGCAACGCCTTACTAGTGGACTGTCCACTCGCTTCCCTCCGCGCCTCATAACCCGTCGCCACGACGAAGAACCCCAGCGACCACAACACCTGTCATCCGTCCCCTCCGGAAAATCGAAGAGCATTACTTTAACCTGGTTCGAACATCGGCGATGAGCCAGGCTTGTCCATCGTCTTGCCGACGCATAAAGAACGTGCCGTCAATCTCCGTCTCCTGGACCTTGCCCGCTTTCGGCGTGCGAACTTGCACGATCTCCACCTCCGCGGTGGCGGCTCCGGCGTCGATGTCGAGCGGCTTGATTTCGAGTAGCGTACACCCATACTCAATCGACGCTGCGCCCTCAAAGTTCCGTTGGAGGCCCCGTACGCGCTCCTCGGAGATGACCGGAAAGACGCTTTGTACGCCATCCGTGTCGAGGTCGGCATACGCAGCGCAGTAGTCTTCGACCGTCTTCTGGATAAGCTCTGGGGCGGAGGGGAACGCAACGAGGGTGACGGTGTAGTAGACGGTTTCGCCGTCCGACTCCACCGGCACGTCGACGTCTTTCGGTTGATAGCCTGTAAGCGTTGCAGTCAGCCGATACGTAGCGGGTGGCAGCTCTCCGAACAGCCACTCTCCCCGCTCGTTCGTAACCTCAGTACGGTCTCCCGGGTTCAAGGTAATTTCGACACCGCTCAACGGCGCGTCATCCTCGTCCACCGCCCTGACCATGAATGGAATCGGGTCGCCCTGCACCTGTCTCGTCGGTTCCGTGACGACCGTGGCCGCCGACGAGGCTGCAGCTTGGACGACAAGCGGTGAGCGGTCGGAATTCGCCGACACTGGTGGCAGGGCGCGGGATGGGGTGGTCGCGTCGGCATCTCGGGAGCGCGAAGTGCGTCTCCCGCTGCCGGCGCGGTTGACCACCGGCGCGGACGACCGCTCAGCCCCCGCAGCACCACTGGCCGTGACCACACGGGACGCTGTCGGTCTCAGCGTGACTATCTTATTTATCCGGCCTCCTAGACGTGGCAGGGTCACTGGTGACACCTCGGACTCGAAGCCCAAACGCGACACCGTGAGCTCATAGCTCCCGGGAGAGAGCCAATCGACCAGGAAGGCCCCACGGGCGTCAGTAGTCCCGGCAACTTGGCCCGGCTCTACCGACACCCCGACACCGGCCAATGGAGCTCCTCGTGGATCCTCGACCCACACCGACAGGCCTCCACCCGCCGCCGGAGCCGCGGGCGCAGATGAGGGAATCGCCGCACCGTCTCCTCCCCCCGAGAAGTCACTCCTGGTCCGAAAGTCTGGTTGACCGCCAACCTGCACGACGTTCCAAGCCACCGTGCCCACTGAGGCACCGAGAAGAAGCACCCCGATGCCCCAGACCGCGTAACGAAACCATGGCGTAGGAATCCCGCTCCCGGTAGCCTGACGGCGTGGCCCTCGACCTAGCCAGGATCGCTTTGCTGACGATCGGGCCGAGCCCGCAGAAGCCGAAGACGACGAGCGAGAGGACGACGCGTGCCGCGGCCCACCGTCGCGCTCCGCGCCCAGGCCCTCCAGGACCGCCCGCGCATCCTTGGCCTGCGGTGTGCTCTTGCGAGGCGGGACCCACGACGGCGCAGACGCACCGCTTCCGGCCCGGCTCGGTCGGGAAACAACCACGGTCGCGTCGGATACCGCGTCGTCCCCCGCCGGCTGTGTTGACTTCGGTCGACCGCGAGAAGGCCGCGGCCGCCGAGGCATCATGACTGTCTCGTCGCCCGAGTATCCACCGCCGTCGGAGGGTGGCGCAGACCTGTCCCGCGGCGGCCGGTCACGCCCACTCCTGTCGTCCGAACCGTTGCGATCCCTCGTTGCCGCACACATCGTTTGTCGAACGCCTGCTCAGCCGTCTCCGCCCTCAAGCGCACGCCCTCGGTACCTTATAACATGCAAGAAGACGAGCGACCGGCTCATCGACCAGAGTCTCGACTCGAGTCACTAAGACGAGCCTGATCCAACTTTGGCTGCGATCGCGGAATTAAGGTTCACTGTGCGCCGCGACAGGACTAGCTGATCATCACGCAGGTTGTCGCTAGTTGGGTTCCGCTCGATAGAACCAGACCGTCCCCTGCACCGTGATTGTCGTCGTGCCGGTCGAAAAGAAGAGCCGCGCTCGCGCAACCCCCGTCCCTACCGAAGCGTTCTGCTCCAGGACGGTCAAGGCGCCCCCGCCATGCACGTGCTCGACGATAGCCGTGTGGTGAGGACGCTCCTGAAAGTCCATATCGGCGCTTCCATCGTCGTGCTCCACCTCCCGGTCGTAGCGATAGTCACGAAACTGCACGATGTCTCCGGACCGGACGTCGGGAAGGCTTACTTCCGTTCCCCACACATAGTCAGCCGTCGGGGTTACCGTGCCAAAGTCCGCAGCGCTCTTTGCGCCAGCTGCTCGTAACGCTCGACCAACCAGCGTGAAGCACTCGCCATCGCCCACGCGCTGCCCAAGCAACCTCGTCGCGTAGCTCACGACTCGACTGGCGATACTGCCGCCATTCTTTGCCGGAACCTCATCCTTCGAGTCGAGACCCACGGTGTCCGGCGTCGGCGACCCCACCCGCGCGAGCGTCCCATCGTCACGCGCCAAATCGTCGTCAGGCGCGCCTCTAGATGCCGGGCTCGTTCCGTGCGCCATTATTCAACTCCGAGAAACAGCCATGCGCTCACAAGACTGAACATCGTCGCGACCAAGAGCCACGCCCGTGCCTGGGGATGCGATGCGCCACTCGCTCGAATCCGCATCGCCCCCGCGACCCCAAAAGCGACGGCACCGACTAAGAGTATGTACTTCGCGTACAACTTCCACCCAAAATCAATCGTCCTGTCTTCTTCTTGCAGACTACCACGTGCGAAAACTCTCGAATCCGGCTCACGGGAGTAAACAACACTGCCTCATTCGCTCGCGGCCGCGGTCCGTCACGGCCCGATAGGTCAGGGTCTTTCCG
>CAUZIB010000150.1:0-6836 GCA_963579735.1 Vicinamibacteria bacterium | reverse complement strand
TGAAACTCCTCTCTGCAGAATTCGTCACTAGCATCGCGGAGGGAAGCACCGTCCGAACCGAGGGTCTTCCCGCGCTCGCGCTCGTTGGACGGTCGAACGTCGGAAAGTCGAGTCTTATCAACGCGCTTGTCAAGCGCCGCTTGGCCCGATCGGGCTCAAAACCTGGCACGACGCGGCTCCTCAATCTCTACCGCGTCGCCACAGCCCCACCCCGTCGCCGGACATTCATGCTGATCGACCTCCCGGGATACGGCTATGCGCGCGGTGGCGCCAAAGCCCGGCAGGAGTTTGACACTCTGACCGCCGGTTTCTTTCGTCACGCGCTCACCCCACGCGCCGACACCGCGGCATCGGACGCCGTGATTCTGGCCGGTGTGATGTTGATCATGGATGCGCGCCATCCAGGACTCGAGTCGGACGTTGCGGCGTATCGGTGGGCCGAGACCTTGACCTGTCCGTCCATCGTCGTGACGACGAAAGCAGACCGTATGTCGAAGACAGAGCTCCTCCGCACTACCCGCGCGCACGGTGACGTCCTCGGTCGAGAGGTGTTGTCGGTGTCGACAAAGACGGGCCAGGGCCTGGGCCCCGTGTGGACCGAGATCTGGAAAATGCTGCGCGGACTGCTATAATTTAAAGTTCCAGTCTGCCCCAAGGAGTTCAGCGTGAAGCCAGGGATTCATCCGGAGTATCACGAAGTCGAAGTACGGTGCGCGTGTGGCGCGACCTGGACAACGCATTCGACGAAACCCGAGCTGCATTTGGAAATCTGCTCGCAGTGCCATCCGTTCTTTACCGGGAAGCAAAAGTTGATCGACACCGAAGGACGTGTCGAACGGTTCACAAAGAAGTATGGCTCCGTCTCGGTAGCGAGCCGAAAGCAGCAGGAAGCCGAACGCCGGAAGAAGACGGCCGCGGCGGCTCGGTAGCCCTTCCGCGGTTTACCAGTCGAATCCGGTGTGGATATCGCCCACGCCGGCTCGACTGTTCCTAAGCTTCTTCCCTAGGCGGGTCAACCTATGCTCGACCGCGTGACGATGCGTGGGGCTGTCATCGGCAGCCAACGCGGCGCGCGCGTAGCTGTGGGCCGCCTCCAAGTCCCGCTCTCGGTGTTCGTGGTGGATTGCCAACGCGACGGTCGCCTCTCGGCGTAAACGCCCGGTCGCCGCCGGGGCTGACAGTAACCGCGCCCACGTCTGGGCTGCCTCCTCATACCGTCGCTGACGACGATAGATAGCACCAAGCCGGGCCAGAGCCTCTGCAGCGGCCTCGATCTCGGCTCGTACCACCGCGCGTGACGGGCGACGAGGAGACATCCGACTGGTGCGACTGCGGACCCGCGGGTCGGGTCGGGTCGCGCGACGATAGCACGCGACCGCGTCGTCCAACCGATTCAGCTTTTCAAAGATCCGACCAAGTCCGAATGCCTGCGACGCCCCAACCGTCGACAACGCCCCGTCCTGCAACAGCGCGCACGTCAGACCAGTCAACAGTCCAAGTGAAACCAGGTCTAGACGATTGTGCTCGAGTACCGGCGCCACTAGCGCGGCGTCACCGGTTCTGAGAAACGCGTGATAGCGTCCGGGTATCTCTGCGCCCGGCACGTCCCCAACCCGATGAACGCCAAGCACGTCCCGTTCGAGACTGACCAGACGCCCTTCGTCGCCGCGCCACAAATGACGACTCGGATGCAGCAAATCGACGTGGCGCAGACGCTGAAGCGGGCATGCGCGCCGGTGAAACGCATACCGGCTCTCGGTCATCGGCCCATCGAAGGACCGCCCATTGAATGTCACCAACGTCCGCGCTCGACAAAACACATCGGTCACGAGGTCGAGCGCGCGGCACTCGGCGGTCGGACTGACCAGAAAGTACTGACACGTCTCAAACCCCTCTGCCGTAAACCAGCCAAGCCCGATAACGAACGGGATAGTACCGGCGCCACCGCTAAGTCCACTCGTTTCAAGGTCAAAGTAGACGGTCGACGAGGAATCACGTTGGTCATCGTCGACACGGGTGGCATCTGCCGAGCGCTCGCCGTCATCAGCACCCGGCGTCGTGGGACTCGCCGAGAGCTGCGCGAGACCGACTTCGGACGGCGACGGATACTGACCAAGGCTTCGCGAGCCATAGCGGTCGTGGGCCGGATAAGTCCGACGGACCACAAGACAGCCCTCCGCTCCGTCCGGATCGACCGTTGCCCCCGAATCACGCGCCACATCGTGCAACGCCAGCTGAGACCGGTGCGCGGCGACCGGTCCGAGGGCCCCACGACCGTTGAACCGCCCTTCCCGAGTGGCGGCCATGATCTCTCGTAGCCGGTCGAGTTTGCGAGGTGATGCCGTCACAAGAGCACGTCGAGAATTGCCAACGCCACGGTCTTGGATCGAGGACCGGTCATTCCCACCGGACCGACACACGCCGGACAGCCATCCTCACAGGCACACGCTGCGATGAGTTCTTGGGTGCGACGCAAGAGCTGGGCATGCATGCCAAACAGAGGCTCGCTAAAACCGATGCCACCCGGAAAATTGTCGTAAATAAAGATCTGGGGACTCTCGGTAACCTCGAGGACCGTCCCCTCACTCGCGGCCTCTCGTGGGGTCGACGGCGCTTCATCTCCATGAATCGCCAGACCAATATCACGGCGCTCACACATCAGTAGCAACTGCGCCACGCTTCGAAGCGCGATACCGAGACCAGCCACGCCGTCTCGACGGTCTTCCGCCGAAAATGGCAACGCTTGATACGCCGCCGAAGGCACGGTCACCGAATAGGCGGTCGTATGCATCTGTTGCTCGGGCAGATCGAGCTCGCCAGAACCAACGTTCTCATTCGTATAGAACTTAATCTTCTTGAAACCCACCACGCGCGACACGACATGGACTTCGCCATGGCGCTTCACCGTTTCCTCGTCGAACCGTTCTAACTCGGTCACCTTTGTCGCCAGAATAGCGTCCGTGTAGTAGTCGCACTCCACCGCGGACACATAGGCTTTTCGGCCATCGTAGTCGAGCTCCACCACCTGATAGAGCTGGGCTTCCACGATATAGATCGCCTTCTCATGCAGGGTGGAGAGCGCGCTGGAAAAATCGACCTCGCCCACGACCGTCGACCGGTCAGCCTGGTCGACGACCACAAAATTGTCCGACGAGATTGACCGCAGACTCACCGCGTCCGCTGGATATGACTCGTGCACCCAATGCCAACTGTCGTCGACGCGGTGGACAAACCCTTCTTCGCAAAGGAGCTCCAGAATCGCGGACAGATCGATGTCATGGTCATCGCCAAAGCGCTCATCGGCGGTGAACGGGAGCTCAAACGCCGCACACTTGAGGTGGTCCAGCAAGACATGAAGGTTGTCGGGATTGATCAACGCGTGCTCGGGCGACGCCTCAAAGAAAAACTCCGGATGTTGCACGACAAACTGGTCAACCGGCGCGCTGCTCGCGACCAGGACGACGGCGGACCGCGAACTCCGTCGACCCGCGCGACCGGCACGTTGCCAGGTTGACGCGACGGTCCCTGGGTAACCCGCTAGCACGGCAACGTCGAGCGAACCGATGTCGATCCCCAGCTCGAGCGCGTTTGTCGATACGACGCCGCGCACCTGTCCGTCGCGGAGACCACGTTCAATCTCTCGCCGCCGCAACGGCAAGTAGCCGCCCCGATAGCCACGAATCCCTGCTTCCCCACCCACGAGCTGGCGTGAGTCGTTCTTCAGATAAGTGGTCAAGATCTCCGTGGTGAGTCGGCTCTGAGCAAATACGATCAACTGGAGTCCGCGGCGCAAGAATTCCCGCGCCAGCTGCCGGGTCTGGGCGAGATACGATCGCCGAATACCCAGCTGCCGGTGAACCACCGGCGGGTTCACCATCACAAACCACTTTTCGCCCTGAGGCGCGCCGTTCTCACTGACCAACTCAAACCGTTGCGCCACGAGTGATTCGGCTAGCTCCCGGGGGTTGGCAATGGTGGCGGACGAACAAATGAACACCGGCTCGGACCCATAGTGACGGCACACCCGGCGAAGCCGCCGCAGCACATTCGCGAGGTGGCTGCCAAACACGCCCCGGTACGCGTGAAGCTCGTCGATTACCACAAACCTCAGGTTTTCGAACAGTTTGGCCCAACGCGGATGATGAGGCAGGATGCCCGAGTGAAGCATGTCGGGGTTGCTCAAAACGATGTGGGCACGGGCACGGATCGCCCGCCGCGCGTCCTGAGGAGTGTCGCCGTCGTATGTAAACACGCCGACCTCTTCGCCGTGAACGCCGAGTCGGTCGGAGAGTGTGAGCAACTCCGACAGTTGGTCCTGGGCGAGGGCCTTTGTCGGAAACAGATACAACGCCCGTGTTGTCGGCGCGTCCAGCACCGCATTGAGCACCGGCACGTTGTAGCACAGCGTCTTGCCGGAAGCCGTCGGTGTCACCACGACGACATGGCGACCCTCCATGGCATGGGTGATCGCTTCGGCCTGGTGTGAATACGGGCGCTCGATCCCACCCTCGGCGAGGACTTGCTGCAAGCGACTGTCAGTCAGCTCTGGGAACGCACTGAAGACGGCATCCCGAGACGGAAGGACTCGCGCCGCCGTGATGACCTCTGACTCGGCAGGCGGGCGGCTCGAATCGACGGTCCCGCCACGGCTGAGCGTCGCCAGTGCAGACCCGATACCGTCGTCTTTCAAGAGCGTCGTCGCCTTCACACGGCGATGGTAGCAGGCGAATAAAAATCGAACAAGATGCGAGATGTAGGACCTAAGACGCTAGGTTGCGACCGACGGTCGGTGTGGCCGCAGCTACCGTGGGCGGGTGACGGCCTGGGTTCACGGTGGACTTACTCCCGGCCGCCCTCATTGGTCAAATAAGGGACCGACTCTGACACCCGTCTACGGTGACACACGCACCGCTCACCCAGCTGGCCTTGGGAGAGGCGAGGAACGCCACGACCGACCCCACTTCGTCGTCCCGGCCAAACCGGCCCAGTGGCAGGTTTTGGCTCACGAACGCGGCCATGCCGTCTGGATCTTCCTGCTGCCGACGATGCCACGAGCCACCGGGGAAAGAGATCGAACCCGGCGCTACCGAGTTGACCCGGATGTTGTCGACCGCCAGCTGTTGGGCCAGTGTTTTCGCCAGACTGATCTCGGCGGCCTTGACCGCGTTGTAGGTCATACGACCGCCCGATTCTCGTCCCCAGATGGAGGCTATCATCACGATGATCCCCCCGCCCCGCTGGCGCATGTGCGGGACGGCAAGACGCGATGCCCGAATGGCCGGATACAACGTGTCGTCAAGCGCACTCTGCCATTCGGTATCGCTCGTCTCGACGATACCACCGCCCCCGGCGCGCCCGACATTGTTGACCAAGATGTCGAGCCCGCCGAACGTCTCGACGGTCTGTTCGACAACGTCCTTGACGCCAGCTGCTTCGCTCAGGTCGCACGACACCGCACAGACACGATCCTCTCCACTCAGGGCCCGTAGCTCTGCCGCCACAGTGTCGAGACGTTCACGCCCGCGGGCGCACAGGGTCACACGACACCCTTCCTCTAACAAGGCTCGGGCGGAGGCGAGACCAAGCCCCCGACTCGAGCCGGTCACAAGCGCCACCTTATTCGTAAGTTCCAGATCCATGTTTGACGACTCTCCTCCTCGTGCGGTGGCTCTGTGGTGCGGAGACACGGCACGAGCCGGAGTGCGGCCTGGGACTGGGTGCCGCGCCCCGGTGACTCGCTTTTTCTTTGCGAGACAAGTTACTCCCGATTCGACGGTCGCCCGCCGGTGAGATCGTTGAGCCTCCAGTCGAACTCGTGAAATGACAGCATGAAATTGTTCTCCCGGAGGAAGGCTTGCTCGACCGGAAACAGCTCAGGCTCTATCAGATTCAGAATCGCGCGTTCAAGGGCAGTACGACCTGAGTCCAACCATCCTTGGTCGGCCAACGCCGCCACAAACTCAGGTTCTCTCCATCCAAAGATTGCGCTTACCCGCAGCCGTTGCCCAAACCGGTCGAGATCAAAATAGCGGGGCGTGGTCGCGAACTCGCGGACGATCTGGGTGAGCTGCTCGTCGACGCGTGTGGCGCGATAGGTCTCGCTGCGCAGTCGCCCACCGTCGACGGCTCCGCGTCCCAGCGCGAGAAACACCCGCGGGTCCCCCAGCTCGGACAATATGTCGGTCTCGATCGCGTCGAGGGTGACCCGTCGTCCCGCCACCTGATGATCCTGGCGGTCAAACGCACCGGCGATCTGACGAACACTGTTCGACGGATACTCGGGCGAGCTTCCGCGAATGGGATACTGGTCGAGTATGGTCTCTAGAACGATGGCGTTATACGCATTCAGCCAGAACGCCTTGCGACTGTCGGGATCCCACGACCCGAATCCAGGCGGCACGTCGCGAATACTGGCGAGAAAACGGTCGATGACGACACGTTCCGCACGCAGCGCAGAGTAGTAGACCAACCCGTCGCGTATATAGAGGTCGAAGACGCGGTCCAGCTCGGTCGCGGGGTCGCGCTGCATTCCCTCCGCCCACGGAGACGGGTCCTGGAATAGCCCCAGACACAGGACAACACAGACAGACCAGACCGCCAGACGTGGCCTACGCTGCATCAACGATGCGATTCTCTGGAATAGCCGAAAGAGACCTGACGCGCATCGAGCGAGCATGATACAACAGTGCTGTGTGGTCGCGTGAGGCCAGGTGTCCGTTGTGATGTTGACAGTCGCCACGCTGGGCATGGTCAGCTACGGACTGTACTCGGTCGGCGTCGGCATCTTTGACTTGGTGACGACTGCCCGATTGGAGTGGTGGGCAGACCTGTGGCTA
>CAUZIB010000149.1:0-6840 GCA_963579735.1 Vicinamibacteria bacterium | reverse complement strand
GGTGGTTTCATCAGGGGGAGGCCTCTCACAGTGAGCCGCTGGCCACGCCCGTTGACATAGTCCATGTCGGAGCGATCCGGGTCATGGACCAACCCGAGGGCCCGAGACAGCGTGTGGGAATACAGATACATGATTCCCGTCTCAGGGTCGTAGGAGCCACCCGGCCAGTTCGCACCGTTTGGAACAAACAGCGTCCCCCGCAACCCGTCGGCACCACGCTCAATCGGCGGAGTAAAGACCGGTCCTGTTTTGTATTCGGAGACAAAGGCCAGTGCCTCCGCATGCAGCTCCGGCGTGAAATCGATGAGCTCTTCGAGCAGGAACCCCTGGCGCTCGAATGGTGGTGGTTTTGTCGGAAACGGCTGGGTCGGCGAATACCACTCTCCCGGGATATTGCCCGCCGGCACTGGGCGCTCCTCGATCGGCCAGACGGGCTCACCGGTGACTCGGTCGAACACATAGACCCAGCCTTGCTTCGTGGGCTGGGCCACCGCCGCGATCTCGCGACCATCAACGGTGATATCGACCAGGATCGGTGGGCACGGCACGTCGTAGTCCCAAATGGGATGGTGGACAAACTGAAAATGCCACAGCCGCGCGCCCGTCTCGAGGTCGACCGCAACAAGACTCTCGCCAAACAAGTTGTCACCGGGCCGATGGCCGCCATAGTAGTCACCGGTTGGAATCTCGACGGGCAGATAGGCGATGCCGAGTTCCTCGTCAACCGTCAGGTTTGTCCAGACCCCGGTGTTCCCAGTGTAGACAGCTGAATCGTTGAACCAGGTGTCACGTCCAAATTCGTTCGGCCGCGGCACGGTATGAAAGATCCACTGACGCTCGCCGGTCCGGACATTGAAACCGCGGATATACCCTTTGACGTTTTCGCGGGTCGGCGGCGCACTGCCAGAACGATGCGAGGCGCCGATGATGACCACATCGCGGGCGACGACCGGGGCGCTGTTCCACCCGATCTCTCCCGACACCGGATCGATATATTGGTCGTTGTTCTCTTTCAGGTCCACGATCCCGTCGTCGCCAAACCCGCTGACCGGGCGGCCGGTGTGGGCATTCAACGCGACGAGCTGATACCCGATCGTGACCAGAAAGATTCGCTCGTCCCCGTCACCATCGGTCCAGTAGGCAACGCCGCGTCCAGACATGCGTCGGATGGCATTGACGCCGCGCTCTCCCTCGTCGAGCCGATACATCCACAGGATCTCGCCGGTGGCCGCATCGAGCGCGACGACGTTTCGTCGGCTACCCGCGGTGGCATAGAGGACGCCATTCACCATGAGCGGCGTCGCCTGATAGTTGAAGTCTGGTTGTGGCCCCAGGTTAGACGTCTTGAATCGCCACGCAATCTCGAGATCGTCGAAGTTGTCCGCCGTAATCTGGTCGAGTGGAGCATACCGGGTGCTGCCCAGGTCACCACCATACGTCCGCCACTCCCCTCCGGCGGCACCGGTCTGGCCCCGGGCTTCATTGGCGACGAGAGAAACCAAGAACGCACCGGCGACACAGACCAGCGTGAGCAAACGAGACGACATCAAGTGTGTTGGCATAGCGCGTTCACTTCTTGCGGCGATACGGGTTTCGTACGAGTATTCAAGCTACGAGCGCGACCACCGCATCCCCCACCTCCCCGGTGGTTGCGGTCCCGCCGAGGTCGGGGGTGAGCACCTTCCCCTCGGCCAGCAATTGCTTGACGGCGGTCTCCACATCGGTCGCGGCCCCTTCCTCACCCAGGTGACGAAGCATCATACCGGCCGTGAGAATCTGCGCCATGGGATTCGCGATTCCCTGACCGGCGATATCAGGGGCCGAACCGTGGGTCGGTTCAAACATCGACGGGACGGAACGGTCAGGATTGATGTTGCCACTCGAGGCCAAGCCGATGCTCCCGGTAATAATCGCGCCGATGTCCGTCAGAATGTCTCCAAAGAGATTGGAAGCGACCAGCACATCAAAGGTCTCGGGCCGCCGTACCATCTCCATGCACGCCGCATCGATCAACAGCGATTGCTGGACGATGTCCGGGAATTCCTCGCCGACAGCTTCAAACGTGCGGTCCCACAGGGTCATATACCCGAGCGCGTTCGACTTGGAGACAGACGTCACCACGCGCTTCTTGTTTCTCGATCGGGCCAGCTTAAAGGCATAGCGAATGACCCGCTCACACCCCTTGCGGGTAAAAACAGCGGTCTGAATCGCCACCTCGGACGGTGTCCCTTGATAGACAAACCCCCCGACGTTGGCATATTCGCCTTCGGTGTTTTCTCGAATGACGACAAGATCGATGTCAAACGGTTTCTTCCCTGACAAGGGTGAGTGGACACCCGGGTATAATACCGATGGTCTCAGACACACATACTGGTCAAAGTGCCGCCTGATGGGCAGCAGGAGCCCATTCAGGGTGACGTGGTCTTGAATGTCCGGGTGGCCGACGGCACCCAGAAACACGGCGTCATACGCCGCAAGATCGTCGAGCGCCGTGGACGGCATCATCTCTCCGTGGTCGAGATAGTGCGTCGAGCTCCACGGGAATTCTGTAAAACTCCATCCGATGGATCGCGTAGAGGCCAGGGCGTGAAGCACCTTGAGCCCCTCGTCAACGACGTCAACACCGATCCCGTCCCCTTTGACGACGGCAATTTTGTAATCTGACATCACACTCCGATACTTTTGCGCGGCTGTCAATCAGCGCGCCTACGTGGCGTAACGCAGGCGGGTTGGGAAAGAAGAGTGAGCGGGCTCCGCGCAGGGTCTTGGACTGACATGACGCTCCTTGCTTCCCATAAGACGTGAAACCGGCGACCGCGCTGGCACCTAGTGAAACCGGAGGGCCTATAATCCCCCGTGCCAACGCGCCCGGTCAACATTGCGGTCCCCGCTCCGCGTCTCTGCCCGAGATAGGACGTCGTCATGTCACGAGACAAGGCGGAACGCGGATGGTTCGTCACGGGGGTACTCATTCTTGTCGGCCTGCTCGGAGTGGCCATCGTCATGATGCGCCCCTCCGAGCTTCCGATAGCGCCGATCGTTGACGTCGTTCGCCACGAGCCCGCTCTCTCTCACGGCCCGGACGTCCCGGTTATTGTCGAGTTGTTCACGGCGCGTGGTTGTACCCCGTGCCCCGCCGCCGAGGCGCTCCTGCAGGCGCTCGACACGGAACAGCCTGTGCCAGGAGTCTTGGTCATCCCGCTTGGAATGCACATCGACTATTGGAACCACCGGGCACTCGATCCGTTCGCCGAGGCGATGTATACGGAACGACAGCGCTCGTATCACGCAGGACTGGGGTCACGCGTCCTGTACACCCCAGAAGTGGTCGTCGACGGGAGAATGAATTTCGTCGGCGGTCCTCGCAAGCTGGCCGAGCACGCGGTGATGCGCGCGGCGGCGCTCGAGAAAGCAGTCGTCCACCTCGCCGCCCGCATGACGCCCCCCGACCGTATTGACATACAGGTCGACGTCACCGACATGTCGGCGCTACCTCGCGACGAAGACCTGGCTCTTTGGGTCGCGGTGACCGAGGTCGGTCTCGGTGGCAACGATGGCGACGACAACGGCGCGGCGGAACAGCGCGATAACGCCGGCGGCGCCGGACACGATGCGAGCGGGGCGCCGTTCCCACGAGTCTCCAACGCAGCTGTCGTCAGAATGTTGACCCGAATCGACACCATCAGTTCTCCCCGGCCACGCCGTCGCTCGGCCTCAGCCGCACTCACGCGTCATCCGGACTGGCGCTCCGGGAGCGTCCGCGTCGTGGCGTTTCTCCAAGGGGAACAGAGTCGCCACATCCACGGTGCCGCGCAAATACGACTCGAGTGAACCGGCCCAGTCCGAGGACGATGCGGCACCTACACACGGATGAACAGCGCTGAGCGTCACACGCCCAGATGCCAAAGGGGCTGGCCGAGGCATGCTACTGTTTCTCCACGGCAGCGTAACCCGTACGGGAGCCTCGACCACGCTTAGTTTCACAGATCGCCAAGCTCGCACTATCGCGGCAGCGATAACCACTGTTTCAGCGCTGGTCATCCTGGTCGCGATTGGCCTGTTCGGTTGGCTCACCGCTGTCTTTCTCCGGACATTCTCGGGAGTTTTTCTCCCGCTGGCCGTGGGCGCGGTCGCCGCTCTGGTCTTCCGTCCGTATTACGAATGGCTACGCGCCACCTGTCGTCTCCCGGTCGCTGTCGCACTCGCCGCGGTCTTCCTCTCGGTCCTCATCCCACTGAGTATCTTTATGACGTTCTTTGGCCGAGAAGCCGTCAACCAGTTCGTCGGGCTCGCGACAGAGGTGCCGGGCTGGTGGGAGAACGCGCGTCTGTGGGTCGAAGAGCAACTCCCCCGAGCGGCCGGGATGCTGGAAGACTCCGGTCTTGGCCAGCGTGTGCGTCAAACGCTGACCGATCAGCAGGCGGCAATTCTCCCGTGGTTGCAGACTCTCGGCTCCCAGGCGCTCGTGGCCAGTCTTGGTGTCGTACGCAGCGTGACGGCTCTCTTTTCGTGGGCCATCACCCCCGTGTATTTCGCCTACTTCTTGACCGCGACCGGTCTGCGTCTCGACACCTCCGCCGTCCTTCCTTTTCTCAAGCCCGAAACTCGCGACGACGTGACGTATCTGTTGCACGAGTTTGTCGATATCATCGTCGCCTTCTTTCGGGGACAGCTGATCATCGCGTTTCTCCAGGGCCTGTTGTTTGCGGGAGGCTTTACCGCGGCGGGCTTACGCTACGGTTTTGTCATCGGGCTCGTGCTCGGTTTTCTCAACGTGATCCCGTATCTGGGCAGTATCGTTGGTCTTACGATTGCGCTCCCCATCGCGATGTTTCAACTCGAAGGTGGCTGGGTGACGGTCGCCGTTGTGCTCGCGGTCTTTGTGCTCGTTCAGCAGATCGAAGGATGGTTTCTCACGCCAAAGATCATGGGGGATCGCACGGGCCTTCACTTTATGGCCATTATCGTCGCCATCTTCTTCTGGGGTGTCGCGCTCGGCGGTATCCTCGGGCTAATCCTGGCGATTCCACTGACCGCATTCTTGGCCTCGCTCTGGCGGCTAGCTCGTGAAAAATATATCGCTGAGATTCTGTAGCGTGGCACGCGCTGAGGCGCGAAGCCGCCCGCTGAAACGACCCGAGGAACCGTACGGTTTCTCAAGAGTGGGCGTGCTCAGTCCCTGTATCCGACGGCGGAGATGAATGCGGAGCCCAGTGTCTTGCCTGTTGGGAATGGCCACGATATGTCTGCTTGCCGGCGCGAGCGGTCTGGGTGCACAAGCGGAAAAACCGCTGCTCGGATTTCCCGGTGAGCGCACCCAGGCTCAACGCGAGCTCGAGACCCGTTTTGACGCCGCGCTCGATACCGCAACTCTCCGTCAATGGACGGAGCGCCTCAGCTCGCGTGCTCATCACGTCGGCTCACCGTTTGGCAAGGAGGTCGCCGAATATCTCGCGGAGCAATTCCGCGCATGGGGCTACGACAGCCGGATCGAGACATTTGATGTGCTGTTTCCCACCCCGCGCACACGACGTCTGGAGATGATCGCTCCCACCAGGTTTGTCGCCACTCTCGAGGAGCCAGACCTCCCTGAGGACCCCACGTCAGGACAGAAATCGGAGCAGCTCCCTACCTATAACGCGTACTCAGCGGACGGTAACGTGACCGCCGAGCTCGTCTACGTCAACTACGGGATTCCGGCCGACTACGACACGTTGGCGCGCCGCGGCATCGACGTTACGGGGAAGATCGTCATCGCTCGCTATGGCGGGTCGTGGCGTGAGATCAAACCAAAGGTCGCCCCAGAACACGGCGCCATCGGGTGCATCATTTATTCGGACCCTCGCGATGACGGGTATGGACAAGGCGACGTCTACCCCGAGGGCCCCTATCGCAGGCCGGACGGGGCTCAGCGGGGGTCGGTCTCCGATATGCCGCTGTTTTTCCCGGAGACCCGCTGACGCCATTCGTCGGCGCCCTCCAGCGCGTTGACGTCGACCGTCTCGACCGCTCCCTCGCCCCCACTCTCAGCAAAATCCCCGTACTGCCGATCTCTTACGCGGACGCCCAACCGCTTCTCGAGGCGCTGGCTGGCCCTTTGGCCCCAGCGCCGTGGCGGGGCGGTCTCCCGATCACGTATCACCTGGGCCCGGGTCCGGCTCGGGGCAACCTGGAGATGATCTCGAACTGGGATCTGGCCCCAGCCTACGACGTGATTGCCACGCTCGAGGGACGCCAGTTTCCCGACCAATGGGTTATCCGTGGCAATCATCATGACGCGTGGGTCAACGGCGCGCGTGACCCCATCAGTGGCTTGGTAGCGCTCATGGCAGAAGCGCGAGCAATCGGGCGACTCGCTCAGAGCGGCTGGCGGCCCCAACGGACGATCGTCTTTGCCGCCTGGGACGCGGAAGAGCCCGGTCTCCTCGGGTCGACCGAGTGGGCTGAGCTGCACGCGGACGAGCTAGACCGCCATGCCGTGGCGTATGTCAACACCGACGGCAATGGTCGAGGCTTCTTGGGGATGGCCGGTTCCCATTCGCTCGAGCGGTTTATCAACGAGGTCGCCGACGATCTGCCGGACCCACAGACCGACGTCAGCGTATCCGAGCCTCTCCGCGCCCTCCGTCTCGTCAATGGCGACACGAGCGTCGACGACGATGTGTTGCACCCCATTGGCGCGTTGGGGTCGGGTTCCGACTACACGCCATTTCTCCAGCACCTCGGAATCGCGTCGCTCAACCTGTCATACGGTGGAGAAAGTGGCGGCGGCTCGTATCACTCGATCTTTGATTCGTTCACCCGCTACGAGCGCTTTGGCGACCCCGGGTTTGCTTATGG
>CAUZIB010000148.1:0-6889 GCA_963579735.1 Vicinamibacteria bacterium | reverse complement strand
GACGCGGTGGCCTCTGACGTTCAACGCCGCGCCTCGCTTATACAGTCTCATTCGATAGGGGAAGGTGACGCGGACGAGTTTCGACTCGTTTCCGGGTTTCCCGTAAAACGCCACCATGCTGTTGTAGTCCGGCTTCGGCCACTGCTTGCGAGCACTCGTGCCCGAAGCGGCGCCTTTCTTGGAGACGTCGGGTGGCTTGGCCGCCGGGACCGTCACTTCGATCCCCAGTTTCGTCTCGAGGGCTGCCACGGTTCCCTTGCCCGGCCAGCCGTCCGCCGGCGCGGCGCCGACTGCTTTCTGAATGGCTTTCCAGCGCGCTTCGTTCGCAATGATGCTCGCCCCGACTTTTTCTGCTCTCGTTGCCATCACTGCTGACCAGCCTAACAGCTCGTGGTGAAAGTCCCGCTGCAGTCGACCGATGCAGCATCCGGCCGACCTGCGTTGTTCATCGGTCAAATACTGCCGGTATTTTCCCTCTTCTCGCCTTGTTCAGCCGGCCCTGCGTCGGTCTTGATGCTACGCGAGACTTTCACCACGGGCTGCTAAGGAAAACCGTAGAAAATGCAAGTCAAACTTGGTATCGATTTTGTGAGAAGTTTATTTGTTACCCCTCGAACTTCTTGGTGAAAAGGAAAACGGCAAGACCGAAGGAATCCGAGAGTGAATCGGACGGCCAGCCTTGCAATGGACAGGTCCCCAGTTCGTTCGGCTGCTACGGTGCTGCGCACCCCCAGATCATGCCCCTGATGATGCATCGCCGGACGGCTGCGCACTACCCAACACGTCACGCAGATCGCGTCCCACTATGCGTTTGAGGGGGTCGGGATGAGATGCGCGATTGTTGCTCTGGGCGGAAATCTGTATCCTCCGACCGACAACAGCGACCGGAGCAAGCACCAACCTGACTGTGAGCAGCGAAAACTCACAGACTGCGAACTACGCGTGGGCCTTACGCTTCTCACGCCTGATAAAAATGCCAGTCTCGCCAGCCTTTACATCAGACTCGGCCTCCCAGTTATACCCGGCTGGAGGAACGCCTTGAACGGAGAGTGTGAGCCGCGCTTTCATGTCATGTCCGATCCAGACTAGCCTCCCTTGCTGAACATCTGAGTCTGCAACCCACTTCTGCTTGATTGGCTCAATCATCGTCTCAACCCTCAAGAAGTCCCGGTCAAGTTTCCCACGTGCGCGTTTCACCGAGAAGCGCAGGTCCTCGCCAGTCTCAACCACCCGAACATCGGACAGATCCACGGGGCCGAGGCAGCGGACGACACGCAAGCGCTCGTCCTCGAACTGATCGAAGGCCCGACGCTGGCGGACAGCATCGCCCAGCAGCCCGTGGCGAAAGTCCCGCTTGGCACCGAGACCGCCGCTGGGCCGACTGGACAAGGCGAGAAGAGGGAAAATACGGGCAGTATTTGACCGATGAACAACGCAGGTCGGCCGGATTCAGCGACGGTCGAATGCAGCGAGACTTTCACCACGGGCTGCCAGGGGCCGATCCCGGTGGACGAGGCATTACCCATCGCCAAGCAGATCGCCGAAGCCCTTGAAGCGGCGCATGAGCAGAGGATCATTTTGATCCAAGCGTAGTTCTTCGGCCTCAGGCTCGTCAAAACTAGGGAATTCTGAAAGGAAAGACGTGTTGTTTGTTTGCCCGCTGCTCGTGGGCCTGAGGGCCAGTGCATGCAGTAGTGAATCGCCCGACCAAGCCGTTGCGGATTATATGTTTAGCAACGCGAATGTCATCACGATGAGCGACAACCAACCGAAGCGGATGCAGTCGCGGTAAAGGACAACAAAATTGTCTACGTCGGAGATGCAGCTGGTGCCGAGTCATTCGTCGGCGGTGTTACTATTAGAGCAATAATTAGAAGGTATAGATATGGCAGAGCAGGATACAAAGCCACACCCCGAACATCCCGGCAAATCTTCAGTGAATAGTGGTCGGCGTCGTGTCATCACCGGCCTTGGGACACTGGCTGCTGCCAGTTGGCTACCCCACGGCATTAAAGCTCAGAACGCTACATCTGAAGCAGAAACCCTGATAATTGGCGGCGGTATCGCAGGCGCCTCAACCGCATTCCATCTGGCCCAGCATGGACGCAACGTTACGCTGCTGGAGCGAGGTGAGATCGCGTCCGAAGCCTCCGGGCAAAACATGGGCGGACTGGGCGGCCCAGGCTGGGGCAACGTGCCTAACCTGCAATCCTACCTGACCATGGGCAGTGTTGAAATTTTCAAGCAACTGCAACACGATATGGGCTATGACATGGAGTTCCGGCTGTCGGGTGGGCTGACAGCAATCCACACAGATGAGCAGCACGAATACCTTCAGGACCGGGTGCTGTCACTGAGGTCCAATGGCTATGACGGCGAACTCCTTACACCCAGAGAAGCCAGCGCCATCGAACCGGAACTTAATCTCGATCTGCTTGGGTATATGTACACTCCTCCCGGGCGAGGACAGGCCGATCCGGTGAAGTCCACGCGGGCCTTCGCCCATGCCGCTCAAGCCGCGGGGGCGTCCATCAACACCGGCCAAAACGTGACCGCGATTACGGTTCGAGGCAATGGAGACTATTCGGTTCGGACCGAAACAGCGGAATATATCTGTCAGACTCTGGTTCTCGCCACCGGTGCGTGGTGCGGTCCCGTGGGACACATGCTGGGATTGAAGATCCCCATTATTCCAACACGAGGCCAGATGTGGGCCACGGAAAGCCAGCCGCCCCGGATTTTTCACACCATATCCTCTGCCGAATCGAGCTTTGCATGGAGCCAGGACAACGGTGCCGACGACTCGACTCCTCCGAGTTTGACCCACAAGGGAGACCGGCGATTAACCCGCCACCTGTACGGACGTCAGCGCAAGAACGGAGAGGTCATCTTCGGGGGCGACCGTCGGGACCTGGGATACGACACCAGTCCTGACCCTGTGGGAATCGAAGTCAACCGGGGCCACGCCGCTGAAGTCGTTCCGCTGGTGGCAAAACTACCCATCGCTCGAACCTGGGCAGGGCTGATGCCCTTTTCACTGGACGGTGCCCCAATCATCGGCAAGATTCCTCTGCGGGACAATCTCTACATCGTCAGTGGTCTGTCGTCATCAGGCTTCGGGCGGGGACCGATGGCTGGCAAGCTGGGAGCAGACTACATCCACACCGGACACATGCCCAGCGTCCTCGCCGAGTCCGACCCGGCCAGGTGCGTCACCGATGAAGAGTAACCGCTGTCGATTCACCGGTGTTGTCAACTTGAGCCAGTCAAGACAATCTTCGCCCTGAGCGCACGCGGTGCCGCCCCGCTTGACTACTTCGTCCACGATTCCTCGTTTGTCGACGACGGTTGTGAGATTGGCACGGGCGCATCAATCGGCGCCAATGCCACGATCGTCTGCGGCGACAGTCTCGGTGACTATTGCTTTGTCGCCGCCGGTGCGGTCGTGACCCGGCCGGTGCCAGACTACGCGCTCGTGTCCGGCGTGCCAGCGAAACAGATGGGCTGGATAAGTCGGGCCGGCGAGCGCCTCGGGGACGATCTGACGTGCCCGCGCACCGGCGAACGATATGAGAAGGTGGGGACGAGCGGGCTCGTGCTCGCCGACGGAGATCGCCGGTCGGCGGAGCCGGTCGCGGGCGCGGCGAGTGACTGAGACCGTGGCGACGTCAAGACTCCCATTCATTGATCTGCAGGCCCAGCGTGCGCGCATCGATGCCTCGCTCAGAGCGCGGATCGACGCTGTGCTCGCCCATGGCGCATATATCCTCGGCCCCGAGGTTGGGGAGTTTGAACGGCGGCTGGGGGAGTTCACGGGAGCAAACCACGTCGTGGGCTGTGCCAATGGTACCGATGCCCTCGTGCTTGCCTTGCGCGCACTCGGCGTCGTTCCCGGCGACGCGGTCCTCGTGCCGTCCTTTACGTTCTGCGCCACGGCCGAGGCCGTCGTCCTGGTGGGTGCCACGCCTGTATTTATCGATGTCGATGCCGCGACGTTCAGCGTCAACGCTACATCGATGCAAGCGGGCGTGAGCTTCTGCAAAGAGAGGCGATTGCGACTCGTCGGGATTATCGCGGTCGACCTTTTTGGCTTGCCCGAGCCATATCACATACTACGGCCGATCGCCGACGGGGAGGGAATGTGGCTGTTGGCCGATGCCGCCCAGAGCATCGGTGCGGCAGACCGTGAGAGGCGGGTCGGCAGCTTGACTCGAATTACGACCGCTAGCTTTTTTCCGGCAAAGCCCCTTGGATGCTACGGCGACGGCGGCGCGGTTCTTACCACCGACACCGAAGTCGCCAAAAGGCTGCGATCGTTACGAGCGCATGGCCAAGGCACCAACAAGTATGACAGCGTGCGGATTGGGTACAACAGCCGACTCGACACCGTGCAGGCCGCTGTGTTGCTCGCCAAATTGGATATCTTCTCAGACGAACTAAGGCGGCGAAAGATGGTGGCCGACCGTTACGCAGCAAGCCTCGGGGATATCGTTCGGGTTCCGGTGGTTGCTGAGGGCGTGGTCTCCGCATGGGCGCAATACACGCTAACTCTGCAGATCGGTCAGCGGGACATCGTGGCCGAGCATCTGCGTCTCGCGGGTATCCCGACCGCGGTGTACTACTCAGTGCCCCTGCACAAACAAACAGCCTACCAAGCGTACCCGGTCGCTGGAGGTGGCCTACCGGTGTCTGAGGATCTCGCGGGTCGGGTTTTGAGTCTACCAATGCATCCATACCTGGAAGCTGACGTTCAAGACCGTATCGTGGCGTCAGTGCGCGGTGCGCTGACTGGTCACCACTGGTGACTGTCGTGCGTATGAGGCGGTAGTGCGAATCGCTGTCGACCGGTCTGTTGCGCGCCCGTGCGGACTCTTCTTGCTGACCTGCTCCTCTTTCAGGTCCGCGTGCTCCCCGTCAATGTGTCCCTCGAGAACGAATCCGCTTTTCCGGGGCGGTGACCTCTTCTGGACGCTACGGGCTCGTCAGCGTGCGTCTCTGAAGCACCATCCAGGGCGACCTCGAGGGTCCAGCGATTAGCTGACTCGTCGCAGCACGTCGTCGTACACGGCGACCGTCTCGCGCACCATGCGCTCAACGGTAAAATCGCGCTCCAGCCGTTGACGACCGGCAGCGCCCAAACGCTGGCGTAACCCCAAATCGGCAGCCAATACATCGAGAGCGCGCGCTAGTCTGGCGACATTACCGGGCGGCACAAGCAGCCCTCCAACGTCACGCTCGACAATCTCTGGGAGTGCTAGCACGTCACTGACTACCACCGGCGTGCTCCACGCGTAGGCTTCGAGAACGACGAGACCGAATCCCTCGCCGCCAGTGGGAAGCACGAAAATGTCAAGCCGTCGCAGGAGGGCGCTGACGTCCTCATAGTGGCCGAGAAACGTGACCCGGTCGGCTATTCCAAGCTGGGTGCTAAGGCTGGCGAGTCGTTGCCGTTCGGGGCCGTCGCCGGCGACGACGAGTGCGATGCCTGGGTGGCGCTCCACACACGCGGCCACCGCTCGCACCAAAACGTCGACCTTTTTCTGGTCGAGCAGCCGGCTCACGGTGCCAATCAACGGATCGCCGGTCGGTAGATCGGCAGTGCCCACCGCCGCGGAGCGGAATCGTTCTCCGTCCAGAGCGTAGTGGACCACGCGCATCTTGGCTGGAGAGAGTCCCTCCGTTCTGACGAGCCACTCGCCGATGGCGGCTGAGATGGTTATGATTGCCGCCTGCGTGTCGCCGGCCCTGCGGTCCAACCAGGAGAAGAACCTTCGCACGCGCCACGGGTTGAATCCATGTTTCGTGGTAACCAGCGGTCCCACACGGGCCAAACGCGCTGCAACGGCGCCGTAGACGTCCGCGTGAAAAAGGTGAGTGTGCACCACGTCGAAGTCGTGGGTCGACAGGAACCGATACAGTTGCCAAGCGAGGCCCGGGTCGACATTTGATCGCATGGGTAAGACTTCGACGGGAATGCCGACATCACTTAGCCTCGCAACGAATTCCTCAGGGCGATCTTGCGGTCCACAAAGCACCAGCATCGTCGGCTTGTGCCCTGCGGTGCGAAGCTCAGGGAGCAGCGTCAGCAGGTGGTTCTCTGAGCCCGCGATACCCTTGACCTTTGAAATGTGAAGAACCGTTCGCATAGGCTAGCAGCCCGTATATGGACTCCTCCTTCTGATCAAGTAAGAAATGTGAGCCATGGCGGCTATCGGAACGGCGGCAATCGTATATCTGGCCCGTGAGTGGAGCATGATTCCTCCTGGCCAACATGAATAGTCACGGACCGAGTGCCAAGCAGGGTGCCGGCGTCGAGCGCCAGGGAAGCTAACGGCCTGGGCGGTGTGGGTCGGACCGAAGGGCCATGGGTTAGTCCACTCGCTGAGCGGGTCGAGAGGGATGGGTGGACGGTCGCTACGCGGCGGCCGACCTGGCGTAGGGCCTTTTCTTAGCCCAGATCTCACTGACGAGACGACCCTGTATATTGACAACAATAGTCGCCTTGTTATACTCCACAGCCGAACAAGCTCCGGTAACGCACCCAGAAGGAGGACTCTTAAGACCGCACGGCGCTACGTAGTGTAATGTAAGCACTTCTCATGATCGCGAAGGCAGCTGTCAGGGCAGTGGCGGTCGACCCGTTGGGTGCCGCGTCCAGCCAGAGGCGAATCGGCTGCTGATTCCCGTCTTGTTCCTCGCCGGGTCACGCCCGCTGGCCTGCGTCGGTCTCGGCTGCCTGAACCCGTTGGAAAGCGAACTGCCGGTAACCGGAGAAGCCCTCTGCAGATCTTGATCGTCACCGGTATCTTCCCGCCGGACGTCGGCGGCCCGGCGACCTTTGTCTCACGTGTCGCTCAGGCCTGGAGCGAACAGGGGCACGGTGTCACGG
>CAUZIB010000147.1:0-6979 GCA_963579735.1 Vicinamibacteria bacterium | reverse complement strand
GGGGCGAGACGTTCCGTTGCGTGACCTGCCACACGAACGGCTTCTACCTCACGGCGCCGAACGCCATCTTCGGCGAAAGGCCGGCCTTCCGCGTGGCGCGTCAACAGGCCGGGGCGTTCGTAGAGTCCTGGGATGCGGCGTTACCAGCGATTCCTGCGCATGAAGGCGAGAGGGTGGACAGCATCTACACCTACACAGTGGCCACCGCCGCCTTCTTGACGATCAACGACGCCCAGGCAGGCAGAGCGCTCGCGGACGACACATTGACGGCGCTGGGCCGCGCGTGGGCGATCCAAGACCAAGCCGGACATTGGCCTGGCTGGATCAAATGCAACTGCCCGCCGTTTGAGAGCGACGACCACTTCGGTGTCACGTTGATGGCGATCGCGATCGGCATGACGCCAGACACCTACAAGCAGACAGAAGCCGCGCAGGTCGGGCTGCAGCGCATTGGAGACTACTTGGCCAATCACCCACCGCAGCATCTCCATCACAAAGGCATGTTGTTGTGGGCCGGTCGCTACCACGATGATCTCGTGAGCGAAACCGAGCACGCCGCCTGGGCGGCAGAGCTGTTCGAACGGCAGCGCGCGGATGGCGGCTGGGCATCCGGAGACCTAGGCCGCTGGAGACAGGGCGACGGCGATCCGACCCACCCAGTGGTCAACATCGAGAGCGACGGGTACGGCACCGGGTTTGTGATCTACACCTTGCTGCAAGGAGGGGTGGTCGCAACAGACGAGCGGATTCAGCGTGGTGTCAAGTGGCTCAAGACTCACCAGCGGGCCGAGGGTCACTGGTGGACCCAATCGCTAAAAAACAACCCGACAACGCCCAACTTCCTTACACACGCCGGCACGACGTTCGCCCTCAAAGCACTGGCAACCGCAAACGCGCTGGCGGCTCCCGCGAGCTCGCCCTCGAGAAGCGACAGGAACTAGTGTCAGTGTCGCCGAACGCAATCCCGGAGAGGCGTTGTTGCGCGAATCGAAACTGACCCGCAACAATCCGAACCCTACCGGCCCGTCACCGACCGATCGCGAGCGACTCTGGTCTGCCAAGCTCGGTCATCCGATTCTCTACGCAGCCTGGCTGTCGATCTGTCGCATGGGCGGCTGTCGGCGCTGCTCCTCGATCGCGTGCGCGACGAGTCCCGGGATACGCGAGACCATGAAGAGCACGTTCGCGGTCTCCGCGTCGAGTCCAATGTCTCCGCACACCGCCGCGATCGCCCCGCCCCAGGGCCTGATGCGGCCGTTCCTGATTGAACCAACAGGAACCTAATATTTCCTAAGTACCGGCGTCGTTTTTGAGGATGAACCCCTTGCGCCACGACGAATTCAAGAGACCCCGTCGGGCGACCGGTACGCTCCGACAATTGCCGCAGCGAAAGCTCTACTTGTGATCAGGTCTGATCAGGAACGTCGCGGGACCACGACACGGCTTGGCATCGCTGTCGATACGGCCTCTCGGCGTCGGCGTCAGATGCCAGAGCCACAAACGGACTTGACGAAAGTCAACCGACTATAGCCGACTCTCAATCGGTTTCGAACGCTTTTGGGTGAACAGGTAGGCGGTGGTATGCTCAAATCCCGTCAAGCGAAGGAGTCGGGGCGGCACGCCTGGGCACAGGCCACGCCGAGAGACTTTGCTGTTGATTTGCACTGAGAACTGATCCACCTGAGGGGATATTTGCACCGAAATGTGACCCACGTATAGACACTGACCTGCCCGATGCTCTGGCAGGAGGCGAAGGAGTGATCGACGTGGCGCTATTGAGTGTGATCCGACGGTGGCGGTTACGTGAGGGCTTGGCGATTCGAGAGATTTCTCGGCGCACGGGCCTGTCACACGCGACTCCGACCGCCCCTTGAAGCGAGCACAAGGAGCAGCGGGCGGCCCTCGGTCGACATGTGCGTTCTCCCTCCTCGACCCAGCCATCGGGGGCATCAGGCGGATGGTGCAGGGCTCTGTGCAAACAATGTCGAGACACCCGTCCTCAAGGGTCCACTCGTGGCCACGATGCGTGACAAGAGTCCCAATAAAATATGGGCTCAGTCCACTCGTGTCCAACGTCAGCACTTCACTGAAAATCATGGTGTCGGCAGTTCGATTCTGCCCCTCGGCACCACACTTAATACTTTAGAATAAGCCACTTACAGAAACACAGCCGACTCGCTCTTCTAGCGGCGATCTTCCGTTTGTGCGACGAATGTGCGACAGAGTCCGGCTTCAAGGATGCCCTTCCGTCTGGCCCGACTCTCTAAGGTGCGCTTCCGCCCGGTCCGAATCCACGCGGTGAAGGACAACATTGAGGGCAGCCTCCCTACGCGAGGCGGCAAGACCCGCTCGCTCACCAAGGAAGACTTCTCCCAACTGAGCGCCATTTTTCTGCGAGAGAAGGCCCAGTTCGATCACCTCGTCTCACTGCCCGACAGCGAAGACCGCGCCAAGGCGATCATCGCGACCATGGACTCCATCGAGGCCGACTACGACAGCCTCCCGTGGCGTCCTGCCCAAGGGTGAGTACCAGGAACTGGACAACGACGTGCTCGGCATCGAGATCATGCATGCGCTCCGCAAGAGACAGGCGCGATGGATGGCGAAGGGCAACGTCGTCGGTCAGGTGCAGCTGATCCACCACGTGTTCGGAGTGGCCGCGTAACGAGGTCCACCCAACGAATTCTCGCGCGTGATCCCAAACCTTGCAACAGAACCACCCCTTCTATTATCTCTTATCGTCCTTTGCTGTCGCCGGAGGGGCCATCGCCCGGCTGACGGTGATCGAGCGCCGGCGGCGCTCTGAGACCTTGGCGCGATGAGCGGGGAATCGGAATCGCCAGGGATTTCGGCGACACAAGTCCATACTCCCGCGTTCGTTCTTCTTCTTGATCCGCTACTTCGACTCTTCTGTCGCAGCCGCCCTCTCTTCTGCCCGCGTTCCAGAGAGGATGCCCTCCATGGCGTAGTTGCCCTCGTGGCAGGCGTATTCAAATAAAGGCATATCGGTCCGGCGCATTGGCATCGACGCAGTCCACGGGCTCGCCCAGGTGTCGGGATCCGTCACCGTGAAGGTGTACTCCAGCGTGTCGTCGTCGATGCGCGTGAAGCGCTCGACCAGGGTCATCCCCGCGGTCGATGTCATTCCAGCGGGCACGGAGCCGAGTGGGATCCACTGTCTCTTGGTACTGAAGTTGGCGGTCTCGACCACCAAAGTGTCGCCTTCCCAGCGGCCGCGCGAGTCGCCCGACCAGAGACGAATGCTGCTGTCGAGCGCCGGACTTTCGTCAAGGGGTACGAACCGAGGCGTATGGACCATCTCCGTGAACACGACGACATGATCCGGCGTCTGAAAAAGTTGCATGTTTTGGTTATACGCCAGGGGGGTGATCGGTGGGCCGGCGTTGAACCCTACGATGCAGCGGTCCGAGCTGTTCCGGTCAACGTATGAATCCGCCGGGTGCATCTCCAAATATGTACGCCGCTCATCGGTTCTTTGTTGGCCGGTCGCTGACAACTCCGGAAGTCGCCCGTTTGGTGGGTCCACGATCAGCGATGTGCGTCTCGTGTCGACAGGGCGGGTTCCCTGATCCATCCAGAAATTGTTGTAGGCGCCGACGTTTCCGCCGGCCTCGGTCTTCCTGGCATCCTGCTCCCACAGACGAATGTTCCGGTCAATCGCTTCTTGTTCCAGGCTCGCAGCCTCTTCCACCGTGAAGAAAGCCTTGTCGCCCAACTCCTCCGGCCGCTGAATTGGGGTAATCGTCCGGAAATCCCAAATGCCCTGAAGGTCCGGCGCTCCCCATGGCGTGCGCGGTATCTCCGGGTCGTTTGTCGATTGGGCCGCCGCAAGCAGCGGAAACACCACGACGGCGGCGACACATCCGAGTACGAGCGCGCGATGTTGATGGGCCATTGAACACTCCTTCTCGCTCTCTTGCCTCTGGCGAGTACGCCCATCATGGGCGCGTCGCTTGCGACAAGCAAGGGCGAAGACCCGGTCGGGCGCGACCTCTATCGCGCGTGCGCTCCGTCGCGCTGACGTCCAGCGCCTTCGGCAATGAATGCCAAGACCTCTCGTCCCAGAAGATCGTCCGAGGTGTTGAGATGAAAGACCTCGGACAGGTGGTTGTGATAGCGCAGCTGGACCAGCCGCGGACACCGTCCATCGTCACGTTGACACAAGGCCACAAACAACTCGCCGGTCGTGTCCACCAGGTTGCGCTGGTCATATTCGGCCACTACCAGCATCACCGGTATCTGGCTGTTTGACACATGGCTGATGACCGAACGGGACCCATAACGCGTTGCGTCGTCGCCGAAATATTGCCGGATCGTAGCGAGCCCCGGGTCTTCCGGATCGGATCTCAAACGGTACCGTCCGCTCACCCCGATGATGCCGCTCAGTCCGTGTCCTTCCGAGGGTTGGAATCTTGCGTCGAAGGCGTAGCTCGCCACATGCGTCGCACCGGCCGAGTGTCCCATCAGAAAGATCTGGTCGGGGTCACCCCCATACTGCTCGGCGTTGGCTTTGACCCAGGCGACAACCCCGCGCATGTCTTCGGCGCCTGACGGCCACGATGCCTCTGGCGCCAGACGGTAGGTCGCGCTAATAGCGAGCAGCCCGTGCCGTGCGAAATAGGTCGACACGTTGGCGTAGACATACTCGTCGACGTCCCGGTCGCCACTGCGGTAGCCCCCGCCGTGCACATAGATTAAGACTGGGGCACCGGTGACGTTCGCCGGTTGATAAACGTCCAATTTGTGGCGGGAATGGTCGCCGTAGCTGAAGTCTTTGACGACCGTGAGATTTCCCTGTGGCGCCGTCGCCAACGACGTCCGATACAGTCGGAGTGTTTCTTCGGCCGAATAGTCGAACCCTGTCTCGATGAGCTGGCGTCTGATGTCCGGCGGGACCGTTGACTGGGCTATCGATATCGTCGGCGAACAGAGAACGGCGGCCAGTAGGTACGCGAACGGGCTCGAGGATGTGAGTCGCATGATTACGATGTGACGCGCACGATGACAGAGACGGAAGCGCGCTCCTTCCGCGTGTCATTCTATGCGGCGCCCAGCGAGGAGGCCGCCAGCTAAGACGTAGAATGCTTCCAAGATCCACTGGCCCCCGCCCTCAACTTGGGCTCCCGGGTGCGCCCTGGGAGGGGCACTGTCAAGTTGAGGTCGACCGCGGGAACCAAGGCCCAGCATGGCGGGCTCACGGACCGGACAGAGCCCAATATCTTGGGGGCCGATCAGCCCGATTCGGCTCAACTTGACTGTACCCTCAGAACTTTTACGAGGTCGTCGATAGCGATCGTCGGTATTTGATCGCAAAGCTCGAACGTCCTCTTACGACGGATGTTGCGTATCTTCTGCGTGTCGTCCGAAACATTTTGACCGGCGCGCGTAGCAAATGAATCCGCGGTTGGCCCCGTGGTAGGTCGCGCCGGTCCTATTGTGACGGAGCGATGCTCCGAACGACGTGCTGCCTATCGGAGGACTCGCCATGTGGACACAGCCGTACCGTCCCGGCGTCGCGCTGCGGTCACAGGCCTTTCCGGAGCTTGTGGTCACAGGCGACCGGGTGTAGTCTCGCCATCTCCCGACAACAGACGGTGGTGGGCGTGTCCCGGTACTGCCGGCGCTGACGCCATCACGCAAGACCTGGTGAAGAGAAAAGAGGAAGCAATGATGAAAAGGAGATCCGTATCGACGGCGACCGCGCTTGTGGCGCTGGGCTTGCTCGTTGGGCGTCCTTCTCTGGCGTGGTCTCAGTCAGCCGCTACCGATCCGCCCGCGCTCGCCCCCGTTCCACTCTCGTTTGGCGCGACCGTCCGCGCAGCGCGCGAGCTTCTCCAACAAGATCTTGCCGAGAAGCGATATCCAGGCATCGCGGTTGCGGTCTCCGTGGACGGGCGGACCGTATTGTCCGAGGGGTTTGGCTACGCCGACCTCGAGCATCGGGTGCCGATGACACCGAGTGTCAAGTTTCGGGTAGGCAGCATCGCCAAGCCGATGACCGCTGCCACGGTTGCCACGCTCTATCAGCAAGAGCGGATCGACCTCGATGCGTCGATAGAACGCTATGTGCCGACATTCCCGCGCAAGGCGCATCCCATCACGGCTCGTCAGCTGGGTGGCCACCTGGCGGGAATACGTCACTATCAAGGCGACGAGAATTTCATTCGTGACCCCTATCCGACGGTACTCGATGCACTCGCCATTTTTGCCGACGATCCGCTCCTGCACGAACCGGGAACCGCTTTTTCCTACACGAGCCACGGATTCAATCTGTTGAGCGCGGTGGTCGAAGGAGCGTCAGGATCCGACTTTCTGGGCTACATTCGTGAAGTGGTGTTTCGCCCGCTAGGGATGAACGACACGGTCGCAGATTTTGTCACCAGTATCATTCCACATCGGGCGGGGTTCTACGTTCGTGACGACAACGGCGAGCTCGTGAACGCTCCGTTTGTCAACAATTCCTACAAGTGGGCCGGCGGCGGGTTTTTGTCAACAACCGAAGACGTGTTGCGGTTCGGGAACGCCCATCTCGGAGATGGCTATCTCTCCCACGACGCCAGGCACCTTCTGTTTACCGAACAGAAGACCCGAGATGGTGAACCCGTCGGATACGGTTTTGGTTGGTTTATTGGCGTCGATCCCGATGGGCGGCGTCTGTGGTCTCACGCTGGCGGTTCGGTCGGAGGTACGTCGCTTCTCATCATCCAGCCCGAGACACGTGTCGTTGTCGTCGGGTTGATAAACCTGAGCGGCGCCGATAACGACGTCGTCCGGGACGTGCTGACCCTCTTCACTCGGGCGGCAGTGAGTTCGACGGATCGGTAGCCGTTTGAGGAAGGAATGGCTTTGTCAAGTTGAGGCTGCGGGTGGCAGAGTAGGCCGATGACGAGCCAGCCGCCCAGCTATCGCGGCTACCGATGTCCCCCTGACATCATCAGTCACGCGGTCTGGCTGTACC
>CAUZIB010000146.1:0-7091 GCA_963579735.1 Vicinamibacteria bacterium | reverse complement strand
GAACTGTCGCTTCATTCGCGGCTCGCGGACGTCTTCGAGGAGTATTCGACGACGGCGACTCGAGTCCGTGCGTTCCGGGATGAGATCGTGCCGCGCGCCCAGGAGTCCCATCGCTTGTTCATGAACCGCTATCAGGAGATGGCGGCTGCGTATCCGCAGGTGCTGATCTCTCAGCGAACGCTGTTCCAAGTCAGCGAACAATATCTCGAAGCCCTGGCCACGAGCTGGAAAGCAGCGGTGCTGATCGAAGGCCAGTTGCTCGACGGCGGACTTGAGCAACCGAGCCTACCCGGCGGGGCCACTGTGGCACGATAGGGCGAAGGACAACTCGCCGCCGTCTTGCTGAGCGCCGCGCTGGTCGGCTTGATTCTACGTGCCCGATGGGGTCAGTCCCAGACCGTATGCTGCCAGCGTGTTTACTCAGCCCGGCCGTCCCGAAGAAGCCAGACTTGTGAATTCGACAACCTCACGCGGATTACCCACGTTCCCGAGTTGCCAGGTGGTATGCTCGGCCAACAGACCAAACAACAGGCAGAGGAGGGCGCCATGGACCCGCAACGACCGAAGATTCCGGCGGAAGCCGTCGAGCTGTACACCCGGTTCATTCACGGCGAGGTGAACCGGCGTGACTTCCTGTCCGGTGTGAAGCGCTTTGCCATTGGCGGTCTCACGACGGCGGCGATTGTCGAGGCTCTGATGCCAAACTACGCGCTGGCGCAGCAGGTGTCAAAAGAAGACGAGCGGATTCGGGCGAGCTACGAGACCCTGCCCTCGCCCGATGGCAACGGCTTCATCCGAGGGTACCTGGTGCGGCCCTTCAGCGCCGACTCGCGTAGCGATACCCCGGCCCAGCTACCCGGCGTGGTCGTGATTCACGAGAACCGAGGGCTTAATCCGCATACCGAGGATGTCGCACGGCGCTTCGCCCTGGCGAACTTCATGGCGTTCGCGCCGGACGCCCTGACGACGGTGGGCGGCTATCCGGGCGACGACTACCAAGGCGGTCAGCTATTCCGCGGCATTGATCGCGAGAAGATGACCGCAGACTTCGTGGCCGCCGCGCGGTGGCTGAAGTCGCGTCCGGACTGCAACGGACGGATCGCCGCGACCGGGTTCTGCTTTGGCGGCGGTATGTCCAACACGCTCGCCGTGCTACTGGGCGCGGACCTCGCGGCGGCGGCGCCGTTCTATGGCGGGGGTCCCGCCGTGGAGGACGTGCCGAAGATTCGGGCGGCCATGCTCATTCACCATGGTGCGCTCGATACCCGGCTCGTCGAGGCCTATCCGGACTACGAGGCGGCGATGCAGGCCAACAATGTCACGCACGAGGGCCACCTCTACCCGGACTCGGTGCACGGTTTCTTCAACGACGCCACGCCGGAGCGCTACAACCAGGTGACGGCGGAAGAGGCCTGGACGCGCACGATCGCGTGGTTCAACCGATACACGCGGGAGGCGGCCTGAACCCAGTGGGACCGGACGGGCTCATTCGGCCGCCGGTGGGTCGTGAGGCGACGTCCTGCGCGGCAAGTTCGTGTTCGGCGACGTCAACCGGCGCCGGCGGCCGATCTGAAAATCAGCCAGAGCTGAGACGGTGAGCTGTTCATCAACTCCAGGCAGGACGGGATGGTGCGCATGCTCGTGCCCGATTCCAAGAGCCTTCGGTACCCACACCACGTGATATCTGCAATACCATCGGACGTGGGATTGGCTCCGCCACTTTCGCATGACGGTCTCCTTTTCTGAACTGGGGAGTTCATGATTGGAGGCCGTCCTACCCCTTTCCGCAAATCCTTACAATGGTGGAACCTTCGCGCGTCTCACCGCCAGAGGCGGTGGCTTACCTCGGGTGAGTTAATCTGAACGCGGCTGGCATCGATATCTGCGCCAATCAGCACGATGGCCCCGTTGCACCGCCCGCCGCCTCCGTCAGCACTCCTGACCATCCTTGAACGCCCCAACGGCGCACGATACGATGGTGTCTTCTCTATACCCATACGACCAACACTGAAGATGGATAGTTGTATGGACACATACCCGGGATCGTCCGGAGCGAGACAGGGTAGAATGCGCGCGGTTGCCGCGAGCCCGCCGAGCATGCCCAACCGGCCGATTCTGCTGTCCATTGTGATTCCGACCTGGAACGCCGCTGAATTGACAGCACAACTTTGGAGGAGTTCGTCAAGAAGCTTCGTGAACGAGTGCCTCTGTATGAGGAGTTCGAGGCCAACCTGGGTGAACTAGTGTTCCTGTCTGAGAACACTCGGGATAAGCCGGTAGTGCAGTACCTTCTACGCAGAATCCATAGACACCTGTCTTCCGCCTCTTCGCCCACAGACTACTCGGCGATGACGATCGAACACATCTTTCCCGAACGCCCGACATCAGGAGTGGCGTCCCCAAGGGGAGTTTCACCCTTTACCGTAGTCGGATCGGTCGTGTAATCCCTCCCTGTGTGAACCGATGTGCGCAGAGTTCACCGACGCCCAGCCACCTCGCCCGCGAGTGGGACGCCGCGCACCCGCGTGAGCTGTAAGCTCTCGCATTGAACCCCCTGCCCGCTCGTTCGTTTCCAAACCGATCACTCAAGGCTCGGATGCCGCGACGACCGGTGCCGCCGAAGTCACGGGGTGTGTACCATGGCTCGGGGAGCCACGAGATGATTCACAAGTTCAGCACGACCGACACGCCGCCGATCGATCGCGTCGGGGGGAAAGCGCTTTCCCTGATCGAGGCGACTCGGGCTGGCTTCCCAGTGCCGGATGGCATCGTCCTGGACGTCGACTTCTTTCGTGACTGGCTCGGGGAGATCGAACGCGGTGAGGCGTGGGCAGTGTTCCTGGGTGCTCCCGATGACGAGCTTCGACTGCGCTGCGACGCCGTAAAAACAAGTTGCCGCGAGTTGCGCCTTGCCGAGAACCTGCGGGAGGCCCTCGAATCGGCAGTGCGCGGGCTGTCCGCGGAAGGCCTCTTCGCGGTCCGATCCTCCTCGCCCGAGGAGGATCTGGAAGGGAGCTCATTTGCCGGTGGGTACGAGACTACGCTTGGGGTGACCCGCGCCGGGCTCGAGGAGGCTATCCGTCACTCATTCGTCTCGGTGTTCGATGAACGCGTCGTCCGATACAAGCGGCAGCGCGGCGTGCGTGCCGACCAGCCACGCATTGCCGTCATCGTTCAGCGGCAGCTGGCTTCGGACAAAAGCGGCGTGGCGTTCTCGCTTAATCCTCTCAACAACTGCTACGACGAGGCGGTCATCAACGGGAACTTTGGACTCGGCGAGTCGGTTGTGTCGGGTCTGGTAACACCTGACACCTTCATAGTGGAGAAGACGCGTCACGAAATTCTCGAGCGGAGGATCGTCGACAAGAGCCACGTGGTTCGACTGAATACCGTGGGCGGTACCGTCGAAGGAGTGAACGAGGACGCTCGGTCCGCAAGTTTGAGCGATCCGGAGGCTCTGGCGGTCGCCGAGTTGACTGCTCGCGCCGAAACACACTACGGGCGACCGGTCGACATCGAGTGGGCGCTCGAGGATGAGACGCTGTATCTCCTTCAGTCCAGGCCGGTCACGACCCATCTGCCTCTGCCGGAAGAAATGGTCACCCGGCCGGGCGAGCATAAGAATCTCTACCTAGACGTCATCGTTCTGAGCCAGGGGTTCTCCGACAGTCTCTCAGTACTCGGAGGGGAGTATTGGGGGCGCATGGTCGAAGCGGTAAAGGGGGAGACGATGTTCGATCGCGGCATGGACGGCACGCTGCTGAACATCGCCGGTCGGCAGTATCTTCATCTCTCCAACATGATGAAGGGGCTTGGAGCAGGCATCATGCCCAAGCTTCTTCAGACCTACGACACCCCCACCCGTAAGATTTTCGGGACGATCGAGCTCAAGAGAGACTACCTCCCGGGGAAGAAGCCAGCCGCGGTGAAGGGTATGCGGGGGCGAGTCCTCAAGCGGGTGGTCAGCATGCTGCCGGTCATCATTCGCGGACTTCGACAGACCGTGGATGCCCCACGGTTGTATGAGCAGCGGGCGGCCACCGCGGCGGCTGAGTGTCGTCGACTGGCCTCGGAAGGGAGGCCGTTCGACCAGCTCGCCGACGAGTTTCTGGCTCGGTTTGCGGGGGTGATAGAGGCGATGGTCGGCGTCATGGTGGCGCCGATGCTTGCGCGGTGGCGTCTTCGGCGACTGTTTCGAGACGACGACGTCGAGGACCTGCTCATTGCGCTCGAGATGGATCTGCAGGGGAATCCGACCTCCGAGATGGGACATCGGATGTACGAGCTGGCCTCGTTTCCCGAGGTCCAGTCGACAGCCGACGGTGAGGAGTTCGCACGAAAGCTCGAGTCAAGAGGCTATTCGCCGGAGTTGATGGATGCCTACGAGAGCTACCTCGACAAGTTCGGTTGCCGTGGCATAAAGGAGATCGACGTAGCGACCCCGCGTTGCTACGAGGATCTCCCAGCGTTCTTCGAGCAGCTTCGGGCCATCGACGTCACCAACGACACCATCAAGACAGCGAAAGAGCGTCGGTCGAAGGCGTATGACGAGCTGCTAGCGATCGCCGCTCGAAAGGGCAAGAAGGAACGGTTCGAGCGTTTGGCGAGACAGCACTTGATGGCGGGTTTTCGCGAGGCTCCGAAGTACTTCCTCATCATCACGGTCGATCTGCTGCGGCGGCGGGCCTTAGAGCTTGGAGCACGGTTTGTGGAGGAGGGCCGGCTTGAGAGCGTGAATCAGGTGTTCGATCTGAGAATCGAGGAGATCGCCAGAGCCGAGAGGGAGTTCGACCTGGATGTGCTCGCGCTCGTGGCGAGGAACCTCGAACCGAGGAAGAAGCTCAAGCACGTCAAGTCTTGGCCGAGAGTGATCGACAGCCGCGGCAAGATTTTCCGCGCGCCTCCGGGCGAGTCGGAGGATGGTTTCGTGGGTGACGCGATTGCGCCGGGTGTCGTAATCGGGAAAGCGAAAGTACTGCACGCCCCGTACGAGAAGCCGCTCCGAAAGGGAGAGATCCTCGTGACTCGCGCGTCCGATCCCGGATGGACGCCGATCTTCATCAACGCAGCGGGGATTGTTCTTGAGGTCGGTGGGGCTCTTCAGCACGGCGCGGTCATTGCGCGCGAGTACGGCCTGCCCTGTGTCTCAGGCCTGGATGGAATCACCGAGACGATCCGGGATGGCCAGATCATCGAGGTTGACGGCAGTGCCGGAGTCGTCCGCCTGGTGCTGGACGAGGAGCAGACCGCCTAGCTGTGTTCTTCGCTCAGCGTCCCAGACGGCCCTGCTCGAACTGGGGAAGTGCGTCCCTCCGGTTGGTCCCAGGAAGACTGCTTTGGGAACACTCGTCCTAGACGACCTTCGGTGAGACTCGCTACAGGGGCGCGCGGCCACACAAGCAGCCGCGGCGCATGCCTTTCGGCGCGTCATGTTGCGAGTGGGACGCCGCGTACCCGCGTGAGCCGTAAGCCCCGTCGCCGTTGAACCGCTTCGCTGGGCGACTTGAACGGAGGGCCTAACAGAAGGGGCATCCTCCTTCCAGATCCAGTTCGCGGTCCCATTGTTCGAGCGGCCTTCGAGGAATACGCGACCGGCAGACACAGTAAAGCCACGATACTGCGCTGTGTTACGGCTATGGGGCTGACGACCCACGCCGGAAAGCCGTTGACCGCCCAGTCCCTCGGATCGTTGCTTAAGAATCCCGTCTACTTTGGTTGGCTTCAAGTTCCCAAGTGGGAGGTGTCAGCTCGTGGTGACTTCGAGGCGCTGGTCCCTGAGGCCGTCTTCCGTCGCGTTCAGCGCCTTCTAGAGGACAAAGGCGTGTCGCCTCGACATCACGCTAGGAACCACAAGGATTTTCCTCTCCGGCGGTTCGTTGCGTGCTCTCAATGCTCGACGCCGCTCACCGGTAGCTGGTCCAAGGGACGGACGAAGAAATACGCCTATTACCATTGCCGGAAGTGCGGGTGTGTCAGCACGACCAAGGGGGCACTCGAAGGTCGTTTCGTCGAGCTGCTTTCGGAGTTACAGCCGGAGCCTGGATATATGCGCCTGGTCAGCGAGATTGTTCTGGACGTCTGGAAAGACCGGCAGAGCGGAGCTGAACGGGTGCGGCACGACCGAGAGAAAGCCGTTCGGAAAAAACGAGAGCGTCTCGACCGTGTCGATGAGGCTTTCCTGCACGAGCGTTCAATTGACCGGCAGACCTATGAGCGCCAAAGGGACCGACTGCGTGAACAGATCACACTCGCGGAGATCGAACTGAACGACGCGGTCCTCAGTCACCTCGACATCGACGGAGTTCTGGCGTTTGCCGAGCACGTCATGACGAACGCAGCTCGGCTCTGGATGGAACTCGATCTTGACCAGAAGCAGCAGCTTCAGCAGGTCTTGTTCCCGGAAGGACTGCGATTCGACGGGGAGAAATTTGGAACCGCCGTAACCTGTTTGGCTTTCAAGCAGTTAGCGGAAAACGGTGAGCCGACATCAGGAGTGGCGTCCCCAACGGGATTCGAACCCGTGTCTCAGCCTTGAAAGGGCCGTATCCTGGGCCTCTGGACGATGGGGACTTTTCTGACTACAGCCCCTAATCATAACGCACCAGGCGGTGGTGGTGCGACTTCAGGATACGCAGTCGGCATCGCTTGCCCACCAGACGACCGGCGGCGAATCTTGGAGTTGGCGTTCAGTCACGGTCCGGATCTGTGATTGACGAATTAGCAAGTGGGACGGGTGTGGAGCCGTCGAAAAAGTTCAGCATTCCTAATGCTCTCTCGTGGACAGGAAGCTGAACGATGTCGACACCCTGGTACGCACCGCGGCGGCAGCACGATCTCGGGTGCGGGCGGCGCTCCATCGGTGCGCTCAACGTGTTCTATGCATCGCTAGCGCGAACGTTCTCTGCCGGCCAGCCCAAACGGTTTTCAGGTGGCTGTCTTTGTCACCGACGAAGACCGGAATCGGCAACAAAGGACGGTGGGCTATTGTCGCCGCCGGCGCCCCACGTATTGGCCGAGCAGCAGTAGCCCGACGCTGCTGAGCGCAAGGGTCGACGGTTCCGGCACAGGGTTGGGTGGAGCGGGCGGTAGGG
>CAUZIB010000145.1:0-7148 GCA_963579735.1 Vicinamibacteria bacterium | reverse complement strand
TCGCCTGATTACATCGACCCCGCCGCGCCCATTGTCGTCGAGAGCCCTGCCCTGACCGCGGGCGGGACGATGCCGCGGGACTACACGCCGGATGGCCACAACCTATCGCCGCCCTTGACGTGGAGTGATCCGCCGGCCGGAACCCGCGAATTGGCCGTCATGTGCGTGGACTTTGGCGCGGGCAACCCGCCGCCATGGGTCCATTGGATCATCTATGGCATTCCCCCGACGGCGACCGGACTGCCCGAGGGGCTTCCGATCGTTGCGGAGCGGGCGATGCCAAGAGAACTAGAGGGTGCCGTCCAGGGCTTGAACGGATGGCGGCGTCCGTACTATCGTGGACCCGCGCCCCCGTCCGGGACACCGCACCTTTATCATTTTGTCGTGTATGCGCTCGACGAGGCACTGGGGCTTGGCCCGGGCCTCACGCGAGCAGACCTTCTCGAGGCAATGGACGGTCACATCATTGGTCGGGGAGAGCTCGTACCGGTCTACGAGCGGTTCGCGGGCTAGCGGGCTGCCAATAGGAGTGAATGATGGCACACGATCGACCGCGGGGTCTGACCCGTCGCGACTTGCTACGTAGTGCCGGGGCCGTGGGGGCGGCGGCCGCGGTCGGTGCCACGGAGTTGACGGGTGCGTCCGTCGTCTCGCCGGTGGCCGGTGCAATCGCCCAACAAACCGCACCCGACGCTGCCGCGGGCGCCCCTCTCCCAGAGCCCCTCGAACATCTCACCGCAAGCGAAGCCGAGTTGCTCGAGGCCATTGCCGACCATTTGATCCCTGCCGACGAGGATGGCCCGGGCGCGGTCGAGGCGCGGGCGGTGCACTACATTGATCGAGCGTTGGGTGGCGCGCTGTCCGAGTCACACGATGCGTATCGTTCAGGACTCGCAGCCTTTGACCGGTATTGCCGCTCCTCTCGGGGGGGAGCGTTTGTGGACCTGTCCGCAACGGATCGTCTGTCGGCGTTGATCGATATCGAAACGGGCGCGGCGACCGGAGCCGGCGCCGGTTTTGTCGGGAGCTCGGCGGCCTTCTTTGGGATGGTCCGGAGCCACGTCATCCAAGGTACGTTTGGAGATCCGTATTACGGCGGCAACGCGAATTTCGTGGGCTGGGATCTGATTCGGTATCCGGGCGTGCGAACGGCGGTGACACCACAGGACCAGACCCGTCTGGAAAGCGGCGATCTACCGCCGTATCGTCGCTCGGCCTATGACTGGGGCACATTCAACAAGGCCAGCGCTCGACGATCTCGGCCACGCGTGGGCACCGGCACCGGAGGTGACCATGCCGACTAATCTGCCCCCTACCGATGTGGTCATCGTGGGTCTTGGCGCCGCTGGCGGCGTAGCGGCGTTGCCGCTGGCCTCGGCTGGACTCAAGGTCGTGGGACTCGAAGCTGGCTCACGTTTGACAAAACGTGATTTCGCGCCGGACGAGATTCGTAACAACGTGCGAGCGTGGCCATTCTCGGTGCAAAAGGCTCAACGCGAGATTCCTACCCAGCGCCCGAATCGTTCAACGCCGACCACGAGAGCCTCGACCCACCCGATGATGAACGGCGTGGGCGGCACGACGCTGCACTATTGGGCGCAGAGTTGGCGACTCAATCCCTGGGACTTCAAGGTCGTGACCGAGACGACACGTCGCTACGGAGCGTCCAGAATTCCGGAAGGGTCGACTGTCGAGGACTGGCCGTTTGGCTACGAAGAGCTCGAGCCCTACTACGACCGTATCGAGCACGAGATCGGAATCTCGGGTCAGGCGGGCAACATTGCCGGCGTGATTGACCGGCGCGGCAACCCGTTCGAAGGATCCCGGCGACGGGCGTATCCGATGCCCCCCCTCCGGTGGACCGGTTTTCTCGACCGTATGGCGGACTCGGCTCGGTCGCTCGAGTGGACACCATTTCCTGGTCCCGCGGCGGTCAATAGCCAGCCGTATCAGGAACGCTCCGGCTGTATGTATCACGGTTTCTGTAACCGAGGGGGATGCCACGTCGATGCCAAGAACTCGACGGCGGTGACCACGATTCCTCGCGCTGAGTCGACGGGCAACCTTGATGTCGTCACCCAGGCTCACGTGAGACGGGTCGAGTCCGATCGCAACGGTAGGGTGACGGGGGTCACCTACGTGCAGGCCGGCGAAGAGTTTTTCCAGCCCGCGAGCCTGGTTCTCTTGGCCAGCTACACCTACGAAAATGTCCGCTTGCTCCTGCTCTCATTATCACCCGCGTTTCCGATAGGACTGTCCAACAACCATGCGCAGGTGGGGCGGCATTACCTTAGCCATCACCAAGGCGCGCCCGTGACAGCGCTGTTTCCGTTCGACCTGCGGGCGTGGTACGGATTGCCGGCGCAAGGTGTGGCCGTCGACGAGTGGGCCGACGACAATTTCGACCATACTGGTCTCGATTTCATCGGCGGTGGCAACCTGTGGGTCTATTCGGACCGGCGTCCGATCTCGGCCGCCAGCATGAGCACGTTCGGACGCGCCCCGTCGTGGGGATCGGCCTGGAAACGCTTTATCCGAGAGAACGCGGATCGAACCAATACGGCCTACATTCAGAAGACGACGTTGCCGTATGAGTCGAACTATCTCGACCTCGACCCGTCGGTCCGGGACCATCACGGCGACCCGGTCGTGCGGATCACGGCCGAATACAAGCAGAACGAGCTCGCCATCGCCGAGTTTCTCCAAGACAAGATGGAAGCGTGGTATCGCGACGCGGGCGCGATCGACATCATCCGGGGCGGTCTCGGTCGAACGATGGGTGTCACGACCCATGCCTACGGCGGCACGAGAATGGGGGACAACCCCGAGACGAACGTTGTAGACCGATACGGTCTGTCTCACGAAGTGCCAAACCTGGGCGTGCTCGGCGCGTCGGTGATGGGGACAAGCGGCGCGCGCAACCCCACGCTTTCGGCGCAAGCGTTGGCCTGGCGCACCGCTGAGCACATTGTTGGGAACTGGTCGTCGATCGCCGACTGACCGATCACGGCCCGAGCACGGAGGTCTGCAGGCTTTCGGTGACCGGACGGTCCAGCCGTCGCAGGAAGATGTCGTGCGGAAGTGGGCGTTCCAAATGGTTTTGACACTGTGTGGCAGCTCTCTATCGGTCGTGCCCATCGACGAACCACCTTGGGTGGCTGCGAGTCATCGGCCCGTAACGGAAGTGAACTTAGGGATGGCCCGGACGGGTCGGAATCGGCAGCCGCGATAGCTCGGCGCCTGCGTGGTCAATCCGCGAACTCGGCCAGTCCGCCGCTCAAGCTGGCAAAGCCCAAAGGCCACTTCGGCTAGGCTGCTTAGCGCGCGGTCAGCAGTTGTTGCGCGCTGGCGCTGGCAACTGAAGGCTCGGGTCCAGCGCGCCCGCTGGAGCTCTGCGAGGGCCCTCTCATCCCCGGCTTCGAGAAGCGCCATGCCGAGATGGTAGTGGTAGATGGGTTCGTCCGGGCGCTTCGCCACGGTCTTCTGAAGGAGAGGAATTGCCAAACTGAGAAGACCTTGCTTGTAGTAGACCCACCCCAGCGTATCGCCGGTATCGGGGCTGTCTGGTGCTTGAGCCCGCGCGGTCTGCGCAAGTTCACGCGCTCGATCTAAGTCGCGCCCCTCCTCGGCCATGGTGTACGCCAGGTTGTTTGCGGCAACCACTGCCTGAGGGTCGATCCGGAGAACCGCCTCGTACTGCTCTGTGGCTTCTTCGGTTTGCTCCTGAAGAGTCAAGATCCCCGCCGTCATTGTCTGACCCGGGATTGAGGTTGGGACCCGCTCGACGAGCTCTTGGTATCTCTCGCTCGCCTCATCGAGCCGTCCTTGCGCGAAATACATGGTCGCCAGTAACTGGTATGCGGGGAGATACGGCGGATCGCGCTGAATGGCTTCGGTAAGCGCGCTTTCCGCGGTCGCACTGTCTCCGGCGGTCGCGTAGGTTCTCGCGGCGAAGGCCAGGAGTGGCGGATTGCGCGACGAAGGGGCGTTCAGCCTTTGACCGATACGTGCTCGGGCGCGGTCGACGCGATTCTCTGAAATATCGACGGATACCAAGCCACTGAACGCCTCGAGCGATTCGCCGTCAAGCTCCAGTGCACGCTCGAACGACAAGCGGGCGTCCGACAGTTTGTGCTGAGCCCCCAGGATGGACCCCAAGAGACTGTGGGCTTCCGGGAGGTCCGGAAGCGTGTCGAGTACAAGACGGACCTCGGGCTCGGCCTGCTCTGGCTCTCCTCGCGCGGTCAGTGCCCGGGCCAACCCCAGGCGCGCGGCGGCGTTGTTGGGCTCCCGTTGGACCGCATCCGATGCGAACGCGACAGCCGTCTCGGCGTCGCCTCGTTGCAGATACAACCCGACGAGCCGTATCCGCGCAAGGTTCGAAGCAGGGGCCAGCCGTAGGCTCTCGCTGAACGCCTCCGCGGCGCCACGCAGATTCCCTGAGGCCAAACGAGCCTCACCGATCAGGTGGTGGCCGTCCGGAATATCCGGACCTAGCTCGACTGCTTTCTGCGCCGAGACAAGAGACTCTTCGAACTTTCCGTCGAGCAGGAGCCAACGCGTCTGGAGGACATACGGCGCTGGGTTCATCGGCTCCCGAGTGATGACCTCTTTGAGCATCGTGTACGCGTTTTCGAGGCGACCCGCGGCATGGACGAGCCCTGCAAGTCGCATCTGGGCCAAGGCAAAGACGTCTGCGTGTTGAACCAGGTCTTCGAGCAGATCGGTTGCTTCGTCCTCTCGCCCTTCAAACACGTAGAAGTCGGCGAGTGCGAAACGCGACACGAGGTCGTTTGGATCCTCGGCAAGGATGGCCAGATGCGCTTCGGCGTCGCGAGGTCTATCCAACGCTCTGTAGTCGGTCGACCAGTTCCCCGAAGGCGTTTTGATCCCCGCGGCGGGCCTGGTCGATCAGCTCGCGTTCGGTCACCCACCACTGTAGACACGTCTTCCCGGCCAGCGGTTGGGAAGATCCTCTGGGCTAGGGCTGGAAGGCGCGCAACCACGCGCGCGCGAGGCGTCTCCCCTCGGCGATCTCAGCAGCGGTCATAGTCGCCTCAAGTGCGGGCAGGTCGTCTCCCGCGGGGCCGTATCCCAGGTTGGATGCGATCCGATACCACTGGGCCGCTGTCGTGGTATTTTGAGCCACCCACAGACCGTTGGCATACCCAATCGCGAGATTGTATTGAGCCACCACGTGCCCTTGGTCAGCCGCGCTCTGAAACCACCGCATGGCCATCGCGGCATCTTGCGGCACCCCCAGGCCGTTGGCATACCCAATCGCGAGATTGTGCTGCGCGTTCGTGTGGCTCTGTTCGGCTGCGAGGCGAAACCACCGCATGGCTTCCGCCGGGTCGAGCGGGACGCCCCCGCCGTTGGCAAACGCCATCCCGAGGTGGTGCTGAGCGGGGGCGTGCTCCTGGCTCGCGGCAAGCTGGAACCACCGCACTGCCTCGTCTGAGTCCTGAGGAACCCCGACCCCGGCGGTATACGCCATTCCCAGGTTGCCCTGGGCAACGGCGTATCCCTGGTCCGCCGCGAGGCGGAACCAGCGCACGGCTTCGGTTGCATCCTGCGGCACCCCAAGACCGTTGGCATACGCGTTGCCAAGATTGTTCTGGGCCCACGGATGACTCTGCGCCGCCGCCAAACGATACCAGCGAACCGCTTCTGTCTCGTCCTGGACGACGCCATTGCCGTCCTGGTATGCACGCCCCAGCCGGTGTTGCGCATCTGCATCGCCGTGCTCTGCGGCCCGTCGATCTGTTTCCACGGTCTGTGGAGCCTGCGATTGTGGGCTGGCGCGAAGCAGCGTAGACGGGCCAGCGGAGACCGCCAGGATCCCCACGGCGCTCGAGGCGATTTTGAGTACAAGTTTCATCAACCGTCCTCCGGGACATCACGTCCAGACACACAGCCTGGACGCCAAATTTTGGCACCAGGGCGGCGACCGGGGGTCGGACCACGGCTGGAACTACCGCCGGACGCCGAGAAAACACCAGCGAAAGGATAGTGCATCCGATTCTGGAGGCAGGCGGATACTTTGGCCTTCAGCCCGGGCGACCGGTGATGACATGATGAGATGGGTCAAAATAGGGACGCCATCCCTGGCCCGAGGAGGCTTGCTATGACCCACCGCGCGTTTACTACGCCAATGACGCTGACGATATCGATGATGACGGCACTGATACTCTGCCGCGCCGTGTCCGCCGCGGGTCAACCACCGCCCGGCGCGGGCTCGTGGGCGCCGCCGATCACCGCCTGGGGTGACCCCGATCTCCAAGGGCAATGGAACAGTCAAACCTCCACCCCGTTGCAGCGCCCCCTCGAGGGGGCGCTGGCCGGGAGACCGACCCTGACGGCGGAGGAAGCCGAGACTATCGAGAGCGGGAATCGAGAGAGCTTTGACCTCCCGCCTCGTCCGGGGAGTGTTGGGAACTACAATGCGTTTTGGCGCGACATCGGCACACCTCTGAGCCGCACGTCACTCATCGTTGATCCGCCCGGTGGAAGAATCCCGACGCTCTCACCAGAGGGTGAACAGAGAATCGAACGTGAACGCGTCGTGCGGAGTACACGGGGGCCGGCGACCTCTCCTGACACATACACGGACTTGAGTCCCTGGACACGGTGTGTCTCGCGTGGGTGGAATGGTATCGGCAGCTGGTATAGCAGTAACTATCAGATATTCCAGAGCCCCGGCTACGTCGTGGTGTTCCAGGAGCTGATTCATGAAGCGCGGATCATCCCGCTTGACGGGCGCCCTCACCTGCCTGGGGCCGTCCGCCAATGGATGGGCGACTCCCGCGGTCACTGGGAGGGCGATACCCTTGTCGTCGAGACCACGAACTTCAGCGCGAAGACGAGCTATCAGGGGTCGCGTGAGAATTTACATCTCGTCGAGCGATACACGCGTGTGGATGACGGCACGCTCGGCTACGAGTTCACCGTCACCGATCCCGACACCTTTACCCGACCATGGACGGTGTCGAGACCGATGAGGCAGATCACCGACCGTGTCTCGATTTTCGAATACGCCTGTCACGAGGGGAACTACGCCATGGCGGGAATCCTCGCGGGCGCTCGCCTCGAAGAACCGGCCGCTCCGGATGCCGCCGAGGATCTCCGATGACGGCGTGAGCCGTCAC
>CAUZIB010000144.1:0-7209 GCA_963579735.1 Vicinamibacteria bacterium | reverse complement strand
GCCGCAACCATAGCCGCCGTCCGGCCATCTTTCAGCGACAGCGACGTATCGGCGCCGCCGGCCGCCAGCAGACGCATGATCGCGACATCGGAGCGTCTGGCGGCCAGCGAAAACGGCGTCGCGCCGATCAGGAGCTTGTCGAAGGCGACCGCACTGTTGGCGCCCCGATCGCCCCTGAGCGGTGAGCCCCTCGTGAGCGGCACGTTCGGATTGGCGCCGTGGGTCAAGAGCGTCTTCACCAGTTCGCGATCGGCACGCAGCGCAGCCCAATGCAGCGCTGCCTGCCCGGCACCGGCGGCGTCGGGGTCTGCGCCGTTCTCCAACAGCACTGCGGCGACCGCGCTGTCACCCTGCTGGGCTGCGACGACCAACGCGGTGGTTCCGACCGCGGCAGTGTCGTCGACGGTCGCGCCAGCGGCCAATAAGAGTCTGGCCGACGCGGCGTCCCCATGTCGCGCGGCAAAATGCAGCGGTGTAAACCCGCCTTGCTCGACCCACGTGGCGCCGTCCGAGTCGCCAAGACCCCGTTGGCAGCACAACAAGACGTGCCGGCGTGATGACTTCGTCCGGGCGTGCAGATCCGCTTCGGCGTCAAGAAGGACCTGTACGGCGTCGGGGTGTCGCTGCGCAACGGCCCACATGAGCGCGGTTTGTCCCTGTGCGTCTTCCTTCGTGTTCGCGTCGGCGCCATGGGCCAGCAGCGACGTCACCGCCGCGACATTGCCTTGGCGCGAGGCGATCATCAGCGGTGTTCCGCCCGTGGCCGGCGCGAGATTCGGGTTGCCGCGCGCCTGTAACAGTTTCGCGATCATTGCTGGGCTGCCTGTCATCGCGGCGACCCAGAGTGGTGTGACGCCGAGATCGTTCGTCGCATTCACGGCCGCGCCGGCTTGGATCAGAAGACCCGCCGTGTCGAGGTCATCCCGGTAGGCAGCCCAATGGAGGGCGGAGGCGCCGTCGCCTTGCCGCGCATTCACGTCGGTGTCTTGCTCGAGGAGCTCGCGCACCGCAGTTGCATCACCGTCCTTGACGGCTTGAAACAGCCGGACATCGGCGGCGCTTGCTCCGAGTGTTGCGACCGCCACCAGCGGCATGATCGACCGTTGGCAGAGCCGTCTCGTCGAGATGGACATCTTCGTGCCCTCCTGCAATGCCTTACAAGACCTGCGACACAGCGTTTGCCACAGTCAATTCTCGAGGCTAGCGGAATTCTAGCACGGGGATGAGCGAATGAACCTCGTGAGAGCATCCTACGCAAATCGCCGGTAAGGATCAGAATTATTGGGATGGATCTTTCTTGGTCGCGGTGCTATTAATGGATAGCGGATAGCTGTCTAGAGATAGTATTTATGTTGCGTTCGTGCGCTATTTTTTGTCTGTTGCTGGCCACGTGGCTCGTTCTTCCGTCGCCGGTTTCAGCCAATCAGAGACTGTCCCCGCCACCGCAAGTCTCGCCGTCGGGGCCCCCTCCGCTACGTCCAGTCCTGAACCAATACTGCGTCGTCTGCCACAATGAGAGGCTGCAGACGGGCGGCCTCTCGCTGGAGACGACGGATGCGGTCCACGTGAGCGAAGGCGCGGAGGTGTGGGAGAAGGTCATCCGCAAGCTGCGGATGGGCGCGATGCCGCCGTTGGGCCGGCCCCGGCCCAACACGACAGTCGTGGAGAACGTAGTCGGGTGGCTGGAAACGGAGCTGGACAACGCCGCTGCACTCAATCCCAACCCCGGCCGGACGGACAGCGTTCACCGGCTTAATCGCGCCGAGTATCAGAACGCGATTCGCGATCTGCTGGCGCTCGACATCGATGCCACGTCGCTGCTGCCGGCTGACAGTGGCGACGAGCACGGTTTCGACAATATCGCCAACATGCTGTCGGTTTCACCAACCTTGCTGGACCGATATCTGTCAGCGGCTCGGAAGCTGAGTCGGCTCGCGGTTGGGCTTTCACCGCGCGCCCCCACCACCGAAGCCCACCGAGTCGTCCTCGAGCAGGACGGCTATCTGGGGGACGACCTGCCGTTCGGGTCGCGGGGCGGCCTCGCTGTCCGCCATCACTTCCCGGTTGACGGAGAGTATGTAATCAGGGTCCGGCTGTACCGCCAACTATTTGACTATGTCATCGGTCTCGGTTCGCCGCAGCAGATGGAGGTCCGGGTGGATGGCGAGCGGGTCCTTTCGTCAGTTGTCGGTGGCGAAGAGACCGGTGGGGCCCCGCCGGCCGGATTTATCGGAGACATTCTCGCGGATCCGGCGTGGGCGAAGTACGCCCAGAACGCTGACGCTGGCCTTGAAGTGCGGTTACCGGTGAAGGCCGGTTCGCGACTCGTGGGAGTTTCGTTTCTAGGGCGGCCGACCGAGCTCGAGGATGGGGTTCAGCGCCCGTCGAAATACCCGGAGCGTGATGAGTCGCTGGAGAGTGATCTGTGGGTCCACACCGTCGTCATCAGTGGCCCGTACGAAGTATCGGGCCCAGGCGACACGCCGAGCCGACGCGAGATTTTTGTCTGCCAGCCGACGCTGCCACAGGAGGAGGAACCCTGCGCGACGCGGATTCTCACGGCGCTCGCCAGTCGGGCGTATCGCCGACCTGCGACCGAGCAGGAGGTGCATACGCTCGTACGGTTCTACCGAGACGGCCGCCGCGAGGGCGCATTCGATAGTGGTATCCAATTCGCGTTAGAACGGCTCCTTGCCGACCCGAAGTTTCTGTTCCGGCTCGAACGGGAGCCGGCAGGCGTCGCCCCGGGAACCCCGTATCCGTTGAGCGATCTCGAGCTTGCATCTCGCCTGTCATTCTTCCTGTGGAGCAGTATTCCCGACGACGAGCTGCTTGGGGCCGCGGCCCGCGATGAGCTCAGCGATCCCGCCGTGCTCGAACGGCAGGTCCGGCGGATGTTGGCCGACAGTCGCTCGAAGGCGCTCGTGGACAATTTCGTCGGCCAGTGGCTGCTGTTGCGCAATCTGCAGAGTGCGGCGCCGGATCAGGCCGTCTTTCCCGATTTTGACGAAAACCTGCGCGAGGCGTTCCAGCGGGAAACGAGGTTGTTCATCGAAAGCACGCTCCTCTGGGAAGACCGGAGCGTGGTCGACCTCCTGAGTGCGAACTTCACGTTCCTGAACGAACGACTCGCACGGCATTACGGGATCCCGAACGTGTACGGCAGCCACTTCCGGCGCGTCACGTTCGGCGACGACGACCCACGCGGCGGGTTGCTCGGCCAAGGAAGTTTTCTGACCGTGACGTCGTATCCCAACAGAACGTCTCCGGTGCTGAGGGGCCGCTGGGTCCTCGAGAGCCTCCTAGGCACGCCGCCGCCGGCGCCGCCGGCGGACGTACCGGGTCTACCGGACCGCGGTGAAGGCGGCAGGTCCGCGACAGTGCGCGAGCGGCTGGAACAGCACCGCAAGAACCCCCCGTGCGCCACCTGTCACGCGCCGATGGATCCGTTGGGGTTTGCCCTGGAGACCTTCGACGCCGTGGGCGGCTGGCGCGATACCGAGGGCGGAGCACCCGTGGATGACTCGGCCGTGTTGCCCGACGGCACGCAGTTTCATGGCCCCGCTGGACTCCGCAAGTTCCTAGTGAGCCAGCGCCGTCAGTTTGTCACGGCGATGACCGAAAAACTTCTGGCGTATGCGCTCGGCCGCCGGCTCGAGTACTACGATCGCCCGACGGTGCGCAACATCGTGCGGGAAGCTGCGTCGAGCGAGTATCGCCTGTCGGCGATTCTTCTGGGCATTGCCAAGAGCCCAGCGTTTCAGATGAGACTCGCGATGGTGGATCCCCCGCCGCCGCGAGCGGCGAACGCATCTAACCGCTGAGAATGGCCCACGTTGTGCGGGGCCTGGTTTCAGCTGACGCGGAGACCGCAACCATGATGATCACAAAGATGTCGTTGCCACGGCGTACCTTCTTACGCGGCATGGGTGCCACGGTAGCGCTGCCGTTGCTGGATGCGATGGTGCCGGCACTCACCGCGTTTGCGAAGACACCCGCGGCACCCATCCGTCGCTTTGGCGTGGTCTACGTGCCCAACGGGATGATAATGCCCAGTTGGACGCCGCGCCACGACGGTGCGCTCGAGCTCTCGCCGATCCTCCAACCGCTCGCGCCCTTCCAGGATCGCATGCTCGTATTTTCAGGGCTGGATGGCCTGCAGGGCCGCGGCGGCACCCACACGACCGCCGCGACGAGGTTTCTGACCGGCCTGATCGGGAAAATGACCGACCGGGGGATCGAGGCAGGCCCGTCGATCGATCAGATCGCGGCACAGCAGTTCCGACAGCATACGCAGTTGGCCTCCCTCGAGCTGTCGGCCGATCGCCTAGACCTTGTGGGCACGTGTGACAACACCACGTGCGCCTGGATCAACTCGCTCTCGTGGGCCAGTGCGACGACGCAGGTGCCGGGCGAGGACAACCCACGAGTGGTGTTCGAGCGGCTGTTTGGCGATAGCGGGACGACCGACCCGGCCGAGCGCCTTGCGGGCTTACGGCGGAGGCGCAGCATTCTTGATTCGGTGACTGAGGCCGTCTCGGACCTGGAACGGGAACTCGGCTCCACCGACCGCTCGCGACTCGACGAGTATCTGACGGCTGTCCGCGATGTGGAGCGGCGCATCCAAAAAGCGGAGGAACAGAGCGGAACCGAGCTGCCGGTGGTGTCGCAGCCCGCAGGGATCCCATCGAGTTACGGGGAGTACTGCGCGTTGATGTTCGACCTACAGGTGCTGGCCTTCCAGAGTGATCTGACACGAGTCGCGACGTTCATGATGGGCCGCGAGTACAGCGGGCGGACCTACCCGCAAATCGGCGTCACCGAGGCCCACCATCCGCTATCGCACCATCAGAGCGATCCCGCGAAGATAGCGCAGTTGGCGAAGGTGAATACCTATCACGCCTCGCTGTTCGCGTCATACCTGAAGAAGCTCCGGTCGACCGCCGATGGCGACGGATCTCTGTTGGACCATACGCTGCTCCTGTACGGAGCGGGCATGGCCGACAGCAACAGCCATGACTCGAACAATCTCCCGATCGTCCTGCTCGGATCACGCGACCAGTTCAAGGGCGGGCGCCACCTCCGATACGAGCATGAGCCGGCGGCGACGCTCCTGGTCACCGTGCTGGACAAGCTCGGAGTGCCCGTCGAGCAGATTGCCAACAGTCGTGGCAAACTCAACCTCGATAGGCCCTTGAATACCCTTTCTGGCGTCTGAATCACCTGCTGCGACTAAGGGTATCAGGCAGATCGGTACGATTTTGCACGCTAAGGCCGTGCGCGTGATCGCCGGACGAGTCTGCGGTTGAGTACATACTCGCCGTACAGGACGAGGTTGTCCCACTCGATTGGGCTGACGTGCCCCAAGAGAGAGAGAGTTCGACACCGTGGCCCTCTGGGTCGGCCCTGCGAATGACCCGAGACATGTCCTTCGCCTGCCATTAGATGATGCACGCCACGATCAGGGTGAGGCAGCTACAGCTATTCATCTGTTCCCACAGCTCGCGGGCGTCGATGTGCCCGCGGTTCCCGTAAAACACGTCGCGCGCGAGCGCGTGCATCTGCTCGACCTTCAAGCGACCGCGTCGGATGCGCGTCCGGAGGGCAGGCTCGGACATGTACTGGAGGATGAACTCGGTCTTGAGGATTCGGCCCAGGTCGCGATTCGCGCGGTAAAAGGCGTTCTTCGCACTAAATCCCGCGAGCCGCCGCAGCGCCACCGAGGCGGTGGTGTGTCCGGACTCCAGCGAAGCGTAGAAATGACCGAGGCGATCCCACTGGTCGGCGATCCCACGCGTGTCAATCTTCCGATCCGCTCGGCCGACGAGGCTCCCGAGGGCGCCATCGTGACACGTGTCGACCCGGTAGAGTCGCTGCTTCTTGATGCCCCGAATCCTCGGGCTGAAACGCCGGCCGAGCATCGCGAACGCGGCAAAGTTGATGTCGGTGTAGCCGTTGCCTTGGTGCACAACTCCATCGAGGGCGGAGAGTCTCCCGTGACTCCGCCTGCCGGTCATCCGGTCATCTCGCCATCGGGTGTCCCGAGCGCCGTCATGGTACGGAGGATCTTGCACCCCAAGCTCACCTCGACTCTCTGGGACGCCAGTCCCCGCGCTCGCATCGCTGAGCCCAGGATGGCCTTGTAGCGGTGGAACGTCGTCTCCACCTTGCTTCGCCTGCTGTAGCCCGATGCGACGTGCCACGTCCGTTTCCCCACACGTGATCGTGCTCGGATGTTGCGATTCCGCTGTCGCGTGCCCGCGGAGTCGAGCGCGAGCTGCGCGCCCTGTCGTGGCGGTATCAGTACCTTCGGCGATCGATCAGCACGGTGATGCTCCAGCCCGTCGTAGACGTCGCCGGTGTCGTACGCGGCGTCGGCCTTGGCCGAGGCGATGGGACGCTCGATCTGGCCCACGAGTGACGCCACTCGGGACGCGTCTCGAGCCCGCTTGCTCGTCAGTTCGCAGGCGACCACGGCACCGGTGTGCTCATCCACGGCGAGGTGCAGCTTGCGGTAGTCCCTGGCTGTCGGCGGCGTGCGCAGCTGGCCGACGTGCACGGACAGACCGCTGCTGTCGATGAGGAGGTGGACGGGCGTCACGTGTCGCAGCTCGGAGCACGCGACCGTCCCCAGCCGCGCCTTGCACCTCGAGATCGTGGTGTGGTCGGGTACGTCGTTGTCCAGATTCAGGAGCGTCAGCAGCGAGCGCACGAAGCCCTCGGTCTGCCGGGACGCCAGGCCAAACACCGCGCCCAAGGTGACCGTCGTCTCGATGGCGTGGTTCGAGTCCTGGCGTGGTCGGCCGGGCCTCCTGCGCGTCGGCCGCGGCGAGTTCCAGTCGGCCAGCCTGCCATCGGTGCGGCCGAGCCAGACGGTCAGACTCCCGCGCGCGCGGAGACCCGTCTCGTACTCCTGCCAATTCCGGACACGGTAAGTCTTCTGGACGTACTTGCGCTGGGTGCGCTTGAAACTGCTCCTAAGGGACCTCGGATCTCGGCGTGGAGGACGATTATTGACCGAGATCGCGAGTTGTGCACCAAGGCACCATGACGGCGCTCGGGACACCCGATGGCGAGATGATCGGATGACCGGCAGGCTGAGTCACGGGAGACTCTCAGCCCAAAATGGAGTTATGCACCAAGGCAGCTACCGGCAGCAGGCCCGCGTCGAGGACACGTTCCTCCGGTACAAACGGATCCTCGGCGGCA
>CAUZIB010000143.1:0-7284 GCA_963579735.1 Vicinamibacteria bacterium | reverse complement strand
GATCGTTCCCATCTTCGCCGGGGACGGTTGCAAGCCGGTTAGTACGCTCCTCGGTGTCACTAGGCTCTTCGAGCCTGAGATCATGGTCGAACTTGAGGCAACAGCCGTCGCCTGACGGCGTGAGCCGCGCTGCACCCCCTGCCAGCCAGCGGTAGGACGCCTCCCTGCTGAAAAGCTTCGGGGTTGACCCGCTTTTGGACCGCGACGGCCAGCGGATGCGCTGGAGTCGTCGCGAACCACCGGCCACAGCCGGCAACCTGCCCCAGTGAACCGGCCCTCTCGCCCGATGGGACGACCGGCCGCGCCGAGCTCGAACTGATTTTGCGGCCCGCGCAGGAAAGCGCATCCAACGGTCTCCGCAATCCGTCAGCTTCCAGAAATTTGACCGCCCCCTCCCCGACACGGGGTCGTCCCGCTCACCGCCCATGCTTCACCGCCGTTGGGGCGCGCCCCGACAGCATGAGGCGGCGCACCTCACTTCGCCTGGCCGACGATGCCCGACTCGGGTCTGAGCGTACCGCGGTATGAGTTTTTGAACTTCCTATAGATCCAGAGCTTTATACCGCTACGCATAATCGTGGCGAGATTCACGATAGCACAGCGTGTCGGGACCACCGGACTGCCCTGTCCCAGCGGTATACTGGACGCCGTTGGGACGGACCGCGCTGGTCAGGCGCATCTAACCGCACGGCTCACTTTGGTTAGGCCAATACATTTGCCGACATACTTACCGACGACGAGTGGGCTCGTCGTTTGCGTCTTATTGCTAGCGAGCGGACTCCCACCGACCCAAGCCTCCCATCTTTTTCGGGCTCCAGGTGGATGGCTGCTCAAAGCACAAATTACGGTCGACCCGCCGTCGATCGATTGGGTGGAGATTCCCCCGGGGACATTCGAGATGGGGTGCGCGGACGCGGATCCGGCGTGTCGGGCCAGCGCGCAGCCCCGTCACACCGTCACCATCACCCGCCTTTTTTCCATGATGACGACGGAGGTCACGGTGACCCAGTTTCGCCGTTACGCGGACGCGACCGGAAGCCGGATGCCCCGTCAACCAGGATGGAACGAGCGTGATCATCCCGTGGTGAACGTGATGTGGGGGGAGCTTCGCGATTTTTGTCGATGGGTGGGCGGACGTCTTCCTACCGAAGCCGAGTGGGAGTACGCGGCCCGGGCCGGACATCACTATACCTACCCGTGGGGCGATCAGTTTTATCCGGCCCCCGGTGTGTTGGCCGGGGGCGGCGCCAACGCCATCATGCGGGTGGGGCGAGACATCTGGCGGGAGACCGCTCCGGTGGGCTCGTTCCCGCCCAACGGCTACGGTCTCTACGATATGACCGGTAACGTGTGGGAGTGGGTGCACGATTGGTATTGGGCTCGCGCATACGCGGCGTCCCCGGCCGAGGATCCGCGGGGGGCCGCCGAAGGGACCGAACGAGTGCTCAGAGGCGGCGGGTGGGACAACCACCCTGCCAATCTTCGCGTGTCGCTCCGGCTGAGCCGCTCTCCCACCGGTCGTCACAACCTCTACTATGGCGGACGTTGTGCGCGTGATTTCTAGCGCAACCGGCCGGCAGGGTCTCCGGGTCATGTGCGCAAACGTGCCTCATGTCTGGTAGCGGTCGGCCAGAGAGCACTCCGATCCAGTCGCTGGGTCGCGAGCTCAAGTTCGTGCTGTCCAATGCCCGCGCGCCCCTGGCGCTGTCCGTGCTTCGCGCCCACTGTCAGCCCGACCCGAAGCATCCGGTGGGCACCGTGTCGAGTATCTACTACGACAACCACGGCCTTCGCTTGCTCCGCGAGAAAGTGAATAGCGACTATCTAAAGACAAAGGTGAGACTGCGCTGGTATGACCGAGCACTGGACGCCCACGGCTTTATCGAAGCAAAGTTTCGGGTCGGTGACCGTCGTGACAAGATCCGCGTCCAGACCCCTCACACCGCCCACTGGCTCGCGGCGACACCGCTTCACGAGCCGCTCCTGGTCCGCGTGCCAGAGCTGCTGCGGCCCCATGGGTTGTGGGTCGACCCCGGTCTTCGTCCACTCTTCCAGGTTCGCTATCGACGTCACCGGTTTATCGAACCGCTCACGGGTTCTCGGGTCAGCCTTGACGCGGATATTCGGGTGCCCGCCACCAATTCGTCGGCGCTTCGGTTTCCGGCCCCCGTGAGTCTCGGGTCGGCCGTGGTGGAAATCAAGGGCCCTCAGACCGAGCTTCCGGTGGTGCTCAGAGAGTTACTCCATCTAGGATGCCGGCGTTCGTCTTTTTCGAAATACGGCTCCGCCTACCAGTGCCTCGCCGGACGTGGACTAGTAACAACGTGAATTGGTAGCTCAGAATGCAAGATCAGCTCAACAGTCTCTACTCGGTCTTATCGGGAGCCGATACATCCGCGATGCAAAACGTCTCGCTGGGCGGCTTTTTGTTTCTGATGCTCGTGTCGCTTGCCAGCTCCGTCTTGATCGCGTTTCTTTACGTGCAGTTCTTTGAGAACCGGGCGACGGGCAGTCAGGTGCATCGAGTGTTTCCTCTACTGGGGGTCTCGGTGACCGCCATCTTTATCAGCATCCAGTTCTCGTTACCGCTGTCGCTAGGCTTGCTCGGCGCGCTCTCGATCGTTCGATTCCGGACCCCGATCAAGGAGCCCGAAGAGATCGGGTTCATCATGCTGGTCATTGCAGCAGCTATCGCCTGCGCGACCTACAAGGTGTCGTTTCTCGGGGTGCTGCTTGGCGTCGCGTTCCTCGCCCTTGTCGTACAGAGGTCCACCGGATTGCTCCGGAGCACGCTCAAAGACGGGGTCATCGTCATCTCGCTTCCCGAGCAGGACTACCAGACCAGTGCGAGCGCGATTGCGGATGTTGTCGCGCAGCGGTTGACCAAAGCAAGACTCGAGAGTATGTCGAAGAACGACACCCAGGTGGTCCTGTCGTATAACTTTCGAGACGTCAAGGAGTCGGCGTTGACCGCGCTGTTTACGGATCTCGCGGCCGCGGCCGAACGGTCGACGTTCAACGTGTTCTTTCACCGTTCCGATGCGTTATGACCCACGACCCGTGACCCACCGGAGGGGGCTTCGAGCCATTCTGGTCTGTGCCCCGTTGGTGACTGTGGTCCTGGGGGTCATGACCGAGGCGTTCGACGTCTTCCCCCGGCTGCGGATAGCCATCCAGCGTCCGGCCGACGATCTACCCAGCACGCGGCTGGCGCCCCTCGACGACGTGAGGGCGGGTCTCCCGTTGATGTCGCTCTATGTGCCCGAGCCGCACTTATCTGATCCGGTCACCGGCCTTTTTCAAAACTTGCTGGCCCGAGGGCGCGACTGGGAGCGCCCGGGGACCCTGTCGTATTTTGAAGACGGCCGCCTGAAATTCGCGACCGAGGTCGGAGTGCGGATTCACGGTGGGATCAGTCGAGAGATCTCCCCGGTGAAGAGCTTCAAGATTTATTTTCGAGGAAAGCAGGGCGCGGATCAATTTGTCCCCGGGGTCTTGTTCGGCGGACGGGCCGACCCACTTCGTCGGTTTATCCTGCACAACGACCTACGCGCGGACGCCGACGGCCGGTTCTGGCACTTTCAAAACCCCCTGGCCTACGACATCGTCAAGCGGATCGGGGCGGTGGCGCCAAAAACCCAGCCAGTGCGGTTCTTTCTCAACGGTCAGTGGCAAGGCGTCTATGTCGCGACCGAAAAGGTCGACGTCAACATCGAGTCCCCGTATCTCATCGGGAACTACGGACACGACGATTTCGCCACCACGAATCGCGACTTCGAAGAGCTAGCGCTTTGGTTATTCGAGCACCGACCGTGGACGCTGGACGTCGTCGATGAAGTCGTCGACATGGACAATCTCACCCGCTGGTTCCTGTCTATCCTGTTCTGCGCGACCGAGGACCCGTTTCAAGGGGCGCAGCTTCGTAACAATCGAGATCCGGACGGGCGCTGGTTTTTTGTGAGCTGGGACATGGACCACAGCTTTATGGATTTCAACCTTCAGGTCGACCGCCCGTGGGAGCACGATACGTTTCGCACGGTCTTTGCACGCGCCGGTGAAAGACAACGCACACGTCGGCCGAGCGATGTGCGGTCGTCGTTGTTGACAACGCTGTTTACCGAAGACGAGAGCTACCGTCAGTATTTCCGGGCATTGTTCGTCGAGACGATGAACCATCGGCTCACCTCGGAGTTTCTAGAGCAGCGTTTGCGCTTCTATCGGACAGTTTCCGAGACCTACGGGGTGACCGACACCGCGTATCTGGACATCCTGGGCGAGTATCTCGAGAAGCGGCCGGCCTTTTTGTGGAGCTTGGCCGAGCAGTATCTGAACACGGACCCGACCACGTCCCTCCGGCTCGAAGGCCCGACGGGTGTCACGCTGCGGGTCGACGGACGCGACGTCGGCTCACGCTTTGACGGACGCTACTTTCCAGATATGACCGTGACGGTCGAGGTGGAGGCGCACGACCGTCAGAGCGTCTCTCACTGGTTCGTCAACGGTCAGCGAGTCGAGCTCTCCGGGCCACCGATCGAGCTGTCGACCGCCCGTGACTTGACGGTACGGCTCGTGCCCGTATCGTGACGATCCGATGAGTAACTCGGGGAGTTAGGACCGACCGCAAAGTCGCCGACGGCTACTCGTCAGTCGACCCCCAAGACGACTTCGAACCGTTCGACGATCTGCTCGAAGAACGTTTCCGCGATCGTGGTGTATCCGAGCGCTGTCGGGTGTTTTCCATCAACAGACATCGACCCCTGGGTGGCGTTGAGCCGTCGGAGAACGTCGGCCAGCGGAACCCCCAGCGAGCCGGCAAGGCCGGCGATCCGACCGTTGATTTCACGCCCCCGGGTTTGTTCGGTCGCCAGCCGGGGCGAGCTGATCGGGGGAAGGTTGGCGAGCAGGACACTGATTCCACGGCCTTGCGCCCCCCGCACCATCCCGCTGAGGTTCGAGAGCGTGTCGGACGGGGAGAACACCTGAACGTCGTTCGAGCCCTCGAGCAACAACAGGACTTCGGGCGACAGACCCCCCAGAATCGAATTCAGTCGTCCTCGGCCTTTGTCTGTGGTCTCGCCCCCAAAGCCGGCATTGACGACCGCGATATCCTGACCGGGATACCGCTCGGATAACATCGTGTTCAGCTTGAACGGATACGCCAAGACGAGGTCGGAGGGGCGATGATTCAAGGAGTCAACACCGCCCCCCAAAGCCGACCGGGTGTGGAGCCCGAGCAGAGTGTTCGGCGGCGAAGACGACGCATGAGGACTGAACCCGACCGTGATGCTGTCACCAAACGCCAGGAATTGGGTGACTCGTAGTCGCCGTGAGATAATCCTGACCGAAAACGCGCAGGAAGCCACGTCGCGATCGGCAGGGCGGGATGTACAGCGCACGCCGGTCTCGCCGATCGGGAACGTTGACCCCGAGGCGGGGGTGCATTCCACCTTGTCAATCCGAGCTTGGGTCGATGCCTCGACCGGGTCGTCAAACGACACCGAGAGCGGACTCTGGGTCTGGGTGATCCGTTCGATAGACAACGGACAGGCTAGGTCGAACGCGCCAGACGCCAGCGTCGGTCCGGTCACCGTGGTGGGTGCGGTCGGTGAATCAGTGCACATCGCGGTGGCCACCGCGAGCCCCACGGCCAGCCCTACGCGCGCCCAGGGCCTCCAGCCGATTCTCAGTCCACGTGTCAGCATCAAAATCGAACGCGGAGACCACCCCCGCCTTGGAAGGCGCCCACATCGATCGACGTGGCATCCGCGGTGTCAGAAATACTCATCGACCCTTGGCTGAATCGCACGAAGCCCCCCAAACCGATGTTGTCAATGAGCCAGTAGGCGACATCTGCTCCGACATGCCCGCCCCACGCGCTTTTTGACTGCTCGTCGGAATCGAGGCTCACGCCAACCTCGTTGAACGGAGGCGGCCCTTCGGTCAGCGCAACGTTTGTCAACGCGTCGCGTCGAACGTTGAAGAGCGACGGTCCGGCAAAGAGTCTGACTTCCAGCTTCGCCAAGTCGGGGAACGTCAGCACCCACCCTACCTCTATATGAGTCGCGCGCTGCCGATACGTTTGCCCGAGACGCTGAGGTACTATCGTCCGAGGGCTGTCGGCTTGAAGAGGGTGGGGGACAGTGCCCGTCAACGTCACCGCCTCAGACCCGTTGACCTGACTGAACGTCGCACCGAAGACGAGCTGTTTCCAGACCAGGATATTACCGCCCGCGTCCGCGCGCCCGCCGCTGTCGATGCGGTGCACCGTCCGGAGCTGACCATCTTCACCATATGCCCTGAAGTCTAGGACCTGCTCGAATTCGTTCGACAGCGTCTCCCCGACACCGTTCACGTGCAACGAGACACGCCCAGAGAGGGGCCCATCCTGTGTCCACGCGGTCACCGGGGTGAGCAGGCAAATCAAGCAGACGAGGCAACCCTGGCCACTGCTGACGCGAAGTATTCGATGCAGCCACCCGGCTGCCCCGGATGAAGCGGATGTTTCTCTAGAAGCCAAAGTTGTAAATTTATCACACTCACGCCGCCTCACAGTCGGCGCGGTGTCGCTCAAACGCCGCCACGGTGGCCTCAGCGGGGGGGGGGCCTTCCAAGCCCCGCGCACGTTCAAGCGTAGCCCGCAACCTAGCAAGGGCCCGTGACACAGAACGGACAGTCTGGCCGGCCTACGATCGGTCGCTTGTGCGACGTGGCGATGTGACCCCTGTGGTTTACCCCGGAGGCGATCGGGTGGCGGCGCGCGAGGCGGGCAGCGACGGATACACCGACTTGGCCATCGAGACGGCCCTGACGGGCCGGGTGCACGTGTCCGGGGGCGTCACGAAATCGCGACCGCAACGTCGTCTCCTGCGTGCGCGTGTTCGTGCGCTGTTTCACGCCCACGACCGCGCAGATTCTGAGCTTGCGAACAGCGCCACGTCGCTCACCGCCCCACTTCCGAGTGACGTGGGATTGGTCTGGACTCCGGGCGTGGATGGCGTCTCCGCCGAATGAGAGGTAGCCGCGGGAGACTGGGGGCAACTTTGGGGGTAACAGGTCTCGCGTTGATCGCACAAGCCGTTTATTGCTAGCTATTTACAGCCTGAGTGTGATTGGCACTCTCTCCAAAGCACCGGGGACGCCGGCACCTGCCACGCACTGACCCACCGGATGGAGAATGCGGCACCGATCGCGATCGCCAGAACAATGACGGACGGGACACTGGAGCGCTCGAGTATTCTGACCAAGGCAAGCGCGACCACCAGAAGTGCGAGACTAAAGATACCC
>CAUZIB010000142.1:0-7339 GCA_963579735.1 Vicinamibacteria bacterium | reverse complement strand
ATGGGCACCGACGGTCCCCAATCCATACCAAACAGTACGGTTCCTGCCGTCATGGCAAAGCCGATTTAGACCATTCCTAGCGCGACCCGTGCGCCGAGCTTCCCGAGGACGACCGAGCCCCGAGAGATCGGCGTCGAGGCCAGCCGGCGGAGCATTTCTCCGCCCGGCGGACCGTATGTCAAGTGTCACACCCCGCGGCATCGCTCGGGACGAGACCGTCGGCGGTCTCGGACACAACGACGAGGTCCGCCAACACCGTATAGACGGCCTGTGCCACCCGGAGCTGGTCGAATGTTGCGTTTGGACCGTCGAGACCGTTTTCAAAGGTAAAGGACAGTGGCTCTCCGGCCAGGGCACGCTCTGTCAGGGACTGGCCATCGGCGTCCGCAGATGGATGGGTCGGCTGGCGAAGCCGTCACAGTGAGCTGACGGGGAAAGCGTTCCCAGTCTTTGTCGGTGTCGGGGCGCTCGACTCGGAAGTTCTGACCCTCGAGGCGCCTCACCAACTCGTCCACGAGAAAGCCGGCCTGTTCGGGCGTGCGGACCGCCAAGGCGTCTGGACGTTCAGCGGAACCGGTCGGATTCCAGACACCCCCGGTCGTTGTGCCGACGAAATCAAAAAACAAAATCGGCATGACAAATGTCCACAGGAGCGTTTCCCGCCGGCGCAGCATGACGGCGAGGTCCTGCCGGGCGATAAACACAGCCGCGCGAAGAGTCATGCGGTCACGAATCCACCGCGTAGCCGACGGAAGCAGAGAAAGAGGGCCATGCCGGCGGTGGCGGCGATCCCAGCGGTTGCCGACGCGAACGCTGCGAGTTCAGGAACATCAAACAGCATGGTCCGCAGCTGAACGACCGCGAGTCCGTTTGGGGTCCAGCGTCCCAGGGTGCGCCCGACGGTTCAGGGTGACTCGGACGCTGCCGGACGGTCCTTCGCCCGAGCGCCTATCCATAGGTCCTACGATCTCATTACACTTGCTACCCGTCCATTAGGCTATCAGCAGGCTACTCGGTAGAGCTATGCGCATCCCTGGTGCCCAGCCTTCAGCGAGGCCACAATAGTCGCTGTGGGCGACGCCGGTTGTCGCCGGGAGGACGGGATCCTCTTGAGCGGTAGCGGAGGCTAACCTTTCTTGCTGCCGTCGGGCGTTTGGAAGAATCGCACGAGACCCAACACGGAGAATACGCTGTGAGTCGTAACAAGATCGCAGGGATTGTCGCCGGAGTGATGTTCCTCGCTGCAGTGATGAGCTGGATGTTCACAGCTCCGTATCTTGGAAATCAGGGACTTTCACGTACGCCCGGAGTGATCATTGGAGGTACGGAGACTCCGGCCCCACGCGACTTCACGCCGCTTAACGATGTCCCTGGCCCAATGCTCATGAAGCAGAGTGGCTTCCCGCCGTTGGTCATCTATCTCTCGTTTGTGGGAACGCCAGAGGGTGTAATCACCGCTACCCGTCCGGACGGGGGATACTGGGCACAGCGGGTGAGAGACGGTGGCGCTGATGGATGGCTGCGTATCGGTGACGCGACGTATGCGATGCAGGCCACCGAGGTCCTGGGTGACGCACGCCTACCATTGCTCGAGATGTACTCGGCCCAGACGGGCCTCCCGATGGACCAGGCCGTAGGCGGGCCCGACCCGTTGCGCGAATGGGAGGTCTTCGTCTGGACGCCCAGGTAGAGCGCCTTTCACGAGAGCTGCGTCGCGCCTGACGAGTCAGCGACACTCCCTTAGTTCGGTTCCGCCGATTCCACCCGCAAGCTCCACGAGATACTGTATGGTTCGCCAGGCGCGGGCGCGTGCTGGTGCAACGCGACGCGGAGATTCGCAACGTCACGCTCGTGTTCGGGGCCGGGGTCGGCTAGGACTCGTCGGCGCTCATCGAGTCAGTCGCTGGCCTGGTGGGCTTGCGCTAGGACTCTCAGCGGACCCGAGAACTAGTCACGGCCGGTCTGCGGCGGTCTTCTCACCCCGTGGGTCGTCAGCAGACGACACGAGTGTCCACGCGCGACCGTCCGCTAGTTGGTGAGCTGGAGCGTGCTCTCCGAGGGGCCATCGCCGCCGCGTCCGCCACTTCCCCCTCTGCCACCGGCGCCCTGGAACGCGCCGCCCGAACCGCCGCTCCCGCCCGAGCCGTCGGATGAGCCGCCGCCGCCGGTACCGCCGAGCGCGCCACCGGAGCCGGCGTTGCCCGAGTCGCCACTTTCCTCGGTGGCCACCACGCCGAATGCGCCCTGGCCCCCGTCGCCGCCTCGGCGTGAGGTATTGGTGCTGCCACCCCCGCCGCCGGTGCCTCCCCGTCCGGCATTGCTCCCGGCGTTGCTACCCCTTCCGCCACCGGAGCCGTTGCCACCGCCGTTTGCCGCAGCGGCCGAGAAACCGGGACCTGCGTTCCCAGCCACGATCTCGTTGTCTACGATTTCGACGCCATTGGACGCCACGAGCGCGACCGCCACTGAGCTACCCCCCTGGCTGGTGTTGTCATCGCTCTGGATGGTGAGATCCCGGAGTGTCACGTTCATGACGCCGTTGCCCACGACAGTGTTGAAGTTTGCCGGGTCGCGCATCCAGGTGTTGGGATTGAACGCGCCGGCGATCTCGATGTTCGACTCGAGGGTCAGCGCTTCGGCGTAGCGACCGCCGGTGACCATAATCGCGCCCCCGCCGGAGGAGTTGGCACTGTCGATGGCGCGTTGGATGGTCCTGAACGGCGCCACCTGCGTGCCGGCGTTGGTGTCATCGCCCGACTGCGAGCTCACGTAGAACGCGTTGCCCAGGGTCGGCGACGGCGTTGGATTTGGTTGGGGCGTTGGCTGAGGCGACGGTTGCGTGGGCGAGGCGCTTTTCACACCCGACGGCCGCGAGCGTCGCCACGCAGAGAACGACCAAGAGCTTTCTCGAGCGAAGTATCAACAGGAACGACCTTTGAGAATGGCTGATTGACGCCAGCGGACGGCAACTGGGAGCTCGTGTCCCATACGATCAATTTGGTTCCTTCACAGGATCAATCGCACGGGACACGAGTCAGTCGACAAATTCCGAGCCACCCGCAAGCAGGTGCCTGGCAGCCGCCAACTATTTACTTTTCGTGTAAGGACACTTCGATTTGTGAAGCGGTGCACAGGCGTCGATCGCGGCGGACAACTAACGAACAATGCGGTCAGACGGGATGCCCCGTCCGGGACTTACGTATGGAACCTGACGCCGACCAGGCGTACGGTCACGAAACCGTCACCCGTCACCCATGGCCGCGCTCGGTGGGCGTTACTGCTCTTGCGCATCGAGGAACCGCGCGTTTCGCAGCGCGTGCTCGATCGAGTAGTTCCCCTCGTGACACGCGAACTCGTAGAGCACGCCGGTGCCCGGTGTCGGACGCATGAAAACGCGCGCAGTCCATGACTGCGTCCAGGTGGAAGGGTCGTCCAAGGTGTACTCGTACTGCAACAACTCCGGACCTACCCGTGTGAACCGTTCGGTGACACGAACGTCGCGTGTCGAGCCACCCGTGCCTCGGGTCAGATTCGAGGTTTCCACCACCAACGTATCACCGTCCCAGTGGCCACGCGAGCTGCCGGTCGCGCTCCTGGGGCCAGCTCGGCCCGGCGTCGCGTTGTCGATCGGGATCAGACGCGTTTCGTGGTGCATCTCGATCTGGATGGCGACATAGTCGCTGGTCTGGAAGATCTGGTAGTTGCTGTTGTAGCCCCGACCGCTTAACACGGCCCCGCCCCCGCGGCACCGGATCGCAGGGTCGACGCGGGCAATTTCCTGCGCCAACGTCATCCGGCCCGTCGAGGGCGGCGCGTTGCGAGCCGCCCGCTGCTTCTGGGCCCGCTCTTCGCCCTCAGGGGTCCGCGCCGGCAAGCGCCCATTCGGCGGATCGACGATTAGCGACGTGCGGTTGTCGAACCAGCGGTCGATGATCCAGAACTGGTTGTAGCTTCCCGTGCCGCGCCTCGCTGTTCCAGCCTCATCCGGCTCCGCCACAGAAGCGAGCGCCCGTAGGAAGATGGTGTCGCCGAACACTGCGTCACCACCTGCGCTGTCATATTCGGCCGCGTAGGCCTGGAAGGTGGCGACCTCTTCCTCGCTGAGTTCCGTCCTCTCGCCCAGAGCTTCGGGCCGCTGCAGCGGTGTCGCGGAGTCGTTGGCCCAGATGCCTTGGAGATCGGGCCGGCCGTCGGCAAGACGTGGAACGGTCCATCCGCCGGGCGACTGTCCTTTCATAACCACCGACGAGGTGATCAGGGCCGCCGCCGCCACTGCCATTGCAACCGCAATACTATGTCTGCTCATTCCACAGCTCCCGGAAGGAATCCTGACACTCCCGCATCAAAGTCACTGTCGAGGTTGGACATCACGGGTCATGCCTGCGACACCGTTTTCAATGTCCTCCCGCAACGAACGTACCGCGCTAGCGAGGTCGTCATCGGCCATTTCTTCTACGGCATCGTCCCCAACGGTCGCGCCGACTCGACCGCTCAGCTCTCCCAACTCAGAGAACACGGGCTGCCACTTTTCCGCGTGGGTGGTGGCTTCCTGCAGCCTCCGTCGGACCCGGGCCCGCGCCTCTTCGTGCGCGGCGCCATCTGCTGCCTGTGTCCCACCGTCTGCGCCAGGCTCGGACTCTTCCATTGCATCCGCCGCAGCGTCGAGAGCGAAAGCCTGACGCCGCAAGAACGCTCTTACGCCGTTCTCAAGCGCGCGGTCGTCTTGCTGTGCCCCAGATGCCGTGGGTTGCCCAGCGTCGTTCTGCCCATCAAGCAGCGCCCGAACCTCGGTCAATTCGCCCTGCAATCGCTCGGCTCGACTTTCGGCGCCGCGGCAAGAATCTACCGCCGAGAATGCCACGATGACAGAAATAAGCGTCGCCACGATTTCCACAAGTCGACGCATGAGTCTTTAGTCTCTTCCTTTGGCACTGACCGAATTCGTGTGACTGACCGAATTCGCTCGCGCGCCTTGGGTACACCGGTTGGTCACAGCGCACCCTTCTGCTGGTTCCTTTGTCTCACTCGTCGAAGCACGAACTCCGACCAGTCGTTCTTGCCGTCGTCCGGCCGTTCGTAGCCGCGCCCACCCAGTTCTTCCAAGAGACCGTCTAGCGCATTTTTCTGCGCGACGTGGTCGCGCTTCAAGTTGCGCGACAAGAGAAACCTTTCCGACTGACCGGCGACATACCCTCCGGTCTCGTACGCCTCGAAGCGGAAGTAGACTCTATCCAGCACCTTATCAATGTACGACGAGTCGGTCACTCCTCGTATTCTCAGCGCCTCGTCGTCGTCCGCACTCGGTTCCTTGTCGAAGTCATCGGGGAGAATAGGTGTCACGGGTCGACGTGGCCGCCCCGAGCGACCTGTCGTGCGCGGCGGAGAGTCATTTCCCAGTCTAATCCCACTCTTGGATCGCGCGGAGTCCTTTGCCGAACGGACTCGCCTCGAGTCCGCTTTTTCCTTCCTACGGGGTGCTGTCTTTGCCTCGCTCCCTGCGCTCTGAACGCTACTCGAACCGCCCGCGTGACCACGCGCCTTCACCGGCCCGCTGGGTAGCGTTCCGACGGCTCCCACCGACAATCCAATGTCACCTGCCACTACATCGAAAGTACCCATCCTCCGGGCGAGCTGCGCGGGTGCCGCGAACGCGAAGTCTATCCAGGGTATGAGTGGAGAACCGAGCACCCGTAGCAAGTAATGCAGCCCGTCGTCGCCGGACCGCAAGCCCTGGGGCTTTTTCCACTGCATATGGGGCATCCGGAGCCATTCCTGCGCGGTCGCTGGGAGCTTCGCGCGCAACTCGTCAAGGACCACGGATTCGGTCGCTATTTCATTCTTGATCTGGTCCGTTTCCGGGGCTCCTAGTTCCACCGATACATCCAAACACTCGTCTCCAAGCGCGACGAGGTAGGGAAGGGCCGCCGCAAACTCTTTCTTTTCCTCCTGTCTCGCCAATAGTCCGTTCAAAGCAAAGATTCTCCGGCCGAGTGCGTCCTCATGCCTCGTAGGGCCACACCGGCACAACACGCCGTAGGCACCGACACTCTTGCCGAAGAGCAAGGTCCCCTCGCCGTCCGGAGTCAACCCTTTGCTACGGTCATACAGGTCATACTCGTCATTGAGTTGACGGAGCAGTTCTGTGATGCCGTCCTGGTCCTCTGGTGATTGCTCAGCCGGAACCAGGATCCATCGGTAGTCCTTCGAAAACGAGCGCGAATAGAGCAATCGATTCAAGATCATACGTCTCGAACGACCGACCGCGTATGAACGAACATTGGGTCGATATGGGACGCAATACTTTCTAGTGCAGCTTGTTCATCCGCCTTCTTCGTGGCCATTTCCTCCGCGATGTCGTGGATGCCTTCCTTGCCGGACGCCCAGGCCCAGAATTCTTTCAATCGTCCCGATCCCTTCAAAATGGTGTTGATCTCCATTTCGGAGTAGCGGACCTTGCGGGCTTGCGCCGCGCGTGCGGTGTCCAGCTCTTGACCGAGGGCGTAGAACAGCGGGTGATACGCGTTGACCGGTTCGGGAAAACCTACGATGTCGGTCTTCACGGTCGGCGGGTTCGCGAAATGATCCGCTGGCGTAAGTTCGCTCCGGACCGCGCCTTCACCAACCGAGCCAACGGCCACGATACCGCCGGCCCACCCCTGGTTCTTACCGGCACGAACGACAGCCGCCACCTCGTTGAAAGCGTCCAGACCCACTTCGGTGAGCTTCGCGAAGTTGTCCTCTTTCCATTCAGGGTCGATAAGATCAGAGTCCGCTTTTGTCAGTACGATCACCACCGTCAAAGGTCGATCGGAGTAGTGCAGTGCGTATTGCCTGAGAAGATTGTTGATGGCACGCGCTCCCGATTGAATCCGACGTTGTCGGGAGTTCGTATAGTGCGTCAGCGTAATAGAGTCAGCAAAAAGGAGTACAGCGGAACTCAATCTGATGTGGCCGAGTAGCTCCTGACGATCCTCCGCTGATCGCTGGTCATCGTCTTGATTGAAGAGCTCGTTGACGATCCCGCCGCGATAGTCGATCCATTCGAAGCCACACACCAGGCGCTCTTTGTGAAAAAAGTCGAACGTCCAGAGCGTCGTCTGCTGAGTCCCGTTTGGGAACTGGAAGTTTCTCTTGCCGAACGACACATCGTCGAAGCGACCTTCCTCGGCGATGCCTTCCTCGAAGCTTGACGAACGCGGCGTGATATAGAATGAGTCGGCTACCCGATTGGCCCCCAGCATTTCGTGAAGCGCGGCCATATAGGTAGTCTTCCCGGATCCGGACTGTCCGACCATCGTGACTTTCATAGACCCATGTTCTCCTGTCTCGCGTGGAGGCT
>CAUZIB010000141.1:0-7341 GCA_963579735.1 Vicinamibacteria bacterium | reverse complement strand
CGTTGGTCTGTCGAGATGCTGGCTCGCTTTTCTTGTCGCGACTCGCGGGCGTCACGGATCCCGAGCAGAAGCGAAAGGTCATCGGACGCACGTTCATCGAAGTATTCGAGGAGGCGGCGCGCTCTCTAGGACAGGCGGATTTTCTTGCCCAAGGCACGTTGTATCCCGATGTGATCGAGAGTGTCTCGGTGGTCGGGCCGTCAGCGGCGATAAAGAGCCATCACAACGTCGGTGGCCTCCCCGAGCACCTTAGTTTTGCGCTGGTGGAACCGCTGCGAGAGCTTTTCAAGGACGAGGTCCGAGCGGTGGGTCTCGCGCTAGATCTCGACGAGGAGTTCATCTGGCGTCAACCCTTTCCGGGACCCGGGCTGGCCGTTCGGATCCTGGGAGAGGTGACGCCCGACCATGTGGCTCTCCTGCAGCGAGCGGACGCGGTAGTGGCCGAGGAGATTCATCGCGCGGGTTTGTATCGACAGCTCTGGCAGTCGTTTGCGGTGCTTTTGCCGATCAAGAGCGTCGGAGTCATGGGTGACGAGCGAACCTACGAGCGCACTGTGGCGATTCGGGCAATCGAGAGTCGCGATGGAATGACCGCTGACTGGGCGCGTCTCCCCCATGAGCTCCTGGCGACGATGTCGTCTCGGATTGTCAATGAGGTGCCCGGTGTCAATCGGGTCGTCTACGACATCAGCTCAAAACCCCCGTCGACCATCGAGTGGGAATGACTCGAGAGTTCGTCCATCTGCACCTGCATACCGAGTTCTCGCTGCTCGACGGCGCGTGTCGTATTGGAGAACTGCTCGACCAGGTAAAGCAGCTCGGCATGCCGGCCGTGGCAGTCACCGAACACGGCAATATGTTCTCCGCCATCTCGTTTCATGATCAAGCGCGAAAACGCGGCATCAAGCCGATCCTCGGATGCGAAGTCTACGTCGCCAACGGGAGCCGCCACACAAAGAGTGGAGTCCCGGGCGAAACGGCAAACCATCTCGTCCTGCTGGCAACGAGTCAGGTCGGTTTTCACAATCTGATCAAGCTTGTCTCCGCTGGTTATACGGAAGGCTTCTACTACAAGCCTCGTATCGACAAAGACCTCCTGGCGTCCCACGCCGAGGGTCTGGTCGGTCTGAGCAGTTGCCTCAAGGGCGAAGTGGCCACCAATCTCCGACTGGAACGTCATCAAAAAGCGGTGACCGCGGCGGCATCGTTTCGAGACATTCTGGGCGCCGGAAACTTCTTTCTCGAGATGCAGTATCAGGGAATCGATGACCAGCGCGTCGTGAACGCCGGCCTCGGCCCGGTGGCCAAAGAGCTGGGTCTCCCGCTGGTCTGCACAAACGACGTGCACTATCTGCGGCAAGCCGACCATCGTCCGCATGATGTGTTGCTGTGTATCGGTACCGGCAAGAACGTGCAGGACGAGAAGCGGCTCAAGTATCACGGAGACCAGTTTTTTCTCAAGACTGCCGACGAGATGGCCCGGGTCTTTGGTGACTATCCGGAGGCCATGGCAAACACGCTGGCCATTGCCGAGCGGTGTGATGTCGACCTCAGCGGGACGCAAAATCATCTGCCGAATTTCGACGTGCCCGGGGGCTACACGCTGGACGAGTACTTCGAACATGTCGTCCGACAAGGATTCGACGACCGCCTGCAGCGACTCCGTGCTCTGCACGAACGGGGCGACCTCTCACAATCGCTGGACGCCTACGAAGCGCGGTTGTCATATGAGATCGACGTAATCAAGCGGATGAAATACCCGGGCTACTTCCTGATCGTCTGGGACTTCATCCGATATGCCCGAGAGCAACATATTCCCGTCGGACCGGGACGCGGGTCGGCGGCGGGGAGCCTCGTCGCCTATTGTCTGCGGATCACCGACGTCGACCCGCTCGAGTTTGGTCTTATCTTTGAACGGTTCCTCAATCCCGAGCGCGTGTCGCTCCCCGATATCGACATCGATTTCTGCGAACGCCGGCGGGGAGAGGTCATCGAATACGTTACGCGAAAGTATGGGCGAGAAAACGTCGCGCAGATCATTACGTTTGGGACGATGAAGGCGCGCGCGGTCGTGCGCGATGTGGGGCGAACGATGGGCTTGTCGTATGCCGAGGTCGATCGCGTCGCAAAACAGATTCCCGCTACGCTCGACATGACCTTGGACAAAGCGCTTAAAGAGAATCCGTCGCTCAAAGACATGTTGCGGCAGGATGAACGCGTCAAGGAGCTGGTCGAGGTCGCAAAGCGGCTGGAAGGTGTGACCCGTCACGCTTCCGTTCACGCGGCGGGGGTGGTGATCGCCCCCCGTCCGATTACCGAATTCGCTCCGCTCTACAAGAGCCAAAAGGACGAAATCACCACCCAGTGGCCGATGAAGGAGGTCGAGCGAGTCGGTCTCCTCAAGATGGATTTCCTGGGGTTGAGCACGCTGACTCTGCTGGAAGACGCGGTCAACCAGATCCATGCGACCACGGGTACCACGATCGTGCTCGACCAATTGCCACTCGACGACGAAAAGACCTATCGCCTGTTTGGGGAAGGCCAGACACTCGGTGTGTTCCAGTTCGAAAGCTCGGGGATGCGCGAGACCCTGCGCAAGGCCAAGCCGCAACGCTTTGAAGATCTGATCGCGCTGAACGCGCTGTATCGCCCAGGTCCGCTTCGCGGCGGGGTTGTGGATGACTTTATCAATCGCCGTCACGGCAAGGTGGAGATCTCATACGCGCTGCCGCAACTCGAACCAATTCTCTCAGATTCCTACGGGGTGATCGCCTACCAAGAGCAAGTCATGCGGATCGCGAGTGACCTCGCGGGCTTCACGATGGGTGAGGCCGACATGCTACGGAAGGCGATGGGCAAGAAAGATGCCACGGTGATGGAGGCGCAACGCGAACGCTTTATGACTGGCGCTGTGGAGCGCGAAATTCCAAAAACGACCGCCCAAGAAATCTGGGACCTGATGGAATATTTTGCCGGCTATGGCTTTAACAAAAGCCACTCGACGGCATACGCGGTCCTGGCTTATCACACCGGCTATCTGAAAGCGAACTACCCCTGGCACTTCATGGCGGCGCTGCTGACCATCGAGCGTCACAACACCGACAAACTCGCGTTGTATCTAGGCGAGTGCCGCGACCTGGAGGTCCCCATTTTGTCGCCGGATATCAATACGAGCGACTTGCACTTTACGGTGACCGACGACGGCGTCCAATTCGGATTGGCGGCGGTCAAGAATGTGGGGGAGAGCGCAATCGAGTCGATGCTGGCGTCACGCAAGACAGAAGGACGGATCGTCTCCTTGAACAAGCTCTGTGAAGACGTTGACTTGCGTCTGGTCAACAAGCGCGTGTTGGAGAGCCTCACGAAAGCCGGGGCTTTTGATTCGTTGTTCTTAGGACCGTCAGGACCGAGCTCGTCCGCGTCAGAACCAGCCCCGAGTATCCCCGTGTCTCATGGACGGTCGCGACTCCTCGCGGCCATTGACCAGGCGATCGACCACGGCAACCGTCGGCAGCGAAACCGCGCCCAGGGCCAGACTGAGCTTTTTGGCGAGTCCGACGCAGAAGACGCGACCGGCATCGCGCGTCTGCCCGAAGCCCGCCCCCTCACCGAAAGCGAGCAGCTGTCTTTTGAAAAGGAATCACTCGGTCTGTATCTGAGCGGTCACCCGGTGGACCGAGTGGCGGAGAGTCTGGCCCACGCGGGGGTCAAGCGTGTTGAAGACTTGCACGGGAGCGAGGCATCAGTCGCCGTCGCGGGGATTATCGGCCAGCGTCGGTCGCTGACCACCCGCAAGGGCGCGCCCATGGCGGTCGTGATGCTCGAGGACAGGGCCGGTAGTCTCGAGGCGGTTGTCTTTCCAGAAGCGTTTGCGAAATTCGGCAGTCTGCTCGACGACGGCCGTCTCGTCGTGGCACGCGGGAAGCTCGAAAAAGACGAGGAGTCGGCGCGTCTGATCGTTGCCCAGGTGCAGACCGTCGAAGCCGTCATTGGAAGCGTTCAGCGCGCGATGGCAGTCCGTCTCACAACGCCTCCCCACGATCGGCGGACCATGGAAGCGTTAGCCGAGGTGCTGGGACAACACCCTGGCACGAGCCCCGTCTCCGTCGAGATCGAGCTTCGCCAAGCGCGCCAGGCGGTCCGCGTCAAAGCTGACCTCGGCCAAATTCGCATCCGGCCGTCCCAGGTCTTGGTAGAAGAGGTCGAGCGATTGTGCGGCACAGGGACCGTCTCGTGGTCCTGACCGGTAGCCGTCTCGTGGTCCGGCTATGACCCGCGTTCCACCACGCTGGGAGCACGCGGACATCCCCGGCGGTGCGGCCGCCGTCCAACTGCTCAGCGACGAGCTGCAATTGCATCCGGTCATTGCGCGCTTGGTCATCTTGCGGGGCTTCAGCACGCCCGAAGCCGCCTCGCGCTTTCTCCATCCGTCCCTCGACCAGTTACACGACCCGTTCTTGGTGACTGACCTGAGAATCGGCGTAGACCGACTACTGGCGGCCATCGAGCGCGGGGAACGAATCGCGGTGCATGGCGACTACGACGTCGACGGTGTGACCTCAACCGTCATGCTGCGTCGCATGCTCGAGATGCTTGGTGGCGATATCGTCCATCACATCCCAGAGCGTCTCACCGACGGATATGGGTTGCAACCAGAAGGCATCGACCGACTCAAGTCGCTCGGGGTGCAAGTCGTCGTGTCGGTCGACTGCGGTATCCGAAGTCAAGCCGCGGCCGAACGAGCAAAGGCTGTTGGTATCGATTTGATCGTGACCGACCATCACGAGCCGGAGGCAAGACTACCGCCAGCCGTGGCGGTGATCAATCCGAGAAGACACGATTGCCCGTACCCCGACAAGGACTTAGCGGGCGTGGGTGTGGCGTTCAAGGTGGTTCAAGCGCTCTGCGCGAGAACCGAGCGATCTCACTGGATCCCCGGCTTCCTCAAACTGGCCGCCTTTGGGACGCTGGCCGATGTGGTGCCGCTTCGAGGCGAGAACCGGGTGATCGCTCGACTTGGGTTGGAAGGAATGACCCGCGGCCCAAACACCGTCGGGCTCCGGTCTCTGATAGAGGTCTGTGGTCTGGGTGGTCGAAAAATCGGGAGCTACGAAGTCGGATTCCAGCTGGCACCGCGTATAAACGCAGCGGGTCGTATGAGTACGCCGGACATCGCGACGCGTCTTCTGTTGTCGGTGGAAGAGTCTGCGTCAGCAGAGGCGATGGAACTCGCCAAGCAGCTCGACGCCGAGAATACGCGGCGGCGGGCAGAAGAAGCCGACATTCTGTCCCAGGCTCGAGCGGTCGTGACCAATGACCCGGATGTGGGCGCCCACAATATCCTGGTGGTCGCGGGTCGCGGATGGCACCGAGGCGTCATCGGTATTGTGGCCTCAAAACTCGTCGACCAGTATTGTCGGCCAGCGCTCGTGCTGTCTATTGATGGTGACGTGGCGCGCGGGTCCGGTCGCAGTATTTCCGGATTCAACCTGTTGGGCGCGCTTGACGAGTGCGACGACCTCCTCGCGCGCTATGGCGGACATCGATTTGCCGCAGGCGTCGAGCTCGACGCCCGTCACATCGCGGCATTTCGACAGCGATTGGTCGCACATGCTGACCGGCATCTTGGACCTGACGACCTCATGCCCCGTCTTGGAGTCGAGGCAAAGGTGTCCCTCGGCGATATCAATACGTCGCTACTCGAGGGACTGAACGCGCTCGAGCCGTTTGGGGCCGGTAACCGGCGTCCGGTGTTTCATGCCGACCCTGTGACTATTGTTGATGGTCCGCATACGATGAAGGGCCAACACCTGCGGATGACGGTTGAGCAGGACCGTCGGCGCTATCGCGCGGTGGCCTGGAGAGCGGCCGACCGGGAATCGTACTACCGGGCGCATCGAGACGGTCTGAACCTGGCGTTCTCATTGACGGAGAACACCTTTCGAGGCGTGACCACGACTGAGCTCAATGTCGCTGATGTAAAGTGACTCCAGTGATGGAGTGGCAGCGATTTCTTCGTTTCGTCCTCGTCGTGGTCGTGGCGGCGGTCGGTGTTGCCGTCTTCCGCGGCTTGCAGCGTCGCACGCAGCCGGCGCCGCTTCTGGTCATAGACCGTATCGACCCCGACGCGGTGATCCAGACCCGAGGAAGTCGCATTGTCCAGGCCGACCCCCTCGGAGAGCACCTCCAGATCGCGTCCGGTCGCCAGTCAACCTACGCGGACGGCGGTATGAAGCTGCTTGATGGCGTCGCGGTGACCGTAGCCGACCGCGAGGACCGAGACGGATTCACGCTCACCGGCCACGAAGCCACTGTCAACGCGGACCAGACTGAGGTACGTATCAGCGGAATGGTGCGGTTGGACTCGTCCAACGGTCTTCTCGCCGACACCGAGACGGCGGAGTATACAGACACCGACGGCATTATTCGAATGCCGGGCCCCACGACGTTCGCCCGCGACGGGATGAATGCGTCCGGTGACCGCGCCGAGTATGACCGCGCGTCAGACCTGTTGCATCTGCTCGCGGCGGCACGGGTTGCCCTCACCGACGGAGACGGTGGCACCCAGATACAGGCCCGCACCGCGACCCTTGCGCAGGTCGACGGCTATATGCGGTTTGTGGAGGAGGTTCGCATCGCGCGCGGCATGCATCGGATGCGGGCAAACGATGTGCGCGCGCTCACCGTTGCTGACACAAACCAGGTCGAGTCATTGGTGCTACGCGGTGACGCAACGATCGCGGGGAGCGACCAAGGAGCGGGGAGTTTGCGCGAGATGGCGGCCCGAGACATCGACTTGACATACACGGAGGATGGTCAGGGTCTCGAGCGCTCGAGGTTGGAGCATCGGGCACGACTCGAAGTGTTCGGTGTGACGGGCGGAGCCGGCACTGAAATCCACGGGGATACCGTAGAAATCCGGTTTGCTCCCGACGGGAGCGGGTTAGGCGAGCTAACGGCGGAAGGGACCGTGCGCCTCGAGGTTCCGAGCGGCGTCGACCAGCCAGCCCAATCGGTGACGTCTGACCGTCTCTCGTTAACCAGCACGACGGGCGAAGAGTTGGACACCGCTGTCTTTGACGGGGCGGTGGAGTTTCGGGAGAAAGAGGCAGCGACTACCGACGGCGCGACCGAGTCCGAGCGGCTTATCTCGGCCGACCGCCTCACCGCTGGCCTGCGCGCGGGCCTTTCGGGTCTGGCAACCGCCACGTTTATTGGCAACGTAGTGCTCGAGAACCGCGACACCGTCGCTTTCGCGGACGAGGCTGTCTACACCGTGATTAGCGGGCAGGTCGAATTGCTGATGTCGCGCAGCCAGACGGCGGTCTCAACGCGAGACGT
>CAUZIB010000140.1:0-7723 GCA_963579735.1 Vicinamibacteria bacterium | reverse complement strand
GGCCCAACGGTTTCCCCGACCTGCGCAGAGACGACGCCAGACAGAACACCGGACATCCACACTAGAGAAATAGCCAGAACCGAACGCGACGACGTCCGCACGCTCACCGGGAGAGCCCGAGTCCCCGCACTAGTGCGGCCGCGTCCACGAGCCCGGCTCCAAACTCCTCGTCGTCGCCCGTCTCGCCGAGGTCGACAGCCGTGCTTTTGATCGCTGCTTCGATAGCGGCTGGAGACCCGACACCCTGCGACTTGAGTAGCGCGGCGACGCCGGCGACATGTGGTGACGCCATTGAGGTGCCTTCGAAGAACAAGAGGGCCAACACATCAAAACGGGGCGCCCGGAACCGGAACAGAGGCTCCTGAAACGTCAACGCAAAATCCGGGTCCAAGGTGTGTTGAAGGACGCCGTCGAATGGATCATGTAGGGAGTCCCCGCCCGGCGCCGCGATCTCGATATAGTCGCCGGTGCTCGAATATCGTGCGTGACCACGTTCACGGTCGACGGCCGCGACGGCCATCGCGCCGTCGATGTCTTTGGCGGCCGCCGCCGGCCACATCGTCGGATTGCCGTCTTGAAACGAGTTCCCCGCCGCCAACGCCACAAACACCCCACGGTTGACCGCAAACGCCACGGCCTCGTCAATCACCGGCGACGGGTCTGGTCCGCCGAGGCTCAGATTGATGACATCGGCACCGTTGTCGACCGCGTAGCGAATCGCCTCGGCCACATCGGCATCCGCGGCGCCGCAACACACCGTCGCCGCCCCGAACGCGACGTCCCACTCACCCGCCAGCACCTTCAGCGGCATCAGCCGCACGTTGAACGCGACCCCGGCCACGCCGGTATTGTTGTTTGTTGCCTGGCCAATGGTGCCACTGACGTGAGTTCCGTGCCCATCCATATCAACCGGATTCTCGTCACCCCAGACGAAATCGAACGGCGCCACCACCCGATCTACATCGCCCAAGTCCTCGGACGCGGCAAACGGAACCGTGATGGCTCCGAGCGCGGGATACTGCACGCCCTCGAGCGTGAACGCGTCGGCCGTAAAATCGATATCCGCATCTTGAAACGCCAGGCCGCTGTCGATGACCGCGACGATGACCGTGTCACGGCTACCGGGGTTGACATCCCACGCACGCTCCATCCCGATCTGCATCAAGTTCCACTGCAGGTTGAAGAAGGGGTCGTCGGGGACAAAGAGCGGCTGTCGGAAATAGTTCGGTTGAGCGTAGACCACATCGGTCCTGGCGTTCAGCTCGCGGGCAGCCGCCTCGGGGTCGACATCCGGTGCCAATTTCATCAGGGCGAAGTCGCCGCGTTCCGGATACGCCATCTCGCCTTCGGCACCGGTGAACGATGCGGCGCTGCGCGACGCGTCGCCGCGACTCCCACCGGCGAACCGGACGATGACCTCACCGGGCACAAAGCGGAGAGCGACGGACGACGGGCGGTTGGCAAGATGCGACGCGCTGACGCCGCCACGTCTCTGCTCCGCGGCGCGGTCGAGTCCGCGTCCACGAAGCCCGGTGTCTATGGCGGTTGTCTCGGCGGGCGTGACACGCCGACCGTTTCCTCTGGAGGACGAGACCATTTCGGCCCGCCCGGAAACCGCGAGAGTCACGACAGCAGCAAGCGCCGCGGTCGCGAGCCATATAGGCGGGGTCGGTCGCGGCACCGATATCGGCGTTGGCCGCCTCACCTGCTCACCGAGACTTTCATGCGGAATGTGAACCCACCGAGATCGGTTTCGTCGAAGACGCGGGAGACCCCTCCGTCACCAAGCGCACCAGTGGTCGTGGCCCACTGCGCTTCTCCGCCCAGCCACAACCACTGCCGCATCTGATACTCGACGCCACCCAGCACGTGATAGCCCGACGCGGTCTCGATCCCGTTTTCGCTCGGCGTCGAAAACTCATCTTTCTCGCTCATCCGATACCACCCGAGACCGCCACCCATATACCCCACGGTTCGTCTACCAAATGCATACCGATACCCACTCGTCAGCTGTATCGGTATCACCGTGATGGCGTTGTCGATACCGAGGTCAAATACCTGGTTTTCAAAGACCAGGACCCGTCGCCCGGTGGTGTGGAACCGCTCGTAGCTCCCTTGCACAAAGAGGCCGTTCTTGAAGGTCACCTGGCCGCCCCCACCGAGCATCACGCCGCGGGAGCTCCCGGTGACCGCCCGAAAGCTATCGGTCGATGCGAAACGCATGACCCCGAACTGACCGAATCCACGGACCGAACGTCGCAGCTGAAGTTTGCGGGGTCGTATCCGTAGTGATGGCCGGTCGGTCGTGGCCGTCTGCGCGATCGCTTCATATGGAATCGAATCCAGCACCGGGACCTCGTCCTCGTCCGGTGCCTCTGTTTGCGCCCAGACAGGCCACGCGGCCAGAACAATTCCCGAGAAGATGAGGGCCAGACACCGGACGAACTTAGCGTCTGTCATTCGCGGGCAACACCTCCAGGATATCGGCAAACGCGGAACGAGAGCCCACGCCGAACGAGCTTCAGGAGGACGTGTCGGGTTCGACGGAGGGCCAGGGATCACCCCATCCTATCTTGCGAGCCCGCCGATACACCTCCCGACGGCTACGCGGCACGCGTTCACGAACGATTCCATCGTGCCCACAGACCGTGAGTACGACCTGGCGCGGGCCAAACACTGGGCGGCGAATCACCCGTCCGCGCGCCCGAGCGCCCTGGTCGCGCGTCCCCACCACATATGTAAACTTCTCGTCCTCGTAGGGCAGACGGCCGTCTTTCAAGCGGCGGTGGAGGCTCGAACGACTCACCCGGGTGGCGAAGTGGCACCAATCGGCGTCGGGCGTGTCGAACAGCGGGCAAGGCCTATCGTGAGGGCACGGCGCCACGACCCGGGCCCCTAGTGACTGCAACTGCTCTCGCACCTCGAGCATCGTGCGATATCCGTCGGTTGAACCCGGGAGCACCGCGACAAATGCAACATCGGTCGCGTCCCACGCAGCCTCCACGACCCTGGTTCGTGCGCCATCGTCCAACTCGCCGAGCACATACGCGACGAGCACCAAGTCGTGACTAACGTATCGTGTCTGGGCCAACAAAGGCTCCAGACACCAGGTCGCCTCGACCGCTGACACGAACGACGCATGCTCGAATAGCCGCTGCCCGAGCTCCGCCATCTCGCGGTCTCGCTCGACACACGTGACGTAGCGCAGCGTGGAGCATTCAAGACCGGCGGCCCACACTCCCGTCCCGGACCCGGCGCCAAGATCGAGCACGCTCGAGACCTCGAGCCCGAGCTCGGGACACCGCACATCAAACTCCCGGAGCACGGAACGAACCGCGGCACAGGTCGCCGGCATTCGTGTGGCCGCATACGCCAGCGCATCGAGCCGTGAGAGCTCTCCGGTCCCGAGGTGACGCATCGCCCGATAGGCGGTCGTCAACCGGTGCGCCGCCTGTCGCAGGTCGCGAAACGGCACACCGGCGGTGACTTTGTCCACGGCCTCCTGGAGTTGAGGGGTATCCATCTTTGGCCCAGACCTTACCCGAAGGTCGCGCGAATACACACCTCGTTTGCCGTGCATCGCCAACGAGAGCGCCTGCTTGGCAAACATCAACGGAGACGTCCGTGAAAGGCTTTCGGGTGATTGCGCGGCGGCATCACTTTGCCGCACGTACGCATATACTGGCGACACGATTGCGAACTAGCCGTTCCGCATCGTGCGGGCGGACACGCGCTGCTTCGAGGGTTAGACCGCCGTCGGCCCGCAAAAGAGCGTTACTAGAAAACTCTCGGAGAAACGCGCGAAGGACAACTCGGAGACATCGCGGATCTCTCACTCGACAGTGACCGAAGCCTCGAGTTGATCGGGAACGCCGCGCGTGTCGAACAGGCTCGTCGCTACAACGTCTCGCGAGAGGGCGGACAGTAACTACAGGTGGTCTGTCGCGACTGGCTGAAACTCTGACCGCGCGCGCCACAGCGCGACCATCGGTATGGCAAAGAACGCAGCGGCCACCGTACCGGCGACCGCCCGACCGCTTGGGGCATCCGTGTCCGCGGTTGCCTGCGTGCTTTCACATGCACTCATAGAGTATCGGCACCGAGACAAGACAGGAACTGGGAACGTTCCCAGAGGAGTCCGGCACCCTGGGCGAGTCATGCCTGACGTGAGAGGCACGCGATCAGCCGGTGGCGCCAGGCATCTTAGAAATCGCTGGGGGCCGGCGCGCTCCCACCATCCCAGTCCTTGATCGACCCGTCCGCGGCTTTCAAGAAACCAAGCAGACATCCGTTCGAGCCGTCTCGCAGCGGATGGCATCGCGCTTTGACGGTGTCGCCGGGCTGGACGTAATCGCGCGTAACGCCAACCCGTTCCAACCCGGTGCGACCGGTCGCCTCCATGGCCCATATGTGTGGCTGGCCTTCGTCATCCGTCACCTCGACATAGAGCCACGAATGCGGAACGATAAAGTGCACCTCTCTCACGACACCCTCGACGTCTGTAAACGTATCGGAGTAGTTGCCGTGCGAATGGTGCGCTACCACTGGCAGCACGAACAAGATTGCACACATGGTCGCGAGACTCAGTTTAAAACGCATGCTCACCCTCCTTCTGGAACGAGACAAACACACCGCCCGTGCGGCTGCGATCAGCGGGACGGCTCGGCCGTGGGTGTGGTATCTGCCGACGGCGCGTCAATCCGGCCCTGGCCTTCTTCTTGGGGACCTCGCTGAACGCGGGGCGGCGCTGGAAATCCATTGGAATACATACCTTCATACCGCAACGACACCCCATTCTCGTCGAGCCACCCCAGAGATTGCTGAAACAGCGCGGGGTCCGGGTAGCCGGCGGGAACAGTCCCTTCCATGACGTAGAGCTTGTCTTCGTGCATGTAAATCGATGCGAATGTCCGCGACTGGTCGCCGTTATTGGTGAGATGAAGTTGATATCCCTCCACGCGGTCGACGGAATTGAACCCGAGATGGGTCACGGTCGCGTCCCGTTGAACGAACGTCCAGGTCGCATAGATGAGGGCGCCAGCCACGTCATGTCTCCAGTATCCCTCACCCGTCGAGCCACCGCCACTACAGCGCTCCGCACCGGGGGGACACCCGGATGCTTTCTCTACGAGAATTCTCTCCGCGTGGGCATAGTCGGCCACCGTCACCGAAAACTGGCTGGGACCTCGCTGGGCACGATACACACGGGCCGGCAAGTCGGCGCCATATTCCGAGGTCCAGGTGGTCTCGATCACCTCCGGTTCACCGGGAAAGTTGCATGTAAAGCGATCGTCCAGATTCGCGAACTCGGTCCACTCTTGCGCGAGCACAGATCCCGGGGTCGACAGGATCACTGCGTTTGCAACGATGACAGCGGGCAGAAGGAGCCGAGACCTGCGGCTCGAAGTTCGGAAACGCTGGTCTAGCCATTTGCGCATGGTGTGTCCTCCTGGATGTCCCGTCCCACAAAAAGTCCGTTCCCTAAGAAGGCGATCACACAAGAAACGGGTTCCACTCAGTCCAACCGACATCGATCCGCACCGGTCCCACCACCCTCGGAACTCCCGTCGCGGTAGACCTTGTGGCAGTTGGCGCAGGCCTCGTCAAGCCGATCGACAACCCCTATAACCGCGTCCACACTTCGAGACTGCGACGCCTGATAGGCGGCCCGTCCTACATCCTCGAGATCTTGCGTGTATTGCTGCCAGTCGGCCCGACCGACCGGAACCGGTCGGCCGTTCTCACAGCGACGTCCTGGCACGAGAAAAAGCCGAGCGGAGTCAACCAGCGCCAACGCGGCGAGATCGACGGCTTCCCAACCGGAATAGAACGAGGTGCCCCAATCGACATAGTCAAACGATGCGGCCCCTGGCTCCGCCTTTGGCTGATTTCCCGGGTCTTTGATCTGGACGTTGAAAATGATGTTTGAATTCGGGAAGGCGATCGCCCTCATCAACTGCGCAAGATTGGCGGCTGGCGCCGAGAACTCAACTGCGCCGCTCGCGGGCGCCGCGACACCTTCCGCCTCAGGCAACGTGACATCCGTCAGCGTGGCTTCGCCCAATTCGGCCTGTCCGGAGGGAAACTGACCGGCCTGGAGCAGATACGCAGTCAGCTCAAGCGACTCCATGCGCGATAGAGGCTCCGACGCTTGGAGTGGCATCGTCGTATGGATCTTGTCGACAAGCTCAACCAGCGGGCGAGCGCCCCAAACCCCGAGGAAGTCGTCGCCGACCAGCGGCGGTCCTACGCGACCTTCGAGCGCGGCACCGTGACAACTGGCGCATGCCGTTTCGTAGACGCCTTGTCCACGGCCGGCCTGGACCTCGGAATAGACGCCGTCGTTGACACTCCGGAGCTGACCGGCATGACCCGTCGACACCAACACGACAACCAGCGCAACGCCGTATAGCGGCGCTGCGCATGCACGGCGCACTCTCGCCACACGCGATGGCCGCCAGCCCCTTACGGCACCCTTAGAAATTTGCACAATGACAACCCTTCATCCCGCCGGCCTACTTTGCCGACTCACGCGCGGCTCGCTCGTCGGCGCGGGCGCCCGCGAGAATGCCGTCCATGGCGTAGTTCCCCTCATGACACGCGTACTCATACAGGGGCTCGTCGGTCTTCACAAGCTCGACCTGGGCGGTCCAGGGGCGTGTCCAGGTCTCGGGGTCTTCGATCGTAAATTCGTAGTCGATGACACCGGAGCTCGTGCGGGTGAACCGTTCTACGAGACGGGCGTTTGACGTCGAACCGCGCAAGCTGGTCAGATGATGAAAATTTCTCGTCTCGACGACCAGGGTCTCGCCCTCCCAATGACCACGGGACTCCCCCACGAACTGGGGTAACGTTCCATGGGGCCGCCCATCGAGTGGAACCACGCGCAAGGTGTGGGTCATCTCGATAAGCATCACCAGATGGTCGGGGGTCTGAAATAGATGCACGTTGTTGTTATACGCACTGGGCACAATCGGGAGTCCGGTCGTAAACAAGCATCGGTCGTTGAGACCCCGGTCCTCCCATGAATCTGCTGGATGGTCGCGACGATACTCGCGCCGCGCGGTGGCTCGCTGCTCGGCGTGGGGCGTCAGAGAGGGCATCCGGCCGTTGGGGGGATCCACGATCAGCGACGTGCGGCGTGACCCGATAGTCGTCGTGCCGCGGTCCAGCCAGAAATCGTTGTAGGCACCGAGGGCACCATCCTCTCCGCGGTCGACACTCTGACCTGCTTGCGTGCGCCGCGCTGGACGGAGCAACAGTTGCTCCTCTCGGTCTACCGTTGCTTGCTCTAAGCTGGCCGCTTCTTCTTCTGTCAGAAACTCGGTATCCGACAGCTCTTCGGGCCGTTGGAGCGGCGTAATGGAGCGAAAGTCCCAGATGCCGTGTAGGTCTGGCTGTCCCCAGGCCGTCCTCGGCGTTTCGGACGGCATCTCGGTTTGGGCGGTCACCCCGAGGGGCGTCAGCGTCACGACCGCGATGACGACGCACAACGTCGCAAAATATCGATGGCTCATCTGACCTTCCTTTGATTTGCACGCCGGTGCCGTCGTGCGAGTCCCGCCCATCATGAACCGCTGCGTCCACAAGTTCAAGAACCGAGTGGCCCCGAAGCACTCGGCCCTCGAGCCCCTCGACCAAGACACGCGCGAAGGAAGACAACTGGGAGTATCCTCTTGTCGCTCGTGTCGAACACTTCACGCCGTTTTGGCTGCCGTCCGAC
>CAUZIB010000139.1:0-7742 GCA_963579735.1 Vicinamibacteria bacterium | reverse complement strand
AGTGCCTGACCGCACCGAACCAACACACCGTTGCGCAAACGGGACTCGGATGTCTGCATGTAACGCTCCCTCGTATAGTCCAAGAACTGGATTGAAGCCGTCCGACCGAGTGATTCTACGCGAGCCGATTCCCTTCCCGCCTTCCAACGGTTCCTACCTGCTAGGCGAGACGGGCCAACGCCATGTCGAGCGCGCGCTTCGCAAAAACCGGGACCATCGCCTGGCGGTAGGTCTCGCTGGCATGAATGTCGCTGGCGACGTCCTTGAGGTCCGCCCCGGCGAGTTGCGCAGCCTCGGCGACGACCTCCGGCGTCGGCTGGCGCCCGGCGAGCGCTTCCTCGACGGCGGTCAGGTGGACGGCGTGCGACACGGCGCCGGTCAGACCGACACGTGCGGAACGGATGACATCATCGACCACGTCGAGCGCGGCCGCCACGCCAACAATGGCGAACCGCGAGGCGCGCTGATAGAGCTTCGCGTAGGCGGCGGCTCGCACCGGCGCGAATCGGACCGCGGTGATGATCTCGTCGGGGCCGAGGTCCACGCTGAAGAGGTCCTGGAAAAAGGCGCCTGCGGGCACGACACGCGTTCCCCGCGAGCTCCGCAGGTGAATCTCGGCATCGACGGCGAGCATGACCGCCGGGTAGTCGGCGGCCGGGTCGGCATGGGCCAGGCTACCGCCCAGTGTGCCTCGGTTGCGCACCTGGGGATCGCCGATTGTCCCCGCTGTCTCGGCAACCACCGGGCACTGCTGCCGCAACAAAGACGAGGTGGCGACATCCTGATGCACGGTGCCGGCGCCGACCTCCATTACGCCGTCCACGTCGCGCACGCCGGCCAGGCCGGGGATGCGCGCGATGTCGATGAGCGTCGCCGGCTCGTTCAACCGAAGCTTCATGAGCGGCACAAGACTGTGACCGCCGGCGATCAGTTTACCGGTGCCCTTGGTCGCAGCGAGCTTGGTCAGCGCGTCGTCGATCGAGGTGGCGCGCTCATATTCGAAGGTGCAAGGGGTCACGACTCGCCTCCCTGGATGATGCGCCACAGCTTCTCGGGTCGCAGCATCATGTCGATGTGGGTGACACCGAACTGACTGAGCGCGTCGACCGCGGCCGACACGACGCAGGGGGTCGATCCCAGCGTGCCCGCCTCCCCGACTCCTTTCGCTCCCAGTGGGTTGACTGGGGTCGGTGTCACGGTGCTGTCGAGCTCGAACCTGGGAAGGTCGGTAGCGCGCGGAATCGCGTAGTCCAGGAATGAACCGGTCAGCGGCTGACCATCCTCGTTGTAGCGCACTTCCTCGATCATCGCCTGACCGACGCCCTGGGCCAGCCCCCCGTGGATCTGTCCCTCAACGATCAGTGGATTGATCAGGTTGCCAGCATCGTCGACCGCCACGAGCCTCAGCAGGGTCGGCTCACCGGTGTCGCGATCGATCTCGAGCAACGCGATGTGGCAGCCAAACGGATAGGTGTTGTTGCTCGGTTCAAAAAATGCTTCTTCGCTCAGGCCCGGCTCGAGTCCATCGGGCAACTGCACTGCGCCGCCCATGACCGGCACATAGGCGTAGGACGCCACTTCCGCGAATGATTTGCCGGAATCGGGCACTCCTTGTACGGAGATACGGCCATCCTCGAAGACGAGATCGTCTTCATGTGCCTCGATGAGTGACGCGGCAAACTTTGCCATCTTTTTCTTGACCTTCCCCCCGGCCAAGTGCAGCGCCGCGCCACCGACCGCCTGCGATCGGCTACCGAACGTGCCAATGCCCTGTTTCGCAATGGCGGTGTCGCCATGATGGATGGTCACGTGGTCAATCGGCACGCCAAACTGGTCAGCCAGCATCTGGGCGAAGGTCGTTTCGTTCCCCTGACCGTGGGGTGAGGCCCCTGTGGTTGCATTGATACGGCCGTCGCGCTCGATGGTGACTTGCGAGTGCTCCCAGCCGCCTGTCGGCAGCGCGGAGGACGGGCCCAGACCGCAGACCTCCACATACATCGCCAGGCCGAGTCCGACAAGCCGGCCTTCGGCCTGAGCCTGGTCCCGTTCGGCCTTCAACGTCTCCCACCCAGAATTCTGCAGGGCGCGATCGAGCGCCGCCGTGTAGTCGCCCGAGTCGTAGACGGCGCCCATCTGGGTGGCGTAGGGGAACTGATCCGGCTGAATAAAATTCCGGCGCCGCACGTCGGCAGGGTCCATGTCCAGCCTGCGGGCCAGCATGTCCAGGCCCCGCTCGACGAAGTAAGTCGCCTCTGGCCGACCCGCCCCACGATACGCGTCGGTTGGGGTCTTGTTGGTGAACACCTCGGTAATCGTCGTGCGGATGGCTGGGATGTCGTAGGTCGCATTCGCCATCAGCGTCGTGAACGTCGGGATGGCAGCGGTAAACAGCATATTGTACGCCCCGATGTCCGCGATGAGGCGAAGTTTAATGCCGAGCACCTTGCCGGCCTCAGTCGCGGCGATATCGATGTACCCGATGATGCCGCGTCCGTGCGTTGTGGCCAGAAAGGCCTCGGACCGGTCTTCGATCCACTTCAACGCGATCCCGAGCTTCTTCGACAGACCTGCGACGACATAGTCCTCGGGATAGGCTTGGAGCTTCGCGCCGAACCCGCCACCGACCTCCGGGGCGATCGCGCGCACCTGGTCTTCGCCCATGTCATTCATGCGAGCGATGAAGCCTCGCAGCAGGTGGGGGGCCTGCGTCGATGACCAGATCGTCATCTTCCCGTGGCCCGGTTCGTAGTGCGCTACGGTTCCGCGCGGCTCCATCGCACTGGGAGCGAGCCGCTGGTTCACCATACGCTGTGACACGACGACGTCGGCATCGGCGAATGCCTTGTCGATAGCGGTATCGTCGACGCTCTGGCCGTCTGGCGACACGCCGGTGCCGGACGGAAACAACGCGATGGCCAGATTGTTTTCGAAATCGGCGTGTAACTGAGCCGGCTGTCCCGTCATTGCCCGCTCGGTGTCGACCACCGCCGGCAAGACGTCATAGTCCACCACGATCGCGTCAGCCGCGTCCCTGGCGATATAGCGATCGATGGCGACGACGACAGCGACCGCTTCGCCGACATAGCGAACCGTGTCCACGACCACGGCGCGATGATCGGGAGATGGAAATGGCGTAAAAATCGGCACGGGCCCCACGAACTCGGCGATCTGCGCGCCGGTGAACACTGCCGTGACGCCCTCCATCGCCTCGGCGGCGCTGGTGTCCAGCGACTGGATCCGCCCGTGTGCAATGTCACTTCGGGCGAACGCCACGTGCTCCATGCCAACGATCTTGATGTCGTCCACATAGGTGGCGCGGCCTTGAATGAGACGCGGGTCCTCGCGTCGCTTCACACGCTGACCGACCAGTTTCGGAAGCACCGGAGACACGGCCATTGACCTACTCCCTGTTCGCGGCGTGCTGCACCGCGTTGACGATGTGCTGGTAGCCGGTGCAGCGACAGAAATTGCCGTCCAGCCCGTGCCGGATCTCCTGCTCGGTCGGTGACGGGTTGTTGTTCAGCAGTTCGACGGCTGACAGAATCATGCCGGGGGTGCAGTATCCGCACTGCAGTCCATGCTCTTCCCAGAAGCCGACCTGCAGTGGATGGAGCTGACCATCGTCGGCCGCTAGACCCTCGATTGTCGTGACCTCGGAGCCATCGGCCTGGACGGTGAAGACCGTGCACGACTTCGCGCTGCGCCCGTCGACCAGCACCGTGCAGGCGCCGCACTGGCTCGTGTCACACCCGACGTGGGTGCCCGTCAGGTTGAGATGCTCACGCAGAAAGTGCACGAGGAGCAGGCGCGGCTCCACATCCGCCTTGCGCAGCTTACCGTTGACCGTGATTGAAACCTTGGCCATATGTCCCCTCTCGAGGGCGATAGCCTACCAGATTGATGGCCAGCATTCGGAAATCACGTTCTAGAAATTCCTCCAAGGGCTGTCCCGCGATCTCCGCGGTGGTGATCGTGCACGTCGCGGGGTCAGCCGGGGGTGCTCTAGAATTGCCTATCGTCCACCGTCGACCGGTATGGTCGCGGGCCGTCTGGACGAGGCCCGACTCGATGGATAGGCGTTCATGGTGCGATCCTGATCGCAGTCTGAGGTCCGCTGGGCACCATGTCGATGTTGTGGGCCCTCACGATGAGCCTCCTCTCGAGATCGCGCTCCTGCATCCGGACCACCTCCGTGAACTCGGGGTCGTCGTGGGCCGCCGTGAGTCGGCGATCGCGCTCGGCCTTCGACGGATAGCCCCGGATGTAGATGAATGTGTTGTCCTCGTCGATGCCGAGATCCTCATCGGACTGCTGCGGGGTCCAGTACCCGACGTTCGTGATCCCATGTCGTGAGTAGATCTCGGCAGTGCGGCTGGCGAACCGCTCGGCCAGGGCATCCCTCCTACCCGGTTGGGCGGTGTAGATGCGGAGCTCGTAGAAGCCGGGTGCCGTCTGCCGCTGGGCCAGGCCCCAGGCCGTGCCAACCATTCCGAAGCAGAGTCCCGCTGCGGCCATTACCTTCCACTTGAGCACCTCACCCTCCTTGTCTGTCTGGTCTACACGCGGGGCATCGACAAGTCGATGCTGGCCGCGACGACGCCGCGCGAGAGGAGGACCGCGAGCAGCGGATCGCCGTCTTCACGCGGGCCCTCTATGAGGATACAGTCACGTTGAGGTCGATCGCCGAATCCGATACCCAGCGTGCCGGGCTCACCGACCGGCCAAGCCCAACATCTCTGGGGCCTATCAGAAGAACAGTTATTACACTCGGTATCGCGCTCGTTGGTCTCGGCTTCAGCGGCGTCACGAGTGCCGCCGGAATTCGGTGCCGTAGTCTGCCGCGCGAGCGAGCACGATGTCGAGCGAGGAGGCGTGGGGTTACTCAGGCCCGAGCCGGAATACGTAGATTGCGTTGTGTCTCTGGCCGGGAGGAGTTCTCACTTCTGTCGTGACGACATTCGGAACGCTCCACGGACTGCCGCCACCGCGTCCTGTCGTGACGGCTATGTACTGGACTCCGTCCACCGCATATGTCATGGGGTACCCGAGGACGGACGTGGCCAGCCGCGTCCTCCACAGCTCCTCCCCGGTGCGGACGTCAAAGGCGCGGAACCATCGGTTGAAGTCACCCGCGAAGGTTAGCCCCGAAGCGGTCGTGAACACCGCGGTCGTAAATGGAGCACGCTGCTCCACGCTCCAGACCTCCTCCAGGGTGGCGGCGTCGTAGGCCGCCAGCTTACCGACGTTCCCATCAGTGCCCGGCATGTCCACGAAGACCCGGTTCGCTGCGGTACCACCCGAGCCTTCTTCGAGGACCATCTCTCGCCCTTGCAGGTTCATGCAGGTCTGGCCCAGAGGAATGACGAGAAGGCCGGTCTGGGGTTCGTAGGACATCGTGTGCCAGTTGTGCCCCCCGGCCGTGGAGGGACAAGCAGAGAGCCATTCGCCGATCTTCGCGTTCTGAATGTCCTCACGGTAGGTCAGCTTCCCCATCTCATGGTCCACGTTGTAGACGTCTTGATAGACCGTCTCCACGAGGCCCAGATATTCCCCGGTCCGCCGATCGAGCTTCCAGAGGATTCCATCCTTGCCGATCGTGAAGACCACCGGCACTCCGTCCACATCCGCCAGGAGTCGCTCGAACGCGACATCCAGATCGAGGCTCTCGCCAGTAATATGCTGGAAGTACCAGACGATACGCCCATCGTCCGGATCCAGGGCGAGCGTCGAGTTCGCGAAAAGTGTCGCGTCATTCACGGTCAGCCCTCGACTCGCAGCAACCCACGGCTTCGACTGGGCCGTCCCGAAAAACAGAAGGTCCAGCGCTGAATCGTAGCTACCCGCGACCCACACCTCACTCCCACCCCTCAGCGCGAACGGAAGGTCACCCCAGGTATCGCCGCCGGGCTCCCCTGGTCGCGCAACCGTATACGTGCGCCAAAGCTCCTCTCCCGTCCGTGCATCATGAGCCGTGATGAAACAGCTTTCTTCCGTGAACCGCGAACAGCCATCGATCCCGTTGATCAGCTTGCCGTCCACCACGATGGGCCCCGACGAGTTCTGGTAACCGAGTTTCCAGTCGGCAAGTGTCGAGTACCACCGGACGACTCCGGTGCGTGCATCGAGCGCCACCATGACCCCATCCTCGGTCGCTACGAAGATCAGGTCTTCCCAGACGGCCAGGTTTCGAAGCTGGCCTCGGGTCCCTGCGCCTTCAGCAAACGTATGGCGCCACTCCCAGAGGAGGGTGCCATCGATTCCATCGATCGCCTGGATCACGTTCCCTGCGTTCGGCACGTAGAGGATGCCGTCCCGGACCAACGGATCGGGCTGGCTAGTTCCGTCCTCCATGCCCCAGACCCACGCCAGCTGAAGCCGATCCACGTTATCCCTGTCGATCTGGGTAAGAGGACTCCAGCCCCAGGCTTGCTGATTCTGCCGCCAGTGAAGCCAGTCGCCAGGCGGCGGATCGGCAAGGAGGGCGTCCGAGACAGGCGTGAACCGATCCGCCCGCCTGAAAGTCTCGGTCCTCCCCACTTCGGTGACGTCGATCTCCCCCACACTCTCGGGTGCGCGACTTACCCCGTCCGGTGACGGCACGTTGCCGGGGCGTCCGGGTACAGGAAAAACAGCCTCCACCCCTGGGGGCAGGTCCGCCGTAACGCCCGCACGCAGACCGGGGAACAACAGACCCGAGGAGGTGCGCTCAAGCGTCGAGGTTCCGGGCTCCATCCCGTTCTCGCGAAGGAGATAGGCCGCCAACGCCGAATACTCCTCCTCAGTGAGCGACGTTGCCGCCTGCGGCGGCATCGTCCCCAGGACCTCCCGCAGGTCGGCCATGCGCCGCCCTCCCCAGGTGAGGCGGAAGTTGGGACCCGCCAGCTGGGGGGCCTCAAAGGAACCTTGAAGGTTCGGAAGGTGGCATGCCGTACAGGACCGCTGATAGATTGCTTCACCGGCCTCCGCCTGCTCGGCAACGTAAGGGATCTGACCCGACAGCTCCAACGGGACGGTCGGAACAAGAACGACTAGAAGAGAGAAAACCAACGCATAGCGGAGGGCTACCATGAATGCCTTCGTTCAGTTGACGAGACGACTGACAGAAGGCTGTCGTCCGCCCGTCTCGGAACAGATTGTCGCTGATGACCCACCGCCGTAGGGGTAGTAGACCCCGCCGGTGCCATCATCGAGTCGATACACCAGTTACTCTTCCGTCGCGCCCAAGGAGCGCAGCAGGTCAGCGGTCGACGTTTGACCCTGGCTTCCCTCCCAAGCGGCGTACCGCTCTCGGTATCGGCTCAAGGCCGCGCCGCCGAGGGCTCGGCCACGGGCAGCCTGGTCGACGCCGACTGTTCCCCAGGGGGTTAAAGGCGGCGCGAGCGCGGCGGCCAGCGGAGTCTGTCCCTTCTTATTCCGCGCCTCCAACCTCGCGCCACGCTCGGCGAGGAGCCGAATGACGCTGTCGAATTTGTTGACCGCCGCCACGTGCAGGGCGCTGTCGCCGGCCTGATTCACGGCATTGACATCCACGCCCAGATCGAGCGCCACCTTGACCGTTTCCAGGATCTGGTCTTCCTCAAGTCTGAGTCGGCGAATCCCTGTCGGTTCCCCCTCGGCCGCAACCATAGCCGCCGTCCGGCCATCTTTCAGCGACAGCGACGTATCGGCGCCGCCGGCCGCCAGCAGACGCATGATCGCGACATCGGAGCGTCTGGCGGCCAGCGAAAACGGCGTCGCGCCGA
>CAUZIB010000138.1:0-8168 GCA_963579735.1 Vicinamibacteria bacterium | reverse complement strand
CCGATGTCGAAGCCTCACGGTCACCACTCCCTATAGGGTGTGCCGTCCAAGCCGGTACCCCGCGACGTCGTATACACGTCATAGACGTTGTCGCCGCCCCACGACGTTGCGGTGGGGGAATCATCGTAGGCCCGCAATCCCCACTCTCGGCGTTTCGTGAGCGGGTCCATCGGAATTCGGCGAAGAAATCGTATTGTCTTACCACTCGCGTCGTTGACGGCCTCGACGCCCTCGACCAAGGTGTCGAGGTCAGGCGGATACCCTTCGTTTTCCGAATTGAGGTTTGCTCCCCCGATGGCGCCGGTGTCGACCGCGTCCTTGAAGCGATCGATAGCTGTCCGAATCTCGCGAAGAGCCCGCCGCAGTTCAACTTCGTGTTGCCGCTGAATGGTGACTCGACCGAGAGGCATGACGGCCGACGCCAGGATGAGGAGAATCGCGCTGACGACCAGCAGCTCGACGAAGGAGTAGCCGCGCGCGCGGCTGAGCCGCGACACCAGACTCATCCGCCGGGCAGGCGGATTCATCGCACGCTCACGGTTGTTGGCTCAAAGTCCAGGGTCAACGGTGCGCCGGACGGTGTCAACGCCATCCCATTCGGCGACAGAATCGTCGACCCTGCCCCGATCGCATCGAACACGATGGCCGCCACCAAGCCCTCTCCAGCCGCTCCCGTGAGGTCGTCCGTCCGCGTGAGCGCCACGTCGACGCGGCCGGCAGCAGCATCGAGGTCTTGCGCAAATGTCACGGCGACGCTGCCTTGGCGCATGAAGCTGCCTTCCTGCACGGTTCGCACGCGAAGCAGAGAAGGGTCGAAGGTCAGACTCAGACTGAGGGTCGACAGTTGAGAGGCGCCCCGGATAGAAATCGGCACTGTGTATGGCCCACCGCCAACCATGAAATCGGTCGCGGGCGGATTGACGCCAACCGCCGTCCCAAACGTGGGCCGTGGGCTCCCCGGAAGATACGTGGGGTCTGATGTCGACTCCGCGGGAAGCACCGGCGTCGGGGACAGCCCGGTGACGTCCGGCGCGGCACCGGCTGGACCTAAGCCAACGGCTGGTGCGACTGCCGACACGCCCGGATTGCTCGCCCCTGCACTTGCGGACGGCGACGCGGGTGATTGAATCAGCGGCGGCGGTCCGGTCACCCCCATGTTGGCCGAGGTCCCGATATAGACGGGGCTGACGTCTTGCGCCGTCAACTCATGCGTACGCACGATGCGTGGGGTCAGCAGCATCACCACGTCGGTCTGTTTGATCGAGTCTTCGTTAGCCGAAAACAGCTGCCGGATAATGGGGAGTTCGAAAATACCGGGGAAGCCGCGAAGGGATCGCCGCTCCTCTTCGCGGAGGAGGCCGGCCAACAGATTGGATTCACCGTCCCTCAGACGTATTGTTGTCTGAACCTTACGGGTCCCAAACGTGGGCAGCGCCTGCCCGGCGACGGTGATGTTGGGACCAAGCGTGCTGTTCTCGACCTCAAGCTCGAGAATGATTTCGTTGTCGTAGGTAACCCGCGGCGTCATGGTCAAGTTGACTCCGATCGGTCGATACTCGAATGACGTGAGCGGGTTAACACTCACGCCACCTGTGGCGATCGGGGTAAATGACGTCGAAGGGACCGGGATATCGTCACCGAGATTGAGCGTGAGCTCTGTCCCCTCTTGTCCGCGGAGCTGCGGCTGGGCCACAAGGCGCGTGTTCTCATCAGCCTCCAAAAATCTGACAACAGCCGCGGGCACCGCCAGATAAAAATCCGCCGGACTGAAGGCTTCGGACAGCACGTTGGCATTGAATGTCGCAGAGCCGGCCGCATCCGTATTCGACACGCCGGCCGGCACCGAGGTTGGCGAGAAGAGGCCGCCGATTGAATAGGACGCCAGGTCGAGACCGAATTCGCGAGCTCGGTCCCGATTGACTTCAAGAATCTCCACATCAACGATGATCTCCGCCCGCGGCTTGTCGTTGGCAGAGATCACTTTTGCGATCACTTCGGCGACGGCAGTGGTCGCGCGGACGGTGATCGTGTGCGACGTGGGGTTCGCGACAATCGCGGGTTGCACGGCCAGCGTCGGGGCCCTCACCACCTGCACGAGCATAGTAGCGAGCTCGGTGACGTCGGCGTGCGAGATGTAAAATGTCTGGATCACCTGCTCCGCGTATTGCGCGCGTTTTGGCGGCGTATCCGGAATCACGATCAGGCTGCGCGGACCACGTACCTTGTAGAAGTGCTCGGTCGCGGTGAGAATCTGGTCGAGCGCCTGAACGACGGTGACACCCTCGAGGGATACCGAATACGGCTGGTCGTTGAACGTCCGATCGTAGGTCACGTTGATGCCGGTGGCCGCGCCGATAAAGTCAAGAATATCGCTCAGCGCGGCCTCTTCGAATCGCCATGTCCGTAACTCGTCAGACGCCGGGTCAAGAAGGGGGGGCTGGTTGTCCGCGCGAGCCTGTGCTTCGAGCTGTTCGAGAGGTGACGGAGGCTGGGCGGCCTCGACCATGTCTCGGATCCTTCGCTGGAGCGCGGCCGCGATGGACATCAGTCCGCCGTTTGTCGGGTCATACTCGCTGGCCCGGCGATACTCGGCCAGAGCGGTCGGAAGGTCGCCGCGGGACTCCAACGCGCGCGCGGTCGCCACATGAGCTTGTGCCGCGTTCTGCATGGCTCGTTCGAGTGCAACGCGCGCTCTCGCGTCATTGCGATTCTCTTGCACGGCCTCCCGAAAGTGGTTAACAGCCCCGTCCCAGTTGCCCTGGATCGCGGCTTCATCACCCCGATGGTAGGCCGCATTCGTGGTCACACATCCAGCGGACACGACGCCGACCGCAAGCAGACCCAACAAGACGACCCGCTGCGACCAGCCGAGGACGGAGGGGCAGGGCCTCGTCATACCGAACGGCCTCACTGTTCCTCCTCGTCGGTCCGCGCCCGCCCATCCGCGAGGGCCTCGATTAAATGTATTGCACCATTCCATAGCGTTCATCGGGACTGAGCGAGCTGGACCACATCGCGACGACCGTCGGCAATTGACTCGATCGCGACGGACATCGCACTCATCCGGAGTATTCGGTAGCGGCCTTCGATGATGTCGCCCGTTTGCCCGTGATACACATGGTCCCCGTCGGTCAAGACGGCGATTCGTTGAGCACTCTCGTTGGACTCGACAAAGCCGATTAACCGAAGGGACACACGCGCGGCCATCTGCGCCCGTCGTAGAGCCTCCGCGGCGCTAGGCAGGCTTCGGAACGACGGCGGCGCCGCCGGTTGCTCCGTCTGCACGCGCCGATCAAACCGAAAGGGGTTCCGAGGCTGCACCGCGACGTCGGGTCGCCCTCGGCTCAAGACGTTGAGACGCACGTTCACTACCTCTTCCTCTGCCGGTATATCGGTCGCGGCCCGCGAATCCACTACCCGGCCCGCCCCCGCGCCCGGAGGAGTCAAGCCACCTTGACACCCGGCCACGAGCGCGACCGCGAGTCCAGCCGCGATCCCAGCGCTCACTCGATACACCGTCCTCCCACGCGTTCTCGTCATGTCTCGCCCAGATTGCGGTAATACGTGGCGACACTGAGCACGAGCCCGAGCGCGGCGTCGAGCGACTCACTCTGACTCAGCACGATACGCTCGATCACCATGAACTCGGTGGAACTCTCGAGCGCATGCATGAAACGCCGGATGCTGACCCAGTCACCAGAAAGCACCATCGTCGTCTCGAGACTGGCCAATCGCCCGTCGTCATCGAACTCGTCTGCCAGCGTGACATTCCGGCGTTCCATGACGAGGCGATGCTCGTTCGCCAGGTCTGACAAACGCGCGTAGGTGACCGAACGGGCCGCCGCTAGCCCTACCGGTAGTACGTCGTCATAGAACTTGGCGAGCTGCTGTTCCAGCCTCGTCTTGTCGTCGCGCAGTCCCTCCGCCGCGCGATATTCAGCCTCGGCCGAAGCGAGATTCAGCGTGGCGCTGTGGGCTCGGAGTTGGGCCGTGGCGACCTGCTGTGTCAATGGATAGACAACAACGCCCCAGAGGGCGACGGTGCCACAGACCAGCATCACCACCGCACCGATGATCACCCGCTTCTCGGCGAGCACGCGTTGCAGAATCGTGGCGTTCATACGCTTGGCTCCGTCTCCGGACTAGCACTCTGCGCGACTCCGGCCGCTTCCGCGTCTGTCTCCACCTCATCGCTGACACCGATCGGTGGTTCGGCACTGACCCCGACATACTCGCCATCGAGCACGGCTCGGTAGCCTCCATCCTCCAAGATTTCTTCGCTTCTGACGAGCACGCTCGCGAAAGCTCCCGTCGACTCCAGCTGTTCGACAAAGAGAAGGATGGCCTGCTGGCTTCTTCCGATAATCCCGATGACGAGCCGAAACGCGGCGGCCTCGGGCTCGGGTCGCAACGACGTCAGCATCACACTGTCCGGCAGGGTGGATTCGAGAATGTTGAAGAACTCGGTCCACGAAAAGACGCGCCGGTCGATCAATCCATTGGCGACCTCGGTTGCCTCGGCTAGCGCCTCGAGATCATCCGGCAGCAACTCCCGGCGCAAACCGTCCGTCTGATTCTGGAGCGCGGACACCTGCGCTTCCTGCGTTTCGGCGGCAGCAGCGAGCCGCGCATTCTCCACCGCCAGGGTTTGCATGCGAAGCCCGCCGGCGACCAGCAGGCCCAGCGCCGCGATCCCAACCAGCGCCAGGCCAAGATGCACCGCCCGTTCGTTGTAGAAGGGACGCGTCGACAGATTCGAATTGAGCATGGTTCGCTAGTGCGTGGCCACTCGTCCTCGCAAGAGCAGGCCGACCGGTGCCGCCAGACTGGAAATCATCGACGGCGCGATTTCTGTTCCCCAGCGGAGGCCAGGATCCGACCACACGTCATTGACGCGGGTGTGAAGCCGTTCCTCCAACATCCGTCTGATTCGCCCACCGTCCGCGGAGGGTGCCGACGTCCCCTGCGCCGCCGCCGAAGTAGCGTCGACCAGAACGGAGCGCGTCAAACCACGTGCGCCGTTCCGCGCCAAGTGATCCTCGTAATACATCGCGGTCTGATAGACCAGGTCGGTCAACATCGCGTCCTCGGAAGCGGGACGATTGCGAAAGAAGATCAGGTGCTCTCCGCGCAGGATCGCAAGGGTGCAATATTCAGGGGCCAGATACATGAATAGCCAGTCGGCGTCATCGTCGGTCGGCGCGGTCAGAACCGTATTGATAAGGTTAAAGCTGGTCAGATCGACGACACCGGCGTGAACGCCGGCGTCGGCGCAGACGGACTCATAGGCCTGCACAATATCCCGCCGGACGAGCGTCACGACAAACTGGCGTCCTCGCTCTCCATGGGGCGCGCCCGAGGTATATGCCATCTGCGCCTCTTCCATCCGAAAGGGCACAGCCTTTTTGACCTGCCAGGCGACGAGTCGGTGCAGATCGGCACGCCGGGCCGGCACTTGTTCGAGCTGAACAAACGACACCTTGGCCACGGAATCTGGCACCGCCAGCCCCACTTGAGCTGGCCGCTTTGGCAGCTGGTCGAGGACGTTGCGCACGGCCGCCACGACGGCGTCCCGATCCCGTATGTTGTCGCTGGTCAGGTGGGGAGTCAGCGCGCCATCTGGCAGCGGCCGCCGCGCGTGGTGCGTCAGTCGCGGTCCCGCGCGTTCCCACTCGACCGTGGCCACCGAGACATGCGTCGCGGAAATTTCCAAGGCGGCGGTTACGCCGGGCGGGGCGAACGCGCCTCGCACGCGAGCCAAGATACTTGTCATTCGACGAAGGTCACTTTGTTGACTTCCCGAAGCGTTGTAATGCCGGCGAGCACACGGTCGATCGCGGCCTCCCGGAGAAAACGCATCCCCTCCTCGCGAGCGGCGTTCTTGATCTCCGAGGCGGCTTTTTTCGCCAGGATCAGCTCGCGAATCGAATCTGTGAGGTTGAGCAACTCGCAGATCGCCGTCCGCCCCCTGAAACCAGTACCGCTACACTCCATACACCCGGCCCCCTCGAAGAAGGTGTATTGGTCCGCGATCGCCGGGTCGAGCGCGGCCTCCTCAAGCGCCGCGCGCTCGACGGTCACCGGTCGCTTGCACTCGTGACAGATGGTCCTCACGAGACGTTGAGCCATAACGCAGTTCAGCGACGACACAAACTGATACGCCTCGACACCCATGTTGAGGAAGCGGCCCAGGACATCGATGACGTTATTCGCGTGCACGGTAGTAAACACGAGATGCCCCGTGAGCGCGGACTGAATGGCGATCTGAGCCGTCTCGGGGTCGCGAATCTCTCCCACCATGATCTTGTCAGGGTCATGGCGAAGAATTGATCGGAGACCCCGCGCGAAAGTGAGCCCCTTTCGCTCATTGATCGGGATCTGGGTAATGCCTCGGAGTTGATACTCGACCGGGTCTTCGATCGTGATGATCTTGTCTTCGCTCGACTTGATCTCGGCAAGGGCGGCATACAACGTCGTTGTCTTGCCGCTCCCGGTCGGTCCGGTCACGAGCACCATGCCATAGGGCTCGGCGATATATTTGCGAAACCGTCGGAGCTCATGGTCGGGAAGCCCAAGTATGTCCAGGGTGAGTTCGTGAAATTGCTCACTGATCGACTCTTTGTCAAGGATACGGATGACGGCGTCTTCGCCATGAACGCTCGGCATGATCGAGACCCGAAAGTCGATCGTCTTTCCCGGCATTTTGACTTTGAAGCGGCCGTCCTGAGGAACCCGTTTCTCGGCGATATCGAGCTCGGACATGACTTTGATCCGAGACAAGATCGCACCGTTATATTGCTTGTCGATTGGGCGCATGGCCGACTGGAGGACCCCGTCAATCCGATACTTGACATACACCGCGTCATCCTGGGTTTCCACGTGGATGTCGCTTGCCCGGCGCTGAATCGCAGAATAGATCATCGAGTCCACGAGACGAATGATCGGGGCGAGGTCCGAGTTCAGCCGCTCGACGGTGAGGCTTTCTTCGCCATCCTCCGTTTCGCGCACGACCTGAAGCTCGAAGCTCTCCGTCGCTTCGTCGAGAACTCGCTGAGAGCCTTCGCTTTTCTTGAGGATCGACTCGATCGCCGATACCGTGCCCACGGTCACAATGAGCGGTGCACTGAGCAGGCCAGACAGTTCGTCCAGCTTCGGAACATCGCTGGGGTCAGACACGACAACCACCAGGGAGTCACCCTCGCGGCGATGTGGCACAAATCCATACCGCAGCATGAGGTCGGCGGGAATAGACCGAAAGAGATCCTGGTCGACATTGAATTGCGTCATGTCGACATACTCGAGCCGATACCGCTCCGCGAAATGTCGTGCGGTCGTGACCTCGTCACCCGTCTCGGCCGCCTGCGTCGCGAGATAGAGATCCGTGGCTACCGCCGCGTCCGCCCGGTCTGCGGCGAGATGGTCTATGTCCGTCATGTCACATACGACCCGAGCTGAATCAATGGCATGTAGAGCGCAAGAAGCAAGACGGCGATAATCAGCCCCATAATCACCAGCAAGAGCGGTTCGACCATGGCCATGAATCGCGTGAGGGATGTCTCGATCTCTTCATCAAAGAAATCCGAGATGCTGTTCAACATATCCTGTAGCGCGCCCGTCGACTCCCCCACCTCGATCATCTTAATTGCTACCGGCGGGAACATGTCTCGTGTCTCGAGCGACTCTGATAACGCCCGCCCCTCCCGCACGTCGCGCGACACCGTGCTGAGCTGCTCACAAAAGTAGCGATTGCCAATCGCCCGCGCGGCCACATCAAGCGCACTCACGAGCGGAATCCCGCCCTTTATCAAGGTGGCGAGGGTTCGTGACAATTGTGACGCCGCAAACTTCCGAGCGAGACCTCCCACGCCCGGTACCCGCAGCAGGAATCGGTCGACCAACGCCCCGTGACCAGGGCGTCTGAGCCAGCTCCACCCGAGACTGACGGCGGCGAGAGTGCCCGCCAGAATCAGAAAAAAATACTGACTAAGCGTCCCAGAAACCGTCATGATCACCCGCGTGATCCACGGAAGCGTTGCCCCCAACCCCGAGTAAAAATCCGCAAACTGCGGGACCACCCGCAGCACGATGATCGCCACTACGACGACAGACAGCGCCAGCAAAATGATCGGATAGACCATCGCCGATATCGTCTTCTGACGAACACTCGC
>CAUZIB010000137.1:0-8171 GCA_963579735.1 Vicinamibacteria bacterium | reverse complement strand
GACCTCTTCGTCGGTTCACTCATGACCGGGCGCATCCAACGAACCGGTCACCTCGAGCGAATCAAATTCAACCGACAGGGGCTCGAGCAGCGCCGGGAATGGCTGCTCGCTAGCCTCCGACGGCGTATTCGCGACGTTCAACAAGGGCCGGACGGCCTGCTCTACGTGCTGACCGCCGGCAGCTTCCTCGGCGTCGACCCGGCCCACGGCGCAGCCGCGCTGCTGCGGATCGAGCCGCTCGAATAAAGGTCGGTCACGCGTTCGAGACACGGTAGCGTCCATTACACTTACACCAATACACCAAACCTGCACGCCGACCCTGCTGTATGCTTCTTCTTGCCTCGTGAGGTATATTTAATTGTGATGATCAGTAAGATGTGGCAACGGATGGTAGCGCTCGCGGTCGCGGTGGCAACCGTGCCCCTCCTAGCTGCTGGCGCCAGCGCTCAGCCTGGAGATTCGACGTATCGGGCACCGCGAACACCCGATGGCAATCCCGATCTAAACGGTATCTGGCAGGCGATTGGCTCCGCACATTGGGACATCGAGGACCATGCTGCCCGCATGGGTGCAGCTGTCGAACTCGGTGCCATCGGGGCGATTCCCGCGGGACTTGGTGTCGTAGAGGGCGGCGAGATCCCCTACCACCCGGAAGCACTAGCGACGCGCAACGACAATCTTGACAACTGGCTCGAACTCGACCCAGCGGTCAAGTGCTACATGCCGGGAATCCCACGCGCCACGTATATGCCTTTCCCGTTCCAGATTGTTCAAACTCCATCGGCAATTATGTTTGGCTACGAGTACACCTCGTCGACGCGCGCGGTGCGTATGGACCGACCAGGGACCGAGGCAGACCTGGCGTCCTGGATGGGATACGGCCTGGGCCGCTGGGAGGGCGAGACATTGGTCGTCGACGTGACGTCACAGATGCCGGACACCTGGTTTGACAGCTCAGGGAACTTCCATAGCGAGGAGCTTGTCGTTGAGGAGCGCTACACGCCTATCGGTCCGAACGCGCTCTTCTATGAAGTGACCATCGAAGACCCGCAGGTTTTCACGCGTCCCTGGAAGATGTCGATGCCACTTTATCGCCGGCTTGAGGAAGATGCGCGACTTCTGGAGTTTAAGTGCATACCGTTCGCCGAGGAGGCCATGTTCGGTGAGTGGTATAGTAGATAACGCTTCATCAGGAAGCTTTGTTTTGTTTCACAAGGAGAGTAGCCATGACTGACCGGACCAAGAAGCTGGTTGCCACTGTGGGCATTGTTGTTTTGACGGTTTTGGTTGCCATTCCTGCCATCGCTGGCCAAGATCAGAAGACCTCCTGGGGCGATCCCGACTTACGGGGTAGATGGGATTTCCGGTCGTCCACTCCTTTTCAGCGTCCCGAGCGCTTCAAAGACAAAGAGTTTCTCACCGCTGAAGAAGTGGCAGAGTACGAGTCGGAACGCGCACAGACACGCGAGGATCGCATCGCGGGCGTCAACCGCGACGAATACACCGAAAGTCAAAATGACGTCGACGGCGGCTATAACGCTTTCTTTATTGATAGCGGTGTAAAGATGTCTGGCACCATGCGGACCTCTCTGATTGTCGATCCGCCAGACGGCCAACTTCCCGCTTTTACAGACTCAGGCATTCAGCGGGCGCGGGCGCGATACGCAACCTGGGGACAGGCGCCGGCCACACCAGCCGATCGGCCGACCGCCGTTCGCTGCATCACAGGTTTTAACTCCGGACCCCCGATTACACCAGGGGCGTACAACAACATGATGGAGGTCTTCCAGACTGAAGACTACGTTGCGATTTATACCGAGATGGTTAACGACCACCGCATCATCCCGCTCGACAACAGCGAACATCTACCCGAAGACATGCGTCTGTGGAAGGGTGATTCCCGCGGTCGTTGGGATGGCGACACCTTGGTCGTCGTAACGAAGAACTTTAACGAACACACCGCACACCAAATGACGAGCAAGGACATGGTGCTCACCGAGAAGTTCTCTCGTACGGAGGGTGGCTTACTTTACGAATATACGGTCGACGATCCTTCTAGCCACGTTGCGCCGTGGTCGACTGCCCTTGAGATGGTCGCGACTGAGGATTTGGTCTACGAATACGCCTGTCACGAAGGTAATCTCGCGATGATGTTGATGTTACGCGGCGCACGCCTCCAGGAAGAGGCAGGTGGCGGTCAAGGCACTGACGCTCAAGAGGATCAGTGGTTGGCGAGTTGGTACCGGGACGCCGCAGCGGCGGTGCGAGAAGACAAATAGCGGAGGGTTAGATGTCAATACCGAAGACGATCATTAGTTTCTTATGGGCCGCCGTGTGTTTGGTCACTGTGACTGCCGGTGCGGTCTACGCGCATCACGCCTTTGCAGCTGAGTTCGACGCACAGCTTCCAATTGCAGTGCAGGGCGAGGTGACGCGGGTCGATTGGATCAACCCTCACGCTTGGATTTACGTGATGGACGAGAACGAGGATGGCACCACTCAAGAGTGGATGTTAGAAGCGGGCACACCGAACACCCTTCTACGAAGGGGAGTTACAAAGACGATTCTGACGGTAGGCACTGAGGTCCAGGTGCGTGGCTATCAGAGCAAGGACAAGATCTGCGAGCCGGTCTGCCGCGGTAGCGGTCGAGATATCACATTCCCCGATGGGACCTCGCTCTTCATGGGGTCCTCTGGCACCGGTGCTCCCAGAGACGGCACCGACCCCACCGAACCGGGGCGCTAGCTAGGTCGTCGAAGGGCATGGTTTCCACCATGCCCTTCACGCGCTTGCTGTGGGTGCCGGCCGTCGGTCCTGTACAGACTCGCCTCTAAACAAATTGGAACCTACGCCGGTAATGCCCGGCACAGGTTCCATCGGTTCCTCACATCGGTGCAGCGAACACGACCACTCTCGGTGGCGAGTGGCTAGCCGCTACTGACGATCACGATCGTCTTCAGATCAGATCGACCGCTTTGGTGGCAAGCATCGTCCCAGCGTCAACGCCCGGTAGCGGCGTGGATCGCCTTCACGGTCCGATCGGTAAGGTGTTGCATAAGCTTCTCGCCGATTGCGATCGTTTCTTCCTTGGGGGCAATCGACACGCCGTTGATGCTGGCCTTCCCCGCTGCAACACGCTCGTCGTAGCGAATGGATTCGGGACTGACAGTCATCTGCAACGCAGTGGACCAGTAAAAGTCGTGGAAACCCTCGCTCGTCTCGGTAATTCCAAGTTGTGTCAGTAACTCCTGGTGAGCCCCGTTGTTGTAGAACTCGGGGATGTAGTGCGCGACCTTCTTACCCCAGCGCGTATTGACCGCCTCGGCGACCGCGGCCATGCCACTCTGGTTGCCACCGCTGTCCCCAATGAGAATGACATGCTCAAAACCGTGCGCGTTCAAGCTACCCGTCACGTCCTCCAGCATCATACGGAAGGTCTCTTCCCGGACGGTGAGCGTGCCGGGGTACCGCATGTGGCCGGAGGGCGGGTCGATGCTGCCCTCCGGGACCAGCTTGATGATCGGCGCACACAACGCGTCGCCTAACGCACGGGCGACCCTCTCACACGCGCCCCGAAGCACATAGTTGTGTTTGCCCAACGCGACGTACGGTCCGTTCTGCTCGACGCCCCCTGTCGCGATGATGGCCGTGGTCTTCCCTGCGGCCATCGCATCACGCGTCTCGATCCAGGTGAGTTCCTCGATCCAAATCGAGTCCAGGGGCTCGATCGGGTTCGCCATCACGAACTCTCGCTCGAACGCAGCCTGTGCGGCAGCCTGCCTCGCGCGTTCGTCCGGACTCGATGTGTCTCGTTGCTGAGCCAGAAGTGGAGCCGCCACAAGGAGCAAGGTTAAGGCGATGAGAGTGGGCCGTGTGTGCGTCATTGAGATCCTCCGGCGAACAGTGTTAAACAAATGTGCCTTTGTCATGCCGTCGTGCTACTGCATCTCGGTCTTCGCGAACCGAACCAGTCCTGGGACAAGCGCCTTAAGGAAGGCGCAGTGCAATGAGTTCCGGATTGTTCCCTTCACCGCTCGCACTCCCGACAGCGAGCACCAGGTGCTGCTTGCCCTCGTGCATGTACGAGATGGGATTTCCGCCCGGTACCGCCGGGAGATCAACTGAGCCAATGTAGTCGCCTGTATCCTTGTCATAGGCACTGATAGTCCGCGTGCCGGCCGCGATGTCCTCGTAGTCTCGGCCACCATGGTTCATGATGAGCAGCGTCGGGGTAACTAGTGACCCCGAGCTGAGCCCACCGCCGCCACCGAGCGGCGGCAACTCAAGGTCAGCCAGTGACGGGTCGAATCTGGGACCGTCCCCGTGCGGCTGCTGCCAAGCGTGATCACCCGTATTCAAATCGATCGCAGTCACCCGCTTGTAGGGCGGTTTGAACAGCGGCAACCCCCGTGGCCCACCCACGCCGACTCCCCACGGGTCGGTAAAGTACCCAATGGTTGCCGGCGGATCGTACTTAATCAGCTCGACCACATACGATGTGCTTGATGAGGACACGAACAACCGGCCGGTCTCCGGGTCGACCGCAGAGCCCTGCCAGCTTGCACCCCCACCGGCACCAGGCACCTGAATGAACGGCTTCTCAGCACCACGTAGTACCGGCGGTGAAAATATCGGTCCAAACCGCGCGCGACTCTCGACGATCTCTAGCGCCTCAGCTCGTAGCTCCGGTGTGAAGTCGATTAGATCGTCAATCGCGATGCCTTGCCGATCAAAAGGAAGCGGCTTCGTCGGAAACGGCTGCGTCGGAGAATACCACTCGCCCGGCACATTCCCTGGCGGCACCGGTCGCTCCTCAATCGGCCAGACCGGTTCGCCGGTGACGCGATTGAACACGTAGGTAAAGTTCTGTTTGCTGACCTGCGCCAACGCCTTGATCTCCCGACCATCGACGGTAATGTCCAGCAGGTTCGGTCCGGTCGGGAAGTCCCAATCCCAAAGTCCGTGGTGAATCGCCTGGAAGTGCCAAACCCGCTCCCCGGTTTCCACGTCGACCGCAACTATGCTCTCGGCGAATAGATTGTCCCCCGGGCGCATCCCGCCGTACCAGTCGTTCGACGGCGTGCCCGTCGCAAAATAGACGTGGCCCAGTTCCTCGTCGGCGGCCATGTAGGACCAGACATTGCTGTGCCCGCTGTACCGCCAGGACTCATTGCCCCAACTGTCAGCGCCGAAATCATCCCCTTGGGGAACCGTGCGGAATACCCATTTCATATCACCGGTGCGAGCATCATAGGCTCGCACGTGTCCCGGGGTGGTCTCGTCGACCGTCCACAAATTCGTGTCTTGAATGATGCTGCCAACGATGACAGTGTCACCAACGATTTTGACCGGCGACGAGTAGGTCATCCGTGACCGGTCAACCGCGCGATCGAACCCTTCATCGGAGCCCAAATCGACGTATCCGTCCAGACCGAAGTCTGCATACATCCGTCCGGTCCGCGCACTTAAAGCCACAAGACGCAAATCATGGCTCGCAATAAAAATGCGAGCATCGTCGCTTTCCGCATCGTCCCAGTACGAGACACCGCGATGGTGCCAGCCCATGTTCGGCGGCCGCTCAAGATAGTCATAGATCCGGGGGTCGTAGTCCCACACCTGCTCACCAGTGCCAGCGTTAACCGCCGCTATCTGTCCAAGTGCCGTCACGGTATACACCAGCCCGTCGACCATGAGCGACGTGGCGACGAACGCGCGCGGTCGGATACGCTCGTTGCTATCAACGACGGCTTGCGAGAGCGAACCCCACCGCCACGCGATTTCCAGGTCGGTAAAATTCTCAGCCGTAATCTGGTCGAGGGGTGAGTACTTCGTATTCGCGCTATCCCGCCCGAACGCATGCCACTCACCGTCCGGAATTGTCGACTGCGCTGTCGCTGTCACTGCCGTAACAACGAGAATCACTACGACCATTAGACCGTCGAACCGCACACATGACCATCGCCGGACGTGTCTCATTACCCTCTCCTCCTTACTTAGTGTGCCCAACATCATATGATCTCTCCCCACCGTTAAGGGACCACGAACTATCACGCAGGTATGACTCGAGCCTAGCATGTCGCAAGAAAGTTCATGGGTGATCCGGTGCCACATTCGACACAATGGCGTTTCGCATTAGGGATCAGTTTGACAACGTGCACCCTTCAGCCTACGGCTTTGTTGCTCACGTGTGTTAGATTCGCCACATGCCGCAAGGCCATCAATCCACCCCGATCCATGACGTCGTGATCATTGGCACCGGAGCCGGCGGAGGGACGGTGACACAGGTCCTTGTTCAACTGGGACTCAAAGTCACCATCCTCGAAGCTGGACCCATGCTCAATCCAGCCCGAGACTACAAGGAGCACATGTGGCCCTACGCGCTCGATCACCGCGGTGCTGGGCCCGATGGTGCAGCCTACTTTGGGGGTGGCTCGAACTACTTTGGTGCGCACGCCGGTGGCTATCAAATTCCCGGCGAGCCCTACACGGCCGCTCCTGGCTCCCAATTTCGCTGGTTCCGTTCCCGAATCACTGGCGGCCGTACCAATCACTTTGGCCGGATCTTTTTCCGATGCTCTGATTACGATTTCAAACCCTACTCTAATGACGGCTTCGGTACAGACTGGCCGATCAGCTACGAAGACCTGTCGCCCTATTACGACAAGGCAGAGTCCTTCATCGGCGTCGCCGGCACTACGGAAGGCCTCCGTTCAGCGCCCGATGGCATCTTTCAGGAACCGCCGCCGCCGCGCGTACATGAAGCCCTGATTCAAGGCTCCTGTAGAAACCTTGGCATCCCCTGCATTCCCGCCCGTATGGCGGTGCTCACCAAACCCCACAATGGTCGTGCACCCTGCCATTACTGCGGTCAATGCAGCCGCGGCTGCGTCACGGCGGCCAACTACTCTTCGAGCCAGGTGCAGATCTTCCCGGCGATGGAGACCGGCCGGGTCACCCTCATCAATGACGCCATGGCTCGCGAACTTATCACCGATGACTCCGGCGCCATCACCGCTGTGTCCTACGTCGACAAGGTCACCCGGGCGGAAAAACAGATTCGCTGCCGTTCGGTTGTACTCGCCGCCAGTGCGGCCGAATCGGCTCGTCTCCTCCTGAACTCCAAATCATCACAGCACGAAAACGGCCTCGCTAACAGTTCTGGTACCGTGGGTCGATTCCTCACCGATAGCATTGCCACGACCGTAAGGGCGTATGTCCCGGCGCTTGACGGGATGCCGATTCACAATACTGACGGTACAGCCGCGTACCACATGTACGCGCCGTGGTGGGAATTATCAAAACCCAACAAGGACTTCCCGCGCGGGTATCACATAGAAATCAGAGGCGGCTACGACATGCCGAGAGTCGGAGCCTTTAACGACCTCTGCCGACGTAACCAGGGTTATGGCCAGTCCCTGAAGGACGCCATCAAGAAGGACTACGGGACGTGGATAGCACTTAACGGCCGCGGCGAGATGATTCCCAACGCTGATAGTTTTTGCGAGATCGATACGAATAGCGTCGACCAATGGGGCATTCCAACCCTACGCTTCCACTTCAAGCACTCCGAGCACGAATTCAAGATGGTCGAGCACATGCAACAACACTTCACCGCGATCCTCGAGGGCACCGGTGGCACGGTCGAGCCCGACAACCGGCCCACCGCGGACAAGATCTCCACGGGCGGGTCAATTACTCACGAAACAGGCACCGTCCGTATGGGTGACGATCCTGCTACTTCTGCGCTCAATAAATACTGTCAGTCCCACGAGGTCAGAAATCTGTTCGTGGCCGATGCCGGGCCCTTCGTTTCGCATCCCGAGAAGAACCCGACCCTCACCATTTGCGCGTTAGCTTGGCGTACCGCGGAATATCTCGCCGAAGAAATGCGAAAAGGCAACGTCTAATGGCCGCCCTAATCAATCGCCGCGAATTGCTCGTCCAAATCGCCGGTATCGCTGCCGTCTCTGGGTCAGTGGGAACAGCTAAGGCCGAGCACGTTCACCGGGAAGTCACCGCTTTCCAGGTCGGACCTTATACGGCTAAGGCCTTCAACGCTCATGAAGAAAAAACCCTCCGCACCCTTTGCGAACAAATCGTTCCCGGCGCAACGGAAGGCGGCGCGTTCGAATATATCGATTTGTTGAGTTCCAATAGCGACCGCCTCGCG
>CAUZIB010000136.1:0-8185 GCA_963579735.1 Vicinamibacteria bacterium | reverse complement strand
TTTCGCGGGTAGCGAAACGGCATCGTCCACGATTCCTACGACCAGCAGCAACGTGCCACCGGCGAGCACCGCCCATACCTGCTCCCACGCTTGCCGTTCGAGGAACGCCAGAATGACGAGGACGGTAGCGACGTAGATCGCGAGCCCTCCCAGGAGAGGGGTCGGATCGTCGTGAAGCTTTCGCGCGGCCGGCTGGTCGAGCATCCCGATGTGCCGCGCCAAGCGACGAACTGGAGGCACCAGCCCTACGGTCGCAACGAAACCCACGAGCATCACCACGAACAAATACAGAACGACGATGAGCTAGCATACACCGGACTGCCGCCCACACCGGTAGAGTATGGCAAGGACTTGGGTATTGAGTTCGAGCGGTCCGATATCGAACAGCCGGTGGTCGACCTGACGCCGTCGCTAGCGGTGTCCAGTTTCATCATCAGCGACAGTGACCAGTTCCCGGAGTGGAAGGGAGATTACCTGGTTGGATCATTGAAGGCACGCAGCCTGTTTCGAGTCGAGATCGAAGACAACCACTTCGTGGCGCGGGAAACGCTGTTCGAAGGCATCGGTCGACTACGCGATATCGAACAGGCATCCAACGGCGACATCTATCTTCTGTTTGAACACAATGCGGGTGGCAAGATCGCAAGACTCGTCCCTGTAGAGTAGACTCGGCCCCGTGATACCGCGCCGCTGGCCCGATTTTGCTGTGGTCAACGTCGGCGCGTTGACATGCTGCACACATGTGAACATGCTGCAACCATGTCGGAGATGATCCAGATCCGCAGCGTTCCCTGGACCAGCGGGATCTCCCAGATGACGATGGCGTGCGACTCGGATGGCCCAGCCCAATCATCTGGTTGGGGACGTTGCACGCGATCACGGCCTCGGCGGCTCGCCCACCGAGACTGCACGCCCGAAGCGCTCCCCCGACGATCGAGTTGTATCGGAAGAACGTGTTCTCTACGCGAGCCGGTTGGTGGTACCCGGAGGCCTTTTTCCAACTCCGACGACCCAGAGTCTTCACTCTGGTGATGGTTCCGTCCCGCACGCCTGACCTTGGACCGCGTCCGGACACGTTCGCCGTCTTCGCCGGCGGAACCACCACGTGTCAAGGGCGGAGCAAAATTAGACCACGGTGGCGGAGGAACACTAGACCATCTGGCCGCGGGTCTGAGTGCCTGAAGGCGGCGTCGCGTGGGGGCGTCAGGAAGTGGGAGGGGCCGGCTCGTGGCGACGCGACGCCGCGGGCGCCGTCTCGGCACTTGGAGGCCCGCCTGGCGCCACAGGCGATAGGCTCGATCCGCACTCATCGGGTAGCCGCGACGCCCGAGAAAAATCCGGATCTTTCGGTAGCCGTAGCGCGGATACTGCCCCGCGACCTCCCGCATGACCGCCACCACCGGCGCGTCACGCGTCTCCAGTCGAGACGTGTAGCCCAACGTCGACCGAGCGACGGACAACACGGCGCACGCGCGGCGGCGCGACAGCCCACGACGCTCTGCGTACGCGACCTGTTGCCGGCGCACGCGTGCGCCTACCATTTTTTTCTCGTGATCTCCTTCAGCACGTCGAGTTCCAGATCCCGATCCGCGACCAGCTTCTTCAGGCGTCCGTTCTCGTGTTCCAGCTACCGCAGCCGTTTCACGTCCGCGGGCGCCAGCGTTCCGAAGTGTTTCCGCCAGCTGTAGATCGTCTGCGCGCTCACGCTATGCCGCTTCGCCACTTCTGGCACGGGCCGTCGATCAGCCTCGCGCAGGATCGTCACCATTTGCTCTTCCGTAAACCGACTCTTCTTCATGGCTCCTCCGTCGGAGGACGCCATTCTCTCAAGCTTCCGCTGGACCGAAAAACGGCAGGCAGGTCAGAAGCGCTTCCAGCAAGGGCTGCTAGTGTCTTGCAACAGTGATTCGCGCAATAACTCCATGATGGAGCATCCCGCCTGGCGGCGTTGATCGTCGGCCAAATATGGCCAATATTGTCCCCCCTCGCTCATGGCGAGCCGGGCGCTAAGTCAGGGACTTGTCCCACGGATGACTGTCTCGGGACACCAGGGTTGAAGGAACAGAACCACTATCATCAGCACAAAGCACCACACGTTCGACGAATATAGTAAAGCTGAGTACGCACAGGGGTTGGAAGGACAAGTTGCAACTCAGTTGATGCATATGTACAGACTAGCTAAGGGCTTACCGAATCCTGTAATTCTCGAGTTAGAGACCGACCAAGGCTGCTCCACGACCATTTTTTGCAGGCGTGCGAAGAAAGCAACGGTCAGCTGGTTTCTGTAGACATAATGGAATGTTCGGATATTTCAAACTCAAGGCGATGGAACTTTGTTCAATCTTATAGTACAAATGTGGATTTCATTCTCTCCAATGCGCCTTACTTGAAAAATGGTATAGACGTTCTGTATATCGATAGTCTGCACGCAAAAAATCACGTCGAAAGGGAGCTTTCTGGGTGGTATCCATTTTTGAAGAAAGGCTCGCACATTTTCTTTGATGACGTCGATTCGAATCCTTATAGGAAGGGGCAGAGAAAAGACCATTTTCATGGAGAGCTTAGGTTGGATGAAATACGGGAGTATATAGAGGCTTTTTTTATTCAAATGAAGATGACTTGTACTTGGATATAATGTATGGCACCACCGGATTAGCACATCTTCATAAGTTATGCCACAAGGGAACAATGTGTAAAGAAGTAACGCCTATAGTTCATCGACGAAGACGTCTCGTCGATATTCTGAGATATAGCCCGAGAACACTTCTTTCTTCATTACGTCGACGGATACTTGGCAGCGAGTGTTTTGTAACAGACATAGGTGAATAGTTTTCAGACTCGCGTCGTCTGTCGATCACGTGCGCTGAGCGTCGTGGACTGTCGCGGCGCGTGCGCCGTCTTGTCCGTCGCCCGATCGAGGCTGGGCTGCCCGTCGCGATGGTTGAAGCGTGACGCGCCGACGGTGGCGGTCATGTGGGAGTTCGCGGACAGTATCCACAGTATGGCCGCCGAAAGATCCGGATTGTTCTCGCTCGCAATACGCGGCGCTGGGCGGCCGAGTGCCAGATCGCGTGGAAATTCATCCAGCCTGGTAGCCCGCGCAGAACGCGTACGTCGAACGTTTCAACGGCACGTTTCGGACGCAGGTGCTCGATCAGCGCGCCTTCACGGACCTCGAAGAGGCGCAGCGGACCGCGGAAGAGTGGCTCGTGACACAGCGAATACGGGCCGCACCGAGCTTTGGGATACCGACCCTCAACGCGCTATCGACAGCACTGGCCGGCCAATCAGTCTCTCCTTTGGCGTGGAGTCACGCCTGGGGGAAGGACGCCCCCAACGCGATATCGGCGCGCAGGCCAATCAATCTCTCCCTTAGCTTGGCGTCACACCTGAAGGGCTAGCCCCAAGACTTTCTCGAAGAAATCAAAGATTCAAGGGACTAGACCGCCAGGGCGAACAAGGCCACATGCACAAACGGAAGGGCGACGATGAGCCACAGGGGCACCGCCGCCGATCGTTCGAGATCTGCCGGCTTCCAGGTCGCGGCAGCGACGGCCAAGAGCATGAATGCCACAACGCTGATCGATGCGTCGTACACCCATTCGCCTGTCCAGATGGAGAGGAGAAGTAATGCACAGGCCCCCGAGAAACACCCAGCGGCCGTCAGGTCGACCTTCTGCCTGCGGTGGGGGAGAGCGCAGGAGACCGTGCCGCGTAGGCCAGGAGCCAGGAACGCACCGAACATCCAGGCGTTAACCATGAGTCCGAGGACGCCCAGGTCGACAAGCATGTGAAGCGGATGGTTCAGCAGCGGATGGTTCAGCAGCGCATGGGTGTAAGCTCGAACGGGCGGACGATGTCGAGCGTAATACGCTGGGAGCGCTGCTTCAAAGCCTCCGACCCCGTAGCCTCCAAGTGGCCTGTCTTGGACCATGAAAAATGCCATGCGGTTTGTTTCGCCGCGTAGCCCGATCCCGAGCCAGGCGGCGGATGCGGGGGCTTGGGTGATCGCGGCGCGAGATTCCTGCCACTGGGTTGTTCCCAAGTACGCACCGAGCAGGCCGACGAGGAGCAGCGGCCCCGCGACCAACGAGACCGCAAGAAGCCGACGATGACCGTGTCCCGTCTGGCGGGTGATCACGACCCACGCGGTCACTAGAAAACATATGGTTCCTGTCGTGACGCCCAAGTGTGCCGACCGCTGCTGAATCGGAACGAAGATCAATACGATTACAACCACGGTACCGATGGCCAGCGGGCGCAGCCATCGGATCCGATGTGGACCCAAGCTGACCGCAAGTGCGACCGGTGCCGCAAGTGTCATGAGCTCGGCAAGGCCTACTGGGTTATGGAATAGTCCTGCCGGCAATTGATAGAGCGAGGCAACCGGAAAGCCGGGCAGGTAGACCTGGCCGCACGCCACGCCGAAGTTCAACACACTGGTCAACAGAAAAGCCGCGACCAATTCTTCAGCGTCAAGGCGCGCGGCACCCCCCACCCGGGTGCGTACAAGGAGAGAGAAGAATGACAGGCCGGCAATCGGGCCAAGGAGGAACTCCCCACTGCGGACGATCGGGAGGGTGTTCTGCGGTCTGAGGCTGGCCCAACCGGTTGAGAAGAGTCCGGCGAGCTCCTCCCTGCCGAGCGCGGTGATAACCACTGGGCTACGTTGTAGAAGCACGAGCACGCACGAAACGCTGAGCAACGCGCAGAAGGTGAGGACGGCCGTCGCGATAGGCCGCCGATGGTCCTGTAGCAACCCACTCCAGGCGGATTGGGCGTTGAGGGCGACACCCAAAAGTACGCCCGCGGCGATCACTGGCGGCAGACCTTTGCCCAGCCAGGTGTCGTACCGAAAGTAGGGGAGGGCCGGGAGAAGGAACACGAGCGCCATCAGGGCGCGACTCGCTGACCACGCCCCCGCGAGACCGCTCGCAACCGCGACTGTCAGCCAGATGACGACGCTGAAGCCCTTCCCAAACTCTCGACTTTGGAGGAGAAAGATGACGCCGGTTGATGCCGCAACCATCACCATGGGAATCCACGGCGAATAGTGCCTCACCAAACGGGTTGCCGCGAGGAACCGGACGGGCGCTCCCATAAGTGAGCAGTGTACTGCCGCTGTCCGATTCGGGGTGGGCGCGCGGAAGAGACCAGCCGTCGATCGGCTTCATGGCTTTTTGGCGTCTCCCGCGAGGAGCGGCTGCCACCGGTGCGGTCTGCGGCATTCGTCCCCACCGTCGCGCAGGATGGTCCTGTTCGCGATCAGTTCGGAGTCAACAGATGTCGGTAGATGCGATCGACACGCGCCACCAACGCCCCCACGCTGTGCCGCTGGATGGTGGGGCCTCTCGCCGACTCCGCCCAGTGTCGAGTGTCTGTCGCGTGCTCCCGCGACCACAGCAGGGCGTTGGCCATGGCCTCGGGGTCGTCGGGAGGAACCAGTATCCCGTTCTGTCTGTCGGTGATGAGGTCCGGAACACCTCCGACCCTCGTGGCGACAACCGGACAACCCGCTGCCATCGCCTCGATGGCGGCTACCGGCGTTCCCTCGTTGTCGGATGAGACGACCAGCACGTTGGCGTCCGCGTAGACGCGAGGAAGGTCACGTCTCCAGAACACGCCGGGCAAGACCGAGGTCGCGGGCCCGCTGCTCGGTGGCTGCCCGGCGCTCGCCGTCCCCGACGATGATTGCGATCGTGTCAGGATTCCGGACGGCTACTCTGGCCGTCGCCTCCAGGAACATCGCATGGTTCTTGATGGCGGTAATCCTTCCTACGCTGGCCATTACAAATGTGCTGGGGCCTATCGACAGCTCTCGACGAAGCTCGCCCGCGTGCCGCGCAGCTTGGTCGAAGGATGTCAGGTCGAGTCCCAGGGGCACCGTCTCGATCTTCGAGCCACGTGTGACGCCGTAACGCAGCAGGTCGTCATGCACGGCCGGGCTGATGGCGATCACGCGGTCGCTTACGAGACCGAGTCCAGCTTCCATGCCTCGCAAGAGGAGGTTCTTCCATACTGGGAAGTAACCATGCAACACGTGCCCATGATAAGTGTGCACGACGGCAGGCGTGCGCGCGAGCGTCGCCGCGATCCTTCCGACCAGGCCTGCCTTGGCTGTGTGTGTGTGCACGATGTGCGGCCGTACTCGGCGTAGGATTCTGACGAGGGCCTGAACCGCGCGCGTGTCGCGCAGACCGAGAGCTGAATCCGTGACCAGATCCGGTATCGTTGTCGGCGTTTCGCCATGACGCTCGGCGAAGTACATCATGGACTCTTCGCCGGCTCGCAGCGCGCCGCTCACAAGGTGTGTTTCATAACCGAGCTCAGCCAGTCCGCGGTTCAGCAGAACAACGTGCTGTGCGGGCCCACCAACATTCAGACGACCGATGACTCGCACGACGCGGAGAGGGCCGTCGGTCGTAGATGCCTCCACCGAGAACGTCATGGCCGCATCAGGCGTCGCTCACGCAGACTCGGTAACCGATTCTTGTCGCTCGTAATCCGTCTTCTCAAGGGCAAGAATGATGATCGCCCCAAGAGCGAAGAAGCAGCCCGCGGCGATATTGGCGTAGACAGCGTCCATCTGCAACAACACGTATGCGGCGCCGCCTGCCACGGCGCCGGCCGCGTAGAGGCTCAGCACAGCGGCACGTTGCCCGAATCCGAGTGTCAGCAGGCGATGGGCGAGGTGGTCCTTCCCCGGGTGCTGAATCGGATGGAGGCCCCTCCGAAGTCGAGAGACCGTGACCAGTAACGTATCGAGAATCGGCACTGCCAGCACCAGGACCGGAACCATCCAGCTCTTCGTGGGAGGGTAGTCTTGCATGTCCAGCTTGACCGCGAGCGCGGCCATCATGAATCCCAGGAACATAGCCCCGCCATCGCCCATGAAGATCTTGGCCGGTTTGAAATTCCATGCCAGAAAGCCAGCGCCAGATCCCACCATTGCGGCCGCGAGAACGGAGACCCAGAGCTGCCCGGCGGCCGCGCTCAAGCCATAGAATTACGCGGAGGCGATGGTCGCGACTCCCGCACAGAGACCGTCCATATGATCAAGGATGGAGAACGCAGCCGTTATACCCACGATCCAGCCCAGGGTGACGGCCAGCCCCAGCCACCCAGAGAGCCAGTTATCAGGCGACACCAGGAGGTTGGCCGGATACACTGTGCGGACTCCCGATTCGATAAGCAAGAGCGCGGCTGCGGGCGTGGCAACAAACAGCTTGAACTTCGCTGGCAACGAGACGGCGTCATCGATGAATCCGACTACCAGGAGCAGCGTGCCGCCCGCCAGAACCGCCCAGGCCTGGCGGTCGAGAAACACGAAGACGACCGAGACCGCAGCCATGTAGATCGCCAAGCCGCCCAGTAGAGGGGTGGGATTGAGATGCAGCTTGCGAGCCGCCGGTTTATCCAACATCCCGGTGTGTCGAGCGAGATGGCGGACCGGCGGAACCAGCGCGACGGTTCCAAAAAATGCGATCAACAGCGTCAGGCCATCAAGCCACACGGGTGCCTCCCAGACGGTTTACCGGGGGCTGCTCTGACCCTCGCTTCAGCCATTCACCTTCGACCCGCGACGCTAAGGATACTCAAGGCTTTCCGCGACCGGCCACACAAACTGGCAGAATCGTGTATCTTCACCAGCGCACACCGGACCTATGACCTCCCCCAAGACGTATCTCATCACCGGCGGAGCCGGCTTTATCGGTTCTCATCTCAGCGAAGCGCTGCTTGCCGCCGGGAACCGGGTTGTCGCCATCGATGATCTGTCGACGGGGAGGATCGAAAATATCGCGACACTGCAGAGTCATCGAAACTTCCACTTTGCCCGAGCGGCCATCGAGAACGAGGTCGTGCTCGACCGACTGATTTCCCAGGCTGACGTCGTGCTGCACCTGGCGGCGGCGGTTGGGGTCAAACTGATCGTCGAGCGCCCGGTCCAGACGATCACGACCAACATTGGCGGAACGGAACGCGTGCTCCAGGCATCGCTCAGGTATGGGTGCCGCGTACTGATCGCCAGCACCTCCGAAGTGTACGGAAAGGGCAGCAGGATTCCGTTTTCCGAGGACGACGACATCGTACTGGGACCAACAAGCCGGAGCCGCTGGGCATACGCCGCGAGTAAGATGGTTGACGAGTTCCTCGGGCTCGCCTACGGGCGAGAGTATGGCCTTCC
>CAUZIB010000135.1:0-8742 GCA_963579735.1 Vicinamibacteria bacterium | reverse complement strand
GCCACGAGCAACAAGTCGCTGGCGCTGCGGGCGGTCATGACGCGCAGCCACTCCTCAAGCCGGGATGGGCCGCCGAGCGCATCGTCGCTCCACGCGTTCAACTCACTCGCGAGCTTATCGACGTCCGGGGTGTTCTTCATCGCGCGTTGTCAGGGTCGGCCCGGTCATTGGTCATAGGTGATTTCCACGTACCCCTCGCTTGGGGTCCATTGCATTCGCCGAGCCGGCAGGTCCGAGTCGCCACCGCGTTGGTTCACGTAGACAAGCACTTCATCGTAGTCGTCCTTGATCGGTTCGATCAGTGAGCGCGCGATGGTCTCGGCCTGCGACGGATCCTCCGCCTCCACTTCGATCACGAACGCGCCATAGGCGGTCGCCATGTTCCGGATATGCCAACTCTTGTTGACCAGGAGTGGTTCGTCCGCGGGTTCCGACCCGCCGACGCTCGTGGCCGATGGATCGGTGCCAACCACGCCCACGGCGGGTTCCCTGCGGACCGCCCAGTTGAGGGCCGCGAGAGCAACCACGCACGCGACCAACCCCAGTCGGATCGCCCAACCCAGATTGATACCGGCCATCAGATGGCCGCAGAATAGCATGTGCACTTGGCGAATGCGCGGCGCACGGATGGCGTAGATAGCCCCAAAGGAGGCTGACGACATGACCGCGATTGCTATCAGACGACTCAGTACCGCCAGCGCGTCGCTGCTGGCGTGTGCGCTGCTCGTTCCGGGCACATCGGCGCAGACCCTCGAGGAGATTGTCGCGTCGAGTCTTGACGCGTCAGGCGGGCGCGCCGCGTTCGAGGCGATTCGTAGCGTCAGGCAGGTTGGGGGCTTCACCATGCAAACCGAGTTCGGCCCCCTGGACGGTGACATCGAAACGGTCATCATCCCTGCTCAAAAATTCTACGAAGAGCAGCAGAGCGATCTGTTCGAACAACGCAGCGGCTGGAACGGGATGCTGGCCTGGCAGTCAGGCCCGCAGGGATTGGTCGATCTGGAGGGGCCGCAGGCGGCCGCCCTGGTAGCGCGATCCCTGTTGCACCCATTCTTGCCGTTCGAACGGCCCGACGTCGGCGTTGCGGAGTTTCGTAAGACTGACGGTGCCGACCTCGAGGGTCGTCCCCACCACGGGGTCATCGTCACCGCCGAGGACGTGGAGTTCAGTATCTTCATTGATGCTGACACCATGCTGCTGTCGCGTATCCAGTTCGACACGGAGGTCCCGCAGCTCGGCACGGTGCGCATCACGGTCGACTATTCCGACTACGAAGAACACGGCGGAGTAAAGTTGCCAACCCGACAGCTTCTGGACGTGCCTGGGGCGATCACCGTCGACACCCGGTACACGACCACCGAGATCAACGTAGACGTCGACCCGTCAATCTTCGAAAAACCCTGAGCGATTTTCCTGGCCTCGCCGGGAAAACCTACAGGTGCAAGTTGCCTCGGCCGGGCCCGACGAACGAGTAGAGCGTCATCCCAGACGCCGACGCCATCTCGACGGCCAGACTCGATGCCGCGCCCACGGACACCATCACCGGGATCGCCGCCTTGAGCGCCTTCTGCACCAGCTCGAACCCGGCCCGGCCGCTGACCACGAGGATGCGATCGTCCAGTGAGGTCGCGCCGTCGAGGACTGCCCGACCGATCACCTTGTCCACCGCGTTGTGACGGCCGATGTCTTCTCGCACACTGAGCAGTTCGCCGGTCAACGTAAACAGCCCGGCGGCGTGAATTCCACCGGTCGCTTCGAAGAGCGGCTGCCGCGGCCGCATCTGATCCGGAAGCCGCGCGAGTAAGTCGGTTGCCACGTCGATGCTAGTGATCGCCGGCAGCGTCTGTTCGAGATCGTCGAGACGCTCCTTGCCGCACACGCCGCACGCCGCGGTCGCCCGAAAGTCGCGCTGCGCCCGCTCGATATCGGTCGTGTCAACCGAATCCCGCAACTCGACCATCACCCGGGCGCCGGCTCCAACCTTGCCTTTGGCCAATTCGTCCGGTGACGGCTGTGCCGACGCTGGCTCGGTCCGAATCGAGACCACCTGGTCGGCATGCGTCACGACGCCTTCCGCAAACAGGAATCCGGCCGCGAGTTCTTCGTCGTGGCCCGGCGTCCGCATCGTGATCACGAGCGGGCGCCCATTCACCCGGATCTCGAGCGGGGCCTCAACCGCCACCGCGTCAGTCACGATGGCGCCGTCTGGCTTGCGGACCGGGACGCGACGCAGGCCCACGTCGGCGGAATGGGGGGGAGGACTGGCAACCATACCGCGATTCTAGCAGCCCGTGGCGACCCGGCGCGTTGCACCGAAACGGGCGATTCGCCCGAACGGCTCACAAGGGTAGGACCGACCGTATGAGCTCGTTCTCGACCGGCGGCGGCGGCGTCGCGAACTGGTCTACCCTCTGGTCTCCCCTATGGTACTATAGGCGCGGCATGGCCATCTCTCGGCGCACCTTTCTAAAGGCGTCCGTCGGCGGCGCGGTCGGCGTCAGCGCCCTCGGTTTCGACCTGACCCCAGCCTACGCGGCGGTGCGCCAGCTCAAGATTCGGAACGCCCGCGAGTACAAGACCGTGTGTCCCTACTGCGCGGTCGGGTGCGGCACCATCGCCTATACCCACGGCAGTGGTGGGCTCAATACCACCAACACGGTCATCCACGTCGAGGGCGACCCCGACAACCCGATCAATGGCGGCACGCTCTGCCCCAAGGGCGCGTCACAGATGCAGCTCGCCATCAGTCCACGGCTGCGGAAGAGTCCGATGTATCGGGCGGCGGGTGCCGAGGAGTGGCAAGAAGTCGACTGGGACTTCGCGATGGACTGGTTCGCGCGCAAGTTCAAAGAATCGCGAGACAACACCTTTGTCGAGCGCGACGGACAGGGGCGCACCGTCAACCGTACCAACGGCATCGCCTGGGTCGGGAGCGCCACGGTCGCCAACGAGGACGCATATCTGATTACGAAGACGATGCGCGCCATGGGGCTGACCTACATAGACCATCAGGCCCGCATTTGACACAGCCCCACGGTGGCCAGTCTGGCCGCCACGTTCGGTCGGGGCGCGATGACCAATCACTGGAAAGACATCAAGAACGCCGATGTCGTCCTGGTGATGGGCGCGAACCCGGCCGAAAACCATCCCTGCGGATTCAAGTGGGCGCTCGAAGCGCGTGACGAGAACAAGGCGACGCTGCTCACGATCGACCCCCGGTTTACGCGCACCTCGGCCGTGGCGGACAAGCATCTGCAGATCCGGCCCGGGTCTGACATCGCCGTGCTCGGTGGGTTGATCCGGTACATGCTGGCCAACGATTTGCACCACGCCGACTATGTGCGGGCGCACACCAATGCGTCGTTCCTGGTCAGCGGCGAATTCGGGTTCGAGGACGGACTGTTCTCGGGGTTCGACGAGGCGGCGAGCGCCTACGACAAGACGTCGTGGAGCTATCAACGGGACGCCGACGGATTCGTGCGCCGTGACCCAACGCTCGAAGACCCCCGCTGTGCGTTCCAGCTCCTCAAGCACCACTACGAGCGCTACACGCCGGCGATGGTCGCGCAGATTGCCGGCTGCTCCGAGGAAAAGTTTCTCGAGATGGCCGACATCATCTGCTCGACTGGTCGAGCCGATCGCGTGGGCACCATCATGTATGCGGTCGGCTGGACCATGCACACGGTGGGCAGCCAGATCATCCGCACCGGGGCCATTCTGCAACTGCTGCTCGGTAACATCGGCCGACCCGGTGGCGGCATCAATGCGCTCCGTGGACATGCCAACGTGCAGGGGGCGACCGACCACGCCATCGTGGCCGGTATCCTGCCGGGTTACCTGAAGGTGCCGACGCCGGAGCAGGCAACGCTGCGCGACCACCTCGATGCATCGACGCCGACGCCGTTGGTGCCGGATACGGTGAACTACTGGGGGAACTATCCCAAGTTTCTCGTCTCGCAGCTCAAGGCCTGGTTTGGCGACCACGCCACTGCCGCCAACGAGTTCGGGTATCAATACCTGGGCAAGCAGGACGGAGACGCCACCTGGTTGTCTATCTGGGACCAGGTGCGGCAAGGCGAAGTCGAAGGGTTCATCGCGCTCGGGTTCAATCCGCTGCTGGCCGGTCCCGACGTGCCACGACTGCTCGAGTCGATGTCTCGGCTCAAGTGGAAAGTGATCATCGATCCGTTCATGCTCGACAGCGCCGAGTTCTGGCGAGCCCCCGGGATGGAGCCGACCGAGGTGCAGACCGAGGTGATGTACATGCCGACCACGCACTGGATCGAGCGAGACGGCTCGTTCACCAACAGTGGGCGGTGGGCACAGTGGAAAGAGAAGGCGATCGACCCGCCAGCCGGTGTGCGCTCCGACACCTACGTGCTGTCGGAACTGTTCTGGCGGGTGAAGGAGCTGTACCAGCAGGACGGCGAGGACGCCGTGTACAACGAGCCGATCCAGAATCTCACGTGGGACTACCTGAATCCGCGCGAGCCGACCCTGGTCGAACTGGCGAAAGAGATCAACGGGTACGACCGTGCTACGGGCCAACTGCTGTCCTCGTTTGGACAGCTCCAAGCCGACGGTGGCACGAGTGCAGGGAACTGGATCTACACGGGCAGCTATACCGAGGCGGGCAACGTGATGGCGAACCGGGGCACGGACGACCCGACAGGTCTTGGCATGCACCACGACTGGGCGTTCAGTTGGCCCGCGAACCGTCGGGTGCTGTACAACCGGGCCTCGGCTGACGCGGAAGGCCGACCCTGGGACCAGAACCGCGCTGGTATCGCCTGGAATGGACAGCGGTGGATCGGCGATGTGCCGGACTACGGTGCGACGACCCCGCCCGATGGGCCCGGCGCGTTCATCATGACCGAAGAGGGGGTGGCGCGTCTGTTCAGCAACCACCTGGCTGACGGTCCATTCTCAGAGCACTACGAGCCGGTCGAAAGTCCCACGACCAACCCGTTGCATGAGTCCGTGGCGGTGAACCCGGTCATCAATTGGTATGACGGGGTCCGCGAGACACTGGCCGCTGAGGGCGACGATTTTCCCTACGCCTGTACCGTCTACCGGGTGGTGGAGCACGAGCACTTCGTCACCCGGAACGTGCCGCTCCTGGTTGAGCTGATGCCCGATTTCTTTGTCGAAGTCCCTGAGGGGCTGGCGGCCGAGAAGGGGATCGAGAACGGCGGTCGGGCCCGGGTCTGGTCCAAGCGGGGTGAGGTGGAAGGCATTGCGATTGTCACCAAGCGAATCAAGCCGCTGTTGGTTAACGGGCAGACGGTCTGGACCATCGGCATTCCGGTCCATTGGGGGTTTGTCGGCATCACCCACGGCTCGATGGCGAATCTGTTGACCCCGTATGTGGGCGACGCGAACACCCGCTGCCCCGAGTTCAAGGCGTTTCTCGTCAATATAGAGAGCACGGGACCGGCATCGACATGAGATCGTATGTAGCCGCGGGTCTTGAGACCCGTCCCGGAGGGGGCATTCGGGCCCGCTGAAAGAGACCGCAGACAGCCAATGCCGGACAATCTCGCCATCAAACGTATCTCAGCCACACCGAGCGCGTTGATTCCGCTCAACTCGCTCCGGTCGGGCGGACCCGTGTATTCGAAACTGGTCGACATTTCGAAATGCATCGGGTGCAAGGGGTGCGAGGTCGCCTGCAAGGAGTGGAACGACCTGAAGGTCGAGCAGACCACCAACTTCGGCAGTTTTCAGAGTCACAAGGACCTGTCGTCGAACACCTGGCTCTTGATGCGCTTCAATGAGGTTGAGGTCGGCGAGGACCTGAGCTGGATGATCAAGAAAGACGCCTGCCTCCACTGCGAGGAGCCAGGCTGTCTGTTCTCTTGTCCGGCGCCGGGCGCCATCGTGCAGTACCAGAACGGGATCGTCGACTTCAATCAGGACAACTGTATCGGATGCCAGTACTGCGTCTCCGGCTGTCCGTTCGACATTCCACGGTTCGACAAGGAGACCAAGACCGTCGCCAAGTGCAACATGTGTATCGACCGGGTCGAGTCCGGTCTCGAGCCGGCCTGCGTGAAGACCTGTCCGACCAACGCCATCGAGTGGGGCATCAAGGAAGACATGCTGGCGCTGGCGGAGAAGAAGGTCGAACGTCTGAACGAACGCGGCTACGAGCATGCGGCCCTCTACAATCCGGGCGGCGTCGGCGGCACCCACATGATGTATGTCGTCCCGCACGGCGACCGACTCGAGGACTACAGTCTGCCGGCGCACCCGACCGCCAGCCCTGGCCAGCTCCGCGGCTTGAACGTGCTGCAGCGGATTGGTTCGTATCTCCTCGGCTTCGGTGTCATCTCCGCGTTCGTCCACTTCCTCGCCGTTGGCCCGGACCGCCCGGAAGAGACCATCTGAAGCCTGAAGCTCGAAGCCGATGTCGACCACGCTCATTCACCGATTCTCCTTCCTCGAGCGGATCGTCCACTGGGTGGTGGGCGTCACCTTCGTGGTGTTGCTGGGCACCGGGCTCGCCTTTGCCTATCCGTCCCTCTTCTGGCTCACGACCCTCCTGGGCGGAGGAGCTGCCGCCCGGGTGCTTCACCCCCAGATCGGCGCCCTGTTCGGCGTGGGGATCCTGTTCATGTTTGGGCTCTGGGTTCGCGACATGTTCCTGGACGGGCAGGACCGGGCGTGGCTCGGGGCGATCAAGCACTACGCGACGCACGACCGGGAGAAGGTGCCGCCGGCCGGGAAATACAACGCGGGACAGAAGCTGTTCTTCTGGGTGCAGAGCCTTCTCGGCATCGTGTTTGTCGTGACCGGCGGGTTGCTGTGGTTCCCGGAGTCGTTCGGGGCCGGGTGGCTCAACACCGCGCGGTTGCTGCACTACGCCGCGACGCTGGGCGGTGGTCTCTTCCTGATCGTGCACGTGTATCTGGGGACCGTGGCCTACCCGGGCACCGCTCGCGGCATGCTCGAGGGTAAGGTCACGCCGGCCTGGGCGAAGCTGCATCACCCCCGGTGGTCCCGCGATCGGGTCGATCGTTGACCCCGCTGGGTCGACGCACCCGTCCTTCGGACGTCGCTTCCCGGTGGGCTCACCGAGCCCGCCGCGCACGCACCCTCCTCGCCGACCGGCCTCACACAGCACCGTTGCTGCAGTTTTATCTCTCTGTGCTCGAGCTCCAAACCGCCGTGTGCGCGCCGATCGACGCGTCCCGCTGGGTGGCAGCGTCGGCGGCTCCTGGTGGGGACACACCTCGAATCCAGCTCGAACGGCTTCCGCTCGACGAGCTATCGGTTGAGTTCTCGACCTTCTGCCGCGAGATGCCGGCGACGGTCCCCGACCCGGTGAGCTGGGCCGCCAGAGCGGTGACGCGCGCGGAGTCCGAGACGCAGGTCGATCTGCTGCTGTCGTTGCTGACGGGGGGTGAGTTCGCCACCCTCGGCGCCGCCCTCGGGTGTGAGCCTGCGCCGCTGGCGTTCTTGGCGCGCGCCTTTCTTTCTCCGATGGCTGAAGCCCTCTCCGCCCTGGCGCCGACGGGCGCGCCCACGCCGGCACCGGTGTGTCCACAATGCGGGTGGCCTCCGCAGGTGTCGCGACTCGAGGACGAGTCTCACACGCAGGGCGTGCGTCGCTTGGTGTGCGCGTTTTGCGCTGCCGCGTGGGCCTTTCCGAGGGCGGTGTGCCCCGCCTGCGGTGTGTCCGGCGACGACGGTCTCGTGTTTCACGTCGATGAGGCGCTGCCACACCTGCGCGTTGAGGCGTGCAAGACCTGCCGTCACTATCTCAAGTCGATCGACCTTCGGGTGCTCGGTCTCGCCGAGCCGCTGGTCGACGATCTGGCCACGCCCGAGCTCGACTTGTGGGCCACCGAGCAGGGTCTCGACAAGATCGCACCGAATCTTCTCGGGTTGTGACCGAAGGCCAATCGCTGGGTATGGGCCGATGGGTACCTACCAGATGTATGGGCTGGCCGCGGACCAGCCGCTAGGGGGCAGGCTCAACAAACCGGCCGATCAGCCGGGACCGCCCTGCTGGCTGTTCTACATCACGGTTGACGACATCGCGGCGAAGATGGCGCAGGTGACAGAGTTGGGTGGGCGGGTGCTGAATGGGCCGCAGGAAGTGCCGGGAGGCGACATCGTCGCGCAGTGCCTCGACTCGCAGGGCGCCGCGTTCGCCCTCCATTCCAAAAAAGCGGTCTGAGGCGTCTTACGGCCACTCGCCTTAGTCGTCGTTCTCGTCGTCCTCCAGCACCACCGCGGTGCCGTAGGCCAGCAGTTCAGCCGCGGCACCCATGATCATCGAGGTCGAGAAGCGCACGGAGATGATGCCGTTCGCGCCGAGTTCGTTGGCCTCTTCCACCATCCGGTCGAGTGCCTGTTCCCGCGACTCGCCAAGCAGTTTGGTGTACTCCGCCACTTCGCCCCCGACGATATTGCGGAACACCGCCATGATGTCCTTGCCAATATGTCTGGTACGGATGGTATTGCCTCGAACGAGGCCCAGCGTGCGCACGACTCGCATGCCGCTGACCCGGTTGGCCGTCACCACGATCATTTGCGCACCTCACCGTACCGGTCAGTCTTCATCGCTTGTCGTCGGTCCAGGAACACGCTGATCAGGAGCAGGCTGATTCCCGACACACCGGCAACGAGAAGCAGCCTTTCGAACAGGTTGTCGGCGTCTTGCCACGTTTCCCACAGCCCGAAGCCGATCACCACGACCACCCAGGCCGTCACCAGCCGCCAGCCCAGGCCTCG
>CAUZIB010000134.1:0-8804 GCA_963579735.1 Vicinamibacteria bacterium | reverse complement strand
TGGTTCGCCACGCGCTATCCGCGTTGAGCCATTCGACCCCGTCAACTCCGCCCTCGAGGCCCTGCTGCTGACGCCAGGCCAGATTTGGGGCCGGCGAAGCGGGATGGGCTACGATACCGAAGCCTCCAAGGCGGCGTACATCCTCAATGACACCCGCCGCATCGCCGCCAAGTGGATACGGGGTGCGAGGCAGGTCCACCGCGATATAGTGCCCACTCGCGGTGCTCACTTCGACTCCGTCCAAGACCAAAACGCCATCCACATAGTGAGGGGCGACGGGGCTTCTGGTGCCATCCCCATGGTCCGCCAGGACAACAAAGTGAAGGCCTGCGCGCCCGGCGGCCCGAGCTACATCGTCTGGAGGCAGGAGACCATCCGACCTGGTCGTATGCGCGTGCAGCGCGCCTCTTATCGTCTGAAGGCGTCCTGGACTCGATGGGGTTTCGACAGTCGCCGGAAGGGTTCTTGGAGGGAGCGTCCCCCATGTCCAGGAAAGGAGAAGGACCGCCAGAACTATCGCACTACGCCCCACCACCGAACCAACGACCGACGACACGACGCGGCCCATTTTGTATCGCCTCATGATGGGCTCGTGGGGGCGACAGGCGACCTTGGCAGCTTCGGGCCACGCAACTCGAGCGAACTACATCGCGGGACGACTGGTTCGCGCGCCGCGAAGCCGCCGCCGCCCGCACAACGCTCACGCCATATTTCCGGCGGACTCTCTTGGACGACGCCTCGGATCCGCAGACACGTCCCCACGGCCGGGGTCCGGCCGCATTCGAGACGGGCCACCGTGTTTGCTCCCTGAGTCCGAAACGTTACAAGCCCGCCGAAGCCCGCAGCGCGTCAACCTTGTCGGTGCGCTCCCACGTAAAATCGGGTTCGGTCCGGCCAAAATGGCCAAAAGCGGCGGTCTGGCGATAAATCGGTCGGCGAAGGTCGAGGGATTCGATGATCCCTTTCGGGGTCAGCTGGAAGTGCTCGCGCACGAGGTCAGAAACTCGTGATTCTTCAATCATGCCGGTGCCAAACGTCTCAATCAGTACGGACACTGGATCCGCCACGCCGATCGCATATGCCAATTGGACCTGTACCCGATCGGCCAACCCGGCCGCCACGCAGTTCTTGGCAATATAGCGAGCCATGTAGCATGCTGAGCGATCGACCTTTGTCGGATCTTTACCAGAAAACGCTCCGCCGCCGTGAGGGGCCATGCCGCCGTAGGTGTCGACGATGATCTTTCGACCCGTAAGGCCGGCGTCTCCATGAGGACCGCCGGTCACAAAACGCCCGGTTGGGTTGACGTAGATTTTTGTCTGGTCATCGAGCAATGCCGGCGGCACGATTTTTCGGATGACCTGCTCCTCGATATCGCCCCTTAGTTGCTCGGTGGAGACTTCGTCCCCGTGCTGCGACGACACCACGACGGCGTCGATTCGAAGCGCTTTGTCGCCGTCATACTCCACCGTTACTTGCGATTTCCCATCGGGACGAAGATACGGCAAGGCGCCTGACCGTCTGGCTTCGGAGAGTCCACGCACCAAACGATGCGACATCATGATAGGCAGCGGCATCAACTCGTCTGTCTCAGAGCAGGCATAGCCAAACATCAATCCCTGGTCGCCGGCTCCCCCGGGGTCGACTCCCATGGCAATGTCGGGTGACTGCCCGTGGATGGCCGACATCACGGCGCATGTATCCGCGTCGAATCCATACTTCGCCCGGGTGTAGCCGACATCCCGGACAGCGGCCCGAGCCACGTCGACGAAATCTTTGGAGCCGGTCGAAGTGATCTCGCCCGCAAGCACGATCAAACCCGTGGTCACCAATGTCTCGCAGGCGACGCGACCGGTCGGGTCTTCCGTCAGGACCGCGTCGAGGACAGCGTCGGAGACTTGGTCGGAGATCTTGTCTGGGTGACCCTCGGTGACGGATTCAGACGTAAAAAGATATCGGCCGGTACGGCGCATACTGATCTAGACTCCTTATTCTTTTGATGTCTTTTTTATGGTGAAGCGCGAATAACCCCCTATTTTAACAATCGACGAATAACTTATCAACAACCAGAAACCAATCGACTGCATCGACCAGCCCGAACATTCGCCGCCCCTTTTGTTCCTGTCGACCACATCCCTGTTCGCCGCCTCGACAACCCGCTTCGATCGTCGGTCTCGTCTCAACCAAGTTCTAGGGAGGAGGCATTCTTACCCATGGGATGAAACTCGTCATACACAGCTTTCAGACGAGCCTCGAGGATGTGGGTATAGATCTGGGTCGTCGACAAGTCAGCGTGACCAAGCAAGCACTGAATCGACCGAAGGTCTGCGCCCCGATCGAGGAGATGGGTCGCGAACGAATGCCTCACGACGTGAGGACTGAGATCGCGAGGCAGTCCATTGGCGAGCGCATACTTCTTGAGAATCTTCCAAAAACCCACGCGGCTCAGTCGCCCACCCCGCATATTTACAAAGAGCCACGGGCAGTCGGCCGAGGCGATCTGTCGTCGCGAGGACTCGGAGTAGCGCTCGACCCAGTCCGCCGCCGCGCGCCCCATCGGGATCAGGCGCTCCTTCGACCCCTTCCCCATGACCGTGAGATGGCCCGCGGGCAAGTTGAGGTCGGAGGGCTTGAGTGACACGAGCTCGGACACGCGCATCCCTGTCGCGTACAGAAGCTCGATGAGAGCCCGGTCCCGCACGCCGGCGGTCGTCGCCGTGTCCGGGCCGTCGATTAATCTGTCGACCTCGTCGCAGGACAAGAACTTGGGCAAGCTCGGCCAGGCTCTCGGCGCCCTGACCTCGACGCTCGGGTTGGTCGACAGACAGCCAACGGATACCAAGAAACGATACAGTCCGCGCGTGCTCGCCACGGCCCGCGCCACCGACCGTGGGGACAGACCAGAACTCATCAGGTCTCGCACGAACGCCTCGAGATCGGGCCGTGAAAGCCCCTCCAAAGTTCGGCCTGAGGCGTGAGCAAACCGGAGGAGCGAAAACAGGTCCCTCTGATAGCTCTCGATCGTATTGGCCGCGAGACGTCTCGCGACGCGGAGGTCATCCAAGAATGACTCCACAAGCGCCAGGTTGTCTTTCAAAAATGGAAATGATTCAGCCAACTCAGAAAACCGGCGCTTGCGTTGAAAAAGACGAGTCCGAATACGCGGTTGTATACTTGTGGTATCGGATCTTGAGTGTCCGCTGTCTAGGGTTGATTCGTTTTACAGCCATTGCTACACACGGAGTCATGATTGTTATGACACATCTGCCCATGCCCCGCAGGCTCTTCGGGGTCCTTGTCTTTGCACTCTCGACCGCAGGTGCGACCCTGCCCGCCGCTGGTCAAGCCATAGATACGACCGGGCAAATCGCCGCGTATGTCGAGGTGCAAGTAGCACTGGCTGCAGACGACTACGACACAGCACGGCGTATCGTGCAAGACCTCCTGGCGATCGCGGATGCCACGAGCGCTTCGCTCGTGGCATCCGTCGCTCAGGCTCAGGACATCGACACGATGCGTGCTCGGTTCAAGCCGCTGTCCGAGTATCTTGCTGCCCAAGAATTGCCGGTGGGATACGCTCGCGCGTACTGCCCCATGTATGACGGTGGATCCAACTGGGTGCAGGCGGACGGGCCAATCCGAAATCCGTTTTTTGGTTCGACCATGCTGACCTGCGGGGTCATCGACGCAGCGCCCGGAGCCCACATGGATCACACGCCACGCCATGGCGGCACGGTCTTTATGGCACCAGACGGCTTCTATCACATCGAGGGAACGCACCCCGAAGACGGGCTCTTCAGGCTCTATGCGACAAACAACTACCGAGAGCCTGTGGATATGAGCGAGTGGTCGGGTCGAGTCGTGCTGGAAGAGGCCTATGACGAGCAAACGGACGAGTTTACGGAGGTGAGATCGGTAGATCTTTTTGTGTCTCCGGACGGCCAGTTTCTCGAAGCCGTGTTTGGTGACATCGGGTTCCCTGCCGAATTCATCACCAAGGTCGTTTTTGAAACCGATTTCCCCGAAGAGCGATTCGATTTTATTTTTTCTGAATACACCCGCGAGGGTGCAGCAGGTGCCGATGTTCGGGACTCCGTTCCGGTGACGACTGGCGCGCCGGCCAATATCCCCCTCGCCGAGCGAGTGCGACCGGATATTCCTGAGTCGACCGCGGAGCTCGTCTCACAGATCGGCGCCCGAGACATTTTGCTCCAGGAGCTCATTGAAGCCGGTCGGTTTACAGAAATCTTTATCCCCGCGCTCCAAGCAAAGGAACTCGGGCTCGAGCTGACGAACCGAGTGGAAGATCTCGCTCTGCGCGACCGCAACGAAGTGCGGATTGCCGTCCGCCATCTGGTAAGAGCGTCTCATTTGCTTGATTGGTATGGCGATCTCGGGAACCGGCAACAAGTGAGCGGCGCCTACGATGTTTTTGCAGAAGCGTGGAACCGTATCGCCAGGATCTATTCCGCCCGGCAGTGAGCGCTCCCACCGCGCCCACCACATATCGGAGAACAGCATGACCCGACTCACGAACTACCGTCTCAGCCTCTTTGCCGCAGCCCTGGTTGTCGTCCTCCTGGCGGAGACGTCGGTCCCACAGGGGCACACGCCAATCGCGTCCCGGTTTACCTACAACGAGCACCTCTTTCCCATCTTCCGCGATCGCTGTGGAAGCTGTCACATCGAAGGCGGCGTTGCCCCAATGTCGTTGGTCACCTATCAGTCCGCGTATCCCTGGACGCAGTCGATTCGCGAAGAAGTCATGGGTTTGCGTATGCCGCCGTGGCAGGCGGAAGATGGATTTGGCGACTTCAAGAATGGGCACGTCTTGCCGGCTCACGAAATGGACATGATTCTCGAGTGGTCGGCCGGCGGCTACCCACAGGGTCCGAGAGACCAGGCTCCCGAGCCTCCCGTAATTTCCGACGGTTGGAGTCTGGGCGAGCCCGCGGTCACCCTTCAAGTGCCGGAAGCGTTCGAACTGGACGGCGGAACCAGCGAAACCGTGCGTTATTTTGTCCTGCCAACAGATCTCGAGGCCGACTCGGTGTTGGTCGGCGTCGACTTTATCCCGGGGGCGCGCGCGGTCGTTCGCGGCGCCGCGGTTTTTGTCGACGACACTGGGACGGCTCGCGCTCTCGATGACGCGAGCGACGCCAACCGACCGGGGTTTGGCCAGGCGTCCGACATGGGTTATCCCACGACCGCGCCTATCGCGGTGTTCACACCCGGACAACAGCGGGTCATCAACGCCGCTGTTGGGTATCCCCTCCCGGCCGGCGCGGATATCGTGCTCCGAGTGCACTACAAGAAAACGTGGATCACCGAGGGAAGTGCTTTTTCTGACCAAAGCCAGGTGGGGTTGCACCTCGGGCAGGACGACGCGGCCGAACTCGAATCAGCGCTCGTGGCCTCGCCTACTGCCGTATCCGGGAGGCAGCTTGCCTTCACGTTCGAGCTCGAGCGAGAATCGACCGTCTTCTCTCTCTTCCCAGAGGTGGATATCGAATCGTCCGAGCTCGTGGTCGAAGCCGTGCAGCCAGATGGCACCCGGGTGCCAATGTTGTGGCTCCGCGAGCCCGACAATGGCTGGCCCACGCGGTTCTGGTTTGATGACCCGGTCACGCTTCCGGCGGGGAGTCAGTTGGAGGTGACGACCCTCCTTGAGCCGGCCGCACAGCGTCAGCCGCGTGTCTCACTCGTTGGGAACGCGACGGCACCGGTCCGTATCGCGGTCGACTATCTGTCGGGAGGCAGCGCCGCCAACTAGTGGACCGCCATCGAAGACCCGTGTCGTATTGGTCCGGACCGCAGCATCGGCCAGGCGCGGTGAAGAAGCACCTTCGCTACTGCTCTTTTACCTAGCCCTCAAGAAGCCCATCGACTTTCATGAGCTCAGCGTTGAGCAAAGCGGCGCCGGCGGCTCCACGAATGGTGTTGTGCCCCATCACGACGAGCTTGTAGTCCAGAACGTTGCAGGCACGAAGCCGCCCAACACTAACTGTCATCCCGTCACCTCGAGCGGCGTCCAAACGAGGTTGCGGCCGACTAGGGTCGGAGAGGTACACCACCGGCTGCGCCGGAGCGCTCGGAAGCGATTCAGCTTGCGGGCGACCTGAAAAACTCTTAAACGACTCGCGGACATCGTCTATTTCCGGCACCGAAGAAAAACCAACCGATACCATTTCCGTGTGCCCATCCATAACCGGTACGCGCGTAGTGTGCGCGCTGATAGAGACGGCGTGCGGTTCGATGTGGCCGTCGCCGATGTTTCCGAGAATCTTTTGCGGCTCGGTTTCCATCTTTTCCTCTTCACCACCGATAAACGGGATCACATTCCCGAGAATGTCGAGAGACGCCACTCCGGGATACCCAGCACCGGAGACCGCTTGCAGAGTGGTGACGTTGACCGCGCGTAGGCCAAACGGCCGCAAGCAGCCGAGCGCCATGGTCAACATGATGGTCGAGCAGTTCGGATTGGTCACAATGCAGCCTGTCCACGACCGACCTTCCCGTTGCGCGGGGAGTAGCTCGAGATGGCTGGCGTTAACCTCCGGGACCAGAAGCGGCACGTCGGCTTCCATTCGGTGATTCCTCGCGTTACTGACCACGACGTGCCCGCTTTGGGCGTACGCCGTCTCTACGTCACCGGCCACGGACGCGTCGAGCCCAGAGAACACCAACTTGGGAGCCCGGCCCGGGGTCACGCCATCGACCACGAGGTCCGCGACCTCGTCTGGACACGGCGTGGGGAGTCGCCACGGTGCGGCGTCGCGGTAGCGCTTGCCTTCGGACCGATGACTCGCCGCGACCCAGCTCAACCGAAACCACGGATGGGTCGCCAGCAAGGCGATGAACTGCTGTCCGACGGCACCGGTCGCCCCGAGCACGCCAACATCAAGTCGGTCTGTCATCTTGCCGGACTCTCGGTTTCTGGAAAAAACTCATCGTGTACCGATTTGACCGCGTGTTCGAGTCGCTCACTCCCGATCACGCAAGAAATCTTCATCTCTGATGAGCTGATGCAGTCGATGTTGATGCCCTCTTCCGACAGCGCCCGAAACATACGGGCCGCCAAACCCGGCGTTGACGCCAGACGCGACCCCACGATGGAAATCGTCGCGACGTTGTGCTCTACGAGCGACCTCGTCGCGAGCCCATCTTGTTGCCACCGTTCGGCCAACCCAGCTACCTGATCGGCAAACGCATCCTCGAGTACCAACGTGATCCGGCCCCGTCCATCGGAGCTGGCACTTTGGATGATCAGGCGAACACTGAGGTCCTCTGCGGCCAAGCTCTGAAACACTTGCGCCGCCACCCCCGGTTGGTCCGGAACATCGATCAGCGTGACTTTCGCGATCTTCTTGTCACTACTCACCCCGACGACCGCGGCTTGTTCCATCACCATGTCTTCCTTCCTACGAATCCACGTGCCCTCGCTGGCTTTGAAGCTGGACCGAACGTGAATGGGAACGCCGTATGCCATACACACTTCGGCCGCGCGGGGATGCAAGACTTTCGCGCCACTCGACGCCAGCTCGATCGATTCCTCATAGCTAATTTCTCGCCACATTCTGGCCCCCGGCACCAGCGCCGGGTCGGCGGTAAATACCCCATCGACATCAGTGCAGATCTCGCACGCCGTCGCACCCAGAGCGACCGCCACCGCGGCACCCGTGATATCGCTCCCGCCGCGACCAAGCGTCGTAATCTCTTCTGTGCTGGAGATCCCTTGAAACCCCGTGATAATCACAACCCGTCCGGAGTCGAGCTCTCGTCGGATGCGGCCGGTATCGATCGACTGGATCCGCGCAATGTTGAACGCATCGTCGGTTCGAATACCGCACTGACCCGCGGTCAGCGACACAGCCGCAATCCCTCGGTCTTGAAGCGCCAGACCAAGCAAAGACACGGAGACTTGCTCGCCGGTAGCCAGGAGCAAGTCCATCTCTCGTCCCTGGGGTCGGGCGGCAACGTCATGGGCAAGCGCGACCAGTTGGTCAGTCGTTTTTCCCATCGCGGACAGGACGATGACCATCCGCGGGTCGTCGGGTAACCGACGCGCGATACGGTCAGCGATGGCGCAGATTCGCTCTGGCGTGGCAATCGACGTGCCCCCGTACTTCTGGATAACCACCGGCGGTAACGGTGTCGGAGGCTGATCCTCCGGTGCCCCATCACTCGATCTGCGTCCCTCCTCCTGGTCACTAGTCAAATCGCTCGCCTGCTTTCTCCTGCGTGTCTGGGCGGATGTCTCGCCGCCCCAATGACGTGGTCTATCGCGCGACCCTATCCCGCCTGCTGGTGCATGGCGTGTCGGGCGGCGAAAAACGCCTCGAACTCCTTGAGAGAACGTCCGAGCTGCGTGGGGGGTTCCAGTGTGGTGGCCATCACATCGGCCGTCTTGTATCCGTTGCCGGTGATACAGACCACGATGGACTCGTCACGCGGAATCGTCCCGTTCTGGATAAGCTTGATCGTCGCGGCCAGTGTCGTGCCACCCGCGGGCTCGGTAAAAATGCCCTCTGTCTGCGCCAGGAGCCGGATGGCGTCAAGGATTTCCGGGTCCGTCGCGGTGGCGCCGGCGCCACCCGACTCGGTGACGGCTTTGACCACCTGGAACCCGTCGGCTGGATTGCCAATCGCGATGGACTTGGCAATCGTGTCCGGCTTGACCGGGTCAGGATACTCGGCCTTCTCCAACAGCGCCTTCACAACCGGCGAACAGCCAGCGGCCTGGGCGGCGTAGATTTTTGGGAGGTCGCCGTCGGCCAGACCTGTCTCGCGAAACTCTCGGAAGC
>CAUZIB010000133.1:0-8874 GCA_963579735.1 Vicinamibacteria bacterium | reverse complement strand
ACTCAGCGCTTCCGACGATCGCGTGGAGCTCTTCGCGGGTAAAACGCATCAGGATTTTGGCGGCCCGGAACGCATCACGCGGCGTCATACGGACAAACGCTGGATTTGGGTAGTCGTTACGCCAGCCGGTAGGGTCGAAGTGTTCGGACTCCCACCGACCCACCCCTTCGTACTTTAGGAAATCTAGCCATTCCACCTGGCGGTAATACGGCGTCGTCAGGCCGAATCCGAGAGCGTCTCTCTTCACCTGAGCAAGATCCAGCCAAAAGTGGTAGCTCAGGTTCGGGAGCTGGAGGTCCACACTCCCGCTGCCAAACGTCGAGCCAAAGTCCATGAGCCAGTGGCGTATGTGATGGGTCCCGTCTGCCGCGGCGACCCAGCTTGTCTGAGTATTCTGGGCGCACGTGTCGTCGTGATTCGTCCAGGCGGCGAAGAGCCGCAGACGCCGGAGCTCTCGACGGTGCTCGTGTGGGATGACATCGCTGGCGTCGTCCGACATGGGGCCGCGCCAGACTGCAGCTCACGGTCTATGAGGGCGGTGTCCAATGGATGGACCCTGTTACCGACGAAGAATATCAAGCCCCAGCAAGCCGGCCCTAAGCTGGCCGGTAGGGGTCCAGTGTAGTGCGGTTTCTCCCACTCTTTGGGGCGGGAGCACACCTACGGCGTTCACGCTCTCTGGACGACGTAGGTGTGTGAGCCGGAAGAGACGGCGACCTTAGCCAGAGTCAGCAACCGGGCTCGCAGATTGATCATCTGCATTCGTGTTGCAGACGGCACGACTACTGGCGAGCAATCCGATACAGGTGGCGTTGCGTGCGCAGGACGAGGCTGTCCCCGACCACCGCGGGCGTCGCTAGCGCCATTTCGTTCAGGACGTTGCGACCGACGACTTCAAACTCTCGACCGGCCCTCACCACGAACGTCTCGCCGTCCTCGCTCAGCGCAAAGACCTTGCCGTTGTAGGCCCACGGCGACGCTGTGAATCCGTGACCTGGCGCCAGACGCTGGCGGCCGTAGATCTCTTGACCGGTGCGCGCATCGTGCGCCAGAAGGAACCCGCGATCGAGCAGTGTGTAGTAGATCCCGTCGTGCACCAGCGCCGACGTGCTGTAGGTCCCCAGGAGGGGCTGAAACCAGACGACGTAGTCGTTGGCGTTCTCCCCCTCGTTGAGCGAAATGTTGCCTGACGCCCCGGCCCGAATCGCGTAGACCGGTCGTGGGTGGCCACCCGGATACCCCGAGCTGAGATAGACCAAACCATCCCTGGCAAACGGCGTCGGCACAACGTTCGCGGTCATGCCCTCGACCTCCCAGAGGAGGTTTCCTTCGAGATCGTAGGAGCGATTACTTCCCCGCCCCGTCGTGACAATCTCGGTCCGCACATCGTTTTCCCAGACAAACGGACTCGACCAATTCTCCACCTCGTCACGGACGACCCGCCAGAGCTCCTCGCCGGTCGCTGCGTCGAAGGCGGCCAGATACGAGTTCACCGTGTTATCCGTCACGATATACAACCGGCCGTTGTGCAGCGCCGGGGAAGCCGCGGTGCCAAACGCTTGCCATCCGTTGTTGGCGCCGAGGTTATCGTGCTGCCAGATAACCTGACCTTGATGGTCCAAGGCCGCCAGCAGCCCGATGCTGCCAAAGTAGACATACACCCGCTCGCCGTCGGCAAGCGGGGTCTCCGACGCATAGCTGTTCTTGAGATGGCGGGCGATCGGTGGCGCGCGGTTGGCCAGCTCGGTCTCCCACCGGATCGCACCCGTCTCGAAATCGACGTCGTAGACTATCCAACGATGCGATGAGGTGGAGGTCTTTGACCCAAAGTCCTCGCCGGGGTCATAGAGCCCAGTGACTGGCTCTGGCTCCTCCCCACTGCTCAACGCGCTGGTTAGAAAGATGTGGTCGTACCACACCACGGGCGAGCTCCAACCCAAACCGGGCACGGGCGTCTTCCAGGCGACGTTCTCCGTCTCGCTCCAGGTCTCGGGGAGCGCGGGGTTGTCGGTCGCGGAGCCTGCGGTCAACCCACGAAATCGAGGCCAAGTGGCGGTAGCCTCGGGCTGAGCCGATACCGCTACCACCGACAGGGCCAGCAACGCGACGACCGAACAGACGACTGACACACGGCCCATCTCGAGCTATCTCTGGGCAGCCGCGGCTTCGTCGGCCGCTTCTTTCTCGCGGGCACCGGCTAGGATGTTGTACAGACCGTAGTTGCCCTCGTGGCAGGCATACTCGTAGAGCGGCTGGTCGTTCTGCGACATCGGGAGACGGTACGTCCACGGCTCATCCCAGGCGTTCGGATCTTCGACCGTCACTTCGTAGACGAGCGTCGCCTCCGAAACACGGGTAAAACGCTCCGTCAGATTAAGCGCCGCCGTAGTGACTCCACCCCGAAAGCTTGTCTCGTGCCGGAAGTTCGTGGTCTCTACGACCAGCGTGTCGCCGTCCCAGGTACCACGCGAATCCCCCATCCACTGACTCACGTTTTCCGACAGATGGGGGCGTCCGTCAAGCGGAATCACCCGCGAGCTATGCACCATCTCGTTCACCAGGGCCACGTAGTCGGGTGTCTGGACGATCTGGACGTTTTGGTTGTATCCGCCCGGAGTCATCGGTGGGCCAGAATTGAAACCCAGTACGCACCGAACCGCGAACATGCCGGCGCCAAGGTCGTCCACGAATCCCCCGAGCGTCGGAGAGTGACGATCGACCCCCTCTCGGGCCTTCATCATCGCGTCCTGCTTTGCGGCTGCCGGAGCGGCCAGCGGTGGGACACGACCATTGGCCGGAGCGATCACGAGCGAGGTCTGGTTCCCCGCACTCACCGTCTCACCCGGGTCGAACCAGAATTGGTTGTAGTTACCCACGCCATCGGCTGGTTCTATTTCGTCCCGCACTTCAAACCCCGCCAGCCTATCGGCCTCATATTGGGCGGCTTCTTCGGGGGTAAAGTACGCCTGCTCGGCCAGCTCTTCCGGTCGCTCGAATGGGGTGAGCGTCCTGAAGTCCCAGACCCCGTTCAAGTCCGGAGCCCCCCACGCCGTTTCGGGTCTCTCGGAATCTTGGGCAGCCGCGGGTGTGACAAGGAGCAACCCGACGACGATTGCGAACCCACCCGCCAACGACGAACGACCTCGAGTTCTAATGTTTCTCATAGAAACCTCCTCAAGCACAGACCCACGGGACGTTCGTTCGGCCACATGAATCGCCGGACCATCCTACTGCGATTCGCGCACAGCACAAAAAAGTTGCGGCTGTGCCAGGCCGCCAGATGATGTCCGAGAGTCGTCTGCCCGGCGCGGGAGCCGTGACGACGTCAGCGTCGAATGCGACCGACCGCGACGGCCATCAGACCGAATCAAAAGAGCGCGAAGGTGGCCGTCTCTGGTACCTGAGGCGGGATAATGACGGGCTCTCTGAAGAGTTCGACCCGGGCGTAGAGCGGCGACGTCATGCGGCCTTGTTCGGGAGACTGGAGCGTAAAGCCAAAGCTCCGGCCGCCGTCCATAGAAAAGCCGAGCAGCGTGAAAAGCCATAAGTCGGAACCTAGCCTAAACTCCCCACGGTAGCTCTCAGCCCGAACATTGACGATGTCGTCGCTACAGTGGGGATTCGCTCTGTGATTGCACCGGTTGAGAGTCTCATTGTGCTCAAACATCATGGAGGTTGACCAGGACGCCGGAGTTCCGTTTACGTCAAACCCTAGCGAGTACTCTGCCTGCGCGAGCTGGGTGCCCAGCGCGATCGCGTTCTTGATATGCGTGAACGTACCCAGCTGGAACGCGTCCGACGAGGCGAGCGTGACTGTCCCGTCGACCGCATCAAAGTCGTAGCCGCTCTGGTGGTGTCCACGTCCCCAACGGAGACGATCCATTGCGGAGCCAACGCCGTCAGTCATACGCAGCATTGGCCGCACCGCTCCAATTCTGCCAAGACCCGGACACCGCAGAGATCTGGAGCGGGTCGGCCTCGACCACCGCCGCGGTGACAAAAAACATCACGCTCACTAGAGCGATGACCTGAACTCTCATCAATACCTCTCTCTCGCCATTGACGCTTTGCGAGCACGCCGCCAACTGCCGCGTGTCCACGACACACTTGTCGTGCAACGCGTGCGCCAGACAGAAAAGGACCAGCCGGATCGATGAAACAGGCCGTATTTACTTGTCAAGCACGATAAAAAGTCTCTATCACAGATCCAGTTAGTCGTCTTTATGGGTATTGATTAACATCTACAACGAAGATAATTTCAGCATAGCGCGAAAATTTGACCACGGAGTGACGCGTCTGGCCGATCAAGTCGTGCCAATGGCCATATTTTCCCGGTTCCACGAGACACAGAGCCCTATCTTGAGGGCGCCGTGCCAGCTATCCCGCCTAAACGATTTCGCGGCGAGTCAGCGCGGGCGGTCGCCCGGTTCGCACAGGTCACCTTGCACACCGGACCCCCCGCAATAGCTCACGTCTTGAATCTGGACGGCGATACCGTCGGGATCGTTGAACATGAGCTCCTGCGCCGGTGGATCTGAATCGGCGCGCTGACGCACTCGGGCCTCGATTCCATGCCCAGCGAGAGTCTCGACGGTGGCATCGGCGTCGAACCCGTGCATCCCCAGGCAGTAGTGATTGATGGAAGGGGTGGTGCCGCGAGAAAAGGCAATGAACTGAGGCCCCTCGCCGATTCCCAGGACGGGCACTGTCGGGGCGGACCAGTCCGCTTCTGTGCCTTGGGTCGTCACCAGCGGCATCCCAAACACCTTCTGGTAAAACTCGACGGAACGTTGCACGTCCGACACACTGAGAGTCACGTGGTTGAGTGTGTGGACGGGGATCTGAGTCGGGTTCGGCTGCGCGGCGGCCTCGGACCGCGCCAAAACGAGCGCCGAGAGCGACACCACGAGCTCACGCCGGGTCAATTGTCCACCTGCAAACCGATTCACCAGCTGTTCAATGATCTCACTCATAATGTCCCCCTCACCTACGCTATTTCTGGACGAACTTGTGGAGCGCCGGCCGCACGGTGTCGGCAACAAAGATGTCGCCGTTCGGCGTCATCGTCATGTAATGAGCCTCACCGAATTCTCCGAGCCCCTTGCCGGGCTGACCGGTGGCACCGATGGCCTTGCCGTCTTCGTCTAGCCTGAGGATCTCACCCGCAAATCCGCTAACCATATACATCTGCCCGTCTGTGTCGATATGCAGCCCACAAGGAAGCCCCTTGTATGCACGCTCGCCTAGATATGTGCCGTCGCCGTCAAAGATCTGCACACGTCGATTCTGGCGATCAGCGACATAGACCAACCCGTCCGCATCCACCACGATCGAATGCGGCGTATCGAATTGACCGGGTTCACTCCCCTCAGTGCCCCACGAGGTTACCAGCGTGCCTGCACTGTCAAACTTCAACAAGCGAGGCTCGCCTCGACCGTGTCCCACCAGAACAAAAATCTCCCCGGCCAACCCGATCGCCAAGTCAGTAGGCTCGGTTAAATGACCGGTGCTTGCCCCATCAGTCCACTCGCCGGCCTCTCCCTGCACTCCGAGCGTGAGAAGAACTTCACCGTCGGGGTTCATCTTTCGCACGGTATGACCGTTGACGTCGGTCGTCCAAATGTTGCCGTCAGAGTCGACCCGCATGCCGTGGGGTCGAATGTAGTCCCCTTGACCCCAGGCTCTGGCGAAACTGCCGTCAGGGTTGAACTCCATGAGCGGATTTGGTCCACGGTTGAAGACCAACAGACGATTCTGTGAGGTCCAGACCACGCTAGAGGGCGCGCCCATCTCCATGTCGTCCGGAATCTGCAATCCGTGCGGGACGGCCTTGTATCCGAGATCCGGGGCGTTTTCCATCTGCGCCGGGTCCGGCGCGGTCAATACCTGCAGCAACAAGACGAGACTGATCAGCCGCATGTCTTCTCCTTAGACTTCGGGCGTCCACGATGGACGGTCGTTGTCCTCCGGTCACCCGTGATGACGACGGTCAAGCGAGGGTCAATTGTCGGGGGGATTGCACGCCGGCGCAAGAGCCGAAGAGGGTTACGGGGTCAGGCCGGCGGAAAACCGGGGGCGGCAATCACGTCGGCAACCTGCGCGTTGTGACGAAGGTTGTGAAAGGCGACGGCGTCGAGCAAGGTCGCCTGCGATCGACGAAGAAGCTCGAGCGCGCGGGCGCGCTCCTCAGGTGTCAGCTGAGGCCTTGCTAACGGGACGTGCACCACCGCGGCAGCTAGACCCCCACGCCTTTTTTTCGCCAGTATCGCGCCAATCCCAGCCAACACTGAGAAAGCGGCGCGGCAGAATCATAGTGTGCCACCTCGGCAGGGGGCACGTGGCGTTGCAGGTAGAGCCGAATCTCTTCGACAAACGCGTTCTGTCGAGCGTCATCATCTCTGAGATCACCGCGTTCCAGGCTTCGTCGACCCATCTCCGATAACGCGGACAAATGCTCGACCAGTGCGTCCAAATGGGCATCTACGTCGCCGTGGGGACCAAAATGTGTCGCGAACAGTGTCGAGGCCCGCCAGTTACGGATCAGCGAGATACTGTCCGACCACTCCTCAATGCGGATATCGGGCGGCGGAGTGGGTGGCAAAACGAAGAGTTCAGGCCCCGTCCGGACTCCGGCGGTGTCTCCGACAAATGCGACACCACTCGACCGGTCGAAATAGGCGACGTGGTGAGACGCATGACCGGGGGTGTAAGCCACCTCGAGCTCACGGTCCGCAACCGCAAGATGTTCTCCCCCACTCAAGCGATGGACATTCTCGGCGGGAACGGGGACAAACTCACCCCATAACCGCTCCATATCGTCGCCATACAGCCGGCCGGCGCTGACCAGCAACTTGGAGGGGTCAACCATGTGCGGCGCGCCCCGTTCGTGCACGTACACGGTAACGGCGGGATTTTTATTGACGATGGAACCGCAGGCTCCTGCATGGTCGAGATGAATATGGGTGAGGAGGATCATCGTGACATCGCCCCACCGAATCCCCTGAGCGTTCAGCGCGGATTGAAGGGTCGCCAAACACGTGGATGGTCCGGGGTCGATCAGCACAACGCCGCGGGCGGACTGAATGACCGCGGTCGCGATCACACGCGGACGCCCGAGGAAGTCGAGATCGACGTATGTCATCCCCCGTGCGAGTGTCTCCATTGCGGTCAGATTGTACTATGCACCCTCTCACTGTCTTGACCTCGGAAAAGGCGTGTCAGTACTCTAAAAAAGAAGGCACCTCCCAATGTCGAGTGAAACTGGCCGACCCGGCGAAGCTGTCCTCGAGCAGCAGCGGCACAAGACAAAGACGCCCAAGCTGTATCGCGTCGTCCTCCTGAACGACGACTACACGACCATGGAATTTGTCATTGCCGTGCTCGAGGACGTGTTTCAAAAAAGCCCGGCTGAAGCATTTCGACTCATGATGCAAGTGCACACGCAGGGACAGGCGAGGTGCGGCACGTATACCTACGAAGTGGCTGAGACAAAAGTGGAAACGGTGCGAGACCTGGCAAAGCGTGAGGGGTTTCCGCTGCAAGCCAGCATTGAAGACGAAGGGTAGCCCCGACCAATGTTTAGCGCCTCACTCGAACTGATTCTCAACGTCGCCTATCGCGAAGCCGCGTCGCGACGTCACACTCACCTCACACTAGAGCACCTGCTCTATGCCTTGGCCCACGATCCAGAAGGTGAACGCATTCTGTCGGCATGCGGAGCAGATCTTCCTATCCTGCGACGAACCCTCGACGAATTCCTGGGGACCCTCGAGACGTTTGGTAAAGGCGAGCGCAGCCGAGACCCGGCGCAAACCCTGAGTTTCCGACGGGTCCTCCAAACCGCGGTCCTTCACGTCCAGAGCGCGGGCAAAGATGAAGTACGTTCGGGTGATGTCGTGGCCGCCGTGCTCCAGCAGTCGAAGTCGTATGCGGCCCAACTCCTGGAGGCTCAGGGAGTCACGCGACTTGATGTACTCAATTACATCTCGCACGGCATCTCCAAGGTCCCGCTCGTCAACAACGGCGAGAACGAGACTCAGCGCGATGGCGCCGAAGCGGGCGTCGGCGAGGAAGGCTCCTCAACCTCGGGTGACCCGTTGGCGGCCTACGCCGTGAACTTGACAGAGCGGGCCGCGGAGGGACGACTCGACCCACTGATCGGCCGGGTCCCGGAGCTGCGACGGACCATGGAGATCCTGTGCCGGCGTCGAAAAAACAACCCGGTCTTCGTTGGCGACGCCGGTGTCGGAAAAACGGCGCTGGCGGAAGGGTTGGCCATGCGGCTACTCGAGGACGACGCGCCCAGTCGACTCCAGGGAGCGGAGGTGTATTCACTCGATACGGCCGCGCTACTGGCCGGCACGCGGTTTCGGGGCGATTTCGAGGAACGCTTCAAGGCGGTGGTGACCGCGCTCGCCAAGCGCGCGATGCCGATTCTCTTTATCGATGAAGTGCACGCGACCGTGGGAGCCGGAGCCACGACGGGCGGCACGATGGACCTTGCGACTTTGATCAAACCACTGCTGACGGCCGGCGATCTGCGGGTGGTTGGATCGACCACATTTGATGAATACAAACAGATCGAGAAGGACCGGGCGATGGCACGCCGGTTCCAGAAAATCGTGGTCGACGAGCCGTCCGTAGAAGAAACGTCAAAGATTCTGGAGGGGCTCCGGCCGCACTACGAAGCCCATCACGACGTCAGTTATGCCGACAAAGCGTTGGCAACGGCCGCCAAGCTGGCGAGTCGCCATTTGCGAGAATCCCGGCTACCTGACAGCGCCATAGACGTGATCGATGAGGCCGGGGCGACGTATGCGCTTACTCGTCCCCGGAAGATCACGACCACGGCCACGACTCCGGAGAACGAGGATC
>CAUZIB010000132.1:0-9294 GCA_963579735.1 Vicinamibacteria bacterium | reverse complement strand
AAAACCGCTCGAACAGCAACGTGTCGCCTAGGACTCCAGGGACGCGGCCGCAACCGACAAACCCGACCTTTTCGATCACGCGAACCGAGGCGCCATTTGGTCGGTCGACCGCGGCAACCACGCGCGACCATCCCAGACGCTCGGTCTCAGCGATCATGGCCGTGGCCGCTTCCGTCGCATAACCGAACCCGGCGTGCTCGCCAGTAAACGCGTACAGAAGCTGGGGCTCAGGGCCCAGCTCGTCGAACACATGAAAGCCGCAAAACCCGATTCGCGTGTCTTCACGCTGAACCAACCACATACCAACCTCTTCGCCGCCAAAAAGACGGTCACTCTGGCGAACCGCGTCAACCGCCCACGTGCGGGAGATGTCCAAACCGTCCAACAGGTACCGCTTCACATGTGGGTCGAGACACAGCGAGTGAAAGACGTCAACCTCGTGTTGGGACACCCGTCGATAGCTCAAGCGCTGCGATGTGACCACGTGAATCCACTCCCGCCCTCGTTGCTGCAGATGAACGCTTCTCCACTATCTATGAAGCGTCGGTGGCGCTGCTCGTCCGCTCACCACATTCTTGGCAGTCGGTGGCACCGAATACAAAGCACCGCGAATTTGTGACCCGTACTGATACTTCGACACTGGTCTCTCGATGACTCACCCGTGTCCCGGGAAGGCTCAGGTGCGAGGCGTATCCTGAGGCCTGTGACCCGCGACCGGTGTCTAATCCTTTATACATTGGACCCTTTGAGCACACGAAGAGGCGACGTGGAGCGTTCGGTCCGCGGACGGTTTCCCCTGCTCTTTGAGACGTTCTTTCGAGGTCTTTTTGAGAGCGACCTCATCCCCGATGACGTCGACCTTCGCCATACAGCCATCGGCCTGGGCACCGTGTTTCTCGGACCCGCCATGTTTATCGGGATGACGCTGATGTTCAAGGGGACGTGGCTGGAGACGATGGGTGTGTCTCCCGAGACGATCGGATAGCTGTTTTGGCCGGACAAGGTCTTCTTCGTCGGATACTCGATGGCTACCATCGGTGTTCTCACCGTTCTGGTGTGGACCGGTTCTTTCCGAGCCGGACTGATGCGGCGATGCTCGGTGTTCAGCCGGTGAGAACACCCGTCATCGTGGCAGCCAAGGCGGCGGCCGTCGTGACGCTAGTCGTCGGGTCTGCGGTCGCCATCAACATTCCGGGTCTTTCGGATGACTGAATCTGGCGACCGGTGGCGTATGTCGACGGAGTCCACAAGGCGATTCTTGATCGTCCTGACGCCTATCGGTGTCCTGACGTTCCTCACATCGGCGGTTTCGTGGAATCTGACACTCGCTATCGGGCACACGGTGTTCTGGTGCGTCGTGGCCCGCGATACTGGATAGAGCTCTTGCTCATCCGGCTGAACAAGCTGCCCTTCACCTGCTCCTATGCGCCGGGAAAGGCCAACGTCAAACTACTCCTCCCTGCGTATCTCATCGCGATGTTCGCGACCGTATCGTCGGTGCCGCGCGTTGAAATGGCGCTGCTGTCGGCCTCCGTCCAATGGATAGCAGCCTGCGGGACTCTGAGCGCCTCCTTGGAGGTCTTGGCCAGATGGAGACGCGCCGACGCGAAGCTCGGTCGGTCGTTCAAATATCACGAAGTGGTCGAGTCACCGGTCCAGACGCTCGACATCATGCGGACTGCGCGCTGAACATTGTCGAGGCCGCTCCTGAAGAGTTCATTGAAAGAGACGACGAGCGGCTGACACCAGCGAACATCTCAGAGGAGGACGCGCTCCGCGAGTTGCTCGGCCACCTCGAGGCGTTCGTGGTGGCGCTGGACAAAGAACTCGAGTCGTCCTCGAACCCAGCGCGGCACGGCCAGGTTGGTCTTTTGACCGAATCCACTCATGAGCACGAACAGCGCCGACTGGACGAGTCAGACCCGCACCACCGCAGGTCCCCCAGGCCGACGACAGGCAGCGGTTAGCGAGGGAACGGCTCGAGCGCGGCCGTCGCACCCGGCCGAAGCGGCGTCCGCGCCGTGTTCAATACCATCGCAATCAGCGAGTAGTAGCCGCTTAGCCCTACCATGTCCACGATTCCCTGCTCTCCGAACTCCGCCAGGGCCCGAGCATACGTGGCATCGCTCACCTTCCCATCGCGGTGGAGCGCGGTGCAAAAGTCGTATAGCGCTTCTTCGTCGGCGGCCATCCCGGCTGGGCGCCGCCCGTCGGCGACCGCGGCGGCGATATCGGGATTCAGACCACCCTCCACCGCCAGAGGCTGGTGCGCGGCCCATTCGTAGTTCTGCGTCCACTCACGAGCGGTGATCAGGATCACGAACTCGGAGAGGCGAGGCGGCAACGAACTATTGAACCGCAGGTAGTCACTGACGCCGCGCAAGCGATTGAGGAGCTCCGGGCTGCGCAAGACAACGGCCCACGGTCCGCTCAACTCGCCACGCGTCGCCCTAAACTCCTCCACTGCCTCGCGCTGCGCGTCCGTCATCTCTTCGTCGGGAATAGGGGGCATCCGATTCTGAGCTTGCGCGGCTACTGCGCAGAGCGACAAGAGAACGGCGACCACGGTCACGCCGCGGCGTCCGATTCGGGTAGGGGTGTTCAGGTGTCTCGGCATACGAGCTCTCCTCCTGTCAGGGCCGCCAGGGCCTACTCCCGGTCAAGGTGTGTATCAAAAAACCGGGCCATCTCCTCAAACGCCTCTTGCCTCTCGGGAACGTCGCGCAGATAGGACGCGTGCGCCTGCGCCTCATACACGCGAAGGTCGGTCACGACGCCAGCCTTCCAGAGATTGCGATGCACGCGGATGGTGTCGCTCAGAAACAGGTCTCGGGTACCGGTCGTCAGAATCGTCCGAGGAAACCCGCTCATGTCTCCATAGACCGGCGAGCGGATCGCGTAGGTCGTGCCCGTCGGCGTACACCTCGGCCATGGCCTGGCAGCGTCCTTCGAGCCCCATGAGCACGTTGTCGACCAGACGATTCGTATAGAAGGTGTCGCTGTTCTTTGTCAGGTCCGCCATCGGTGTCCCCGGCGCAATAGCTGCGGGCAGCAGCAATCCCTCCTGCTTCAATCGCAGGACGGTCGACAGCGTCAGGGCGCCTCCCGCGGAGGCACCAAAGATTCCCATTCGTTCGGCGGCCTCCATCTCCAGCGCTCCGGTCCATACCGCGACGGCGTCGTCGAGCGCGGCGGGGTAACGATGTTCTGCTGGACGACGGTAATCGACGGACAGAACCTTGAAGCCACCATAGCCTGCCAGCAACGCGCCTTCCACCATAGCCGATTCGCCACCGAACATCATGTAGCAGCCCGCGTGGAGATGCATGAGCAGTCGGTTGCGGTTCTCCGGCGGAATCGCCTCGGGCGTCAAGAGGTAGGCGTTCACGCCGTTGACGACCACGGGCTCAAATTCGACCTCGAACTCCGCAAGTACCGGCCCGGGATCACGCGCAATCTGGTCGACCAGGGCTGTCCACTCCTCGACCGTAGTAGGCGGGTGGTCCCACTTCTCAGAAACGGGCGCGGCGAGCAGTCGCTGCAATTCCTGGCTCACGCTGGCCGGCGCTGGCAACGCGCGGGTCGGAACCTCCCGAGCCACCGGTGACGTTGTCTGAGCGCGGCTGGCTATCGCCGTGAACCACGCCGTGGTCCCGGCAAGCGCGAGAGCGACAAGAAGGCGATGGATCCAATACGCACGCCGAGATGAATCATGGATGCGGTGTAAACAAGGAAGCATGGCGACCTCTGGCTGCAGCAATCCTAGCCAGCCAAACGCGTCCAGTCTACCGTGACGACAGGTGCGGCGGAGGCCACGCGATCGGGCTGCTGGTGGAGCAACCGCTGGTGGACGGGCTCGCGTTCGTCGGTACGAACGTCTGGTCTTCTTCCACCGCAGTGCCCGCCGTCGTGCGAAACGCTCTCGACTTCGCCCCGCGGCTTGCGCATCGGCTCCAGTCGCCAATGCCTCGCCGAACCAGGACGCAGCGAATCCAACCGGCCATCCCGATGCGTAGTTACGGGTATTGCGAGATCTTGAGCGGGCCACTCGGAGTGTCACCCTCGCCCACAGGACCCTCAATACGCGCGGTGCCGGTTCCGAGGTCGCCACCGCATTTGCGTCACGACGACGACCAAGGACACAATGTGCTCGTACACACCGCAACGGCACGGTTGGAGTGCCAGTTACCCGCTACTCAGTTACCGACTACGCAGTTGCCCATGCCGCTTCATCCTGGCACAACGCAAAAAGCGTCACCGAGCCCCCTCACCGACCGGGACCGGTGGACACCGATTGCCGTGCATTAATGGCACGGGTCGCCCGTCAGGACGAGGCAGGTCTGGCCGCGTTGTACGGTCTCACGTGCTCGACGGTTTTTGGACTCACGAAGAGCATCCTCGGTGACGGTCGCGATGCGGAAGAGTCGACGCTGGAGGTGTATCAGCAAGTGTGGGCGCAGGCCGACCGATACGATCCCACTCGCGGCACTCCGCTGGGCTGGCTGATCATGATCGCGCGGAGCCGGGCCATTGACCGCCTCCGTGCCTCACAACGACGCGCGCGGGTCACGACTCCGATGGATATCGACGTCAGTGATCCGGGAGACGGCCCGGCCGAGATCTTCATGACCAACGAACGACGAGCGACCGTTCGCCGCGCGGTTCAGCAGCTCAAACCCGAACACCGACAGGTCTTGGAGGCCGCATACTTTCAAGGGTTGTCTCCATCTCAGGCCGCACAGCAACTCGGCTGGCCACTGGGCACCGCCAAGACCCGCACCCGCGCGGCGATGGCGGCGCTGCGTGACGAGCTTCGCGGTATGGAGCCAAGGTCGTGACGATCAAGCCAGGCCATCCGCGGGAAGACGCGGAGACATACGCCGCGTTGTATGTGCTCGGGAGCCTGTCGCCCAGCGACGCGGCCCTCTTTGAGGTGCATCTGGCCACCGGGTGTGACGAGTGCGACCAAGAAGATCGGGCGATTGAACACGTATCGTCCGATCTTGCCTTGAGCGTCGCGACGACGCCCCCCCGGGAGGTTCGAGAGCGGGTGCTGAACGCCATCCGGACGTCATCGCCGTCCACGAGCTCCGGCGCGGGAACACACGACCGCTCGACGATCCTGGCGAGAGCCACGCCGTGGAAACAGAGCGGATTTCCCGGGATCACGATCCGACCGCTGTATGTCGACCGTGCACGGGGCCGGGAGACCAGGCTCGTGCGGATGGAGGCTGGCGCGAGTTACTTACCGCATCACCACGAGGGGGTTGAAGAGTCGTTCGTGCTCGAAGGAGACATTGCCTGCGATGGCGAAACCCTGACCGCGGGTGACTATCACCGAGCCGAGGCCGGTCCGTACCACGGTGTCCAGACCACCAGCACCGGGTGCATGCTCTTGATCATCTCCGCGTCATCGCCCGCGGATCACCCGGTGGACGCGCCACAGCCGTAGTCCGATCCGCTATGCGCTCGCTCGCGCAGCGCACACAAAAAGCGCATGTTGCCGCTCCTCGGGCGCAGCTCCGCATCAGCCGGTCGAGGCCCAGCAAGGTGAGCGAGCGTCCGGTCCTGGCCGCAACGTATCGTTCTCCCCTGAACAGTCTCCCAGAGCTCAGCGAGACGCGGCAACCACCCACACCGCTGGACGGTCGCTGGGGCGACGCTAGCGGCGGAACACGGTGAGATAAGGCGCGAAGTCAGCCAATGCGCGTGTCGACGACTCGATTGCGGCGAATTGCATTGCGGCGCCAAGGCCTGACCGGGCACCGCCGCCTGGGAACCGGGCTCAAGGGTGCTCGGCAGGTGATCGAGCAGCTTGGCTATATTCAGATCGACACGATCTCTGTCGTGGCCCGCGCACATCATCACACGATGTGGTCTCGGGTCAGCGGCTATCGCGACGACTATCTCAATACCCTGGTCAGACAAGGAGACGCGTTCGAATACTGGGGTCACGCTGCGGCCTATCTCCCGATGCGGGACTATCGCTACTCGTTGGTGCGCAAGCACGCGATCAAACGCGGTGAACGTCATTGGGCGCGCTCGTCTAACCAGAGGCTCATGCGCTACGTTCTGGACCGTATCCACGCGGAAGGCCCGCTCAAGGCCCGTGACTTCGACGATGCGCGCACGACGTCCACGGGGTGGTGGGATTGGAAGCCCGCCAAGCGCGCGCTCGAGCAGCTCTATATGCAAGGCGACCTGATGAGCGCAGGCCGTGATGGATGCGAAAAGCGCTACGACCTGCCCGAACGTCTGCTGCCGGCCGACGTTGCGACGACCGAGCCAACGACGACCGAATACGCCACACACCTGGTCGACACGACATTGCGCGCTCATGGCATCACCACCGCGCAATCAGTCACCTATGGCCGTCCTGGAACCGCGGTCCGAGCGGCGGTGAGTCGGGTACTCGCCGAGCGACTCGCGGCCGGCAGCCTGACGAGACTGGACGTCGACGGCGACCACTTCTATGGCCCGCCCGCCACGGTCGGCACCAGTCAACGACCGCTGGCACCAGTGGTGCGAATCCTGTCACCGTTCGACAATGCCGTTATTCAGCGCAAGCGGTTGGTCAGTCTCTTTGGCTTTGACTATCAGCTCGAGTGCTATGTGACCGCGCGCTCACGCCGGTGGGGATACTTCTGCCTGCCCTTGTTGTTTGCGGACCGATTCGTGGGTCGAATGGATTGCAAGGCTCATCGCGAAAGTGGCTGCTTCGAGATCAAAGCGCTCTATCTCGAAGCGTCGGTCCCGGAGTCCTTCTACGCCGCATGCGCCCGCACCGTCGTCGAGTACGCGGCGTATTTGGGATGCACCGAGATAGAGGTGACCAGGATGAGCCCTGCTCGCTGTCGACGACGGTTCTGCAATCTCGTGCACGCGGCACGCATGGGTTGACATCTTTGCAGGGCCGGTTCGTTTCGCCGCAGGGCCGGTTCGCTTCGCCGGTTGACTTGCGGGCCAACCTGCTCCACGATGCGAGCGCATCATGACCACACAGCGACTCCCATGCCATCCGCCGATACACCAGCGCCCCCGCGTTGGCCTCGTTGTCGTCGTCGCGCTCACACTTGCCCTTGGATATGGCCCGTGGCTCTACCCGCTGGCGGAAGGCCGTCGTCAGACCGCACCCACCGCGAAGGAGCTTATCGACGAGGTGCTCGCCAACGCCATTCGGCGGCAGGACGCTCTCGGACTCGTCGCTATCGCGGTTGACAGACAGGGCGTCGTCTATCGCGGTGCATTCGGCACGGCTGACACAGAGGATGGGGCGCTCCTTCGGGTCGACGCGATATTTCGGATCGCATCAATGACAAAGCCCGTCACGTCGTTGGCCGCGATGCAACTCGTCGAGCAGGGCGCCGTCAACCTTGACGCGCCCGCGGCGACCTACCTGCCAGAGCTCGGGCGGGCCCAGGTCTTGGAGTCGTTCGACGCCGACAGCGGGTCCTACAAGCTGCGTCCTCCATCGACGCCGATCACCGTCAGACAGCTACTGTCCCACACCGCGGGATTTGGCTACGCATTCACGAGCGAGACTCTCCGCGAATTCGAGTCGGTCATTGGCGACGGCGTCGTCGTCGGGCCGTTGCTCTTTGACCCCGGGACATCGTGGTGGTACGGAACAAACATCGACTGGGTCGGTCGTCTCGTCGAAACAGTGTCCGGTCAGCCTCTGGAGGCGTACTTCCGCGAGCACATATTCGACCCCTTACAGATGCCGGACACCGCGTTCAACGTGCCCGAAGCCGACTGGCCCCGGGCCGTCGCGCTGTCCCGGCGGCACGCCGACGAGGGGCTCACGCAAGATGTGCGACAGAACCCACCGCTAGTCACATCGTTCAACGGCGGGGGCGGGCTGTGGTCGACGGCACCGGACTACGGGCGGTTCTTGCAGATGTGGCTCAACGGCGGCGTGCTCGACGGTACGAGGGTGGTCTCCGCCGAGACCGTCAGGATGATGGCGACAAACCAGGTCGGGGCTCTGCCGGCAGGCGCGATCGCATCCGCCCTTCCCGAGCGCTCGAACGACTTCACGCCCACGGCGAACGGCCGCGGGAGATTTGGGCTCGGATTTCTCATCAACCTGGATAACCAACCGGGGCGTCGCTCCGCGGGCAGCCTGGCGTGGGCCGGGCTATACAACACCTACTTTTGGATCGACTCTGATTCGGGAGTGGCGGGGGCAATACTGAGTCAAGTCCTGCCGTTCGCCGACCCGCAGATCCTCAACGTATTCGACGCGTTCGAGCAGGCGGTCTACACGCTGGTCTCCCATTAGTGTCGTGTGTCTCCGTCTTGCCTCGACTGTGGACCCGGACCGCGACACCCGGCCTGTGGGCGGCGACACGCGAGCGTATGGTTCATTACGCCACCGAGGCGCCACGAGGCCAGAAGGGATGCCCCGTCCGGAACATTGTCAAGGTGAGACGGCTCGGCCGGTCGCGCGCGCACCGCCGGCAGGTTCTTCGACTATGATGAGCCAAGGAGCGACACGCTGGTGGTCACCTCTCTTGATGAACTCATCACGTTGCCCGGCGCAAACAGCGCGGACGGACGCACGGTGCTCGGCTCGACTCTCGTGATCAAAGGGGAGATTCGTTCCGGCGAGCATTTGATTATTGACGGCACCGTGGACGGACATGTGATTGTCCCCAAGCACGGCGTCGCAGTTGGGAAGAGCGGCAGCGTCGGGGATGAAATCGTCGCACGCACAATTACCGTGCTCGGCAACGCCACTGGAAAACTGATCGGCACCGAACGGGTCGAGCTCCTGGAGTCAAGCCGCACAAACGGACTCATCGTGACGGCGGCCGTGACGATTGCCGACGGCGCCCATTTCAACGGCTCTGTCGACCCAAAGCTGACGGACGCCGCCCTTGCGGTTTCTGACCATCGGCGAAAGCAACGAGACGACAAGGCCTCATAGCGTCGCGTGGCGCTCTGTCGGATCTGACTCGTGATACGTCTCACGTATGCCCTCGCCGCCCGTGACGCGCGGCGTCACGGCCTCCTCCAGCCGCTATCTGTTGTCCTCGCACTACTGCTCGCCGGGTGCGGCGGCGGGCCGCAATCCCTCGAATGGTCGTCCGTCGACACACTGATCGCGGATCGCTTTCCTGAAACACCGAGTATCACTACGACCGAGCTTTCGAAGATGCTTACCGAGCCGTCGCCACCCCTTCTGCTGATTGATGCGCGCACGCCCGAGGAATACGACGTGAGCCATCTGCGGGGTGCCCTGAATCTCGAGTCTGCGGACGCGGCGGCCGCGTGGATCGCACAGCAGGA
>CAUZIB010000131.1:0-9319 GCA_963579735.1 Vicinamibacteria bacterium | reverse complement strand
GACTATGTCATCGAGTTTCCGATCGAGTGGGAAGTTCCTGCAGACGGAGAGACTCCAAACTTTAACCTGTACTCACCTCTTCCATTTGACGAGTCGATGCGTGTCGCGGCGACTCAGGTGCGACCCGGCAACTACGCCGCGACCCATCACATCACCACCGGGCTTGTGAACATGCCGCCTGGAATGGTGCTTGGAACGGGTCCGGCGTGGCCAGGCGGGCCGACGGTGGACTACGTGCCGGTCCCGGACCCTGACGCCGAAGCCGACGCCGTAGCGGCTGAGCGAAAGGCGCTGCGGGCCAACCGCCCGGCGCGAGGCAGCGTCGACGCTGAGGAGAGGGCACGCGCGCGCGCCGGGTTCGGTCCATATATCCCGGGAGTGGGGGCGGCGGTGGCCCGGCCTGGTCAGTCACGGGAGATCCGCGGGGACCTCTTCGATTACATAATTTGGAATTTGCACTATCAGGCCACCGGTCAGCCAGAGAGAGCCCGACCCTCGGTCGGGGCGTGGCTGGCGACCGAGGATGCTTCTCAACGCGAGCGGTCGCTATCTCTCCGGGAGTACACCTCGGAGGGCGCACAATTGATCGCGCCTCCGCCGCTGACACCCGAGGAACGCGCCGTCGCTGGACGGCGTCAAGTGGGACAGGGCCTCAACCCGTTGTTGGGAACGATTCCAGCCAACGACGCGAACTGGACTGTCACCGGGATCGGCGCGCTGCAATACGACTCGGTCATTCAAAGCTTGTTCGTCCACGCGCATGTCCGCGGCAAGGACTTCACGTACGTGCTGACCTATCCAGATGGGCGAGAGCAAGTCTTGCTTCGTGTTCCCAACTACAACTTTGACTGGCAGTTTGAGTATGAGCTGACAGAGCCGATCAAAGCGCCAGCGGGGAGTACTATCAAGGCGATCGCACGCTACGACAACTCGAATGCGAATAGGCTCAACCCGGCTCCACACAAAGAGGTGTATTGGTCGGAGCAAAGCTGGGATGACATGTTCCTTACCAACGTGCGATACGTGCGCGAGTCCGAGGCCTCGCTCGATACCAACGAGGGCGGCAGTCAGGACTAGTTACAAGTACGGACGAGACTGACGGCTATCGATCGAAACCTAGAGGACTGACCACTCATGACGAACGCTGCAGGACGACGACTTGGTCGTCGCTGGGTCGTGGCGCTGCGGGTGGTTTTGGCGTGGGCTGTGCTCTGGTCGTCGTCTGGCCTTTCGACAGTAAGCGATGCCAGTGGCGTCGGGCAGGACGACGCTGATTCGCAAGGGACGGCGGCTCGCTCCGGTCAGGTCGACGTCGTCGAAACGGTCGGATGCGTTGAGCAGCGAGGAGGCCCCGACGGGCCGTGGTGGCTGACGCGTAGTCCGGAACCGGTGGTGAGTGAAGCCGGCGTGTTCAACCGCGACCAGGTCGATGAAGCCCGCGCGACAGCCCTTGGGGTAAAAGCGTTCGAACTGGTCGGGATTGCCGAGTTCCTGGATTCAGACGGCTTGTTGCGGTCCGGGACGCGCGCGGCGTTCACCACCCCCGACCAAGTGAACGCAACGGGCGATCTGCGGCCGGGACATACAGTATTGGTCAAAGGTTTGTTGATTGAGACCGATGAGACTGCACGTATCAACCTGCTGGCCGTCGTGGGGTTGAGAGACGACTGCGAGGCCGCGCAATAAGTCATGGTGGGCGGAAGAATGAGGCCGCCGTCGTTGCGGCGCATGGTGAGCGTCGTGCTCGGAATCGGAATCTTCGGGACGGTGGTGGTTGGCGCGGCATCTTCGATCGTGCATGCACAAAGCCCAGCCGAAGTTGAGGCCGAGCCGATTGTCAAACTCGAACCGGGGGAGACACCGGTCTCCGGACAGTGTTTGACCAGGCAAGAACTTGATCTGATCGATGGGTTGAATAGGCTTCGACGACCAACGGTCGGAGTCGAGGGTGAAGAACAAGGAGACGATTCGGCACCGTTCGACCCGCACTACTTTATCGGGACCTGGAAAATCGAAGGCGTGCTTCCGGAGTCACCCTTGGGCGCAGGGGAGTTTCTTGGCACCGAGACGATCCGGTATCGGGATGGCTGCACGTATGAGAGCACCACGACCGGGGCGATCGGAGACGAGCCGATCGAGATCGAGTCCCTTCTCGTGTATGACCGCCGGGCCAAGTACCTGGTTCGGATCGAAGAGGATAGCCGCGGGTTCCAGCTCGTGAAAACCGGCCCAATTGGAGGAGACCCAGGCGGCTACTCGTCCCATCACTGGGAGGCACCCTCGATCATTCGTCATGGCCAGCGCGTGCGCGTACGAGGCCGCACCTATATGACGTCGCCGAGTGCCTTCCGCATCCGGCGGCAGGTGTCGATCGACGACGAGCGGTTTGTCAACTCCGGCACCGTGTGGTGGGAGCGCCTCGAGCCCTAGCAGACCGTTGACGGGCTCGAGACCCCGGCCGCTTGCGGCTCGACTGCAGCGGGACTTTCACCATGATACGGGCTGCTAGGACGTCCCCCGATACTGGACCCAGAGCCATGCGGCAGCGGTCGTAGCGATGGCAAGACATACGCCGGCTGTTGCCGCCGACCCGAAGAGGGCATTTCCGACTCCGAGCAGAATGCCGTAGACCAGTACACATCCGGCGATCCACTCCAGTGCCGGGCGCCTCAGAGACCGCGGAGCCCGAATCTGCCCGGCCTCGATGACCGGGCCCCATCCGGGTCCTTCGGGACTCACCCGTTGATGAAATGAGACGAGGTGGTGCATTGGCTCCGGTGATGCAAGCCAGGTCGCGAGCAACCACCAACCGGTTGTCCACGGCACGAGGTAAAGTAGCGAATCAGGAAACGGAATATCCGTAAGGCTCCGCAATAGCAAGAATCCGGCCGCGGACGCGACGAGGGCGACGATTTCCGACGTTGCGGTGATGCGCCACCAATACCATCGGAGAATGAGCACGAGACCCACCCCGGCCCCGGATTCGAGCGCGAATTCCCATGCCTGTCGCACGCTGTCCAGATGAAAGGTCAAGACACCGCTGAGCACCATGAGCGTGAGCGTCGCGGCTCGTGAGACGAGCACAAGCTCGGGGTCGGATGCGCCTCCTCGGATAAATCGGGCGTAGACATCGTTGACCAGATACGAGGCACCCCAGTTGAGTTGAGTAGAAACGGTCGACATATAGGCGGCGAAGAAAGTGCCAATCAGCAAGCCGAGCCAGCCGGACGGAAGATGGTCGCGGATGACGAGGGCGTAACCCGACTCAGCATCGGCCAATCCCGGATACAACACGACAGACGCGAGCGCGACCAGGATCCACGGCCACGGCCGAATGCAATAGTGGGCCACCGTGAACCAGAGGCTGGCGAAGAGTGCGTGCCGTTCATCACGAGCGGACATCATCCGTTGGGCGATGTAGCCCCCGCCACCCGGCTCTTGGCCCGGATACCAGCTCGCCCACCACTGTACGCCCAGATACGCAACAAAAGCGGCCAGCGGCAGAGCCAATGTGTCGGTTCCGACAGTCAGGGAAGCCGCAGCATCCTCACCGATCGTCGGCAGTAGCTCGAACGTGTGCGCTGGGAGCGTGGCCACAAGGCCGTCGAGACCGCCGACCTCTGCGACCGAGAGTGCAAACCAGGCGAGCGCCACTGAACCGACCATGGCCAACCCAAACTGGATCACATCAGTGATGACCACGCCCCTCAAACCGGACAGCGAGGCGTACACGCCGGTGGCGCCCAACCCGACAAAGACCGCTGTCAGCCGATCCCATCCCAGGGTGATGAAGAGGACCTTGGCCAGCGCGAGGTTGACCCAGCCGATGATGAGGCAGTTGATGGGGAGTCCGAGGTAGAAGGCTCGAACGCCGCGCAAAACAGCGGCCGGTCGTCCGCTGTATCGGAGCTCCGCGAACTCGACGTCGGTGACGATGCCCGCACGTCGCCACAGTCGTGAGAAAAAAAAGACCGTGAGCATACTCCCGAGCCCCGCATTCCACCACATCCAATTTCCGGCGATCCCGTTCGCGGCGACGAGTCCGGTTACTGCGAGCGGCGTGTCAGCGGCGAATGTCGTGGCCACCATGGAGGTGCCGGCGAGCCACCAGGGCAGATCCCGTCCGGCCAAGAAGAACTGCCGGACGCTGGATCCGGCGTGTCGATAGTAGCGAAGACTGACCAGGACGGGTATCAGCAGCACAGCGCTCAGGACGACCCAGTCAAGCGGCGTGAGCGCGATCGAGTTTCCCGTCATCGAGAGCAGCTGCCACGAGATGGTGCGTTCTAGGACTCCAGCGCGGTCAAGACCGCGTCGTGGAACGCAGGGCGAATCGCGAGGAGCTGGTTGTTGGCCCGGGTCGGGCAGACTCGATTGGTCAACAGCACAACATAGACGTCGGCAGACGGGTCGATCCAGAGCGAGGTTCCGGTGAAACCTGTATGGCCAATAGCTTTGGCAGACATACGCGTGCCGCACGACGATGTCGGTTGCATCGTGTCCCAGCCAAGGGCGCGTGTGCTGTGTGGGATTGTCGTGCGAAGGACAAAGGCCCTCATCGTGGACGGGCGGACAAAGGTGTCCTCTCCTTGCAACGCCCCGAGAACCTCTCGCGCGATTCGTCCTACCGCGGTTGCGGTCCCAAACAGCCCAGCGTGCCCGGCGACACCACCCAGCGCCCACGCGTTCTCATCGTGGACTTCGCCGACCAACCGCCTCCCACGCCATGGATCGACTTCCGTCGGAGCGCACCGGCGCCGCATCCCGAGGTCCGGGCGAAATCTGATGTCCGGCCAAAATCGCGCGGTGGCCAGTCGGGAGAAGCTGCGGTCCACCGTGTCGCCGAGTATGTCCTCCAGGACAAAACCCAGGAGGATAAAACCGAGGTCGCTGTAGACCGACTTGGTGCGGGGGGCGTACTCCAAGGCGAGACGGGAGATGGCCCACTCAAACTCGGCCCGGCTTCCGTGGTCCCGAAAGAAAGGGAGGTGGGCCGTCAGTCCTGACGTGTGCGCAAGAAAATCGGCTAGCGTGACCGTCTCACGATCGTGACCCTTCCACTCTCGCAATCGTTCGGCCGCGGCGGCGTCAAGGTCTAGCCGAGACCGCTCCGTCGCGATCATTATCAATACGGTTGTGGAGAGAACCTTTGTCAGCGAAGCAAGGTCAAAGACGGTGTCCAGAGTGGTCGGCCGTGCTTGCATGTCTTCGCTGACGACCCCGAACGCCTCCTCCCACAGGATGCCATCGCGACGGCCGACCTCGACGACGGCACCGGGATACGCGCGTGTCACGCCTTCACGTAGCACGCGGCGCGCGGCCGAGAACCGGTCCTGGGGGCTCATGTCGTAGTTGAGGCCGATGTGTCGGTTGACCCCGCCGCCGCGTCCGGCGGCTCACCCCAACGAGCGGCGGCGCACCCGACCGCCCAGGTACTGATGGAACCGACCAGGACATACCATTGCCACGATACATCCGTTCCCAGTCGAAGCGTGGTGAGGATGAGCGCCCCCGCGGCAATTCCGGTCAACGCGCTCCGGGAACTCCGAATAGATGTCCTGACGAGCCAGAAGGTCCCGAGCACGATACCAAGGGTAAAGGATTGGATGCCAAGAACTTCGTCGACGACACGTTGCGACAGCCAAATCGCCCCCACCGCCACGGCGACTTGTATGACCGCCCACCCGACCGTGAATAGGCGTGAGACCCGGACATAGTGTTGTTCCGTCCGATCGCGTCGAGTGAGTGGCTGGTAGAAGTCGCCAAGGGTAGAGGCGGCAGACGAGTTGAGTGAGGACGATAGGGTCGACATTGCGGCCGCGACAATGGCGGCGATTACTAGGCCACGAAGCCCGATCGGCAAGTGATCGACTATGAAGGCTGGAAAGATACGGTCCGTCCGGACGACCCCGTCAACCGTGAGCGCGGCGAGCTCCGCCGGCGCATAACCCGTGTAGTAGACCCAGAGCATGAGACCTATCGCGAGAAAGACGCCTAGCTGCGCGAGCACGAAGACACCACTCCAGACCAAGGCGCGAGCAGCGCTAGAGGCGGAGCCGCTGGCCAGATAGCGCTGCACAAACATCTGGTCGGTTCCATGCGTGCCGGCGGTCAGAAACATTCCTCCGACAAGACCCGACCACAGCGTGTAGCTCCGGGCTGGGTCGAGGGACAGATCCCAGACCCGGAGTTTGCCCGCGGCGTGAGCGCGCGTAATCACTTCGGTCCAGCCCCCGGGGATGTGTTGCCAGAGAATCGCGAGGGCGATGATCGCGCCACACATATAGACCACGAGTTGCACGACGTCCGTCCAGATCACGGCGCGCATCCCACCCAAGAGCGTGTAGGCGAGCGTGATGACGCCTAGCAACCCAATCGCCACAACCACCAAGACCGTGGCCGGGTCCGCGCCCGCCGGTGTCACCTGTGCGGCGAGGCGTGTCGAGCCGGGCCACGTGGAGAGCACCGCCGCTACGACGAGCCCGGTCGCGAACAGTCTAAACCCGTCGGAGAGTGAGCGACTGGCGAGGAACGTGAGAGCCGTGAGTCGCCCGACGACGGGGCCGAAGCGGGCTTCCACGAGCTGATACGCGGTCAGATACCGTCCGCGAAAGAACGCCGGGATCAGAAAGACCGCGACCAGAATCTTGCCAAAAATATATCCGACCGCGAGAGGCAAGAATGTGAGGTCTCCACCGAACGCGAACCCCGGGACACTGATGAGGGTAACGGTGCTCGTTTCGGTGGCGACGATGGAAGCAAAGAGCGCCCACGTTGGCACGCGGCCGCCCGACAAGAAATATTCACGAACGGTCGTGACGCGACCAGACATTCGCACGCCGAACAGCACCATCGTGGCGAGATATGCGACGAGGATCGTCAAGTCAATTGTCACGGGCTTTTCTGGGGGTGACGGCGCTGGGCCGAAGGTCTTACCAGTCGGAGAACGTTAGCAGTATTGGCCGGGACATCCGCTTGTTTGACTTGCGAAAGAGGCAGACGGTATAAGTTACAGATCGTCTGAGTCGTAGAGTGCGATCGGTCCGTCCACGCGGGACGGATGATATCGCCGCTCGAGCTCTTGGGTATCGGAGAGGCCATCGTCCCTCGCGAGATGATGGCCTTTTTTCTTGAGACGGGTCTAGAACATCGATGAGAGAAGACCGACCAACGCTCACGGTTGCGATTGTGGGCTTTGGCACCGTGGGGCAGTCGGTGGCACGAATCATCTGTGACGGCGAGCATCCGTCGCTTCGTCTTAGCCACATCTGTAACCGGCAGATCGAGCGGAAACGCGTGGGATGGGTGCCGTCCTCGGTGGTGTGGACCGAGGACTACGGCGACATCCTCGCCGCGGATATCGATGTGGTCGTCGAGACGCTCGGCGGTCTCGACCCCGCAAGAGAGTGGATTCAGAACGCCCTCACCGCCGGGAAATCGGTCGTGACGGCCAACAAGCAAGTCATCGCGCATCACGGGCCGGAGCTCGATTTGATCGCCGCGAGCAACGGGCAGTCCTTGCGTTTTGAGGCTGCGGTCGCGGGCGGGATTCCAATCATCCAGGGCTTACAGGAAGGCTTGGCGGGAGATTCGCTCTTCCGGGTGCTGGGTATCTTGAACGGCACCTGCAACTACATCTTGACGCGTATGGAGACCGACGGCGCCTCGTTTTCCGCCGCGCTCGAGGAAGCGCAGTTGCTAGGTTTTGCCGAAGCGGATCCGACCGCGGATGTCGATGGCTACGACGCGCAAGCCAAGCTTGCCATTCTGGCCACCGTGGGTCTCGACCGCCCCGTCGACGTCACCCACATCCCCTTGCGCACCATTCGCACCGTGGAGGCTGTGGATTTTGTCTACGCCGCGCGGCTTGGGTGCACAATCCGACAGGTGTCCCGTGTCGAAGCTCTGCCGGAGGCGTCTGGAGTACTGGCGTCGGTACAACCCGCGCTCGTGCCTCGCGCGTCGATGCTCGCGCGGGTCGAGGGCAGTCAAAATATTGTCATCGTTGAAGGACGTTTTGGCGGCGAGACCGCGTTTTCTGGCTTCGGGGCCGGTGGCGAGCCCACGGCCTGCGCCGTCGTGTCCGACCTCGAGGCCATTGCCCGACGGGGACCGCGCGGGTCGTATCCGAACGCCGTGAGCGATGCGCCCTCACCAGCGTTGTCCGCGGTCGTCTCAGACTTCGTGGCCCCGCACTACGTGCGATGTGTGGTGGCGGACCGGCCGGGCATCATCGCCGCGCTGGCCGGCGTTTTCTCCCACTATGAGATCAACGTCGATTCCGTCCTGCAAGAGCCTGGATGGGACAAACACGAGCTCCCGACAGTCATCACGCTCGAATCGTGCGATTCCGCGATGATGGAACGGGCGGTGCGGGAGCTGGCCGGTTTCGATTTTCATGTGCGTCCACCCTTGTGGATGCCAGTGCTCGCGACGGGGGACACTGGTTGATGAGTTACTTCACGGGCCTGCAGTGCTCGATGTGCCATACGGCCTTTCCGGCCGAAGCCCTCTATGTGTGCGACAAGTGTTTGGGGCCGTTGGAGGCGACGTACGACCTCAGCGCGATTCGGAAGGATGTGTCCAGAGAGCTCATCGCGTCTCGGGCGCCCAACTTGTGGCGCTATCGTGAGTTTCTTCCCATTGAGGGCGAGCCGCGTACCGGCTTTCACTCCGGCTACACCCCACTCGTGAGGGCCGATCGACTCGCCCAAGAGCTGGGTGTCGACACGCTGTATCTCAAAGATGACTCGACGAACCATCCGACCCTTTCCTACAAGGATCGAGTCGTGTCGGTCGCGGCCACGCGGGCGGTCGAGCTTGGGCTAAAGATCTTTGGCTGCGCGTCGACCGGAAACCTGGGCAATAGCGTCGCTGCGCACGCCGCCCGGCTCGGTCTGGATTGTTACGTCTTCATCCCTCGGACGCTCGAGCCCGGGAAAATTCTTGGCTCTACCGTGTCCGGACCGCATGTGGTCGCCGTGGATGGAAACTACGACGACGTCAATCGTCTCTGTACCCAGCTTGGCGATCGTTATCAATGGGGATTCGCCAACATTAATCTTCGCAGCTACTACGCGGAAGGCGCAAAGACATTCGGCTTTGAGATCGTCGAGCAGCTCGGCTGGCGCTATCCGCAGCACGTGGTGTCGCCAGTGGCAGGCGGGACCTTGTTGCCCCGGATCGTGAGAAGCTTCCGAGAGTTTCGCGAGACAGGTCTGGCCGACGGCGACCTCCCAAAAATCTACGCCGCCCAGGCCGCTGGCTGTTCGCCGGTTGTGAAGGCGCTGTTGGAGAAGGCCGAGTATCCTGACCCGGT
>CAUZIB010000130.1:0-9926 GCA_963579735.1 Vicinamibacteria bacterium | reverse complement strand
AAACGAGACCCGTAGACGCGCGGGATGCGGTAGTGCCGGGCAAGCCGCTCGTTGACAAACGTGTAGTCCGCGGTGAGAAGGTCGACCACGCTGCGATCACCCTGAATCTGGCTCTCGACAAAAAGCTCGGTCTCTCGCACCAACGCGTCACGGAGATTGTCATCAAACGCCGGAAACGCGTTGACGTCGGGTGTCACCGAACGCATCCGGCGCAGATGCAACCACTGTGCGGCAAAGCTCGTCACCAACGAGCTCGCACGCGTGTCGGCGAGTAGCCGGCGAACTTGTTGCTCCCACACCAACGGATCGCTGAGCCGTCCCTCCGCCGCGACCTCCAGCAGCTCATCATCCGGGCCGCTGCTCCACAAGAAAAACGAAAGCCGTGAAGCCAGCTCGATGTCGCTCAGCGCATACGCGGTCGTTGGCGGCACATCCGGCGGGTCGCGCTCGAGGCGAAAGAGAAACTCTGGGTCGACCAGAATGTTCTCAAGCGCACGCTGAATCCCCCGATCAAAGCCGCCCTCGGCTCGCCCAGCGCGGAAGAAGTCGAGAAGCACCTCAATGTCGATATCTCCAGAAGCCACCGGCCGTCGGAAGGCCCGTCGCGCCAGCGTGGTCAAAATCTCCGTCGCACAGGCTTCTTCCGTGCGGCCCAGACGTTGGTCGGGTTGGCGAGACGGGGAGCACACAAAGATTCGGCGACGACTGGCCTTTTCGGATTCTCCGTCGGGACCCGGACCGAGGCTGTCCGGATTGTAGGGCCCCTCGATTTCAACACTCTCCAGTGCCATCCGCTCGACAAACCCTCGGCCGGTCGCAAACGTCCACACCGGCAGGTGCCGCGGGCCCACCCCTTCGGTCACCATGGTGTGCTCTGCAAACGACACGCTGACCATCCGCGTGCCGGCCCTCGCCGGGACCCGCACCGTCAACGACGAACCGGCGGTCTCGGCTCGTTCGGCGTTCTCGTGACCTTCAGGCCAGCGACCGACGGGAAGCAGCGCGACCCGCGCACCATCTATCCGGACATCGATCTCCTGAGACTCCCGCCGGCCACTGTTCTGCTGCAGCTGGATCCTGATGACATACTCGCCATCGAGTGGAAAATGATGAGAAATCGCGGTGCCGCCGCGCGAGCCGAAGGGTAGCTCCTCGCTCATGCGCTCGTTCTGCACCAACAACGACGACAGCGGGTAGCGAGCAACGTCGGCCTCGATGGACGGATCTCCGATCGCGAGGCGACTCACCTTGCGGGCCGCAGAGATGTAGCGTTCGAGCTGTCCCGGAGCCACGGTGAGAATGTCGGCGTTGTTGTCAAAGCCGTAGGCCATGTCGTCGCCCGGTAGCAACGCCTCGCTGTCGATCTCGAGAGCCAGCAAATCTCGGATCGCGTTGGCGTATTCAAAGCGATTGAGTCGATGAAGTGTCGGTCGACCGGGGTTCGGGTCGACCGCCGCGGCGGCGTCCAGCTTCATCTCGAGCCACGAGGCAAACTCGGTGTAAGTCGTCGCGTCCGGCCGCGGCCGACGAGGCGGCGGCATCGTCTGGGTTTCCAGTTTCCGCAAGACCTTTTCCCAGACGTCAGCGTCATCCGCGACGCGGCTAAGGCGCGCGCCATCCAACGCGAGATTGCCCGTGCGGAGACGCTCGTTGTGACACGTCACGCAATACTGTTCGACGACCGCCTGATAAGCTGAGGCGTCTCGGTCGCTCGGGGCTTGTCCCCTCTCCGACGAGCCGTGCGCGGCGACGACAAGAGCCGGGAAGACGGCAACCGCCAACAACCCGACCATCCCCCGCGTGGGCGCGTCTCGCACTAGCGAATGGCTCCTTGACTAAAACTATCGATAAAGCTCGTCGGAACAGTCTCTCGGCTGCCGAGGGCGCGGAGCAGGTCAGCCGTAGAGCCACCTCCCAGCCCGGGCAGCAGAATGTGCCCACCCCCCTCCGCAATCATGAGCGGCGTGATACCGCGTTCGTCCTCGGTATCGAGGCGGGCGCCGTGGTTTACCAAGAGCTGGACCATAGCGTCCGACCGAATGTGCGCCGCACCATGCAAGGCGGTCCGGCCAACATCGTTCGTCCGGTTCACATCGCCGCCATAGTCCAACGCGAACCGCGCGGCCGCCAGCGAGGCGCCCTCGGTGACACGGCTTTCCGCCGGCACCTGCCCAAGCCCTGACGCCACCATCAACGGGGTCGTGTGCTCATGCGTGTCCATCGCGGTATTCGCGCCGGCGTCGAACAATGCGCGCATGGCAGCCACGTTGCCATCCATGGCGGCGAGCAGAAACGGCGTCGCACCGAGCAGACTGACCCGAAACCGTCCACTCGCAAAACCGAACTGAGGGGGATTCTTCTCGAGCCGCACGTTGGGGTTTGCCCCATGGGCGAGCAGCGCTCCGAGGAGTGAGAGCTTGCCCGTCCGCACGTTGTTGAGCGACCGCCATTCGCCGGCATTCTCACTATCCGTCACGATCCCGTTGGGACCGGTCAATTCCGTGTGCCACGAGCCCGCCACCCAGTGCAGCGCGGAGTATCCGGGACGATTCGCGTTTGGATCGGCTCCGTGCTCCAGCAGCAGCGCGGCCAATCCGGCATGGCCGCGTACGGTCGCCACAAGAAGCGGTGTCGTCCCATCGGGAGCGGCGTCATTCACCCGCGCGCCCGTCGCCAGCAGCACGGTCACAAGCTCTGGCAGGTTCTCACGCGCCGCGATAAGCAAGGTCGTAAAACCGCCATTCGACCGCGCATGAATATCCGCGCCGCGACCGAGCAACACTCGGACGATCTCGATATGCCCCTCACCGGCAGCCCACATCAACGCGGTTTGCCCTTGCCACGACTCTGATGCATTCGGGTCCGCACCATGGGCGAGCAGCAGGCGGACCGCGTCCGCGTTTCCGGTGCGAGCGCAGGTCATCACGGGGGTTTCGCCGGTTGACCGCGCAGCATTAGAATCGGCACCCGCGTTCAGTAATGCGCGCACCATCGTGTCGGCACCGTTGTCGCAAGCCAGCGCGAGCGGCGTGACTCCGTAATCGTTCGCCACATTGACGTCTGCTCCGGCGCCGATGAGCAGCTCGGCCATCTCCACCGCGTCCCAGTGCGCCGCCCAGTGCAGGGCCGTCGCGCCATCGGGCTGGGGCACATTGACGTCGACACCCTGGCCAATCAGGTGGGCAGCCGTCTCGAAGTTAGCCGCCTTGATGGCCTCGACAAGCCTCCGGTCAGGCTGACCGGCAGACAGACTGGCAAAGCTGACGACCACCGCCAATGGGATGAACGCGCACGCGAGGACACAACGATTCTTGGCTCTCATCACGACGTAGACTCCGACTTCATCCTGTGGTCCCCGGGTTTCTGACCCGCCTGACCGCCCCTGCCATCGTGGTCAGTCGGCGGCAAGCACGCCCTTGAATCCCTCGACAAGTTCGACTGGTGTTGGATCGCGTCCCGCGAGGAGACCAAGCGAAAACGAACACCAGTCAGCAAACGTCAGAGCGGCAAAAATTCGCTCGGCCCTCGACTCTCCGGGCATACGCCATTCGTGAAACGAGACATGTTTGAGCTGCTCCTGCTCGAACACGCGCTGCATCACGTGGAATCGTTTCCGAATGGAGGGATGGCTTTCGGCATCGTCGATATACAGCGCAGCAAACGTCCCGACGCCATCGCCAAACCCAATCATCTCGTTGTGGTTCATCTCCGGGATCGCGTTAAAAAAAGCCGGCGTCTTAGCGTTCTCATTGAATTTGATCTTTGCGACGCGTGCGACCGAAAGTGCGTGACTTTCGTCGGTATACACGACCGGGACGCGACCATTGAGCACCTGGGCCATCTGCCAGGCCGGCGTCTTGACGTCGACTCCCCGCAGAAATCGGCTCGCGGCCTGGAGGCGTGGCACCGGATCTGACATAAGACCAGCCGCCGCGATGATTCGAGCCAGATAGGTCACCACATAGCCGATAGCGCATCTCGGCTGAAAACCGGCTGGCTCGTTCTCGGCCGGTATGCGCACCATCGGATATTGACGCTCACGCGCCAACTCCGCGAGCTCTCCTCCCGCCGTCACGACCACCACGCGACGCATGCTGGCATCCAGTGACCGCAGTGCTGACAAGACTTCTTCCGTGTTGCCGGAAAAGGAGCTGGCGATTACGAGCGTGGTCGCGTCGACCGACCTCGGAAATCGGTAGTTGCGGGTGATCTCCACCGGGGTGTGGAGCTCATCGACGAATGCGTCGTTCAGCACGTCAGCCGGTAGCGCGGAACCGCCCAGACCGACGACGACCACGTGCGCGACCGGCGCTGTCGGCATCACAGGCAAATCGGTCGCCAGGGCGACCTCAATATGATTGGGGGTCCTGGCAATTACCCGCTGCATGTGATGGTGGTCGTAGGTGGCGGCCAAGGCCTCGAGAGCCGAAAGGTCACGCCCCGATCCTCCCGGCTTGTCTACCTGCTCGGACATGTCGCCTAATTATGAGAGATCGGCTGTCCGAGTGACAGCGCCTCACTCAACGAATGTGGGCGGAAAACTCCTCGGTGCACCCGACTGTAGCCGGCGTTTCGATGTCACGCGCGACACGACCCCCCGCACAAACAGGTTGGCGGCCGGGCTGATGGTCACGATCGGAGTCGCTAGGTGCCCGTCCGACGTCAGGAGAGTGCTGCGACTCAGTTCGCTCATGGCACACCGGCCACACCGGGCTCGGACGAGGCCTCGGACGGTGGCCGTTCACCACCCAAGGTCATCCGATGGCCAAAGTGCCGACGGAGAGACAACCAGCCCATCCCCGCCCGAGACACCAACGGCAACAACTCGCTGGGTCGAAACGCCTTGCGCACCGACAGCGGTCCGTCGTGCCGAAGCACCTCGTTGCAGGGTCGGGTCACCAGCCAGCTCCACAGATACAGACGCCAGCCCCGGACCAGATCGTTGATGACGACGCCGCGGGAGGCCAGACGGTCGAAGGAACGGAGCGCATGAACGACCTCGTCGTCGCGCAGATGGTGAAAAAAGAGCGAGCAGGTAACGTAGTCGAATCCACGGTCGCGGAACGGCGCCTTATGCACGTCACCCCTCAGAAACACGAGACCGTTTGGATGACCCTTTGAACGACCCTGCGCTCGAGCGGCAACCAGCGCACGCGCACTGATATCCAGCGCGGTCACGCGAATGTAGAATCCTCTGGCAGCGCCGAAATCGATCAAGGCGCGAGCAAGGTCGCCGCCACCACACGCGACATCTAGCACCTCTATTCGAGCCCCCGGCTCCCACTGACGGCTCAAAGACTTGAATCGCGCGAGTGTCGCTCGAGTGCCGCCGAACCACCGATTGATCAACTCCAGCACTCGGTACACTTCATCGACGACAGCTTGCGGAGGCTCGTGATCGTCCATGATCTCTCGGACGAGCGACCGTCTCGCCAACGACATCCCAACCTCGGAACTCATCACCGGACAGGAGGATGTGGCTGTGACCGGTATTCGGAGACCGGTTGCCAAGGGACGTGCGCGGGCGGGCGCACCACGCGCTCGACCAGGCGTGGAATGACTGACTGTCCGTACCGAAGAGTCAACGCCGCCCGCCGCTCGCTTCGGGACAACCCGAGCAAAAGACCTGCGACGCGGTTGGCCCGACGTCCCATCTCCAGACGTTCTAGCTGATACGCCGCGAGGTGTCCACGGATGATGGCGTCCGCCGCGGGACCCACCGAAGACAACGCCAACGCCAGTCCCCCAGCGCTGATGGGGTCGGGGGTCCCTGCGGCATCACCCACCAGAAGCAGCCGCCCCTCGGCGTCGTCACAGACGACACGTGGCACGTGGAGCCCCAGTGGAGCCGATGCCAGCACGGGACCGGTGCGTTCGAGCTTTGACACTCTTGCGCGAAGCGCCGGCGTCTTGTCGATGAGACCCCACATTCCGATCCTTCTGGCGTGACGGTAGTCCAGCAACGCGGAGACAAGGGCCTCTCCCCCGCCCGTCGACGCCACATACAACTCACCTTCGTCGTGAAAGAAAACCTCGACTCGATCACTCAAACCCGCGATACCGAGGACGTGCGTGGAGAGACCAACGCGCCGTCGTCGAGGCGCCCACCCGGGCAGCCGTCGGTGAAACATCGACCGCACACCATCCGCACCGATCAGCAGACCGCCTGCCACCCCTTTGAATGTGGTGCCAGGCCGGGCATCGATGTTCGCGGTCGCCGCCGCACGCTCGAACAGCCAGGCATCGAAACGATCCCGCTTCACCACCAAACCGGGCGCGCCCGGAAAGTCTGCGTCGACGGTAGACGTGCCGGCGGAAAAGCGGAGACCCCGCACACGCGGAACAGCAGGAAGCCCCACGAGGCTCTGGAGAGCAACCACGCCATGCGGGAGCAACCCCTCGCCGCAGGCCTTGGCCCTCGGATGACGACGCTTCTCATAGAGCACAACACGTACTCCTCGCCGACCAAGGGCGATGGCCAGCGCTGACCCGGCTGGACCGCCACCTACGATGGTGACATCAGGCACCGGCGACATGGCGGTTCACTGCGCTAGTAGACTGTCTTGGAGAAAGGGTTGCCATCATCCGTGCCGTGACCGCTCTCGCCCACCGCGACGTCGTGTCATCTCGTTTTACCAGGACAACGTCAGCATCTCTGCCGCAAAGCCCGGCCCCATCGCCACGAGAAACCCAAGGTCGCCGGCGGACGGCGCGCCGGACGCCATGAGATCGCTCAACATAAACAACACCGAGGCACTCGACTGATTTCCATAGTGCCGCATCGTGTCGCGTGCCAGCGCGAGGGCGGTTTCGGGCACCCCTAACGCCGTGCGGTAGGTCGTCATGACTTTTGCGCCACCGGGATGAAGGACAAAGTGCTGGAGTTCTGGCAGCGACAGACCTTGATCACTCAGAAATCGCCCAACCACGGGACCGACGTCCGTCCCCACAAACGCCGGCACGTCTCTGGACAGCACGAGTCGCATACCATCGCTCGTGAAGTTCCATCCCATCAAATCGGGCGCGTTCTTGAAGAGATGGGTGCGCGTATCGCGTATCATCGCGCCGCCTGAAGAGAGTTCGTCGCCGCTCACGAGTGCAGCGGCCGCGCCATCGCCAAACAGGGCGACCCCCACCACGTCGGTCGCCGAACGAGCAGCCGGTGAGAACACCAGACTGCACAGCTCGAGCGAAACCACGAGCGCGCGCTGCCGGTGGTTCGCCCGCAAGACGTCGGCGGCGCGGATTAGGCCGCCGGCGCCCCCCGCACACCCCAGTCCAAACAGGGGAACGCGGCGGGTGTCAGCGCGAAGACCGAGCGTCGCGACCAAGCGCGCATCCAGGCTGGGCGTCATCAAACCAGTCGTCGTCACGCAAAAAAGATAGTCAACCTGCTCTGCGGTGATGTTCGCTCGATCCAGACAGCCCCGCACCGCCCGCGCGGCCAACTCGAGTCCGCACTCGGCAAAGACCTGATTCCTCGTTTCAAAACTCGGTCCTTGCGCATACCAATCGAGGGGCTTTACAAAGTAGCGCCGATCGACCCCGGTCCGGTCAAAGACCGGGAGCAACCGCTGCACAGTCCGGTCGTCGCGATACCGCTCTGCCATCGTGGCCCGGACCTCCGCTTGGGTCACACGGTTCGGGGGAAGAGCGGTGGCAAGGGATGTAATGCGTGGCATCCAGGGTTTACATTGTACTCACGGATGTAGGCCTCCACGGCCACGACGTCCTTCCTCCGGTGACCGCTGTCGCGACCCGGGCCGCGAAGGTTTCCGCGGCCCGCCTCGCCCACACGTCGCCGTTCGTGAGCTGATTCCCGCCGCACCCGTAGACTAATTGGGCGACCCGGATCAGCCGACGACAACTCCCCACCCCATGTCCGTGATGTAACGATGCGCTCCCTCCAATCAGGTCAGCCCCTTCTCCATTACACGGTTGTCGAGAAGATCGGCGAGGGCGGGATGGGAGAAGTGTTCAAGGCGGTCGACACCAAGTTGGGCCGAACGGTGGCGATCAAGACACTCACGGCAGACATCGAGCAAGACCGGACCGCGCGCCTTCGTCTTCTCCAGGAGGCCCGCTCGGCGTCGGCTCTCAGCCATCCTGGGATTGTCACCATCCACGCGCTCGAGACCGGTGACGCTCTCGAGCGTGCTGCAGCTCGGCATCCAGGTGGCGAGTGCTCTCGCGGCGGCGCATGCGGCAGGTATCGTCCATCGCGATATAAAACCGGAAAACATCGTCGTCTTGGCGGATGGCCAATGCAAGTTGCTCGACTTCGGACTAGCCAAACCCACTCCCGTCGTGGCTGGTCATCAGCCCACGACGATCGGGTTAACCCAGGCCGGCGTTCGCGTCGGCACCATCCCCTATATGTCTCCCGAGCAGACCCGTGGAGAACCGCTCGACACCCGCAGCGATATCTTTTCGCTCGGCTGCGTCTTGTATGAGGCCGCCAGTGGCATCCGCGCGTTCGACGGGGCGAGTGCGCTGTCGATCATGCACGACATCGCTACGGTCAACCCTCCCCCGCCGAGCGCGGCGCGGCGCGAGATTCCCGTCGAGCTCGATCTCGTGGTGCAACGGGCCCTCACAAAGGACCCAGCGCATCGCTATTCGGCATCCGAGCTTGGCGAGGCGCTCGGTTTGATACGAGACAGCATGGCGCCCGCTCCGGCGGGCGGCAGTGTCGAGGAATCGCCCCTGGACCGCGAACCGTGGCACATCGTCGGCCGCGAAGCCGAGCTGGGTCGCCTTGATGCGGCTCTCTCCGAGACGGTCGCGCACCGCGGACGCCCCATCCCACATTACGAGAGAACCCGGTATTGGGAAGACGACTATCGCCGAAGAGTTCATGCTCCGCGCCCGCCGGCGGCCGGAGGCTCCGCTCATCGCTCGCGGTCGATGCGTCGAACAATACGGCACCGGGGAAACGTATCTGACCCTCCTCGATGCGCTTGGCTCACTCGTGGACGGCGTCGGCGGAGCCAAAGTGGCCTCAGTGCTCCGTAGTCACGCTCCCACCTGGTGCGTTCGGGTCCAGTGATACCCAGGCCCAGTTGCAACAAGAGACCATCGGTGCCACCAAAGACCGGATGCTTCGAGAATTGGGCGACGCGCTGAAGACTCTCACGAGTAGCACCCCGGTGGTGCTCGTCCTCGAGGACCTGCATTGGGCCGACACACCCAGCATCGGCTGATCACGACCGTGGCCGAAGAAGAGCTACCCGACGGCACGCTCACGACACGCTACCGTTTCAGTCATGCGCTCTACCAAGACCAGAGCGCGCGGATCGCGGCATCTCTCGCCGTCCACTTTGAACGAGGCCGAGACTTCGAGCGCGCCGTCGACTACCTGATCACAGCGGCGGACAACGCGACTCATGCTTACGCAAATACCGAGGCCGACGCCTTGTACAGCCACGCCCTCGCACTGGTAGATCGGCTTGACGGGGCGGTCCAGGCCAAGACTCAGATCACCATCCTCGGAAAACGGGCAGAGACCCGGCTGACGCGAAGTCAATTCTCAGGTGCGGCGGAGGACTTCTCGCCACTGGTCGAGCAGGCCCGGTCACTTGATGACGCCGCGTCGGAGTTCTCCGGCCTGACATCCCTCACGCAAGCGCTCTTTTTCTCGCATCGTCTTGACGAAACCGCGGAACGCGCCGGGCAGGCCCTCGCCGGCGCGGAACGCGGCAAAAACGCTGCTTGGCAGGCCGATGTGTTGAACCTGGTAGGCCTAAAGCAGCTGTGCTACGGCGAGCTCAAGGATGCAAAGCAGAGTCTGGACAACGCCATCGCCCTTGCGCGGCGGTGGGACATACATCGGCGCTGGCCTTTGGGCTGACCTGGCGGGCCGCGCTGCACTACTGGCAAAGCGCGTATGCCAAAGCCGACGAGATGCTCGTCGAGGCCATACAACT
>CAUZIB010000129.1:0-10012 GCA_963579735.1 Vicinamibacteria bacterium | reverse complement strand
CACTTTGGGCACACGATCCCCTCCTGAAGCCAGTTCTGGCAGTCGCCCAAAGCGTGTAAGTAACTGATTGCAAAGAGTCGCAACATATGCCGAGGTGGCGAAACTGGCAGACGCACAGGACTTAAAATCCTGTGACCCTTAGGGTCGTGCGGGTTCGATCCCCGCCCTCGGTACCAATGTTCATAGGGTAAGAACGGCCGGTCTGTGGATCGGCCGTTCTTCATTTCACCGGTTTGACACGCTAACTGACACGCTAACGAGCGGGTCAGCAGGGGCACATCCGTTCGCCGTGGACAGCAACCCCCTCAAAAATGGTGTGGTCGGTCCTTTTCCGTGTCACGCGAATCCGTGTGGCGTGACCGTGACCGTGACCGGACGGGCCCCCTGCGCGATCCGATGGAGGTAAGCTAGCTCAGGCTCGGTCCGGCGTTGGCCACATCGGACTGCTCGCCCTACTCGGTGTCAGCGGCGCTCCCGATGACTCCGCAGGCGATACGGGGTCCGGCCGCTCCGGAAGGCTGCGAGCTCAAGTCATCGATCCCGCCATGTACGATGACGGCGCGACCGATGATGCTGCTCTCACCTTCGAAGGCCAGCTGCGTATCGACGCGGTCGTAGGTCGCTTCGCCTGCGTCGTTGACGGGGATGTTGCCGAGATCTCCGACGTGCCGAGACGCCGCATCGGGCCCGGCATGGTCGGCTCCATGGGGGTTGAAGTGCCCTCCAGCCGACGTCCCGTCGGATGCACTGCAGTCGCCGTACTGGTGGACGTGAAATCCGTGCTCGGGCCCGGCGGTCAGTCCGGTGATGTTGGCCTGCACCCGAACGCCCTCCGGCGTCTGGATGAAGGTCACCGTGCCCTGCAGGTCGTTGCCCTCGGTGGGGATCAACACCGCGATCGCGCTGGGCCCGGCTGCGGTTGGCTGCGTCGTCTGGGCTCGGGCAGTCGCGCCAACGAGGGCTGACGTTAGTAGAATCAGGACGGCTCCTAGCAATCTTGTCTCGTGCCTCATCGTTACTTGTCTCCTTGGGCGCACCTTGTATGGCCCGCCTCCTCTGGCCGGTCGGCTACGGCCTGCCTCCTCGGTCCAGAATCCGCTCGGGCCGGTCGACCCGACTTCTGCCTCAGATTCGAGTATAGGTCGGTTCGTCCCAAAGATCGACGCGGCTGTCGGGCTGGTCTGGCAGGCGTCTGTTCCGGCGGGTGTCGGCTACGTCGATTCCGTCTCAAGCTCGCGTTGAATCTGGTTGAGTTTGATGCGCAAGCTTTCCCGCGCCTCAGCCAATGCTGAGAACGGGAGCATGGACTCACTTTGTGGCGAAGTTCCCGGACGGCCATAGGCGTACAGCAACAACTGTCCCAACACCGCGTGATGCAACCGTCCCTGCCGTGCATCGCTTAGTAATCGGGCTTGGACCTGTGGGTCTTCAAGGATCGCGGCGGTCCACTCCGCGACCGCTTGCGTCGCCTTGTTCCGTGACCCCAGAGGTCGGCCCCGTGGATTTCTCGAGACACCGGGTGCAAACGCCATTGCATTCCCCTGTTGTTTACAGTCAGACGCGGCTCTGCTGATCTCGTTAGCTGATTTACACCTACTTGTTATCCTGCGGTTCCAGTACGTTATGGGACATAGAGAGGCGGTTCGCTCCCCCGTCCCCTGGGCCTTTCCTACGCCAACAGACCTGACTCCCTAATGTCTTGTGCCTGCTCGAGCCAGTCAGCGATCTGGTTCCAACTCGGTGTGCTGTGGGACGCCATCCCTTTACCGCGTTTTTGCACCGCCGCCAATAGGCGCCCATAGTCACCGTCAAACGTGTCCTCGGGGCCAATGTGTTCCTTCCCGTTGGCGCTGTCCTCTATGTATGCCTGTCGCTCGAAGACGACACCGGCAAACAGCTTGTCGAACCGCGTCGGGGCGTCAAACTCATACCCGGCGCCATACCCCTCGTCGTGGGGCGTAAAGGTGATACGACCACAAAGCACGCGCTGCAGCACGGCTCGGCCCTGCGTCGTGGATTGACGCAACAACCGCCGCCATTCAGCCAGGCGGTCCTCGATGACCTTCGGTGCTAATCGTGGCATCGGCTGAACACCGCGAATGTCGCGCTCAATGGTTTGCTTGCGGGCTTCCAAGTCGTGCACCTTGGCCACCAGCGACGCCGCATCACCACCCGTTTCGATGGCCGCGACCAACCGGGCAATTCGCTTCTCCACATCGTTCAGGTCGCGTCGGAGCGCAGCCTCTTGGTCTCGCGCATCATCCCGTTCTGTCAGTTGAACCACGTGCTCAACAGCCTCCGGCGTGAGTGCATGTTCTTCAATCGCTTGGAGCACCGCCTCGTTCATTGTCTTGACGGCCACACGCAGCTTGTTCGAACAGCTGCCGTTCTTTCGACGCCGGTGACACACATACTCCGATACTCGACCGCGTGAACGGATGCACGCCCGCCAGCAGCTCGTATAGCAGGACGCCGAACGCGAAGATGTCGGATCGCTCGGCCGGTTCTGAGCCGATGGACCTTTCGGAGAAAAAATCGTGCTCGGTCGAAAGCGAATGGGTGTATATTTCTAATCGCCGGAAGGCCAAAAAGGAAATCTCGGCTGATCACAAGCTCCCAGTGGACCGCGTCCACGGGTCCGGCAGCTTCGACAGGCCAGCCTGCAACGGGCCTGATCCGGGTCCCGCAAAGTGACCATCACTTCGATCCCAGGAGCCCGAGTGCCGAAAAATGTCCAGATCGGGCGCAAGAACGGCATGACGCGGTCCGTTGGTGCCGATTGGGGTCCACAGATTCTGCGGAAGAGCCAGAAATCGTAGTAGCGCGTGCGATAGAGAGGTAGCAATGACGAAAAGCCAATTCCGTGAGTTTTTGTTCGGAGCGAAACACCTTACCGGACTGCTGGTCGCAGCAGCCACGGTCGCCGTACTCCTTTTCATGCAAGTTGGTGCCGTTGGACAAGAAGTTGGTGCCGTTGGACAAAACAGTGTGTCGGCGCTGCCGTTGACTCAGCAGGCGCCGGGATATAACCCGACGACCCCAGCAAAAGTTGAGCTGGGAAGGCTGCTGTTCTGGGACCCGCTTTTGTCGGGGCCCCAAGACGTAGCCTGCGCGACGTGCCATCATCCCCAAAACGGCTATGCGGAGGACCGCGACCTGTCGCTCGGCGTGTCGGGTACCGGCCGGGGCCGCTTCCGGCGTGACGGGAAGCTCGTCAAACGCAATAGTCCGACGGTTCTGAACGTTGCTTTCAACGGCATCGATGAATCGGGCCGCTACGACCCGACGACTGCGGTGGCGTTCTGGGACAATCGCATCAGGAGCCTCGAATCGCAGGCGCTCGAACCGCTCAAGTCGTTTGAGGAAATGCGAGGGGACACCTACCCGGAGGATGAGGCTCTCGCGAGCGTGGTGGCGAAGCTCCAGGCCAACGCCGAGTACCAGAGCCTGTTCGCCGAGGCCTTCGGCAGTGAACAGCCGGTCACCGCGGAAAACCTAGGCAGGGCGATAGCGGCGTTCATGCGGTCGCTGCTGGCCAACAACGCGCCGTTCGACCGCTACATGCGCGGCGACCAAAGCGCCATGACGCAGGAACAGGTCCGCGGAATGCAGCGCTTCGAGGACAACGGGTGCATCAGGTGCCACAACGGGCCCATGTTCTCCGATTACAAACTGCATGTCATGGGCGTGCCCGACAACCCCGCTCTTGCATCAGGTGCTACAACGCCCGCCTCCGACGGAGGCGCGCAGAGCCCTCCTTGCGCGGCAGCTCCTGGGGAGCCGCGTACTGATGCGTCCCGAGCAGCGTGCGACAGCTATGCGTTTCGCACGGCGTCGCTGCGAAACCTCGAATTGACCTTCCCATACGGGCACAATGGCATGTTCCGGACGCTGAGCGCCGTCGTGGGGTTCTATGAATCCACCATCGCCGGGGAGTCCCGGAACCCGAACGTCAGCTACGAGGAGCTCGATCCGCTGCTTCGCCAGTTGCAGAACGTGGACGAAGAAGACGTGGATCTGATCGAGTTTTTATATGCTCTGAGCGATGACTCGTTCGACCGGACGATTCCCGAGAGCCTACCGAGCGGCCTGCCCGTCGGCGGAAACATTCGGTAGAGCAGATTACGCGCCGTCGTGGTATGCTGCGAGCTTTTCGACACCAAAATTTTGAGGCATAGTGCCTGGAGGACTCACATGAAATCTATTTCTCTGTTTGTACTCGGCGTAATGGCGGTTGCGATGAGCGCGCAGGCGCAGATCTATGAGGAGCGCCGGACCGATACGAAAGACCCCATCGAAAAGCCGTTGCTCGCCGCTCCGAACACGGCTATGGCCAGGAACGCCACGGTCGTTAAGTGGATTCGGAATCCGGCGAAGAGTGCGGAGGAAGACGTCACGGCTGCCGACTTTACGTTTGAAGTTTTGAGGCCCGGCCCCGGCCGTATGATCTGCTACGACCTGACCGGCTTTCCTGGAGAGCGGCCGTGGTCGGTGGAGTGCGTTAGCAGCGACGAGAACATGGCGCGCATCGCGCAGAATCGAGCGTTCGCGGAGATGGGGGCCAAGGCCCAGCCACTGCTGGCAGAGGCCAGTGGAGGCAGGGCCGCCGGGCGTCCTGTCTTGTCGAGCAGCGGCACCGGAGGGATTAGGGATCTGGTTTTGGCCGCCGGGAAAGACGGAACGCGTGAGCTGCCCGAAGTCGGGTCCATTTGGTATAACCTCCGGGGCGACAGCCAGGACACCGCCATCTGGCACACGTTTATCGGCATGCCGAACCACACGGCGGCCGAAATGGGACTGCCCAATGTTCGCGACGCGGGCGGCGCCTGGCTGATGTTTGAGGGCACGCCGGAAGCCCACGTCATGATAAATGGCCGATAACAGGTAGAGAGTTTCTCGGCCTCGGGGTTTTCGACCACGAATCAGGGGGGGGGGTGTGACACCTTCCCCCGATTTCCCGCAGGGTGCGAATGGCTTCGCTTGGCGTGAGCGTTATGAAATATCTCCTGATAGGTCTTCTTGCCTCCGCTCTTCTTGCCTCCGCCACGATGTTTGCAACCCAGAGCAGACAGACTTTCTCAGGCACGATCACCGATGACGAGTGCCCCATGGCCGATCATTCCGGAATGCGGATGGGGTCGACCGACGCTGCCTGCACCATCGCTTGCGTCGATGACCACACCGTCGAGTTCGTTTTGTTTGACGGCGAAGGAAGCTATCTGTTGAGCGACCAGGACAAATCAAGAGAGTTTGCCGGAAAGAAGGTAGCAGTCGTCGGCACGCTGGACTCCACGACCTATACGATCCAGGTCCATTCAATGGTCGCGGCCAACTGACCCATCGATCCTCCCGGCATCCACACGGATTTCGAATATTTCCTCATCCTACTTGAATTCCATCATGACCTCTGGCGTCGGGGCGGGGCGCGAGCCCTCAGAACCGCCTAGCCGGAGGGACCCGCGTTCATGCCTCCAGCGGCGTGGTCGGGATTTATTCGGCGGGGGCCACGATCATGATCTGGTCGAGGGCCGCTTTGTCGGCCGGCAGCTCTGACTCGCCGGAGGGATAGCTGCTGGCATCGAGCAGGTATGCCAGGACGTCGGTGTACTCCTCGTCCGACAACCGCCCCGGGCCGTCCGCCGGCATAGACACCTTAATTCTCTCGAACAGTGAACCGACCGGCACCTCGGTCCAGAAGACGATGAAGTCGTTCCCGGCGATGCTCGGGGCCATTTCGTCCCCCATGAAGTCTGGGCCATGGCAGGAGGCGCAGTTCTCGTTGTAGAGGCCCCCGCCGCGAAGCGCCTGCGCCGAGGTGAACACGCCGTCCAGCACCGAGCTGGACGCCTCCTGTCCAACCGCGAGCGCCGTCCGACTCGTCACTGCGCCGGTCTCCTCAGCCAGGCCGCTCATCGACGCGCACGCAAACACCAGTCCCACACACCCTACCGTCAGCAGCCTGTTCATCCGTCGTCTCCTCGACTGGAAATCGTCCGATCCGTGTCCCGTTATTCTGGCATTCTCCGTCAGACGCGATCAACCCGCCTTCGCTCGCCGAGACGATACACGCGAGCTTCGGCTACCTCTTCTGGAGAAGACAGTCGAAGTCGTAGCCGACCGCGCACCAGGCGGGCAGCGAGTCGAGCTGTTTGAGAGCCCGATGGTAGTAGTAGTAGTAGTAGGGGATCCAGCCCTTGTGCCCCCTCCGACGACGGGCGATGTCCCGGTCGATCCGCGCGGCCAGCTGCGGATAGCCGCTCTCTGGGTCCGCCCGGCTCGTCGACGATGTGGCGACCGTCTCGGTCACGGCCTGCCTCACGAACCGACGCTGGCCGGGCAGGCGCCCGAGGGCCGTCAGGCCGCGGCGGATGCCGATCATCCGCATGCGGCGGCACCGAAACCCGCAATCGGCGAAGAGCCGCAACAGGTGCCTTCGGCTAAAGAACGAGAGGTGGCCCTGGTCGAGATCGTAGACAGTATTAGCGGCGATCCCAAGTTAACGCAACCGCCTTTATTCGACTCAATCCTCGGCGAACCACTCGCTGCCCGCGACGAAGAAACGCGATTGTCTGGCTGTCGGGCGCGAACGCCGGCCACCGCTCGTCGCGGTCAGGGTCGCCGGCCACCGGCGTCGCGGTGCGACCCCCGATCCGTTGGACGAAGAGATCCCAGCTCCCATCGACCAGGCGGCTAAACGCCACCGTCGTGCCGTCGGGCGAGATCGCGGGCGTGTCCTCGACCCCCGACAAATCGGTGAGCTGGGTGAACGAGCGCCAGGCGTTGGCGTCTGACGCGGGCGCTGGAGCCGGCCGGGTGAGCCAGGCTGCGCCGGTCCCCACGAATGCCACGCCCAGCCCCAGGGCGACGGCCCAGGCGACCCGCTCCCGCCTGCTCGACAAATGAGCCGGGGTTTTCGACCACGAATCAGGGGGAGGTGTGTGACACCTTCCCCCGATTTCCGGCAGGTTGCGAATGACTTCGCTTTGCGTGAGCTTTATGAAATATCTACTGACATGTCTTCTTGCCTCCGCTCTTCTTGCCTCCGCCGCGATGTTTGCAGCCCAGAGCAGACAGACTTTCTCAGGCACGATCACCGATGACGAGTGCCCCAGAGCCGATCATTCCGGAATGCGGATGGGGTCGACCGACACTGCCTGCACCATCGCTTGCGTCGATGACCACAGCGTCCAGTTCATTTTGTTTGACGGCAAAGAAATCTATCAGTTGAGCGACCAGGACAAATCAAGAGAGTTTGCCGGAAAGAAAGTAGCAGTCGTCGGCACGCTGGACTCCAAGACCAAGACGATCCAGGTCAATTCAATGGCCGCGGCCAAGTGACCCATCGATCTCGACGCGAAAACACTGTGGGTGCGTCATCAATTACAGCGGGTGAACGGGACACTCGCCCTTGTGGCGCCGAAGTCTGACAAGAGCATCCGGACGGTCGCACTACCACCCGTTGTCATCGACGCACTCAGCGCCCATCGAGCCAGCCAGAATAGGGAACGGCTCCGCACGGGCAAGAAAAAGGCAGTGTCGGCGTTTGTATTCACTACGAGAGGCGGGGAGCCTGTGGATCGGTTTGTTGCGATCCGCTACTTTCGACGCGCCCTGGAACGTGCCGGCCTGCCGATGATCCGCTTCCACGACCTGCGGCATACAGCCGCCACGCTGATGCTCGAGCAGGGCGTGCCTCTGTCGACCGTGTCTGCCATCTTAGGCCACTCTGGCATCCAGATCACCGCGGACCTGTATGGCCATGTGCTCGCTTCAATGAAACACACTGCCGCTGCGAAGATAGCAGCGGCTCTGGATTGAGTGACACACGAAACGACACACTACGGAGCAGACACCGCTGAGAGTATTGGACGAGCACGGGCAGGATGGCGCCGTTCTGCTGAGAAGTTGCGGCATCAAGGACTACGGCGGACACCCACGGACAGGCACCAAACAACTTAAAATCCTGTAGAGCTAACGCTCCGTGCGGGTTCGATCCCCGCCCTCGGCACTTTCTTTTCATGGAGTTATGGGTTTCGTCGGTTGACCGATTCTGACAGATGTCCGCGATTGTCCCCGAAATTGTCCCTGCTGCGAGAAATCATCTGTCGCCGATTCCGAGGGACTTAGATCGGTGGCTTACGCAGAACTCGGGATCGCTCACAGCAACGAAGACAGGACCTGAATGACGAATCCGTTCTTCGAGCACCCAATCCTGAACTCGCCCTACGAGTGCCCCCGGCGGCATTGGGAGCTGGACCCAGACGGCCTCTTCTGAGCTGGCGACCCCCACGACTTCTACGTCTTCTCGCATGGCATGCGAGTCGAGTGTTTGGGGTTCGGACCCTCGTTTGGCTGCGAGTAGTCGCTCCGGTGCGACTGTCCCTATCAGGACCACACTCCTCGCAGCGTTCGAGGAGTGCAATGTGCTTGAAAACGCTGAACTACTAAGGAAAACGCCGATCTAGAGATCGGCCCGACTTCGTCGTAGTCCAGCCGTGGCCCTCGCTGTTGATGCCCGGCTGTCCAAAGTTCTCACACCGGGCTTGCGGCATGCTGGGTTGTCGACCCAGCTGCCTCACGACCCGCCGGTCTCACCACGGTGTTCGGTACTTCCGCCGACCGATCAACAGCGAACCGAGCAAACACCGAGGGTTGACCGGCGTTAGAGCTTCCGAATCTGGATGTTTCGAAACTTCACCATCCCGGTGCGGTGCTGCAGGGCGATCGGTCCGCTCGCATGCTCGCCGTCTTGGGCGTCCGCGGTGGTCACGCCGTTGAGGACCACCGTCAGCTTGTCGCCGCGGGCGGTGATGTCGAAAGTATTCCATTTTCCACCCGTCGAGACGGTCTGGGATGGCCCCACTACTCTTACGATGCTCCCGGATCGATTGTCTGGATTCTCGTGCATGTCAGCAATGTTGACTTCATAGGAATTGGCCGCCCCAACATCGTTTGGGTCCGAGCAGCGAATGAACACACCGCTGTTGGAATCCGCGGCCTCAATCCAGAACTCCATCGTCAGCTGGAAGTCGCCGTACGAGTCTTTCGTCACGAGAAAGCCAGCGTCACCGTCGCCCTCGACTGCGCCGTCTACCAGCTTCCAACTACTGTCGCCGAGGACGTTCCAGGCGTCCAAGGACCCGTCAAGTAACGTCATCCACCCGTCGCTGCTTGATTGACCAGACCCCTTGGTTAAGGGTTGCGCGGACATCAGCCCGATGAGGAGAAAAGGTACAGCAAACGCGAGTGAGCGCTTCATGACAACCTCCTACGTCTGGGTTAAACGGACGATCGGTGGACTTGGAACAGAGCAGTGTAGCTGGTCTCTGGGAATCCCGCCGATATCGGAGAACCTACCGATCAGCCCATTCAGAATCTGCTCCTTCATCTCCGGAGGGCGTCCTGCTCTGTTGCCTCCGGCAATGAAGAACCGTGTGTGGTACTTCAGCACACCCCGTCCGTGGGAGTCGGCGATCTCGCTCTCCCTGTCGGACACCTCGAGGAAGTTGACGTTGACAAAGTTCCTAGGGGCGACGGAGATCCCACAATGCACGTCGGTAAAGGCCGTGGCAATCTGCTGGCGCTGCTTGAAGGTGAGAGAATCCTTCGGAATCACACATCGATAGTACGGCATCGTTTCGCTCCCACCGCGTTTTTCAGTCTGTCACCCGGACCAGCTCCGGTCTCGGGCCGACACCATGAGTTCCTCGGGAGACGCTCCGGTAATCTCACACCACGAGTCGCCGATTGACCTGAGCAGCCTCGAACGAGTCTCCCGGTCGCAGCCGTCCGGTATTTGCCCTCGAACCTGGGAAGTCGTGGAAGGCTGTCCGCCTCGGAACCCGAACCCTTTGGGAATAACTGTCCACGTTATCTCGACCGGGGCCTCGTCGTGTCCGAATGCCTCTCGACACGCCCCTTCAATCACCGATGCCAGCTTTGGCCGCAGGTCGTCCGCTACACAATCGTCCTGCACGGTGCATTCGAAGTGAATCATCACGCCACAAGGGGT
>CAUZIB010000128.1:0-10809 GCA_963579735.1 Vicinamibacteria bacterium | reverse complement strand
GGAGTATCAAATGACAGAAGGGGCTGAAACCTTCGCGGGCAGATTGCTCCAGAGTATCTCGACGCCGTGCAAGATTGGCGGCGAGATCATCGAGCCCTCGGCAAGTATCGGTATCGCGCTGTTTCCCGATGGCGCGATCAATCCTCGCGACCTCCTTCAGCTTGCTGACGAAGCGATGTATGAGGCAAAGCGGGCCGGAGGTGCGCAAATCGCCTGGATCACGACAGCGGCTCGGCCGTGAGTTCCTACGAGACTGGCTCGTCTCGGCGACACGGCAGAAGGCAAAGGCGCCCCCAGGGGGGCCGCCCTTCCGGCCGACGCAGTAATTGGAACACCCGTCTTCACCACGCACAGATTACGACAGGCACGCGACGCGATGAACGCGTTTCAAGAAAGACCATTTAGCATAGACCTTTTGTCGGTAATCACGAGAACGAAAGACCGAAACACTTTATTTCACGGACGTAACAGTCGTTTATTCAGATTCTGTAAAGAACAGAACAGGGTAGCGGCAGGATCTGGCCAAAGAAACACGGCGGGTCGGTCGGATTCACCCTCGGCCGCCACCAGCGGGACTGCTTCCCGCACCCGGAGCGGTCTGTCTGCGGGCCACTAGACCCCAGGGACGTTTTGGGAGACACTGCCCGCACAACCGTGGCCAACCGGGGGTATCTATGACACGACACGCGACTCGACCGCTCTTGATCTCTTTCGCCTGCCAAGCAGCGATACTCTGTGCGATACCGGCAGACGCTCAATATGGCGCGACCAATGGCGAGTGGCGCAGCTATGCGGGTGATGTCGGAAGTACAAAGTACTCTCCGCTCGACCAGATTGACGCGACGAATTTTGACGACCTCGAGATCGCGTGGCGTTGGCCGACCGTGGACGCGACGCTTGACCTTGACGCGTTGAGAGAGAATGACCCGCGTATCTCGATCCGAGGCCTCCAGGCGACCCCGCTGATGATCGACGGCGTGCTGTATCTGTCGACCGCCCTCTACCAAGCGGCCGCGGTCGATGCGGGGACCGGCGAAACACTCTGGGTGTATGACCCTCAGGCGTATCTTCACGGCAACCCGACGCACGCCTATCGGTCGCGTGGCGTGGCCTACTGGGAGGACGGGGACGACCGACGGATACTCTGGGGCACGAGCGAGGCTTATCTCTTGGCGGTGGACGCAGTGACTGGAGAACCCGTGCGCTCGTTTGGCGAAAACGGCCGCGTCGATCTCACGGACGGTATTCCCCGCGCACGCCGTAGCGACGTCAATTACCAAGGACGGAATCTGATCGGCGTCGCGTCCCCCCCGATCATTGCTCGGGACGTGGTCGTCACGCCCAGCATCATCTCTGACTTTGTCGTACGCAAAGAAGCCCCGCCAGGGTGGCTCAAGGGGGTGGACGTCCGAACCGGCGACACGAAGTGGATGTTCCGCACCGTGCCTCAAGCGGACGATTTTGGCGCCGATACCTGGCTCAACGAATCCTGGCGGTATTCTGGCAACGCCAACGTGTGGTCATTGCTGACCGCTGACGAGGAGCTGGGGTTCGTGTATCTGCCGACGGGCACGGCAACGAGTGACTACTACGGCGGTCACCGACTGGGTGACAATCTTTTTGCCGAAAGCCTGGTGGCCATCGATATCGAAACCGGCCAGCGAATGTGGCATTTCCAGGCCGTCCATCATGGCGTCTGGGACTATGACTTCCCCGCGGCTCCCAACCTGTTGGATATCAACGTCGACGGTCGCCCGATCAAAGCCATCGCCCAGGTCAGCAAGCAAGGCTTCACCTACGTGTTCAACCGCGAGACCGGGGAACCTGTCTGGCCGATCGAAGAGCGGCCGGTCGAGACGGATAGCGACCTGGAGGGCGAGGTGCTCGCCCCGACCCAACCGTTCCCCACCAAGCCGCCGCCATTCGAGTATCAGGGCGTCACGGTCGATGACCTCGTCGATTTCACGCCAGAGATCCGCGCGCTGGCCCTCGAAGCGGTCAAGAACTTCCGGCTGGGCCCGTTGTTTACCCCACCGACGCTGAGCGTCGACGGGGGGATGCAGGGCACGATCCAACGCCCTCATATCGCCGGCGGGGCCAGCTGGACCGGGGCCGCAGTCGACCCAGAAACTGGACTCTTGTATGTCCCCTCAGAGAACCGACTTTCCGTCATCAAGTACTATACGCCTGACCCGGCTGAAGGAGGCAATCTGCGGTATACGCAGGCGACCTTTGACAGTGGCATCCAACCGCAAATGCCCCAAGGCCTCCCGCTGCTCAAGCCACCCTATTCGCGAATGACGGCGATCGATCTCAACAAAGGCGACCATGCGTGGATGCGACCGAACGGCGACGGGGCCCGCTTCAAGAACCATCCCAGATTGCGCGACCTCGACCTGCCTCCGCTCGGTGGCGAGGGACATGCGGGACCAGTCTTGACCAAGACGCTCCTGGTCAGCGCCTTGTCGGCGGGCGGGACGAGCGGCGGACCGCGTCTGGTGGCGCGAGACAAAGCCACCGGAGAAATCGTCGGGTCTGTGGACCTTCCCGGCGGCGCGATCGGGACGCCGATGACATACATGTTTGAGGACAAGCAATACATCGCTCTCACAGTAGGAGGCGACGTGCCAGAGCTCGTGGCCCTCGCGCTACCTTAGTACTGCTGTTCGTAATTACGGTGACGTATTCGGGCGCTGAGGCGCCCGGATCGCCAGGCGCGAGGAGGGAGCATGCCGGGAGCATGTGACCGACGAGCAACGCCGCGGGACGGCTTGCCCCGGCGATCGATACGTCGCCGCAATTACGAACAGCAGTAATTAGAACCCGGGTCGAAGTACATGTCGGCGCCTCTTCATCCGCTCAGCCGGTGGTGAATCTGTATGACAAGAAGATATCGGGACACCCTTTTCTACACCGCGTGCATGGCAGGGTGCTGGCTCTCATTGTTGGCCGCCCCCGCCCACGCACAGCATGGGGCGACCGACGGCGAGTGGCGTAGCTACGGTGGCGACCTGGGGAGCACGAAATACTCGCCACTCGACCAGATCGACGCGACAAACTTCGAGGATCTCCATATCGCCTGGCGGTGGCAATCGGCGGATGGATCGCTCGATCTCGCAACACTCCGTATTGACCGACCGAGACTCGGGATCCGGATGTTCCAGGCAACGCCGCTCATGGCGCACGGCGTGTTGTATCTCTCGACGGCGCTTCATCAGGTCGCCGCGGTCGACGCCGGCACCGGTGACACCCTCTGGGTGTATGACCCGGAGGTGTATCGACGCGGCCTCCCGACGCACTTCTACAATTCGCGAGGTGTGGCCTACTGGGAAGACGGCGATGACCGTCGCATCTTCTTTGGCACCAACGAAGGGTATCTCCTCGCGCTCGACGCCATGACCGGTCGTCCGGTCCTCGGTTTCGGAACGAACGGACGGGTCGACCTGATGGAGGGGATCCCCCGTGCCACCCGAGGCGAGACCAACCACCGCGGACGCAACTTGCTCGGCGTCGCATCCCCTCCGATTGTGGCGCGGGACGTCGTCGTGACCCCGACTGTGATCTCAGACGGGGCCATCCGGAAGGAAGCTCCACCGGGATGGCTCAAAGGTATCGACGCGCGAACCGGAGACACAAAGTGGGTGTTTCACACCGTGCCCCAGGCCGATGATTTTGGAGTCGAGACGTGGCTTGATGAGTCCTGGCGCTACTCGGGAAACGCCAACGTCTGGTCAATGTTCAGCGTCGACGACGAGCTCGGATACATCTATCTCCCGACGGGCACGCCCACTGGAGACTACTACGGCGGGCATCGACCTGGCGACAATCTATTTGCCGAAAGCCTGGTGGCCCTGGATATCGAGACCGGTCAGCGAATGTGGCACTTCCAGGCAGTGCACCATGGGGTCTGGGATTACGATTTTCCTGCCGCGCCAAACCTCATCGACATTACCGTTGACGGCCGTCTCATCAAAGCGCTCGCCCAGGTGAGCAAGCAAGGTTTTACCTATGTCTTTGACCGTGAGACGGGTGACCCCGTGTGGCCGATCGAGGAGCACCCTGTAGCCACCGATACGGACCTGGAAGGCGAGGTGCTCTCTCCGACACAGCCTGTTCCGACCAAGCCGCCGCCTTTTGAATACCAGGGAGTGACCGTCGACGACCTGGTCGATTTCACGCCCGACATCCGAGCCATGGCTATGGAGGCCGTCAGCGACTTCAGACTGGGGCCGCTCTTTAGTCCGCCCATGCTGAGCCACGACGGTGGGCTCCAGGGAACGATTCAGCGGCCGCATGTCGGCGGCGGAGCCAGCTGGACCGGGGCGGCGGTCGATCCCGAGACCGGTCTGATCTATATACCGTCCGAGAATCGCTTTTCGGTGCTCAAGTACTACACGCCCGACCCTGCCGATGGCGGCAATCTGCGTTACACCTTCCGCGGTCTAGCGGCTGGCACTCAGCCTCAAATGCCACAAGGGCTGCCGCTGCTCAAACCGCCGTATTCTCGTCTCACGGCGATCGATCTCAATAGCGGCGACCACGCGTGGATGCAGCCAAATGGTGACGGCGACCGTCTTCGCAACCACCCCTTGTTGCGCGAGCTCGACTTGCCTCCGCTCGGCGGCGAAGGACACGGCGGACCAGTGCTCACAAAAACGCTCCTGGTCAGTGCATTGTCAGCCGGCGGAACGGATGGCGGACCCCGTCTCGTCGCCCGTGACAAAACAAGCGGTGTAATTGTGGGCTCGTTTGATCTGCCGGCGGGAGCTATCGGCACACCGATGACATATCTTTTTGAAGGGAAGCAATATATCGCCCTGACCATCGGTGGCGAGGTGCCAGAACTGGTGGCGTTGGCGCTCCGATGAGCGCCGGATGTGCGCGATGCGTCCGACGGACCGGGAAGCCGGTGAGACTCCCAGAGGCCGTCGAATTTTAGTTGCTCGCCTTACTCGTTCTCAGCGGCGGCCCGCTCTTCCGCCCGCGCGCCACCCAGAATGCCTGGCATCGCGTAGTTCCCCTCGTGACACGCGTACTCAAAAATCGCGTCCTCGGTGCGCTCGAGAAGCAATCTCACTGTCCACGGCTCGGTCCACGTGTTCGGATCGTTCATCGTGACCACATGCTCCAGCGTGTCCGCGTCCAGACGTGTATATCGCTCGGTGACACGCAGACTGTCGGTCGCGCCTTGAAAGCGAGCGACGCCGGAGTAATTGCTGGTCTCGACCACCAGAGTATCGCCATCCCAGTAGCCGCGAGAATCTCCCGTCCACAGTCGAATACCGCTCGCCAGCAGCGCTCGCCCATCGACCGGAATCATTCGTGAGATGTGTCCCATTTCCTGGGTCACTCCGACATAGTCCGGGGTTTGCAAAATCTGCAAATAACTGTTGTAGCCAGCGCTGATACGGGGGGCTTCAAAGTGCACACAGCGGTCTCCGTGACCGCGATTCTCCGCGGCATCCGACGGATGCTCACGCGCGTACGCGCGACGGGCCTCGGCACGCTCCTGGGCGGAGGGTGTGAGCGGTGGAATCCGTCCGTTCGATGGCTCGATGACCAGCGACGTCCGGTTGTCGAGCTCTCGGTCGACCAGCCAGAATGCGTTGTAGTTCCCGGTCTCCGCGTCAAAATCGTTGAATGTGGCGTTGCCCAAAGCTTGCTGAATGAGCCGGTCCCCCAGGAGGTCGCCCGCTTGTTCGTTGTCGCGGAACTCCTCGATCAACTGGGTAAGCTCCGCCAGCTCCTCGTCAGTGAGGACGGCTTTTTCGCCAAACTGCTCCGGGCGTTGCAACGGGGTTGCGCTGTTGTTCGCCCAGATACCCTGCAGGTCGGGCTGGCCATCCGCGGTCCGCGGCACGGACCAGTACCGGCCGGACTCCTGGTCCTGTCCGGCGCTGGCAATATCGGCCACGGTTAGCACCATGCCGACCGCCATCACCATACCTATTACCACCGTATTGCGTCGGGTTCTCATGACCTGCCTCCCAGCAGAAAAACAGTGTGCCGTGTATTCGTGTAGAGATTCAAGAATATCACCCGGCCAAAGAAAGTGACCGTGCCGGCCCACGTGCCGCACGGCGGCCTCTACACTTAAGGACCCTCAGCAGCCCGTGGTGAAAGTCGCTCGGACATGACAACCCTTCTCCATTCGACTGACCCGGGCAGCGAATGACTACCTCCGCGACACTCGAGGCGGCGCTCCGGACCGCGATCATCCGACGCACCGACTTGCGAGCCAGGCTCGCTGCCCAACATACCGACTGCTACCGGCTATTTCATGGTACCCAGGAAGGCGTCCCCGGGGTCTCCCTCGACCGCTACGGCGACCTCGGTCTTCTGCAAAGCTTTCACAGGCCACTCTCCGACGACGAGGTCGCCGTGGTGAGCCGTATGTTGGGCGAATGCGTCCCAGAAACGGTTCTTGTCTACAACGACCGGAGCGCGGTCGGCTCGCGGGTGCGGAATCGTCTCCCGGAGTCGGTACGGGTCGCGTCCCAGACCGATCGAATCGTCAGCGAACACGGGGTCCGATTTCATGTGACAGCCCGGCATCGCGGGCACGACCCCTGGCTCTTTCTCGACTTGAGACCAACCCGCCGGGCCGTAATGGACGAGGCCGACGGAAAATCTCTTCTCAACCTGTTTGCCTACACCTGTGGCGTTGGCGTGGCTGCGGCCGTCGCGGGTGCGCGCCGGGTACTGAACATCGATTTTTCCGCAAGCAGTCTGTCCGTCGGGAGCGCGAACGCCACGCTGAACGGTGTGACGCAGCGCACGACGGAACTCGTCAGCGACGTGTTCCCAGCGGTCCGGCAACTGGCCGGAATCCGACAGCCACCGGTCGTACGCGGGCGTCGTCTCCCACAATTCCCCTGGATCGAGAGAGAGCGCTTCGACATGGTGTTCCTCGACCCGCCGACCTTGGCTAAGAGCCCGTTTGGTGTGGTCGACCTCGTACGCGACTACCAGAGCGTGCTCACGCCCGCCCTGGGGGCCGTTGCCGACAACGGTGTCCTCTATTGCACAAACCATGTTGCGGGCGTGGACGAGCACGACTGGCACGGCCACCTACGGCGGTGCGGTGACAAGCACGGTCGCCCGATCCGTTCGCTCGATGTGCTCCGACCGGGTGAGGACTTCCCAAGCGCCGACGCTCGGCCACCCCTCAAGGTAGTTCGTCTGGCCCTGTAGCAAGAGACGGCCAGGCACGACTGAGTCATCGATCGCCACGGTCCGATAGTGGTTGACAAGTCCCGAGCAGCCGCGCTTGCCGACGTGAGGCGGTCCATGCTGCGGCGACGGGGATGATGACGCCTGTCAATCAGACCGACTGCGCTTTGCCGCCGTCGCTACCCGTTTTGTCGGCGCTCTTGATACAACCAAGCAAAGCGTCGGTGACGACATCGAACCGCCATCCCTGAAACTCTGGAGGAATCTCGCGATGTCTTTTCACCACGCTGATCAAGAGCGTTTCGATCGCGCGTCGACGGGCGAGGAGCTCCGCGGGCAACTCCAGCAGGTCCGCCTGTTCCTTGACGATCTCTTTCAGGCGGACCATCGTGCCGGAATAGGGCCGAAGGTTGACGGGAATATCAATCTGACTCGGCCCGGTCCGACGGGCTGCGTCGACATGGGTCAAAATCGCTTGCCCGTATCGAGCTCGGGCCCGTGGTGACAGTCCTTTGATTGCCTCCAGCTTCGACGCGTCGAGTGCGGAATCCTGAGCAAGCGTCATCAGTATCTCGTCGGTCAGCAGGTGTCGACGCGGGATATTGCGCGCCATCGCCTCGACCTCCCGCCAGTGGCTGAGCGCGCGGAGCACAGCGTGCTGGACCGGAGACAACGCACCCCGCCGTCGTATGCGCAGATACGCCGACTCGGGTTGTTTGGCCTCCGTCCGGACCCGGCGGCGGTGTTCGAGCTCTTCCTCGAACCACGGCATCCGACCACGCGTCGAAAGCTCTCGCGAGAGCCGCGCGTGGATAGGCGAGAGATACTCGACATCCAACGCGGCGTAGTGCAGCTGCCCGGGCGTGAGTGGACGGTGACACCAGTCGGACCGCGTCAGCCCCTTGTCCAAGACCACGTCGAGCAGACCTTCAACCAAGTTGGCATAGCTCGTCGAGAAACCGTAGCCCAGAAACGCGCTGGCGAGTTGCGTATCAAAGACGCCCACTGGCGTGACCCCGGTGAGGACGTCCAGGACGTCGAGATCTTCGTCGCAGGCGTGCATGACTTTTGTCACCGCGGGGTTGGTGAGCAGCGCCGCGAATGGCTGAAAGTCGGAGATAGTGAGCGGGTCGACCATAACCGGGCCGTTCACATCGGCTACCTGCAACAACCCCGGTCGTGGGTAATAGGTCCGCTCGCGCACAAATTCCGTATCGAGACCAACCACACGGGCCGCCGACCAGCGCGCGCAGGCGGTCTTGAGACTTTCATCGGCAGTAATGAGCGACGTCGGGCCGCCCTCTGCGGCGTCCACCACCTCTACGAGACCTCCCGCCTGCGGCGACGCAGACGTTCCGGGATTTTGCTCGTTCGCAGCCACTGGTCGCTACATAATGCACCAACCGCTCCGAGCAGGTCCGAACGTGCGGCGCGCCGACCCACCGGAGGCCACTGGGCAATCTGCCCACAAAACAGCCGCGGCAATCATGGCTCTCGGGGAACACTGCAGCGGCAGCGACCGGAACCGGTAGAACCTCCCCCACGACGAGCACCGATTGGACCCGGCCGCCGTCTCACCCCGTGCAGTATTATTGGGAAATACGGAACCTAAGAATTTGCGTTCACGGAGGTGTTGAGTGAAGTGTCCATCCATCGTTGCGTCCGGCGTGTTCTGCTTGATAACCGGTCTTCTCGCGCTTGGCGCAGCACCAGCGGTGGCCCAGGAGGTACCAGATGGTTGGACGCTCCCCCGCACCGTCAATGGGGATCCTGACCTGCAGGGCGTGTGGGCCAACAACAACGCAACCCCTCTCGAACGACCCGACGCGTGGGCTGGCAAGTCGCGCCTCACACCGGAGGAGCTCGCAGAACTCGAGACGGCCGCTCAACAGGCCGTCGACGACGGCGACGCGCTGTTTGGCGACCAACTCGTCCTGGCCGCCATCGAGCGCACGAAGGCGGAGTCATACGATCCGACCACCGGCAACTACAACCAGTTTTGGATCGCCGACCGCAACTTCAACGACCGCACGTCGTTGGTTGTCGACCCCGCAGATGGCAAGATTCCGGACCTGACGGCTGAGGGCCAGGCTCGACGTGCCGCGCTCCGAGCTCACCGGGAAGCGCACCCCGCCGATACCTACACCGACCGGCCGCTCAGCGAACGCTGCGTCACCTACGGCGTCCCGCGTCTCGGGGCGGGCTACAACAGCTACTACCAGGTCTTTCAGAGCGCCGACCACATCGTGGTGTATATGGAAATGAACCACGACGCGCGGGTGATTCCCATCGGCGACAAACCGCACCCAAGCGCACGAGTTCGCCAGCTCCACGGCGACTCCCGCGCCCACTGGGAAGGTGACACGCTCGTCATCGAGACCACTAACTACTCGAAGGCGAGTAACTTCATGGGCGCGCGGGAGCATCTGGAGATGACCGAGCGTTTGACGCGGGTCGGTCCAGACACGCTGATGTATGAGGTGACATTGGCCGATCCGACGACCTGGACCCGACCGTGGACCGCCGAAATTCCGCTCATGGGCACCACCGACGCGGTATTCGAATACGCCTGCCACGAGGGCAATATCGGGATGGACGGTATTCTCGCGGGTCACCGCGCCGAGGAGCGTGAGGCCGCGGCATCAAAATAATTATTCCGTTGGGTGGAGTACACGCTCCCCAGCAGAACGCCCCATGGTGGTGACCCGGAGACACTGACTCTTCGGGTCACTCACCGCCACGAACCGCTTCATTTGTTACCCGAGAAACCTACCACCATACGCGGTCCGTCTGAGCGACGGCTAGCGCGGCGAAGAAGGGATGTTGAGTTATCATGTCACCCATGTACGTGCAACGATCCAACAGCATCACAGCGGTGAAAGGACTGGTCGCGGCGATAGCCGTTGGGTTCCTGGTTCTCTTGCCTTCGGCAACTATACTCAACGCCCAAACGGCCGAGAGTGACGCGCCCCGTGCCTGGGATGGCCACCCCGACCTCAATGGGGTCTGGCAGGCCATCGGTACGGCCAACTGGGACCTCGAAGACCACCCGGCAAGTGGCGGACATCCCGACCTTGGGGCTATCGGCGCCGTGCCTCCGGGGCAAGGTGTCGTGGTTGGGGGCGCGATCCCCTACCAGGACTCGGCTCTCGAGCAGAGACAACAGAACTGGGAGAATCGACCCGCCGGCGACCCCGAGGCAAAGTGCTATTTCCCGGGCGTCCCACGCGCGACGTATCTACCGCACCCATTCCAGATCATCCAAGGCGACAAGAAAATCATGATGGTCTATGGCTTCGCTGAGACGAGCCGCACGATTCATATGGACAAGGACAACCCCGAGCGTGCTCCGATCGACAGCTGGATGGGACGGTCCCATGGTCACTGGGACGGTGACACGCTGGTGGTGGACGCCTCTGGTTTTACAGGCGAGGCGTGGTTTGATCGGGCCGGCAACTTCGCGAGCAATAACCTGACCGTCGTCGAACGCTACACCCCCATGGGGAGTCACGCCATCATGTATGAGGCGACCCTGGAAGACCCCACGGTGTTTACGCGTCCCTGGCAGATTCGCATGCCGCTCTACCGTCGTCTCGAAGACAACGCTCGTGTGCTGGAATTCAAGTGTGTTGAGTT
>CAUZIB010000127.1:0-10905 GCA_963579735.1 Vicinamibacteria bacterium | reverse complement strand
GCGAGCGTGACGACCGGGATACCCAGCGAGCCGAATGCGACCGGCGCGGTGTTCGCCACTAGGCAAATAAACGCGGCATAGAACGGTGGAAAGCCCAAGCCCGTGAGCATGGCGGCGGCCACAGCTACTGGCGTGCCAAATCCGGCGGCGCCCTCGATAAACGCGCCAAACGCGAAGCCGATGAGCACGGCTTGAATGCGCCGGTCGTCACTCAGAGACCCGATCGAGTCTTTGATGATCTCGAACTTGCCGGTGTCGACTGTCACGCGATACAGGATGAGCGACGCAATGACGATCCACCCAATCGGAAACAGGCCAAACGCAGCGCCATAGACCATGGATGCTCCTGCCTGCTGAATCGGCATACCAAACACGCCGATGGCGAGCACCACCGCGGCGCCGAGCGCGCTGAGTCCGGCCACCCAGCTCGGTTTGCGTTTGACGCCCAGCATATAGAAGAGCATCAGGAGCGGTATAGCAGCCACCAGGGTGGAGTAGCTGAGGCTGCCCGCGACGGGCGTGTAGTTTTGTTCCCACATGGTTGGTGAATGTACGCTGACGCCCGCAAAGAACGCAATGTCGGTTCGCGCGGTCGCGCAAAGCGTGCGCGGCTCGTGGACGGTCGCACGGAGCAGTGACGTCGGGTCCGAGCCGCTACGTCGCGCCGGCCACGCGGGTCCGGGCGATGGCAGGATGAGTCGGTGTGGGACGCCACGGAGGGATCGCTCAAAGCGCCCCTACCTTGTCACGATCTCTCTCGAGCCTCAACGAGCCGGATCACGCGTGTCCTGACACGCCAAGCAGAACGGTGCTTCAGGACGTGCCTTTAGTCGCCGATAGCCGATCGGACCTTCGCAGGCACGACAATAGCCGTAATCATTCTTTTGATAGGCGTCCAGCGAGGCTTTTACTTGCAGCAGCTTGGTCTGCAACGTCGAGCGGCTGGCCTTGGTCATCTCTTGCTGCTGAATCGCATCCATCCGTGAGAGCCGACCGATGGACGTGGTAACCTCCACGGGTTTTGCACCTGTCTTGCTGAGCAGGAGATTGTCTTGGAGCCGCTGACGATCGGTCAGGAGGTCTTGGTGCAACTCCTCACGTTGCGCCGGGGTGAGCTCGGATACGACCATATCCGGACGCTACAGGCCGCGCGCTGCGGTTGTCAAAGGTCGTCACCACCGCGGGGCTGTAGGCGTGTCGTGTCTCTCGAGCGTTGTCGCCGGAGACGCGACACGCCTTTCGGTAACGAGGTTGCCAGCTATCGACAGAGCGTCTACGGAGCCGTCTCGCCCGTCTGTGAGAAATCCAACCACGTATCGGTGAGCGCGGTTTGCTCAATACCCGGCTTTGACCAGTCGCAGACCCCACTGGGAAAGATGCTTCGCAGACGATCGGTGTCGCCCGGGGTCAGGGTGACCTGATACGCAGCAGGATCGATCGGCATGAGCTGACATTTGACGATATCGCTTGCCAGCGGCGCCCCTGCCACTTCACGCGGAGAGGGGGCTGCGGGGTAGAGCGCGTGGCACTGTCCACTCCCTCGGACCTGTGACTCTGCGATCTTGACTGGCTCGACGTCCCGTGACCAGCACGCATCCACCAGGTCGGCAGGCTTTGCCCGGCGCACGACGTCAATCCGTGAGTCGCCCGAGGTGTCGGCAGTGATGTTCTCGAGCCACCGATCCATTTGCCGCAACGCGTCGCGCAGCACCGGGCTCTCCGTGCTATACAAACCGTAGCGGTCGTCTTCGACCATCATGATGTGATTGTCGGTATGGCCGTTTGCCTTTTCGAGCCGTTCGCGAATCGAGAAGGAGTGATATCGCACGTGGACGTCGCCCGCCTCGCGGTCATCGGAATACGCGCGGTAGTCGATGACCGGCGTGGTCGCTAGACCGCCGCCACCATTGGTGAGACGACCCGTCTCGTAGGCCACTCGCACCGCGCCGGTGTCGGCCGTGGTGCGGCGTTGATGAATGTTGCCGTCGTGGTCGTAGCCACCGATACGTTCATTGAGATCGAGAAACTGCTCGGTCGTGATCGTCTCGTCGTTGAGTGCGTGTAGCCCATACTGCACCCCCACATTGTCGAGCGGTCGACGTGCAAACCCGGTGTCCGGGTCACGACCGTAGACGTTGACGTAGTGATCGTAGAGGTCGCAACGAGCCCCCGTCGGATTGTCGATCGGGTGATATTGCATTGACTCAGGAAGCACATCGGGACAAAATTCTCCGACGCTGATCCGGCCGGCGTTGCGGGCGACATTTGGCATCGTCGCTAACGTCAAAAACCCGGCGACCGCGCGCTGCTGCTCTTCCGAGAAGCTCGACCCGTCGTCATTCTCAAAGTACTCGTTGAGAAGCCGGGCGTCGGTGATCATCGGCACCGTGCCAAACGCGACGTCGGGGAAGCTACAGCCCGGAATGATGCCGTCCAGTAACCCGGGGTAGTTGTCGGCGATCTGGTGGTTTTGATACGAACCGCCGGAGCAGCCCCAGCCGATGGTGTAGTTCGGGAGGCCATATCCCTCGATGAACCGCTCCTTGACCATCATCATCGTCTCGGCGGCTAGTAAGTCATTGCAGTTGTTGCCATAGACATTGAGGCTTGAGGAGGCGACGGCATATCCCTGACGTAACATCGCGTCGTCCGTGACGCCGCCGGTGGTCCTGCCTTGCCGATACCACCCGTTTACACAGCCCCCGCCAAATGTGTAGATCAGTCGTCGGTTCCATCCGGCCGCCGGTGTCCAGGCGTCGGGGTCGGGTTCAGTGCCCGGATTGTGGAGCATCGCGATCTGATAGACGGCTCGATTGATGGTGCCGGTCTCGATGCGCACGATGTAGGGCACCTCGACGTCGTTGAGCGTGGTCGTGGTGGCCAGGTCCGCCGGACGCGACTGCGGGTCATCGAGCGGCACGAGTCCGTCGGCGCTCTCGTTCGTGGAGCGATAGGCGTAGTCGACGCGACGCTCCACGGAGCATGCCCCGTCGTCCAGTGGTTGTCCCAAGGTCTGCCCTGAGATGAGCGGGAACGCGTCTGTCTCACAGATGAAGGGCGTCTCGTGAGGGCCGGAGAAGACCGGGCCGGTGATCGAATGATTGTCGAGAGCGAGTGTCTCGTGCGCCGGCCGGACGTCGTGCGTGACGATGAGCTCGTTGGCGCCGCGGACCAGACCGCTGACGAGGCCAATCCACGTGGTGGGGTTCTGGAGACGGAAGGAGTCCGTCACGTCGGCTCCGTTGAGCGTCATCCGAACGCCCTGAACGTGCACTCCTGTTTGTGTGTCCACGCGAACCAGTACATCTCCGCCGGAGACCATGTCGGGGCGAGCCGATAGCGCGGTGATCTCGAAAAGAGATGCGACGCCGGGGACGTCGTCGTGACCTGACTGCCCGCTCGCGTCTGTCGCACCAAGTCCGGCCAGACCGACGCATGTCACGACCGCGTAAGTGAGGATGCTTTGGGTCCTTGCTGCCCTCGAGGTGTGCTGCATCGCCGTTACATCGTTTGTGTGCGTCATCGAGACACTCCTTTGCACCACCGTCACTGGACGGGTTCTATACGTAAGAGAGCGGCTTCCCCAGCGCCAGGGTCGCGGCCAAGAAACGTGCCCGCCGTCAATACATAGAGGAGCCCGTCCGGCCCCTCGTCGACATCGCGAATGCGCCGCCGGATGTCAGCCAGTAGCCATTCTCGTCGCTGCTCGAGTCCCTGACGATTGAACCGGACCCGCTCGAGATGACCTGTGCGGTGCACTCGACCGGTCATGAGTGACCCGACAAAGAGGTCGCCTCGCCAGGCCGGAAACTGGTCGCCAGTATAGAACGCCACGCCAGAGGGTGCGATGGAAGGGATCCACACGATCTCGGGCTGCTCCATGGTTTCTTGCCACGGTCGATCCGAGACCCGCGGCCCAAAATACTCCCGGGAGTATGAGACGACCGGCCATCCATAGTTTCGACCGGGGAGAATAATGTTGACCTCGTCCCCACCCATTGGTGCGTGTTCGCTGGCCCAGACGGCGCCCGTTTCGGGATGAATCGTGAGACCCATTGGGTTGCGATGTCCGAGAGAGAACAGCTCCGGTTTGTGCCCGGCGTGACCCACGAAGGGATTGTCGTCAGGCACGGTTCCGTCGTCGTGGATACGTAACACCTTGCCAATATGGCTGGCTGGGTCCTGGGCGCGTGGCCGTTGGCCGCCGAATGCGCCGCCGACGGTCATATACAACGTGCCGTCCGGTGCAAAGGCTACCCGAGATGCGCCGCCAGTCCCGCCATCGGCGTCCGTCACAAAGACGTCGTGGACCTCGGACAAGGCGGTTCCGTTAAAGCGTCCCCGCGCCAGCGCGACGGTCGAACCGTTCTCCGTTGGCTTCGAATACGTGAGATACACCCATCGGTTCTCGGTAAACTCTGGATGAATCGTGACATCCATCAAACCCGAGAGTGCGGCGCCAGTAGCGACGGCAGGCACGCCGGGGATGGGGGTCGGGTCGAGCCGATCGTCTCGAATCTGCCGCAACGACCCAAGACGTTCAGTCACGAGCATGCTCCCGTCGGGGAGAAACGTAAAGCCCCAAGGATAGGTCAGGCCCGCCGTGACGACGACAACACGTATCGCCTGCCCTTCGGCCGTGTCATACAGGAGTGGTCCGTCGGGCAGAGGGACCGCGGGAATGCCTTCCGCCGCGAAGGGTTCAGCACTCGTTTGTTGCGCGCTCAGCCTCGGCGTCGCCAAGAGCGACACGGACAGCGCGGTCAGGGCGACGACGACCGACCGGTAGACCCGGCGTGTCGGGCGTTCGAGCCGGGTGCGGATTCCGAGGGGTCTGGGTCTGGACATTGCCATGTCACTTCTTTCTGTGGTGGAGGGTGACCGGTCTCTGCTCTCGCTTGCGCTCCCACCAGTTCTGAGACAGGTCGATCGCAAACATCATGATCAGCATGAAGATGACGATCCATTGCGGGATGTGCGGGAAGGGGCCGTCGTTCACCAGAATGTGGGCTTCGTGCCCGCCTTCGAGAAAGAGCACGAACCCGATGAGAAGGAGTACGAAGAGGCCGAGGATCTCAAACTCCGGATTTCGGCTGATGAAGTGCGAAATCGGTCGAGCGAACGCCAGCATCAGCGCGACCGAGATCACGACCGACCCGACCATGACCGCAAAGTTTTCTGTCATGCCGACGACGGTCAGAATCGAGTCGACCGAGAACAGGATGTTCATACCGACGATCAGGGCCACCACCTCGCCGAAGCGCGAGGCCTCTTTGACCTCATCCTCGACGCCTTTCAGCTTTGTTCTCAGCTCCTTGATCCCCTTCCATAGGAGAAACATTCCGCCGACCGCGAGGACCAGCGCTTTGCCGTTGACCGTGCCCTCCACGGAGACCGTCAGGAGCGTGGTGTCGAAATGGAAGAGTTCAGCGGTGGCTGCGGCGAGGACAAAGCTCACCACTGTCAGGAGCACGATACGTAACGCCATGGCGAGGATGAGCCCGACGCGGATAGCCTTCGGACGCTCGGCGACCGGCAGTTTGTTGGCGATGATCGTAATGATGATCAGGTTGTCAGCGCCGAGCGCTATCTGAATCAGCGAGACGGAAAAGAGTCCGACCCAGAAGGCTGGTTCCAGTAGCGTGCTCATGCCGTCGGCCTACTGCGCGGCGTAACGAGAGCGGTGCATTTGCATGCTGCGCGGTTGTTTTACACCCAGCTAGAGGACGTCCGCCTCTGTCATCACCCGCTCGCATTTCGTGCGGATCTCGGTCCCGACCGCAAAGGGGTCCCCTTGGACAAAGTCGGCTCGAAACAGCTCCACCGACAACGCACCGCGGTAGGCCTTTTCGGCGAGTTTCTGAAGGATACGGACCACGGGCGCGATGCCGTCACCGGGAATGATGCGGGAGTCATTGTTTATCAGCTCTCGCGGCGTATCGAGGAGGTCTTGAAAATGCGCGTGAGCAAGTTCTCCGGGCTCGAGCAGATCCAGGTCCTCGAACTTGCTCAGTCCTGACCAAAAATGAAAGAAGTCCAGCATGGGCTTGACGTTCGGATGTGCCGCCTCGCGGATCACCTGTAGCGCTGACGTCAGTGTGGCGAGGTGCGTCGACGTGCGGGTAAACTCGATCATCGCGGTGAGATCGTATTCGCTCGCGATCTCGCCCACTTCCCGGATGGAATTTGGGGTCGCCGCGAAGTCGTCGGCGGTGACGGGGCGGCGCGTGATCGACGCCGAATAGACTTTTCTGAGGCCGATGCTCGCGAGTTGATCGCAGCCCCGACGCCACGTCTCGAGCGATTCCGCCCGCGCTGGTCCGGGGAGCCAGATATCCGGAAGAACGATGGCACCGGAAACCGGTGTCAGCCCGAGGTCGGTCAACACGCGCCCGGCGGCCGGTAGGGTGTCACCCTCCAGAAATTCCGAGAGAAGCGGGAAGTTGAGCTCGACATACTTGATGCCGGCCCGCGCCCAGCCCTCCAGCGACCCACGGTAGCCGGCAGCCCGAGACGTATTCTGATGCATGCTCAGCAACATCTTGCCTGTTGCCGCCGATTGGGCGCGCACGGTTGGCGTCAATGACAATGCGACCGGAGCCCACATGAAGTCTCGTCTAGTAAGCATGGCGGTTACTATATCTCTGTTATGAAAAATGCTCGCACCCCTGTTGGCTGCCGCGACGTTGGCGCTGCCGGTTTTCGTCCTGCCCGGCCGAATCCGGAGGCCTAGGTCCTCCGTGTACAGGGCTCCAGTGAAGTGCGGGTGGCGTCGGATCGAGTAGTGGGGTCTCGCCGTTGGCGGTTCGGGAGGCTTCTTACGGGAGTCTGGTGACGCGGGACACAAGCCATCCGTGATCGTCATCAGACGCGAAAACGTCGAGCCCTTGTCTTCTTGCCCTTGATGGTGGTGGCGTGAATTGCCTTGATGACAGTGTCCACCGCGGATTCTGGGACACCGACCGTTGCGGATGTGTCACGGATACGGATAGGGCCGATCTCCCGGCCGGTCAGCTCGGTCTCGTTGGCAATGGCACCGACGAGGTCTCCCGGGCGAATACCAGACCGTTGGCCAAAGGCCAGCTGAATGAGCACCGTTTCGCCCCCGGCCCGTGCCCGGTCACCCGGCGGCGGAGTGCGTCCTCGCTTGGACCGGCTTTTTTCCACGTCTCGGGTTTTGTCGAACGCAGAGCGGTTCTTCTTCTTTCGTTCGGACGCATCCGGAATCTCTGATTCATCCATGATGGCCCCCCGCGCGGCGTGTACGATCTTGATCGCGGCAAGGGCGATATTGCGGTCACTGTCAACCCCCGCCAATGCCTGAAGGACGCCCTCACAAGCTTCGAGGTCCTCGGACTCGAGCGATTCACGCACAGCGGCCACAGTCAGCTCGATTTGGCGGGTCCGCAAGTCTGCCACCGTCGGCACCCTTGACACCGAGATGACTTGCTTCGTGAGCCGTTCGATATTGCCGAGCAAACGGCGCTGACGAGGGTCGGCGAGGGTGATGGCGATGCCTTCGCGGCCCGCGCGACCTACTCGACCGATACGGTGAACATAGCTGTCCGCTGCAGAGGGCACGTCGTAGTTGACGACGTGGGTCAACGTATCGATGTCAAGACCGCGTGCCGCCACATCGGTGGCGATAAGCAGCTCTGCCGTTCCGTCTCGGAGCCGTCCCATCACGCGGTCTCGTTGGGGTTGGTCCATGCCGCCGTGGAGGGCTTCCGCCCGATACCCCCGTCCGTTCATCGTCTCGGCCAGCTCGTCGACATCCGTCCGGGTCTGACAAAAGACCAATGCTGACTTCGGAGCCTCGATATCGAGGATTCGGCCGAGGGCCGAGGCCTTGTGAAAGCGTTCGACAAAATAGACGGTTTGCCGCACGAGCGCCTTGTCCGGCTGCGTGTCACCCGAGTCGATGTAAATCCGGATGGGGTCGCGCTGATAGCGCTTCGCGATCGCCCTGATACGCGGTGGCAACGTGGCGGAAAACAACACCGTCTGGCGATCCGGTGGCGTGCTGTCGAGAATTGTCTCGATATCTTCGGTGAAGCCCATATCGAGCATCTCATCCGCTTCATCGAGGATGACCGTACGAATCGATTCGAGAGAGAGAGACCCTCGCTTGATGTGGTCGATCGCTCGTCCCGGGGTCGCGACGACGACGTGAACACCCCGTTGGAGCGCGCGCAGTTGACGCTGGATAGGCTGGCCGCCGTAAATCGGCACGACGTTGACGCGTTGCTTGCTCCCATACTTAAACATGGCTTCGCTCACCTGCACGGCAAGCTCCCGGGTCGGCGCGAGCACCAATGCCAGCGGGTGTCGGGGAGCCCCGCCTTCAATCGTGTTGAGTACGGGCAGGGCGAACGCCGCGGTCTTGCCGGTTCCCGTCGCGGCCTGTCCAAGGAGATCTCGGCCGGCCAGGAGGTGAGGAATGGTTTGGCGCTGGATCGGTGTCGGCTCTTCATAGCCGAGTGCCGCGATCGTATTCAGAAGCTCTGGGCGCAATCCCAGCGTGTCAAATCCGGTCAGCATATTTGGTACGTGGGTTGCCTCCTGGGCGGCGTGCTCAGACGCCGTCTCGGTCGTGGTCATATACAGCTGCGGCGCGTGTGTATCAGGGGTGGCCCAATCGGAGAAGAACGCACCCGTCAGACTCTCACGCGACTGACGTCACCCGACCGATGCCCTGGTGGGACCAGGGCATCGGTCACCACGATCTTTCGGAAGCTCGTCTCAAAGTCGCGCGTCTCGGCGATGACCCAGACACCAGCCTCCGGCCCGCTGGCGCTTGTCACCACACCATCAATATGCCCATCGTCCTCGGCTGACAGGGTTGGTCCGACCATGATAGTCAGACTCGTCATTAGTAGCGCCGCCATCGCGGGTATTCCCAAGTTGCGAATTCGCTTGTTCATGATGCCTCTCCTCACTGGTGCACCGCCGTCGAGATGCAGTCAATCCTCGGGCCCGCAGCACCGCCTGCCGCCGCGTTCCCGCTTGTCGCCATCCAGCCGGTATGACTCGGCGCGGCGCCTTGCGCCAGGCGGCCCTCGGAACCCGGGGCTTTGACCTCATCTCGACGGCGGTACACTAATCTCGCCGTATCGGCGTGTGGCCGACCGCGGCCTAGCGTGACCGACTTGGGTCTCGATTTCAACGGAAGGGTCGATACACGATGGGCGGACCGTGCGGGCGCGGGACGCACGGTCCGCGAGCGCGTCGTGTCACCCGCCAATGAGAACACAAGAAGGAGAGGGTATGAAGCATTGGTCAACGTTGTCGATCGCCATATTGGTCGTCCTGGGGGCATCGCTCGCGTCGTCACAGACGCGCCCGCTGCAACCTGGCGGCAGCGAGCCGGTCCGGCTCGCAACTCCCCGAATCTTTCCCCTCTCTCCCGATCAGTGGACGGACCGCCATCGCGCACTCGTGGCCGAATACGCGCCCGATGGGCAGGTCAGCAACGGTCTGGGGACGTTGCTGCATGTGCCCGAGTTGGTCGAGGCCATCCTGCCGTTCGTCAGGTTTCTCGGGAACGAATCCTCGCTCGAGCCTCGTCATCAGGCGCTCCTCGCTTTGCGAACCGCGTGGGTCACCCAGAATCACTACTTGTGGGCTCGGGTCGCGGTCTTTGGACGCGAGGCGGGGCTGACCAGCGACGACTTGCGGCGGATTGCCGGCGGACCGGATGGACATGGATGGAGCGCTTTCGAGGTCGCCCTGCTCCGGTTGGCGGACGAGCTCTATCAGAACTCCTCGGTGACCGACGCGACGTGGACGACCCTCAGCGTGCGGTACAACCTGACACGAATAGTCGAGGCGGTGATGAATGTCAACGAGGTGACATTGCTCTCGATGATGTTCAACGCTCTCGGCGTACAGCCCGACGCGTGGACCACCGACCGGCTCCCAACCGACATCCCGTATCGTGTGTCGGCTCCCGTGGCGGAGCCCCCGCTTCGACGGCCGCGTATCGCGCCGCTGGAGGGAGGGGGGATCAGAGTTGGCCGGACGTTCCGGCGCCACCCTCGACTCGCGGCGGCGCGGTCAGGTCAATCTGGTTTTGTCAACCGGGTGTCCCCGCTGCTCCCGCACGATCGCGAGCTGCTGATCTTGCGGATCGGATGGAACTGCCAGGCGGTGTACGAGTGGGCAAAGCACGTTGGGACTGTCGGTCGAGCACGCGATCATGGCCTGGAGCCGCGCAACGTGGCACTGGGCTCAGAGGCCGAGGGGTGGGAGCCGTTCCACGTGACGCTCCTCGACGTCGCCGACGAGCTGTATCGAGATGCCATGGTGTCGGACTCGACGTGGGCCGCACTCACCGCCGGCTATGACACCCGCGAGACCATAAGCGCGCTGATGACAGTAAGCAACTACCGGCTGGTCTCCATGTCGCTGAATGCGTTTGGAGTGCAACCACTGGATACCGACGAGCGGTTTCCGACGTTCCCGTGACGGCGAAGTCTCAGCCGCGGTCATGGCGCGCTCCCTCCGACGGGTGCTGATGGTGCGTGTCGCGTGACGCGATAAGCTGTCGCTGGTCTGAAGGCTCAGGCTCGCGGTCGCCGGGTCGACCGCGACGGAGGGCCGCCGGTGTCCATGCGAGACCCGGCAGCCCACCCTTCGCCTCGGATGCTTCGTCCTTTGACGCCATCCGGGCAGGAGTTTACGAAAGGTGATGCTGCATGAATTCGAGCATCTGCTCGATGATGACGCGCGAGAGCTTGCTGTCGTCGTTCACCTCGAAGGCGTGGGGCGCGGTCGGATGATTCGAGAATGTCACGGGCAGGTTGCGCGTGATCGCGGCCTCCACAAAGCGTTCAAGCGTAGAGTTCAGACCGGCCATCTCGTCCTGTCCCGATCGGGCGATGAAAAGCGGCACATCTGCCGGTA
>CAUZIB010000126.1:0-11201 GCA_963579735.1 Vicinamibacteria bacterium | reverse complement strand
TCGTCGGGTCGTGCTTCGCCATTACTTTCGTGATCGCCGCCGTCAGCGTCGTCTTCCCGTGGTCAATGTGCCCAATCGTCCCGATGTTCACGTGCGGTTTCGACCGATCAAACTTCTCTTTCGCCATCGTTCGAGCCTCTCGTCTTCAGCTGCCCTGGATACGCGCGATGACCTCATCACGAACCGCTTGGGGCACCTGTTCGTATCGGTCAAAGTGCATAGAGAACGTCGCACGCCCCTGCGTGCGAGATCGCAAGTCAGTGGCATAACCGAACATTTCGGAAAGCGGCACCCGCGAGTTCACAATCTGTGTCCCGCCCTTGGCTTCCATCGACCGGATACGCCCTCGCCGCGAATTGAGGTCGCCAATGATGTCGCCCATATACTCTGCCGGAACCACGACCTCTACACGCATCACCGGCTCGAGCAGCTCTGCCCCAGCCTTACTCGCGGCTGTCCGAAACGCCATCGAGCCAGCCACCCTAAACGCGATCTCGGACGAGTCGACGTCGTGATACGAGCCGTCATACAAGGAGACACTTACGTCATCGATCGGGTAACCGGCCAACACGCCGGTCGTCATGGCGTCTCGAATCCCGTCCTGTACCGACTTGATGTATTCGCGGGGAATGGCGCCACCGCGAATATCATTCGAGAACTCAAAGCCGTGCCCAGGTTGCCCCGGCACCACCCGAATCTTGACGTGGCCAAACTGACCTCGACCACCCGTCTGCTTGACGTAACGACCCTCCGCCTCAGCCTGGTGGGTCAACGTCTCTTTGTAGGCCACCTGGGGCCGACCCACAGACGCTTCCACCCCAAACTCTCGCTTCATCCGGTCGACGAGAATCTCAAGATGCAGCTCGCCCATGCCTGAGATCACAACCTGTCCGGTCTCTTCGTCTGACTTGACCTGAAACGTTGGATCCTCAACGGTGAGCTTAGCCATGGCCTGACCGAGCTTTTCCTGGTCGGCCTTGGTCTTCGGTTCTATCGCCAGGCTAATAACCGGGCTCGGAAAATCCATCGATTCGAGCACGATCGGGTGCTCTTTGTCACAGATGGTGTCCCCGGTCCCAACAGTCTTGAGGCCGACGGCGGCCACGATGTCGCCCGAGTAGACTTGGTGGATCTCCTCCCGCTTGTTCGCATGCATCTTGAGGAGTCGGCCTACGCGTTCGCCGCGTCCGCGGCTGGGGTTGTAAATCGTCGAGCCGGACTTCATCATGCCCGAATAGACCCGAATAAAGGTCAGTTGCCCTACGAACGGGTCGGTCATGATCTTGAAAGCCAGCGCGGAAAACGGTGCGTCGTCGCTAGCCTCTCGCTCACTCGGCGAATCTTCAGACCCACCAGGTTCGACGCCAACGATCGCCGGCACATCACTCGGCGAGGGCAGGTAGTCTACGACGGCATCGAGAAGTGGCTGAACGCCTTTGTTCTTGAAAGCGGAACCGCAAAAAACGAGCACGAACGGCGATTCCTCTTTCTTGACGGACTCAACCACCCGGCGCCGAAGCGTGGCCTTTATCTCGTCCTCGCCAATTTCCTCGCCGTGCAGATACTTACTAAGAAGATCGTCGTCCGCTTCTGCGACCTTCTCGATGAGTTTCTCGCGTAGCGCGTGGGCCTCAGCTTGATACGCATCGGGGATATTCCCGACGATCGCCTCGGCGCCAAGGGACTCAGTATCGTAGCGGAGCGCCTTCATCGACACGATATCAATGATCCCGTTGAATCCGTCAGCCGTGCCCATTGGCATCTGAACCGCTACGGGGTTGGCACCAAGTTTGTCGCGAATCTGGCTGATCGTGGCGTGGAAATCGGCGCCCACTCGGTCCATCTTGTTCACGAAACAAATCCGCGGCACCGAGTACTTGTCGGCCTGGCGCCACACGGTCTCGGATTGGGGCTCAACACCGCCTACGGCGTCAAATACGGCAACAGCGCCGTCCAGGACTCGGAGTGACCGCTCGACCTCCGCCGTAAAGTCGACGTGCCCCGGCGTGTCGATGATATTGATCCGGTGGTCCTGCCAAAAGCAGGTCGTCGCCGCCGACGTAATCGTGATGCCTCGTTCCTGTTCCTGCTCCATCCAGTCCATGACCGCGGTCCCGTCATGAACCTCGCCCAACTTGTACGTAATCCCGGTGTAATACAGGATTCGCTCGGTCGTCGTCGTCTTGCCGGCATCGATGTGAGCCATGATGCCGATATTTCGAGTGCGAGCGAGAGGAACTTGCCTGGGCATACTCTGCGACTTTCGCGGGTCGGCTTTGGATGTCGATTTCTCGACTGGCAGCTCAGCCGTGGTCACGCTTCCATCCTTACCACCGATAATGGGCAAAGGCCTTGTTTGCCTCCGCCATTCGATGGGTATCTTCGCGCTTCTTGACAGCCCCGCCCCGAAGATTTGAGGCGTCGATCAGTTCATTCGCCAGCTTTTCTCGCATCGTTTTGCCGTCGCCTCGATTCCGTGCGTAAGAGGCGAGCCAACGAATGCTCAAAGAGAGCCGCCGATTCTGCGTCACCTCAATCGGTATCTGATAGTTCGACCCCCCCACGCGGCGAGATTTCACCTCAAGGCTGGGCTTGGTGTTGTCAACGGCTTTCTTGAATATTTTGAGAGGATCATCTCCAGTGCGGGTGCGAATCACGTCCAAACTGCCATACAAGATGGACTCAGCCACACTGCGTTTCCCGCCCTTCATCAGCATCCGCACGAATTTCGTGACCAACGTGCTGCTATAGACCGGGTCGGCCGGAACCTCACGTTTTGGTATCTCGCGTCGACGAGGCATACGCTATTTCCCTCTACTCACACTCTGAGTCGTCCTTGACCGCGGCGCGGCTAGGCCTTGGGCCGCTTCGTCCCATACTTGGAGCGGCTTTGCTTGCGGCCTTGCACGCCAACCGTATCGAGGGTTCCCCTCACCACGTGATATCGCACACCCGGGAGGTCTTTCACGCGACCGCCGCGGAGCAACACCAACGAATGCTCCTGAAGGTTGTGCCCTTCGCCGGGAATGTAACTGGTCACTTCGATACCATTTGTGAGACGAACTCTGGCGACCTTGCGAAGGGCCGAATTCGGCTTCTTTGGCGTCTGTGTGAATACCCGCACGCAGACGCCCCTGCGTTGGGGGCACTGCTGAAGGGCTGGGCTTTTTGTCTTACTCACCACCGGTATCCGTCCGTGGCGAACCAACTGGCTTATCGTCGGCAAGACAACTCCTCACACTACGCCACCGCGTCACGCGACCAGCATCCAAAACGATGCGTCGCCGCCGCGGCGAAAAGTTTGCGGTCGAGGCCTAAAAGCCGCCGTCTCTACGGACGACCGACTTGGCACCTTGACCAAGTTGACCCTATGTCTGTTAACGCGTCGTGCAGGCGATCAACGGCGAACGCCGCGATCCCACTTCAGGAACAAAGTCCGCTGGACAGGTCGGGGGCTGGGATAGGGTTTCCTACACCCCCCTGCTAAAACCGTACGAGATTATCATAGGTTTTTCGCGAGCGCAACAATTCTCTCGTTTCTGCCAGAGGCCTGGTGCCCCAGCGCGTGCCACGCTACTCAGAATCTATCCCGCTTCTATCCTTCCAGTGGCTCGGGAGTAGGACGCACGAGCCGCCCCTCTTCTGGACGCCCGATGCGGTCATCCGGCTCGACAAAGTACTCCATCTCTCGCTCGAGTTCTAGCTCTTCGAGCGAAAGCGGCTGCGGCGGCGGTGGCTCATCCGCCTCGATGCTGACGTATTTGTAAAGATCGAACCCAGTCCCCGCGGGTATCAGGCGACCCATGGTCACGTTCTCTTTGAGACCGCGCAGGTGGTCTACCTTTCCAGAGATAGACGCCTCGGTGAGCACCCGTGTTGTCTCCTGGAAAGACGCCGCCGAGATGAACGACTCGGTGGAAAGTGACGCCTTGGTAATGCCCAGCAGCATCGCCCGCCCCGTCGCTGGACGCCCGCCGGACTCGATCACGCGCTCGTTCTCTTCAGTAAAACGAACCTTGTCTACCTGTTCGTCGACGAGGAACTCCGTGTCCCCGACGTCTTCGACTTTTACCCATCGCATCATCTGGCGCACGATGACTTCGATGTGTTTGTCGTTAATGGCAACACCCTGCAGTCGGTATACCTCTTGAATCTCGTTGACCAGGTATCTGTGCAGCGCCTTCTCACCGAGAACACTCAAGATATCGTGAGGATTGCTGGGCCCGTCCATCAGCGGCTCGCCGGCGCGAATCCGGTCGCCATCTTGGACGTTCACGTGGACACCGCGGGGGAGTGAATACTCGCGTGGCTCGGCGCCCTCTTCGTCAGGGATGATGACCATCTTGCGCATCCCTTTGACGATCCCGCCGTGCTTGACCACGCCGTCAATCTCGCTGATGACCGCCGTCTCACGCGGTTTGCGGGCCTCAAACAGCTCCACGACACGCGGCAAACCACCCGTGATGTCTTTGGTTTTTGTCGTCTCGCGTGGAATCTTTGCGAGCACATCGCCACCATCGACGGTGTCGCCCTCTCCCACCATCAAATGGGCGTGGGACGGCATGTGATACTTCCGCGCGATCTTCCCGGCCTCGTTGCGAATCTCGATCGTGGGCTGCCTCTTTTCATCAGCCGAGTCAACGATGATGAGACGCATGAGACCCGTCACCTCATCGCGTTCTTCGTTGACGGTCATACCCTCGATGATGTCCTTGAAGCGAACGGTTCCGCTCTCCTCGGTGAGCATGGAGAACGTATACGGATCCCACTCCACCAACGTCTGTCCCGGCTCCACTTGTTGGTCGTCCCGTACCCGCAACTGAGCGCCGTAGACCAACGCATAGCGCTCGCGGTCGCGTCCTTTTGCATCCTGCACGACCAGAGAACCGGTCCTATTCATCACGATCAACGAGCCGTCCTTCTTCTCGACGACTTGTACGCCCTGGAACTTTGCGGTGCCGGCGTGCTTGCTCTCGAGCGTGGACTGCTCCGATACCCTCGACGCCGTGCCGCCGATATGGAACGTCCGCATCGTGAGCTGCGTGCCCGGTTCTCCAATCGATTGGGCAGCGATGACCCCAACCGCCATTCCCCTTTCCACGAGCCTCCCCGTCGACAAATCGCGACCGTAGCAATTCGCGCAGGCGCCGCGCCGGGACGCGCACGTGAGAACGGATCGAATCTTCATCTTCTCGATGCCGGACTCCTGGATGGTCGACGAGAGCTCTTCGCTGATCTCGGTATTCGCCTCGACGATGACCTCGTCGGTAAAGGGATCTCGGACCCGCTCCAGCGAGACACGACCAATGATCCTGTCGCGAAGCGGTTCGATAATCTCGCCGCTCTCGACGATAGCCTTCGATTCGATCCCGTCCAGAGTCCCGCAATCCAGCTCAGAAATAATCACGTCCTGCGCGACATCGACCAGACGGCGGGTCAGATACCCTGAGTCGGCGGTCTTGAGCGCGGTATCCGCCAAGCCTTTGCGGGCGCCGTGGGTCGAGATGAAGTACTGCAACACCGTGAGCCCCTCACGGAAATTGGACGTAATCGGTGTTTCGATAATCTCGCCCGACGGCTTGGCCATCAACCCGCGCATCCCTGCCAACTGCCGGATCTGCTGCTTGCTGCCTCGCGCGCCAGAGTCGGCCATAATGAAGACCGGATTGAACGAGCTCTCCGCGCCGTCAGTGCTTTCCATCTCGCCAAACATCGCATCGGCGATCTTCTCGGTGACGTCTGACCAAATCGCGATGACCTTGTTCTTGCGCTCACCATTGGTAATTGCCCCGTCAAGATACTGGCCCTCGACGCTGATCACCTCTTCATTGGCCTTCTTTATAAGAGAGTCCTTCTCTTGAGGGATGACCAGGTCGTTGATACCAATCGAGAGACCAGACTTGGTCGCGTAGAAAAAGCCCAGGTCCTTGAGACTGTCAAGCATCAACACCGTCGGTTTGAGCCCGTATCGCAAGTAACTGTATTGGACGAGCTGTTGGAGCCCCTTCTTTTTCATCAAGCCATTAATGAACGGAATCCCCTCGGGTAGCGCGCTATTGAACAGCACTCGGCCCACGGTGGTGTTGACGATCTTCCCTTCAAGGACATCGACGGTGGTATGGAGCACATCCTGGTCGTCTCGGACCACCGTGAGGTCCATGAACTCGCCGCTGAGACGCAGCCGTATCGGCGTCAGCGTCGCGACCACGCCGGCCTCGAGGGCAAGCGTCACATCCTCCGCCGTGCCAAACACTCGCCCCTCGCCCTTTGCCCCCGGTCTTGGCTTGGTCATGTAGTAACACCCCAACACGATGTCCTGCGACGGAACCGTGATCGGTGCGCCGTTCGACGGCGACATGATGTTGTTCGAAGACATCATCAATACCGTCGCTTCAATCTGCGCTTCGGGGGACAACGGCACGTGGACGGCCATCTGGTCACCGTCAAAATCAGCATTGAACGCGGTGCAGACCAGCGGGTGAATGCGAATCGCTTTTCCCTCGACAAGGACGGGCTCGAACGCCTGGATCCCCAACCGGTGCAAGGTCGGAGCGCGGTTCAAGAGCACGGGGTGCTGACGAATTACATCTTCGAGGATGTCCCAGACCTCAGGCTCTTGCTGCTCGACCATCTCTTTGGCTTGCTTGATGGTCGCCACGAGTCCCCGCTCCTCAAGCTTGTTGTAGATAAACGGCTTAAAAAGCTCCAGCGCCATCTTTTTCGGGAGCCCGCACTGATTCAACTTGAGCTCTGGCCCCACGACGATAACCGAACGACCGGAGTAGTCGACCCGTTTTCCCAATAGGTTCTGTCGAAATCTGCCCTGTTTACCTTTCAGCGTGTCCGACAGTGATTTCAGCGGACGGTTGTTGGCCCCACGTAGCACACGACCTCGACGACCGTTGTCGAATAGCGCGTCGACCGCTTCCTGCAACATCCGTTTCTCGTTACGGATAATGACGTCGGGCGCCCGCAGCTCCATCAACTTTTTGAGGCGGTTGTTGCGGTTGATAACCCGACGATAGAGATCGTTGAGATCAGACGTCGCGAATCGTCCACCATCTAGCGGAACCAATGGTCGTAGTTCTGGTGGAATTACGGGCACGATGTCCAGAATCATCCATTCCGGACGATTGGTTGACCGACGGAACGAATCGACGACCTTGAGCCGTTTTGCGAACTTCAGCTTTTTCTGGGTCGAGGTCTCGCTGCGCATCCTGGCCCGGAGTTCCAATGCCAGCTCCGAGATCTCAACGCGTTTGAGGAGCTCCTTGATAGCTTCCGCACCCATCTGAGCACGAAACTTGGGTCCGTACTCTTCGCGTGCCTTGCGATACTGCTCTTCGGTGAGGAGTTGGTTGTCCTTGAACTCGGTGTCGCCGGGCTCGATGACCACATAGGCCTCGAAATACAACACGCGCTCGAGCTCACGCAAGGAGATGTCGAGGAGGTGACCGATCCGGCTAGGCAACCCCTTAAAAAACCACACATGGCTGACAGGTGTCGCGAGCGTAATGTGACCAAGTCGCTCGCGACGAACCTTGGCCTGCGTGACCTCGACGCCGCACTTGTCACAGATCACCCCGCGGTGCTTCATCCGCTTGTATTTACCGCACAAACACTCCCAGTCGGTCACCGGGCCAAAAATCTTGGCGCAAAACAGCCCATCGCGCTCTGGCTTGAAGGTGCGGTAGTTGATCGTCTCGGGCTTTGTGACCTCCCCGTGAGACCACGACATGATCTTCTCGGGGGAGGCGAGACTGATGCGGATCGCGTCAAAGTCCACGCTGAGCGAGCTCCGGTCGTTATAACTTGGTCGCATGAGGTTCCTTTCAGTCGGCTACGACATCGGGCAGCACGTCTTCAAGTACCGGCTCAGGCTCAGTCTCTGGCAGCAGCATCTCGAGCGGCTTCTTGGTCTTGATAAGGTCGACGTCGAGACAAAGTGCTTGGAGCTCTCTGATGAGCACATTGAACGACTCTGGTAATCCCGGCGTGAACGACGCGTCGCCCTTGACGATGGCTTCGTAGATCTTCGCCCGCCCCGTGACGTCATCTGATTTTGCTGTCAGCAGCTCCTGCAAGATGTGAGCAGCGCCATACGCTTCAAGCGCCCAGACCTCCATCTCTCCAAACCGCTGCCCGCCGAACTGCGCCTTCCCACCCAGTGGCTGTTGAGTGATCAAGGAGTACGGACCGATCGAGCGGGCGTGAAGCTTGTCGTCGACCAAATGCGAAAGCTTCAACATGTAGATATACCCGACGGTCACCTCTTCCTCGAACCGATCGGCGGTCATACCGTCATACAACACCGTCTTACCGGCGGTCGGAAGATTCGCCTTAGCCAGCCAGTCCTTGATCTCCGTCTCGCCGGCACCATCAAACACCGGTGATGCGAAATAGAGTCCGAGCGCTTCAGCCGCCCATCCGAGGTGCGTTTCGAGAATCTGTCCGACATTCATGCGCGAGGGAACGCCTAGGGGGTTCAGAACGATCTCGACCGGCGTCCCGTCCGGCAGGTGGGGCATATCCTCTTCGGGAAGCACGCGGGCGATGACCCCCTTGTTGCCGTGCCGGCCCGCCATCTTGTCCCCGACCGAGAGCTTCCGCTTCATCGCAACGTAGACTTTGACGAGCTTGATGACTCCCGGCGGAAGCTCATCACCGCGGCGAATCTTTTCCTTCTTTTCCTCGAACAGCTGACGAATAACCTCGACCTGACGTTCTGTGCGTTCCTCGATGCCGCGCAGTTTCGCCTCGAGCTTCGAGTCATCGGCTTCGACCCGGGCCCGTGCCAAGTCGAGGAAGGTCAAGGGCCGCATCGTCTTGTCGTTCAGGACGGTTCCCTTATCGAGAATCGTGTCTCGGCCGTACTGGTCGTAGAGATCGGTGGACAGCGTCGTGCCGTTCAGCATCCCGGCCACGCGTTTCTTGACCTCGTCGTGGAGAATGCGAACCTCGTCCTCGAGGTTCTTCTCCATCAATTCGAGATCTTCGGTTTCGATCGCTTTGGCGCGTTCGTCCTTGTCGATCCCCTTGCGAGAAAAGATCTTCACGCCGACGACGATGCCTTCGATTCCCGGAGGACACAGCAGAGACGCGTCTCGCACGTCCCCGGCCTTTTCCCCAAAGATCGCCCGCAAGAGCTTCTCCTCCGGCGTCAGCTGAGTCTCGCCCTTCGGGGTCACCTTGCCGATCAGGATGTCCCCGGGTTTGACGTTGGCACCTATGCGAATGATCCCGCTCTCGTCGAGATCCTTGAGAAATCCCTCGGAGACGTTGGGTATGTCCCGGGTGATCTCTTCTGGTCCAAGCTTGGTATCTCTCGACTCGATGTCGAACTCCTCGATGTGGATCGAGGTGTAGTAGTCCTCTTTGACCAACCGCTCCGAGACCAAGATGGCGTCCTCGAAGTTGTAGCCGCGCCAAGGCATGAACGCCACCAGAACATTCTGCCCGAGCGCAAGCTCGCCAAACTCGGTGCTCGGACCGTCGGCCAACACTTGTCCTTGAGTCACCTTCTGACCCACTCTGACGATCGGCTTTTGGCTGATACAGGTGTTTTGATTCGACCGCCGAAACTTGGTCAGATTGTAGATATCGGCACCCATCTCGATGGAGAAACCGGCCACGGCTTCCTCACCCTCGACCCGCACGACCACCCGTTGCGAATCGACGTAATCGACGGTTCCGCTCCGACGGGTCAGCACCACTGCCCCGGAATCGCGAGCCGTGATGTATTCCATCCCGGTTCCCACATATGGGGCGCGTGCTCGGAGTAGGGGAACCGCCTGCCGCTGCATGTTCGAGCCCATGAGCGCACGGTTGGCATCATCGTTCTCGAGAAACGGCACAAGCGACGCCGCTACTGACACGAGCTGTTTTGGCGAGACGTCGATAAACTCGACCTTATTGGCTGGCGACAGCAGGAAATTGCCGGCTTGCCGACAGTTCACCCGTTCGTCGGTCAGATGGCCCTTCTCGTCGAGGGTTGCATTCGCCTGGGCAATGAGATAACGGTCTTCCTCCCACGCGGACAGATAGAACGAATGCGGCACAAAATCAGCTGGGCGCTTCTTCTTCTCCTTGGCGGCGGCGTTTGCCAGAGCGAGCACGTCGGATTCGAGAACCTCGCCGGCCTTGAACTTTGTTCCGCCGCTATGGGTCACTTGTACGAAATCGACGGCGCGCCCGTCTTTGACTCGACGATACGGGGATTCGATAAACCCGAACTCGTTGATGCGTGCGTAACACGACAGCGACGATATCAATCCAATGTTCGGCCCTTCTGGGGTTTCAATGGGACAAATGCGCCCATAGTGCGTCGGATGAACATCGCGAACCTCAAAGCCCGCCCGTTCTCGCGATAACCCGCCAGGTCCGAGGGCCGACAAGCGGCGTTTGTGGGTAATTTCGGACAATGGGTTCGTCTGGTCCATGAACTGCGACAACTGCGACGACCCAAAGAACTCACGGATGGCAGCCATTACAGGCTTCGCGTTGATCAGGTCGTGCGGCATTGCTGTCGCCATTTCCTGATACACGGACATCTTCTCTTTGATGGCTCGCTCCATCCTCACCAGCCCGATGCGAAACTGGTTTTCCAGCAGCTCGCCCACCGACCGGACGCGCCGGTTTCCGAGGTGATCGATATCATCGACATTCGTGGGATATCGGCGGAGCTTCAGGAGATACCGGATGACTTCGTAGAAGTCCTGCGGGTGAAGGATCTTTTCGTCGAGCGGCGTATCCAGTCCAAGCTTTGTGTTCAGCTTGAGCCGACCCACCCGAGAGAAATCGTATTTCTGTGGGTTGAAAAACATGCTCTCGAATAGCGAACGAGAGCTATCGAGAGTCGGCGGATCGCCAGGCCTCAAGCGACGGTAAATCTCGATCAACGATTCTTCGTGGGTGCGGATCGGTTCCTTGCGTAACGTGGCCGACATGACCGGACCGACTTCGTCCCGCTCGGGGTAGAAGACCTCAAACTCCGCGACGTTCTTTTCTTGAAGCATCGCGATGCTCCGCGGCGTCACTTCCTCGTTTGCTTCAAGAAGGACTTCGCCGGTTTCCTGGTCGACGATATCTGCGGCAGCAAAGGCGCCTTCGAGCTCCGCGTCTGACACTTCAACAAATTCGACGGCCGCCGCGCGCAGGGCCGCGATCGCTGACTTGGTGATTTTCTTTCCGGCGTGAAGAGA
>CAUZIB010000125.1:0-11631 GCA_963579735.1 Vicinamibacteria bacterium | reverse complement strand
TACGGCGGACGGGCGTTTGCGTGCCGCCCGTCGTGTCCAGAGCTTTGAGGCGTGGCACGCGGCGCTCCGAGCGTCGACGCGTTCGACCCGGCTGTCGTCGCCGCCGATACCAGTATCCCCATTGAATTGCTTCACGAGGCCGCGACCGTGCTCGCCGCCCCGTCCCTACGGGCGGCGATTCTGTATGAAAAGGGGCTCATCTGGGGTTACAACTACCAGAACACCGCCGCGGTCGCGAATCTCGCCATCCTGACCTTCAACTTCAACGCACCGAATCGTCCGGAGGACCCATTGAGCGATGTCACCGGCGCTCTGGCGGGACTCCCGCATGCTCGGGGCTTTTGTGGTCGATTTGGCGGGCATCAGAAGCGAGAAGCCCGACCGCAGAAGGACAAGCGCGACGTGATGCATGTCGCGGCCACGCCGACAGACCGGCTGCAGAGTCTCGACGAGGATCTGGATGCGGCGATCTCGCACTACCAGGACTATCACCTCGCGGGCTCTGTTGCGTATGCGCCCCCCGCGGACGGACCGCGCATCGTCTTTGCTCATCCAGAGGCTGTGGCGTCCCCGGACCACCCCGAAGACATTTCGCTGTTGTGGGTCATTGGATGCAATCCAGCAGGGGACACGCTGGATGCACAGCGCAAGTGGCGGCGGGTCGGCGAGCGTTTGGCCATTGGCCGCGAGGCCGATCTGCCGGCAAAGGAACAGGCGAAGGCCAACCTCCTGGCGCGGGTGACGGCCGTCGTGAGTCGCGCTCCAGAGAGCCCGGGTGCTCGAGGCTTGGTCATCGTCCAGCAGGACGTCTTTCCAAACTTCACGAGCGAATATGCCGACGTCCTTCTGCCGGCGACAGGGTTTGGGGAAGACCCGTATAGCCGCTATAACGGCGAGCGGCGTCTGCGGCTCTATGACAAGTTCCAGGACGCCCCACTGTTTCGCGACAACGCTGGTGTTCACGAATCACGCTGCCGTCCTGATTGGTGGATCTTTACCCGCGTGGCGCAAAAGCTGGCCGAGTCCGTTGTCGAAGGTTTCGATGACACACGTCGCGCCGCGGTTCCGTCGTGGTAGTCGGCGGAGGCGATTTTTGTAGCGCTCGCGGCCGAGAATACGAGCAACCGGAGCGATTGGTTGCGGGGACTCCGGGAGACCCGGGAGCAGCGAGAGCAGCGAGGCGAGGAGATCCCCGGCTACGACGATCTGCTTCGGGCGCGGGGAACGAGAGGATACCAGCTCCCGGTATGGACCGATGCGTCGGGCGGGTTGGTCGAAACGTCCCTCTTGCCCCCGCGGATGCCGTTCTTTGTGGACTGTCGATGGCAGGACGTCCAGGCGCACCAGGCGAGTCTTCGTCCTCGGCCGAGTGAACGAAGCATGGAATTCGATGTATTCGAACATTCGCAACGACTACATCAACGAGCGCTACCCGGACGACCTTCCCGGAACACTGCTCGAAGTGAATCCGGTGTGGGCGCGCTCGGCCGGTTTCGGGGATGGCGATGTCGTCGAGGTCCAGGCGGAGCACGGGTCGTTTGTCGGCGTGGTCGCGTGTCAGGACAGCGTGCCTTCGGGCGGCGCTTTCGCGCTCTTTTCCTACCCATGCAACACGCTCCGCCCCACGCCTCGCGATTCGGCCACGGAGGGAGAGCCGACCCGGCAGTTCTTTGGGCACGGCTACGCGAACAATGCCACCAATGGCTATGTCGACCCCACAGGACCGATCTCCGCGAACAAGTATGGGAAGGCGAGGATCGGTCGCGACGTCCCGGTCCCCGGTCGCATTGCCCACTGGCGCGCAACGGAGCCGGGCGTTCACGACGGAGGTCCATCGCGGCGATCAGGAACGGTGGATGGCTCGCGAGATCCTCGCTTCGCGGGGGCTCCCGCGGGTCTCGATCCTGGCGCGGGATACGGCCGGCGCCGTTGTCTTGCCCGGAACGACCCACGGTGTGTTCTGGCGTACGACACACGCATCACGGAGGGATTTTGTCGAGACCCCGCTGCTGGGGCAGTTCTCCCTCGTGCACAAGAGCCGGGACGGGGCGTTCGACCCAGAACGCTCCATCGTGCTCCAGATGCTGGAAGGACGTGGTCCGCCCCAGCGATGCCGCTCCGAGCCGCCGCGTTACCCGACCGGCTGATTCGACGGGTCCGTCACTGGATCGAGACCGGGTGCGCCGCCGCGTCTTTCTCGGAGATGCAGGGGATTCTCGACCACGCGGTGCGCATTCACGCCAGCTGGTTTGGACCCACATCGCTTCCCGCGGCGATGTGGGTGCTCGACGCCGATGATGGGATCGACAGACTGTCCGACCGCGCCGAGCTGTTTCTCGAGTTGATTCGACCGGGTGTCGACGGAGCCCCCAGCCGTTTGTGTTGGCGAAGCGATAGCGGCACGGTGCTCTCTGATTGGACGGCTCGCGAGTGTGACATTCTTCGACGCTTTCTCCAGCCCGCTGGGTCGCCGGTCTCTCTGCCACCGCGTACTACCGGACGTCTGCCAGATTCTGGACACCGCCGTGGCGGGCGAGCCGGTGATGGCACTGCACGGTGCGTTCTGGCGTCGTCTGGACCGGGACGCGTTCCGTGGTCACACCGTCATCTTTGCCGGGGGAGAGATCCCACTGGTGCGTCGGGGTGACGGCGCCAACTCGGCCCTGGTGCAAGCCCTGCGTGGGACCAGTCCGTTCGTGGGGTTTCGTATGCCGGTAATGCGAGGGCAGGTGTCGCCGAGCGATATCCAACGAATCGAAGAGTGGATCGACCATGGATGCCCGTGACGACGCGCGGCGGGTGGCAGTCGTTGGCGGCGGTGTCGCTGGATTGAGCGCCGCGATTCATCTCGCCGAGGCCGGGCTTCCGGTCGAGCTCTACGAACAATTTGACGTTCTCGGAGGCAAGGTCAAAGGGCGGACACAGTGCTGCCCGGTGGCCAGGGAGGGAGGCAACCCGTCGAGCATGGGATGCATGGGTGGTGGACTCACTACCACAACTTTCGACGATACTTCGACCGCACACGGGCTCATGGCGAAGGCGGTCAACGTCCCGCATTGATACCCGTGCGACGGGTGTGGTGGGTCGACGCGTTGCGTCTGGGCCCAAATGGTCAGGGCCGCTGGGTCCTCGACGAAGAGCTCGTCGATGCGCTGTTCGGTCTCTGGAATCTCTGGCCGATCTTCAATCTGCCTCGCTGGTCAACCTATGCTCGTCTCCTGCGGGTGGGCTTTGGTCTGTTTGGTCCGGTGGAGCTGATTCGGATTAGCATCATCGCCGTCGCCCTTCGTTTTGGCTGGGTCGGCTGGACGGTCTCCCGTCTTCACTCTGGATACCGCGACATTTTTGCTCTCGTATCTCCCGACCCACCGACCCGGCTCGACGGACAGACGATCCGCGAGCTGATGGAGTCGGCTCCGGTGGGTCAAAGGATTTCTCAGTTCTTTGACGTCCTGACCGCAATGGGCACCTACGGTCGCCCGACGCGATCTGGTTCGAGATGTGTCCGGATTCATCGCACGCCGACGTGGTGTGGCCGATGCTCGAACATGCCCGACGGGTCGGCGTGCGGGTTCGCACGCATACGCCGGTGACGCGGCTGGACCGCGATGGAGGCCGGTGGCGCGTGAGGACGGAGCACGACAGCCAACTGTTTGACCACGTCGTCTTGGCGCTCGATATCAGCGGCGCGCAGAGGCTACTGGGGGCCAGCGAGATGCTGTGCTCGCCCGACTGACCGAGTGCGTGTCTCGGCATCAGCTCAATCGGGTGATGGCCATACGAATCTGGTTTCGCAATCGGACCGACGACGCCAGCCCCCCCCCCCCGCGCTCGCGCTCTCGGCCGCGCCCGAAGCAGGATGCCCGTTCGATTTCGTGTTTATTCCGTCGCGATTTCAAACCCGGCCTCGAGCGGCGGGCGGCGAAGTGATCGAATGTCACGTCTCCTACTGGGAACGCTTCGAAGAAACCCAAGAGCAGCTGGTGCCACTGGTGGTCGAGTGGGCGCTGCGTATCTTTCCCGAGCTGGAGCATCCCGATGGTGTGCTCCACACGACGGTGAGCACGGTCAATAACTATTCGCGCGTCCCGGTCGGACACCTCGACCATGCGCCCCAGATCACCGGCTTGGCCGAGAGTGTGTATGTGTGCGGCGACTGGGTGCGATGGGATACCGCGGTCAATTACATGGAGAAGGCGTTTGTCACCGGTGTGGCGGCGGCTGGCGCGATATGCCGGCGGGAAGGGAAACCGTCACCGGAGATCCTCCCGATGCCCGCCCCCGCGGGTGTCCAGCAGGCGGCCCAGCGGCTCACCAACGGCATCGGCTGAGGGTCGAATCGCGTCGGCGGAGGATAATGGCGGGATGCCTACCATCGCGAACCCCCTGCTGCGCAACATCGCCATCATTGCGCACGTCGACCATGGCAAGACGACACTCGTCGATGCCCTCCTGCATCAGAGCGGGGTGTTCCGGTCAAACGAGCGCGTCGCGGAGCGCGCGCTCGACAACATCGACCTCGAGCGCGAGCGAGGCATTACCATCATGGCCAAGAACACGGCCGTGCGGTATCACGACGTCACCATCAACGTGGTCGATACGCCTGGGCACGCCGATTTTGGGGGCGAGGTCGAACGCACCCTCACCATGGTCGACGGTGTGCTGCTGGTGGTTGACGCCTCGGAAGGGCCGCTCCCGCAGACTCGTTTCGTGTTGCGAAAGGCACTCGAACGGGGACTCTCGTCAATCGTTGCCATCAATAAGATCGACCGGCAGGACGCCCGTGCGTCCGAGGTGCTGAACGAAATCTACGACCTCTTTATCGACCTTGATGCCCGCGATGACCAAATCGATTTTCCCGTGCTCTATACCAACGGCAAGACGGGCACCGCGACGACGGACCTTTCACAGCCTGCGAAGACCTTACAGTCGTTGTTCGAGGCCATCGTCACCCACGTGCCGCCACCGCGTGGTGACGCCACGGCCCCACTACAGCTCTTGGTCGCGAACCTCGATTCGAGCGACTACCTGGGGCGGATCGCCATCGGGCGTATTTTTAACGGCGCCGTCAAAATTGGAGACGACGTCGTCGTGGCCAAGCTCGACGGGGCGGTCCAGCGGACCCGGGTGACAAAGCTCTACGCTTTTGACGGGCTCCGTCGCAAAGAGATCACCGAGGCGGCCGCGGGTGACATCGTGTGTCTGGCGGGGATCAACGACATCACCATCGGTGAGACCATTACCGACCCGGAGCAGCAGACGCCGGTGCCGCCGATACATATCGATGAGCCGACCGTGTCGATGGTCTTTGGCGTCAACACCTCGCCCATGGCCGGATTGGATGGTCACTACGTCACGTCCCGCAACCTCCGTGACCGTCTCGATCGCGAGCTGGTGGGGAACGTGTCGTTGCGGGTGGAAGACACAGACTCCCTCGACCAGGTCAAGGTCATCGGCCGGGGTGAGCTCCAGCTGTCAATCCTCATCGAAATGATGCGACGAGAGGGGCATGAGGTGCAGGTTTCACGACCCCAGATCGTGACGCGTGAAGTGAACGGTCGTATCGAAGAGCCGGTGGAGGAGCTTGTCATCGACGTCGCCGAGGATTATCAAGGAGTCGTGATCGCGGGGATGGGCACGCGACGCGCGACGATGACCCGTATGGTCAACCATGGCAGCGGTCGTATCCGGCTCGAGTTTCGGATTCCGACCCGCGGGCTCATTGGCTTTCGGTCGCAGTTTCTCACTGACACCCGCGGCACCGGCATCATGAACCACCTGTTTGCGGGCTGGGAACCGTGGCACGGACCAATCGCGGGCCGGCCGACTGGAGTGCTTGTCGCGGATCGGGTGGGGAAGGCGACCGGCTTTGCGATCTACAACTTGCAGGAGCGGGGAGAAATATTTATCAAGCCGGTGACCCCGGTCTACGAGGGAATGGTCATCGGCGAGAACGCGCGAACCGATGACATGGACGTCAATGTTACCAAGGAAAAAAAGCTTACGAATATGCGTTCGTCGACGTCGGAGGACGGGATTCGGCTTATTCCGCCGCGTCTCCTGAGTCTCGAGCAGGCGATCGAATTTATCAACGACGACGAGCTTGTCGAGATCACCCCCTCGACGATTCGGCTGAGAAAACGGACGCTGGCGGCAAACCAGCGTCGTTCAAGAGCACAGAGCCCTGGGTAGCCCAGAGGGGAGCAGCAACCGTCCGGTTCGCGTCGACGAGGACATACCGATGACGACTGACGACGTCAGATACATCACCCTGGCCGAACTCGAAGCGGGGCTCGACGACATCCGCGCCGCGCCAAAAGAGGTCGGTACGGTTCGAATGATCGTCCGCCGACCCGCGGTCGGGGCACGAGAGCGTCTCGACACCGGTGAACTCAAGTGTGACCGACGGACTTGTCGGAGACAGCTGGAACCGGCGGGGTAGCTCGCCTCCGGGCGGCGGCGGCCCGGACCGTGATACGCAGCTCAACGTCACGGGTTGCCGAGCGATGGGCCGTATTGCGCAGGACGAAGCGCGTTGGCCACTGGCCGGTGACCAGCTGTGTGTCGACATGGATCTCAGCCGCGCGAATCTCCCTCCTCCCACGCGGCTTGCCCTCGGTTCCGCGGTGATCGTCGTGACCGCCCAACCTCACACCGGTTGCCAGAAGTTTGTGTCGCGCTTTGGGCTCGATGCCACAAAGTTCGTCAACTCGCCGGTGGGGTGCTCGCTCAGTCTCCGGGGCATAAACGCGAGAGTCGTGCGGGCGGGGACGGTGAGCGTCGGTGACGCGGTCTACCGGGCAGCGCCGGTGCATCCGGCCATTCGTCTTCGGACATCGGTCGACGGGGCTACCGCGGCGCTGCGAGCGATCTCAGAAGAAGCGAGCACTCATCGCCGGCGGCCCGAGGCCTTGTCGCCGCGAGAGGTGATTGGCCACCTCATCGACTCTGCGTCCAACAATCATCAGCGGTTCGTCCGTGCCCAGTTTTCTGATGACCTGGTTTTTCCCGGGTATGACCAAGACGCCTGGGTCACGGCGTAGCGTTATCAGGAGGCGCCGTGGTCAGAGCTCGTGTCGTTGTGGCGCAGCTTCAACCTTCAGATCGTCCGGGTGATCGAAGCCGTGCCGGACGAGACCCGTAGACGCGAGCGTCACCCCCATAACCTCCATGAGATCGCCTCGCGAAGCGTGCCCAAGAGCGAGCCGACGACCCTCGACTACTTCCTGCACGACTATGTCGATCATCACCTGCTCCAGATTCTCGGCACTGAATTCGAATCCGAGTGGCAGTCTCTGGTCTCCACCGCGTAGTCTCACCGTCGTTCGGTCGAGGGGGTGGCGGTGACCGTGAAGGAGTGGCGCGATGGATCACCTTGGCTTCTGGTCAACGTTCCCGGGAAGGATAGGTGCGCCGATCTTTTCGGGAACTCTTGTCGGCTGCTTGCTTGATGGCAATCTGATTCCGCTCCACGGTGTGCTCATGGTCGTGGGCGTCGCCTTGATGGCGCTCGGTCACTGGCGTGAGTTCCACACCGTCGTCACGGTTCCTGACTAAGTGGTCCACTTAGCGTCGTGAGTTCCGACGGACCGGACGGAGGTCAGCGAGATCGAGCGTGTTCGCGCCGTCGATGATCTTCGCGTAGGCCCGGGCCACTGCTTCGAGTCCCGCGGCCGGCACCAGGGCCGGGATGTCGCCATCCGTGTGTTTATGTTCGGGCGAGCGGATGAGCTGGACAGAGGGGGCGTCTTTGTCGATCGCCATCATCTCGCCGGTTGCTCGACCATCCATCTCGCCGATCACGGTGACGCCAAAGGTGTCATAGGCATCGAGCGTGATGTCGAGCAGTGCATCGCTGCCGTGCACCCACCAGCGGCGCGGCGAAACGGTGGTTGTGAGCCGCAACTCGTTGTTGAACGCGATGAACTGCGTGGGGGCGATGTGCTCGCAGTTGATCATGAGGGCGGCGTGCTCGAGCATTCCCTGGTCACGCAGATAGGGGGCGTTGGGAGAGCCGACGTGGTGCCCGGCGGTGCCGATGAACGTGATGTTTCGTCGCCGATCGGCCTGCGGCACCTGGGCGAAGTGCTCGGCGAGCGCAATCATGACGCCCATCCCCGACGCGTTGTCGAGGGCGGCGTCGTAGTAGCCGTCCATGTGGGCCATGACAAAGATGGTCTCGTCGGGCTCACCCGACTGTGCTCCCGGCAGGGTTCCAAAGATGCTCGGGCTGGACAGGCCTTCCCGCAGCTCGGAGGTGGAGCGCCCGCTGATGGTCACCGGCTCGCCGGTGGCGATCAGGTCGCGGAGGGCGCGGCCGTCCTCGTAGCCCATGAAGAAGCCCGGGGTTGTCGCGCGCTGGTTCACATACTGCGATGTTCCGTCTGCGTTCCGGACCATCTGGAACGAGTTGAGACTCTGCCAGATGGCGAAGTTGCCCGCGTATCCCCAGATGCCGATGATGAGCGCCGCTCCGCCCTCCTGGGCACGGATGGTCGCGCCTTCCCACGACGCGGAATTGCCCATTTGGCCCGGCGCGAGGATGGTCTGAATCACCACGGCCTTGCCAGCCACGTCACGGCCGATGAAGTCGGCCTGGGTCCCCAACCCGACCCAGACCGCTTCTGCTTCCACGCCCTCGGGGATCGCCTCCCCGCGCATCGCTGGATTGGCGGACGGGAAGTCCAGCGTCTGCCCGTTGCCCGTCGCGGCGAGCTCCCATTCGATGGGGAACCACTGCGGCCCCAGCTCGAACTCTGTGGTATGGATATCCTTGAGGCCGAGCCGCTCAAACTGGGCCTCGGTCCATTCCGATGCCATCCGTTCGTAGTCGGTGCCGGCGATACGGCCCCAGTATTTGTGGCCGTCGTCGCGGCTCTGTCTGGATATTGCTACGACCTCTTCGAGCCACGTTTTGATCTGAGGTCCGTTGATTCCTTCATACACCTGGTCGGAACCGAGCAGCGTGCGCCTCAAGTGGTCGTAGGCCTCTTCACGGACCACGCCCGAGTCGTCGACTAGTGGCTGCTGCGCGACGGCCGGGATTGAGCTGGCCGCGAGGAGGATGCTGACCGCACCGATTTGCGCTCTGAGGGATCGGTGGGCCAGTAGGCGGTGGTGGGCGGGCAACCTCATGTTGGTTCTCCTCTCGGCACGCGGGCGGGACCTGTGAAACGGTCCCATAGTAACGCACTTGCAACTCGAGGCGGTGAGAACATACGCTGCCCCGCATCGATGCCCCTCAAGCTGTATGCCGAGCTCGCCGAGTGGTGGCCACTGGGATCGTATGAGCTCTTTGTCGGTCGCCGGCCGGTATAGCCCGGGAAGCCATGCGTGCCCTGGCGTGCTCGGGTCTGGTCAAACGCTACGGCGACGTCGTGGCGGTCGACGGCCTCGACCTCGAGGTAGACGAGGGTGAGTGCTTTGGACTACTCGGGCCAAACGGAGCCGGCAAGACCACGACGATTGAGATTTTTGAAGGTCTGCTGTCGCCAGACGATGGTCGAGCCGAGGCGCTCGGTCGTCGCTGGGGCACCGGACGCCACGATGATGAGCTGAGGCAGCGACTGGGCATCCATTTGCAGGAAACTCAGCTCGACGAGAGGCTGTCCGTCAGCGAGACGCTCGACCTCTTTCGGTCGTTTTATCGGCGAGGACACACCGTCGACTCGGTCTTGGCACCAGGGCGGCGACTTGGGTCAGCAAGCTGTCCGGCGGCCAGAAGCAACGCCTCGCGGTGGGTTGCGCGTTGGTGGGCGACCCCGACCTCGTGTTTCTCGACGAGCCCACAACCGGGTTCGACCCGCAGTCGCGTCGTCAGCTGTGGGACGTGCTGCATCGATTTCGCGAGGCGGGGAACAGCATCCTGCTCACGACGCACTACATGGACGAAGCCCAGATGCTGTGCGACCGAGTGGCGATCGTCGACCGCGGGCGGATCATCGCGGCGGGGACACCGCGCGAGCTGATCGAGTCGCTGGGCGCCGCCCACGTGATCGAGTTCGAGCTGGAGCGCGGACCGGGGCGCCGTTCAGGGAGATGACCAGCGAGCAGATGACCAGCGAATAGACGCTGCCGGTCTGACCGAGCGTTTGAACACGCTGCCGTCCGTCGAATCCGTCCGACGCGACGCGTCGGTGTGGCAGCTCACGACGGCCAGTCTCCAGAATACGCTTCCTGGCCTCCTGCGGATGGCCGAGGACGAGCGGCTCGGGCTCCACCAGCTGATGTCGCACACGGCGACACTCGAAGACGTCTTTGTGGCACTTACCGGAAGGCATTTGCGCGATGAGTGAGACGGGCGCGTCGAGTCATCCCCCGGGTCGCGCTCACCAAGGCTCGGCTCAAGTTGATGTTGAGAGAGCCGGAGATGGTGTTCTGGGTCTTTGTGTTTCCGATCCTGATGGCGTTGTCGCTCGGAATCGCGTTCGAGAATCAGAGCGACGAGCTGATGCCCGTTGGAGTGCGCGTGGGCGACGGTGACCACGGTGTGATGGCGCAGCTCGAACACACCGGGGATCTGAGCCCGTTCAGGGTGACCCCCGAGGAGGAGTTGACCGTCTTGCGCGACGGTCGAGCTCATGTCGTGGTGGTGCCAGGGAGCCCGCCCACGTATCGCTTGGATCCCGCTCGTCCGGAGAGAGCCGTTGGACGCGGCTCCTCGTCGATCGGGCCCTCCAGGGCAGCGAGAGCGCGGGGTGGGCGCAGACAGAGGAGGTCGCGACTCCCGGCAGCCGATATATTGACTGGCTGGTCCCGGGGTTGCTCGGGATGAACATCATGGGCACCGGGATGTGGGGGATGGGCTTTGCCGTCGTCGTGGCCCACTCGCGAAAGCTGCTCAAGCGCATGGTCGCCACGCCGATGCGACGCTCTCACTTCTTGGCCTCGCTGGTCCTCTCACGTCTCGCGTTCCTGGGCTTCGAGATGCTGGCGCTACTGGGATTCGCGTGGTGGATGTTCGGGGTGCCGGTGGAAGGCGCGCTGACCAACCTTTTTGCGGTGGCGCTGGTGGGGGCCCTCTCGTTTGGTGGGATCGGGCTTTTGACTTCGAGTCGAGCGCGGACCATCGAAGGGGTCTCCGGCATCATGAACGTGGTCATGGTTCCGATGTGGATTCTGAGCGGAGTGTTTTTTGCCTCTACAAAGTTTCCGGATGTGGCGCAGCCGGTGATCCAACTGCTGCCACTCACCGCCCTGGTCGACGCCTTGCGCGGCGTCATGTTGAACGGGGATGAGTCGCCAGGCATCGGTGGAGAGCTCACCGTGCTGGTCTTGTGGGGTACGCTCAGTTTTGTCCTTGCGGTGCGGGTGTTTCGTTGGCAGTGATGTGGCTGGGTGGCGCTACACTATGGCACCGGCCACCGCGCGGTGTATGAGCCGACAGGGTTGCGCACGGAAGCGGACACACAATGAATATGACGACCGATCGACTCATGGTAGTTCGGGTAGGGTTGACCGTGGGCATGGCTGTCACGGCGGTCTTTCTCGCCCGCGCCCAGGTGTCGCCTGATTACATCGACCCCGCCGCGCCCATTGTCGTCGAGAGCCCTGCCCTGACCGCGGGCGGGACGATGCCGCGGGACTACACGCCGGATGGCCACAACCTATCGCCGCCCTTGACGTGGAGTG
>CAUZIB010000124.1:0-11909 GCA_963579735.1 Vicinamibacteria bacterium | reverse complement strand
ATCAACCGCTCTATGAGTATGCGTGTCACGAGGGTAACTATTCGATGGCCAGTTCGCTGTTTGGGGCGCGCGCCATGGAAGTCGCCGAAACCGCTGAGGCCGAGGGGTCGCGCTAGAGGCCCGGCCATCGGTGCACCGCCGTCGAGTCTCTGGTCTCTCTCGATGGCGGTGCACCCAGTCCGAGGGATTGTGCGATCAGTCCGGTAGCGCGAAGACAAAGATGTTGTTACCACTACTGGGGCGGAGCTCCGGCGTCATCGCGCTAAAGCGCGACGCGTTGCCACCGGTACCGGTTCCGGCCACGACATACTGTCGTCCGTCGACCGCATAGGTGACGGGGAACCCGCTCACCGGTGACCCAAGGTTGATTTCCCAGAGCACCTCACCGGTCTCGTCGTCGAGCGCACGAAATCGACCATTCACGTCGCCACCGAATACGATGCCGCCACCGGTGGCGGCCAGCGACATGGTGGCGGCACGTTGCTCGTAGGTCCATGTCGTCTCACCGGTCTCGGCTGAGATCGCCCGGACGGTGCCAAGTTGATCCGTTCCGGGTGCCAACTGATTGCGCATGCTGAGGCTGTATAGCGACGTCTTCCCATCGTCGAGCGCGGCCATCCGCGCACAGGCATTCCGGAGCGGCATATACATAGTGTTTGTGCGCGGGCTGTAAGCGCCCGCTTCCCAGTCCTTACCGCCCATTGCGGTCGGGCATGTCAGCACTTCCTGTCCGAAGCCCCCAAAGACAACCTCCGGATTCTCAGACACGACGCCGGTGGCCCCGTCGATGTTGCTGATCACGTTTTGGGTAACGGTGGGTGTCGCCCACAGAAACTCGCCAGTCCTGCGGTCGAGTGTGTAGACGATGCCCGTTTTCCCCGGGATCCCGGTCATCACCTTCCGGACTTCACCGGGTCGCAATCGTGGGTTAATCCAACTGACGGCTGAAGCAGTCGGCGTGACGGCCGTGTCCACCAGGAGGCGTTCGAATGGATGGTCGAGATCCCAGTGGTCGTTCAGGTGCTGGTAGTACCAGACGATTTCGCCCGTATCGGCATTCAAAGCGAGCGTCGAGTTGTGATACAGATGCGAATTCTCGACGCCACCCAACATGAACTTTGGAGCCGGAGAGGTCACCGACGTGCCGATATATAAGAGATTCAGCTCCGGGTCGTAGCTCGGCGCCATCCATGTGCCCACGTGTCGGCGTTCTTCGTAGGGCACGTCGCCCCAGGTATCATCTCCTGGCTCGCCGGGCGCGGGGATTGTTCGGCGACGCCACAGCTCTTCTCCGGTCATTGCATCGTGTGCGGTAATGACACACGCCTCCGGGCCGGCCTGAGGCATACAGCTCCGCCCTGAAATGACCTTGCCGTTCGCGATAATCGGTCCCGTGCTCTGATTTGCGGGGTTGACCTGGTAATCAAGGATCTGTGTTTCCCAGACCAGGTCGCCTGTCCTCGCATCCAACGCAAACACATAGTCATCAACGCTCGTATCGATGATGAGGTTGTCGTAAATCGCGAGGTTGCGATTTGTCGTGCAGACCCCAGCCATCATGAACTCGCACACATCGTCTGGAAGCGACCGGCGATATTCCCAGATGAGGTCGCCGGTGACAGCGTCGATCGCCTGTATGACATCGCTCGGATTCGGCATATAGAGGACGCCGTCATACACCAGCGGCGTGCCCTGCTGTCGACCAGGGACGTGCAGGGCCCGTGACCATACGAGTCTGAGGTCTGCCACATTGCTGCGGTCGATTTGCGCGAGCGGACTATAGCCCCAGCCGTCGAGTGTCCGGCGCCACATCAACCAGTCGTCGGGCGACGGGTCCTGCAGCATCGCATCGGTGACGGGGACAAACCCCGCCGTGGACTGGGCGTGAACAGTAGGCTGACCGGTTCCCATCATCGCGACAACCGCTGCGACAACTGGGATGACCAGCCCATATCGAGAGACACCAGCGTGCGTCTGCATCCATTGGCTCCAAACTGAGCGGTTTCAACGCCGTCTCATGACGACGAAGCGTGCTGAGGCCGTCAGCCTATCGCAGCTCAGCGGGCGGTTCAACGGTGACGAGACGGCGCTCCCCGGCTCCGGGTTGACAGCGCTCAGAGCCTCTTGCACGATCACGTCAGGAAGGAGACGTTCATGCCACAACTGCTGACCTCCGCGTCGTCAGCCGGTCGCTCGTACCCGCGAGTGTTTGCGACCGTCCTCCTCGGTGCCCTGATACTCCCCAGCGTGCAGCCGGTCCAGGCTGACGGTCTCGACGGAATCCGGCCGCTCGAGGAATTCTCGCCAGGGTTTCTTGGGATGTATCGCAAGGTGATGGAGATCGAGGATGAGATCGGGCGGCATGCGGAGACGTATGGAGTCGATATGACGCTGGCGCGCGCCCTCTGCATACAAGAGTCCGGCGGCAACGCCAATTTGAACTCGTGGGCCGGTGCGAACGGGTATTTTCAGGTGATGCCCGCGACCTTCCGCTCGCTTGGCGTTGAGACAAACATCGAGGCCGGTATCAAGTATCTGTCGCAGATGATTCGGCGGTTTGGCCGCGGCGACTACGCCATCGGCGCCTATAACGGCGGGCCCGGACGGATCGTGCGGGGGCGTCCCCCGCTCGAGACGCTGCAATACATCTTGTTCGTCGGCCAGTATCGCAATGTCCTCAAAGTCTATGAGTCGTCCGTCCGGCATCACGCCACACAGCTCCGTCTCGAATCGGTGCGTGAGGGCGACAGCTGGTGGTCTCTTTCACAGCGTCTCGGTGTGTCGGTGCTCCAACTCCGGGTCCATAACCCGTTTCTGGCCACCCGGGCGCTCCACGTTGGTCAGCTCATCGCCCATCCGCCGGCCCCGCGGACAGATCTATTCGTGCCGGTCGACGACGATCTGGAGTATGTGACGCGACACGGGGACAACTATCTGATGCTGTCGTTTGTGCTCGGTGTGAACCGTAACGCCATGCGTGCGGCCAACGACCTCTGGCATCTGCAGACCCTGCCGCCTAACCAGGTGCTGCGGGTTCCGCTGGCGTGGGAGGGGAAATACAACGAGCACGAGGTCCAAGTCGGAGATGACCTCCAAACGGTGGCCACGGCCATGAAGTCACAGCCGTGGCGCATCATTCGCGACAATGCCCTGTTCTGGGACGAGACGCTCACGCCGGGGACCGTGCTGAAGGTTCGCCCAGTGCCGCCCAGACCAACGTTTGTTACGCATCTGGTGTCGAGTGGCGACACTCTGGGGGCCTTGGCCCGCCGGTATCGAACCACCGTGCGAGCGATTCAGTCCGCGAACAGTCTCGGTGGAAGCACCGCGATTCGGATCGGGCAGCAGCTGCGTATAGCGGCTCATGCCTCGGGGTGACGCCGTGAGAGCTGGAGTGGCGGGCACCCCTCGATTCACCGCCCGGGCGCTGGTGGCCCGGACGGCGGCATACGAGCAGTTTGGGACGTGTGTTCGATGACCCTAGGGTGCGAGGCTTGCGGTATAGGCCACGATATTGACGATGTCCTCGGTCGTGAGGTTGGCGACAGTTGAGTCCATCAGGTCTGACCAGGCGCCATTCCGCACACCCGTCTGAAGATCGTAGAGCTGACGAGCTATGTAACTAGGCGATCGACCCGCAATCGCCGGTACCGGACCCAGCCCCTTCAGCTCGGGACCATGACAGGTCGCGCACACCTCTGTTTTTCCGTTTCCGCCGGTCGTCACCAGGTGCTGGCCTTTGGCGACGGCGCCGGTCGGCACATAGGCGATAAAGCTCGACGCATCATCACGTAGCTCGGTTTGGTGCAGATTTTCGGGTGTCTCCACCACGCGTGTGCCGATTGGCTCCATCCCGCCGCCATCGACGACCTTGTGGATCCATCCGGAAAACTTCGTCTCGGGGACCATATCGGTCTCGACGACGCGAACCCATTGCTTGAACGGAATTGCAGAGAAGTACTCCGCAGCGACCCGAGATTCCTCGTCACTGGCGGCAAGCCCGATCCGCTCCATGAATGAGGGCGGTCCCATCCTGGGTTCGCCGGTCTTGCGTAGTCCGTTCCGCCAGTCAGCCATCTGCTGGACAATGTACTGATACGGCTGCCCCGCGATGCCCGCGTTCTCGGGCTTGCCTTGTCCGTTTGGCAAGTGACAGTAGCCGCACGCGACGACGCCTTCGCCGCCACCACTCGCGACCAGCTCCGGCATGGGCGGGTGACCATCCGGGTGCCAGTCGGGCGGACCGTTGTTGATGTTGATCGCCGAACGCGGCATCGACACGCTGGAGCCGGGTACCGTGACGATCTCGTCAGGGTCGGGCGCTTCCGCGGTCTCAGACACTGGTTCGTTAAGCACATAGGCCCACGGCAATACCGCGTTGGCCCCTTCGCCTTCGGGCTGCTGCGCGCGCAGCCACACACCGCCCGCCGTGACAGCCATGGCGACCGCGATCACGCGTCCGTAGCGACCTCTCATGAGCATCCTCCCCCGGTAAGAAATGGCACGGCGTCAAGCCTAGCGCAGGGCGGCTACCGGTTCAAAGGGAACGGCGCTCCAATGTGCCCGAGCCCGCGTACTTGAACCGACGCATCCCGACCAGAGATTGGCACCGCAGTAACTGTTACTGCGAACACAATCCCCTCGAACCAATCGGACTCGAACTTCGGAAATGCTAGTGCCGGCATGGCTGTGAAGCGCACGCGTTGTCGAGATATGTTCGGAGGAATACAGTGACCGCGCCCGTGATCTCGTGCGTCGTCCGAGTCGATGCCACGCCGAACGGACATAGGCGTAAAGGGGATACCGGTAGTCGGCGCAGAGCTCGGCCAGGGCGCGCTCAGAGTCTGCCGAACGGTTGCCGCTTGCGGCGAGCACGAGACTCCATCGTGTGGTGGTGAAGCGGCCGCGCTGAATGCCTGGGATCGGGGAGGGGCGACCGGCATGTGGCCGGATTTTTACATATTCGCGGTCTGTCGCGCGCCGGGCCCGCCCTCCCGGGCGTCGGCGGTCCGACGACTTGCATTCGAGGGGCGTCGGTCCGGCCACCGTGGATCCCGGGAGACTTCCCATCCTCGGTGACATGGACTATTGTTCAGCTGCGTGAGCACAAGGTCTGCGCGCTGTTCGTGGAAACACCCGGCCCAGACGTTCTGTCCTCTTCGAAGCCCCGTGAACCCGTAAAGAGCCCGTGAATCTGTAAAGAGTAAAGGACGTGCCGTGAGACACGCTGGACTCGTGGCTATCGTGTGTCTGGGTTTTGGTCTTGTCGGCGTTGTGCACGCGGCCGCTCAGGACGAGGCGTCTCAGTCGGCGTCGGCACAGTATGCGGCGCTGATCGATCGATACTGCGTGACGTGTCACAACGACGCGCTGGCCGGTCAGGGTTCGATCCCGTTTTCCTTCCGCGGTCTCGACCTCGCCCACATTGGCAAGGACGCTGACCGTTGGGAAGGTATCGTGCGGAAGATGAGTGCCGGCGTGATGCCACCGGCTGGTCGCCCCCGGCCCGACGGGCAGACCAGCGCACGTTTCGTGTCGTGGCTCGAGACGGGGCTCGATGCGGCCGCTGCCGAGCGTCCGAATCCCGGTCGCACCGAGGCGTTCCACCGCCTGAATCGCGCAGAGTATCGCAACGCGATTCGCGATCTCTTGCATCTCGACCTCGATGTAGACGTGCTGCTGCCCGCCGACGACTCCAGCTATGGCTTTGACAACATTGCCGGCGTGCTTCGGTTCTCGCCCACACTGATGGAACGGTATCTACTTGCGGCCAAGAAGGTGAGCCGCACCGCGGTCGGGACTCCACCGCCGTCTCCAAACTTTGATGTCGTGCGGCTGCCAGACGATCTCCCGCAGGACGATCGGTTGGAGCCGTTGCCGTTTGGCACGCGTGGCGGCACGGTCATCCCCTACAATTTTCCAACCGCCGGGGAATACGTCATCCGGGCCAAGCTGGCGCGCCAGGTGGGCACGTATGACCGCAACGTGCCTAACTTTCACCAGCCCCAGCAGCTCGAGATCAGTCTCGACGGAACGCCCCTCGACGTGTTCACCTTGGACCCCTCCCTGCCCCGACAGCTGCAGTCGCCGGCCCAGCGGCGCCAGGATCGCGCAACGCTCGATGAGGGTTGGATGGTCAGGTTTTCGACACCCGCCGGTCCTCGCGACGTCACGGTGACCTTTCTCAACCGGACTCCCGCGCTGCTGGAAACGTTGATCGAGCCGTATCAGCGGCCACATCCGTCCGGTGGTCACAATTGGGGATCGCGACGCGGTGTCTATCTCCGCAGCGTCGAGATCAGTGGCCCGTTTTCTAACGATGCGCCAACGCCCGCGTTACACGACGCGAGGGACCTCTTAACCGGAGATGGGGCCGCCGAGCCCCCTAGTCGACGGCGTATCTTTGTCTGTCGTCCGTCGAACCCTTCGGCGGACCCGTCTGAAGAACGTCGGTGCGCGGACACGATTCTCGCCGCGCTCGCGCGACGCGCCTATCGACGACCAGTGGGTGAGTCAGACATCGCCGCGCTCCGCCGCTTTTACGATGAAGGTCATGCGGACGGCGGGTTTGAGGCTGGTATCGAGCTGGCGCTTCGCCGTCTCTTGGTGAGTCCGGAGTTTCTGTTTCGCACCGAAGCCGACCCGACCGACATTCAGCCTGACACAAACTACCCAATCAGCGATCTTGAACTCGCGTCGCGTCTCTCATTCTTTGTGTGGAGCAGTATTCCCGATGACGAGCTGCTCGATCTGGCCGTCGCGGGCACCTTGCGGGATCCGGACGTGCTTGAGCAACAGGTACGCCGGATGCTGTCAGACCCGCGCGCTAGCGCCATCGTGGACAACTTTGTGGGGCAGTGGCTGTTGTTACGCAACGTGGCCGCGCTTCGACCAGACCCGTATAAGGACCCTGATTTCGACGAAGGTCTCCGACGGTCATTGCGACGAGAAACCGAGCTCTTCTTTGAGAATGTCATCCGTGAGGACCGCAGTGTTGTGGAGCTGCTCACGGCCGACTACACGTTCTTGAACGAGCGGCTCGCCGAGCACTACGACATTCCATTCGTCAAAGGCGATCACTTCCGACGGGTGGCACTACCCGCTGGCAGTGCGCGGGGCGGATTGCTGGGACAAGGCAGTATCTTGTCGGTCACGTCCGAACCGAATCGCACGTCGCCGGTCCTGCGTGGGAAGTGGGTACTCGAGAATATTCTCGGCGTATCTCCGCCCCCGCCGCCCCCTGACGTTCCCGAGCTCGAGGAGCCGGAGCACGTTGCCACGGCTGTCACCATGCGTGACCGGATGGAGTTGCACCGAGCGAACCCGGCCTGCGCGAGTTGTCACCGAATGATGGATCCGCTCGGGCTCGCACTCGAGAATTTTGATCAGGCCGGTCGTTGGCGCGACGTCGAGGAATCGTTCGACAGCCGGTCCGCTTCGTTTGCGGCGATCGACGCGGTCGGAGAGCTCCCGGACGGGACAGTGTTTGACGGTGCACGCGAGCTCAAGCACGTGCTAGCGGGCCGCTCGGACCGGTTTGTGGCCACGATGACAGAGAAGATGTTGACGTATGCACTGGGGCGGGGACTCGAGTTCTACGATATGCCGGCCGTGCGGGCCGTTACCCGCGGCGCGGCTGACGAGCGGTATCGCTTCTCATCGCTGGTGCTGGGTGTGGTCAAAAGCGCCCCGTTCCAGACGCGGAGGTCAGAGCCATGATGATTACAAAAAAGGCGTTACCAAGACGGACCTTTCTCCGCGGCGTGGGTGCGACGCTGGCGTTGCCGCTCCTCGACGCGATGGTTCCCGCGTTGTCGGCGCTCGCTCGCACCGCAGCCAACCCGGCGCGGCGGATCGGCTTTGTCTATCTGCCAAACGGCGTAGCGATGAATCATACGGGTACCGATTATTGGAAGCCGGTCGGCGAAGGGAAGGGGTTCGACTTCTCACCTATCCTGAGCCCGCTGGAGCCGTATCGGGACCAGTTGGTCGCCGTCAGTGGTCTCAGTCACGGACAAGCCGAGTCGCTGGGAGATGGGAACGGGGATCACACGCGGAGCACCGCGACGTGGCTGAACGGCGTGCATCCGAACTTCACACAAGGGGCGGATGTCCGCGCGGGAGTCACCGCGGACCAGCTCGCAGCCCGTGAGCTGGGCGCAGAGACCGCCATTCCGTCGCTCGAGTTGGCGGTGGACCTGAACTTTCTGGTCGGGAACTGTGACAACGGCTACAGCTGTACGTATCTCAATACGCTCTCGTGGCGGACCGCGACGACGCCGTTGCCCACCGAGAACAATCCTCGCGCCGTCTTTGAACGCTTGTTTGGCGATGGCGGCACGAAATCCGAGCGGGTTCGAGAGGCGCGGACGGACCGGAGCATTCTCGACGCGGTTGGCGAGGACATGGCGCGTTTGTATCGCCGGGTGGGCGCGCGGGATCGAGCCCGCGCCGACGAGTATTTTGACGCGGTGCGGGAGGTCGAGCGACGCCTACTCAAAGCGGAGACAAACCCGGTCGAACTCGATCTCGACTCGGGCTTGGAACGTCCGCCCGTCGGGATACCTGATGACTTCGGCGACCACATCCGGTTGATGTTCGACCTGCAGTGGCTCGCGTATCAAGCCGACATTACCCGGGTGTTTACCTTTATGTATGGCCGCGAGGTCGGAAGCCGGACGTATCCTGGAATCGGTCTGACCGGCGGGCATCATGCCATGTCGCACCATGGCGATCGCCCCGAGGCCCTCGCCCGCTACGCCAAGCTGAATACGTATCAGACCGACTTGTTTCGATACTTCGTCGACCGGCTCGCGAGCACGCCGGATGGAGACGGGACCTTGCTCGACCACAGTCTGTTGCTCTACGGCGCCGGTATGAGCAATCCGAACATACATTCGCACAACGACATCCCTCTCGTACTGGTCGGGGGGGGCTCGGGGAATCTTCGGGGTGGACGTCACGTGGCCGCGCCGCTCAAAACTCCGATGACGAATCTGCTCGTGAGCATGCTTGATAAGTCAGGGGTGCGGGTGGACCGAATCGGCGACAGCAGCGGGCGACTTGATCTGGGCCGGTTGCCCGAACCGTTGTCCGGCGTCTGAGCCAATAGAGACGGAAACCACCATTGATGATCGAGCAACCGCGAAATCTGACTGCGTGGAACCGGTGGTGGGCCTCGGCGACTATCGTCCTTGCGACCTGTCTAGGACTGTCGGTTGACCTGCCGGCGAGGGCCTCCGCAGGCGTGGAGCCCGAACTCATCAGCGCGGTCAAGGCGGGTGATCGGACAATCGTCCACACGCTGCTCGAGCAAGAGGTGGCGGTCGACGCCCGGGCGGCCGACGGCAGCACCGCGCTTCACTGGGCGACTCATCGCGGCGACATCGCCGTCGTCGACCTCCTTCTGGCAGCGGGGGCCGACGTGTCAGCGACCAACCGCTATGGCGTTGCCGCGCTGGCGCTCGCCAGCCTCAACGGCAGCGCCACCATCCTCCAGCGTCTACTGACGGCCGGCGCGGACCCGAACGTCACCCAGCCGGGTGGTGAGAGTGCGCTGATGACCGCCGCTCGCACCGGTCGGGTCGACGCCGTCGACCTGCTCTTGGATGCCGGTGCCGATCCGAACGCGCGCGAAGACTCGAAAGGCCAGACGGCACTGATGTGGGCCGCGGCCGAAGACAACGCCGCCGTGGTCCGGGCATTGGTCGCGGCTGGGGCTGACGTCCATGCGCGGTCCCGCACCAGCCTCGATCTCACGCCCAACGAGCCTGGCGACAAGGGGTTCTCAGCGCTTCTTTTTGCCGCGCGCGGAGGACGCATCGACGCGGCGAATGCCCTGCTGGACGCAGGGGCCGACGTCAACGACACGCTCTCTGATGGGACGAGCGCGCTTGTCCTGGCTATCCTGAGCGCGCACTACGACATGGGTGTCTTCTTGCTCGAGCGCGGCGCCGACCCCAACGCGGCGGAGCAGGGCTGGACGGCGCTCCACCAGCTGGCGTGGAGTCGGCGACCCAGCCGCGGCCCGACAACGGTTGGCCCTGTCGCACGGGGTGCGGTCGATAGCCTGAGCTTGGCCACGGCCCTGGTAGCCCACGGTGCGGATCTGGACGCACGGATTTCAAAGGAAGCGGTGGAAATCTATGTCGGCCGCAATCAAATGAACCGGCTTGGTGCCACCCCTCTCTTTATGGCAGCCAGCCGCGTGGACGTGGAGTATATGCGTCGACTGGCGGACGCCGGTGCCGATCCACTGCTACCAAACTACGACGGTACTACTCCGCTGATGGCTGCGGCCGGCGTCGGGCTGTGGTTCCCTGGCGAGAGCCCGGGGAGTCCGGAAGAAGCGGCAGCCTCTGTCGCGCTCGGTTTGGAGCTCGGTGGTCTGGCAACGACCGTCGATGCGAACGGCGACACGGCGCTTCATGGGGCCGCCTATTGGGATTCACCAGACGCCATCGAGCTGTTGGTCGCGGCCGGTGGCAAGCTGGACGTGCGAAACAACAGGGGGTGGACTCCGCTCCGGATCGCCGATGGGGTGGCCATCACCGCCAGTATCCACATCTCTCCCGATGCGGCCGAGACCTTACGCCGACTACGGCGTGAGCGCGGGTTACCCGTCCCTGCGCCCATTGTCGGCGTTGCTCGGTGAACGCTCGGTGAATGATGACGACGCGCGTAGGTCTCTTCCTCTTTGATGTCGCCATCTAGCCCGCCGCGTTCGCCGGGTTGTGTCAACAGCACCCACCGCGTGAGCGATGGCACCGCACTGTCTGGTCTCTAACGACAGACAATCACCAATGCCCGCATGGCTCCCGTCTCGCCGCGAGCTTTCTGGGCTCAGCCTCGCGGTGGGTCTCGCGCTGGTCGCCGTGTTCGTGACCCCTCTTGCATTTTCTGGTTCGCCTTGGGTCTCACCGGTCGTGGTGGCGATCGCTCTCGGCACAGTCGTCCTCAACTCGCCAGCCGCGAGATGGATCGGGCTCGAGGTCGAGCGACGCCGCGAGGGTGATGCCTATGAGCGGGGGCTGCGTTTTGCCGGGACGTGGGTGCTGCGTCTGGCAATCGTGCTGATGGGGCTGAAGGCTCGGACCGACCTCATCGAACCGCAGCTGCTGACACGCGTGTTGCTCGTGCTCGCAGTGACGCTACCAACTACGTTTTTTGTCGCCCACGCGACCGCCGGGATGCTGAAACTCCGGCGGGAGGTTGCGGACCTGGTGGCCATTGGGACGATGGTGTGTGGGGCGTCCGCAATCAACGCGTTGGCGCCCGCCGTCTCCGCGCATCGTCGCGACCAAGGCCTCGCGGTCACGGCCATCTTTCTCTTCAGTGTCGTGGCGCTCATGACATTGCTCCCTATCGGGACGGCGCTGGGTTTGAGTATCGAGTCTTCGGGGCTGTGGGCAGGACTCGCGGTGAATGACCTGTCCTCGAGCGTGGCCGTGGGTGGGCAGTTCGGACCAGACGAAAGCATCGTGGCGGCGATGGGGAAGACCGTTCGGATTGTGCTCCTCGGGCCGTTGCTGATCGCCTTCAGTCAGCTCCGACGACGCGCGCCGGCTCGGTCGAGTCTCCGCCATCGGCTGCTGACGCACATGCCGCTGTTTGTCGTCGGTTATCTCCTGATGTTCGGCGTCCGCATGCTCGGAGATCGGATGTTTTCCGACGGTTCCGAATGGGCCGCGTTCTTGGCATTCAGCGACGGCGTCACCAGTCTCGCCCTCGCCACGGTGTGTGCGTCCATCGGACTTCAAATCCACGTCCGGACCCTCGTTGATGTCGGGTGGCGGGTCGCCGCGACGGCCGGCGCCGCGTGGGTGACGATCGCGGGGCTCTCGCTTGGTCTCATCACGAGCGGAGCACAGGGCTTGACCGCCCTGAACGTAACGGGCGGCCTGGCTGCG
>CAUZIB010000123.1:0-12233 GCA_963579735.1 Vicinamibacteria bacterium | reverse complement strand
CGCCACATCGTGCACCAGGCCCCGTTCTACGAGTTGGTCGACCAACGACTCGCCCATCCCTTCGATGTCCATCGCCCGACGCGCCACAAAGTGTTGCAGCGCGCGTCGTATCTGCGCTGGGCATTGTGGGTTTGGACAGCGCCAGACCACCCCAGACTCCGGTCGCTCAAGGGTCGAGCCGCACGCCGGACACGCGGTCGGCATCGCGAACGGCGCTGGTGCCGCCTCTCCGGTTCCGCGATGGCTGGTGATGGGTTTGATGATCTTCGGAATGATGTCGCCCCCCTTTTCCAGGAGCACGATATCTCCGGCGCGGATGTCTTTCCGTGCGATTTCGTCGGCATTGTGTAGTGTCGCCATCCGAATGGTCGACCCCGCCAGCCGAACGGGGTCGAGCACCGCGTAGGGCGTGACCGCTCCGGTGCGACCAACATTCACCTCAATACTGAGAAGCCGCGTCGTGGCCTGCTCGGCCGGAAACTTGAAAGCAATCGCCCACCGAGGAAACTTCGATGTCGCCCCGAGCCGTTGACGCAGCCCCGGGTCCGAGACCTTGACCACGACCCCGTCGGTGTCAAACCCCAACGATCGTCGTTGGGTCGCCCACTCTTCACAATAACTGAGCACTGCCTCAATCGTAGGACACACGCGCCAATGTGATTCGACCGGGAGACCCCATTGTCGCAATCGTGTGAGCACCTGCTGATGCGGACGAGACGGCGCGTGGGTCACACCGATTTCGACGGCGTGATACACAAACGTCGCCAGCCCACGGCGGAAGACAAGCGCGGGGTCGAGGTTTCGCATCGTGCCCGCGGCCGCATTCCGTGGGTTGGAAAACGGGGATTCTCCTGTCTGCTCTCGAGCCTGATTTACCCGCTCGAACGAGCGCCGCGGAAGATACACCTCGCCTCGCAGCTCCAAATCACCGGGAACCGTCCCCGTGAGTCGCAATGGTATGGCGCGGATCGCCCGGGCGTTCGCGGTAACGTCCTCACCTCGAACGCCGTCACCGCGGGTCACGCCACGGACAAACCGACCAGCGTGATAGGTAAGGGCGAGACTCAGACCATCAATCTTGAGCTCGGCCACATACTCGACGGTCGCCCCGTCCTCGAGATGCAGTCCTTTGTGCACCCGGGTATCAAACGCCCGAAGGTCGTCGACTGAATAGGAGTTGTCCAGGCTGAGCAGCGGCTCGGCATGTTCGACACTGACAAATCCTTCGACCGGCTGCCCGGCGACCCGCTGGGTGGGAGAGTCCGCGGTGACGAGCTCGGGATGAGACCGCTCAAGGGCCTGGAGGTCGGCCAAGAGCGCATCGAATTCGGCGTCGGAAATCTCTGGGTCGTCGAGACCGTAGTAGCGCGCCTCATGATAACGAATCTGCGCGCGAAGTACTTCAAGCTGACCGGCGATACTGCTCACGCTCGTGCGCGACACGCTCTCACACGGCGCGTGTGCTGTGCCTCCGAACGACCAGCCGGAACCAGCAGCCGCCGGACGCGGTCGCTCCCAGACAAGGCACTCGCTACGGTCGCACGGCAACCGAGCTCATCGATCGCGAGCGAGCACATAATCCGGAAGCGCCGCAAGCGAGTCTCGTTCCCGGGACGGGGGAAAGACATCGAGGTATCGCTTCGCTTGGGTCGCGTATTCGACGGCACGATCATACGAGTGCTCGATAGTCCGATGCTCGTGCATGAGGTCGTTCAGCTCGTTCCAGTCTTCGGTCGAAATCGTCCGGTTGGCAACGGCCGCGCGGATCAGGCGGCTGGACCGGCCGCTATCTCGCTGCAGCAGCAAGATCGCGGGCAGCGTAACCTTTCCCTCACGGAGGTCACCGCCGATTGGTTTGCCGAGAGCAATCCGGTCTGCGCTGTAATCGAGCAGATCGTCCACGAGCTGAAACGCAATACCGAGACGGAAACCATACTCGCGGAGCGCCTCACGCTGCTTCGCATTGATCGTGCCAAGCATCCCGCCGATCTCGGCGCAGCCGCCGAACAGAAAGGCCGTCTTCCGCTGGATAATCTTGAAGTAGTCGTCCTCGCTGATGTCCACATTCCCGGTTTGGGTCAGCTGATAGAGCTCGCCTTCGATCATGCGCAGCGTGACATCACACAACAGCCGCACCAGGTCCAGATTGTCATAGGTCAGCGCCATCCCCATTGACTTGATGTAGAGGTAGTCGCCGAGCAATACCGTGATGTCATTGCCCCACCGAGAATGCACCGCCGCCTTTCCGCGCCGCAGGTCGGCATTGTCGATGATGTCATCGTGCACGAGCGTCGCCGTGTGGATGAACTCGACGACTGAGGCGTAGTTGACTGCCTGCTCGCCGGAATACCCGGTGAGACGGGCCGCCATCAAGAGCACCGCGGGGCGAACGCGTTTGCCGCCGCTCCGCTGGAGATAACGTCCGATCTCCGGAATCAGCTCAACGCGTGATTGAATATGCCTGGCATACGCCTCCTCGACAGCCTCGAGATCGTCTTGGATCGGCTCGAAGATTCGAACCAGATCGGAAGGTGCGGAAGACCGGACAGTTTGCATAAAGGTGCGCTCAAGATCAGACCATACTGTCGTGCGAGAGTCAACGAAACCACACCTTCAGCCGGACTCGGCCGACACGACCGCTGTCATCGGCGATCCTTTCGACAAAACCACCACAACCCGCCTTGCGTCAGAAGTCGCGACGCGTTCTCGGAGACCCGCCTATCCAAAAAGCGCGTGATACGCGGCGGTCGTCGACTCCTCGACCCCCCGGCTCGTCTCGTGCCGCGTCTCGGCGAGGACGTCGATGACGCGCGACACATATGCGGGCTCGTTCCGCCCTCCGCGGTGGGGTACCGGCGCCAAATATGGGGCGTCGGTCTCGACCAGTAGCCGGTCCGCTGGGACAAGGCGTGCGGCGTCGCGCACATTGTCAGCTCGCCGAAAGGTCACGATGCCAGAAAATGACACAAAAAAGCCGAGATCGAGCGCTTGCCGGGCCAACTCTGTATCGCCCGTAAAGCAGTGAAAGACGCCGGTGACCGACCGCTGCCCTTCAGTCTCGAGAATCTCGACAGTGTCGGCGTCGGCCTCGCGAGTATGAATCACAACCGGCAGGTCGCGCTCTCGTGCGAATCGCACCTGGCGGCGAAACACCTCGCATTGGATGTCGCGCGGAGCAAAATCGTAGTGATAGTCGAGTCCGATTTCACCAATCGCACAAACCGGTGAGACGGCGCCGAGGGCACGGGTGAGCGTCCGTTCAAGAAGCTGATCGTTCGGATCATCCAGAAGAGCGGAGAATTTCCCGGCGTGATGGGGATGCACCCCGGCCGTATATCTGACCACAGGCCACAGAGAGGCCACTTGCTCCGCCTGGACCCATTCGTCGTCCGCCGTTGGGTCGAGAATACACAGCGCATCAGTCACCCCCGCAAACCTGGCGCGTGTCACAACCTCGTCGAGGTCTCGGGTAAACGACTGGTCGGCGAGATGACAGTGGGAATCAACCATGTGTCTTCTCTGGGCCCGTCGGCATGTCGTTACGAGACCTTGAAGCCGGGCTGAACCTGGTCCGGGTCCTCCACGCTCAGAAGCACCGGCACGTTGTCCTCTCCGGACGCCGCCAAAACCATGCCGTCAGACTGGAGGCCAGCGAGTTTGGCGGGCTTTAGATTCGATACAAACACAACGAGACGTCCCACCAAAGTCTCGGGCTCGTACGCGCCCAGAATCCCTGCAAGAATCTGTCTCGTTTCGCCACCGGTGTCGAGCTGAAGCCGGATGAGCTTCCTCGATTTCGGAACGGCTTCGGCGGTCACGACACGTCCCACCCGGAGCTCGACCTTAAAGAACTCGTCGATCGAGATCCTGGGTGAGGTTTCGGGCGAGCTCGTCGTGATGTCGGGCGTGGCGGCCGGAGCGGTAGCCGGAGCGGCAACCGGCACAATGGGCGGCGTCTGGGTCACGGTGTCGATGGGCTTCGGGTCGTCGTCGTTCATGGGATGTCGTTCCTTGTCGGTGTCCAATCGAGGCCAAAGCGGGTCGCCCTTCGCGATGACTCGCTCGCCTGTCGGGTTCCAGGTCGTATCTCGTTCCAAACGGAGGTCGGCTACGGCACGGTCATCGCCAAGACGACGCCGAATCTCCGTACAGGATTGCGGCATCACGGGTGTCAAGAGTATCGCCGCGATCCGCACGGCTTCGGTGATATCACACAGCTGTTGGTCCAACCGGTCAGCAGCCGCCGGGTTCTTGGCGGTGACCCACGGCTGGACCTCGGCGATAAACTCGTTGGTGGCATCGATAAGCGAAAACGCTGCCGTCGCGCCCTCGTGTATCGCCAACCGCTCCATGGCGTCACAGTAGCGTGCCGTCACGGCGTCCGCGCGAGCGGCCAATGCCCCTGGACCAGCGCCCCCGCCGGTCAGCCGACCATCGCGGTACCGGTGTGCCATCGATGTCAAGCGGCTGACGAGGTTGCCAAGGTTGTTGGCGAGGTCGGCGTTATATCGGTTCTCGAAGCGCTCCCAGCTAAAGTCGCCGTCGCCGCCATAGGTGATTTCTTTTGTCAGATACAACCGCAAGGGATCGGGACCCAACCGGTCGGCCGCGTCCAGCGGGTCGACCGCCGACCCCAGCGACTTGCTCATCTTTTGTCCCTGCCACTGAACCCAACCGTGCCCAAACACTTGACGCGGAAGCTCAAGCCCGGCGCTGAGCAACATCGCCGGCCAGATAACACAATGAAAACGCGTAATGTCTTTCCCGATCACATGGAGATCCGCTGGCCACCACTTGCCACACAGGTCCTCGTCGCTCCCAAAGCCGACCGCGGAAATGTAGTTGATCAACGCATCAGCCCAGACATACACGACGCTGTCCGGATTCGCAGGCAGCGGAATCCCCCAAGACTGCCCCCTGCGGCTGATCGAGATATCTTCCGGCCCGGCCTCCAAAAAGCGCAGAATCTCGTTCCGACGCGACTCCGGCTGCAGGAACTCAGGGTGCGCGGCGTAGTGATCGAGTAACGGCTGCTGATACTTCGCCAGCCGAAAGAAATGGTTCTTTTCCTTGATCCACTGCGGGGCGATGCGATGAACCGGACAGGTACCGTCCGCGAGATCTTTCTCCTGCTTGAACGCCTCACACCCGACGCAGTACCAGCCTTCGTAGGCGGCCTCGTAGAGATCGCCGGCCTCCGCCATCTTCTTTACGAAAGCCGTCACGCCCTTACGATGCCTTGGCTGTGTCGTGCGTATGAAATCGTCATACGAGATATCGAGTCGGTTCCACACATTGCGGAACGCCGTCTCCATCCGGTCGCAGTAGACCAACGGATCGATACCCTCATCTCGAGCGCGCTGATACACGTTTTGAGAGTGCTCGTCATTTCCCATCAGAAAACGTGTCTCAACACCGGTCAGACGTTTGTAGCGCGCGACGACGTCAGCCGTGATCTTTTCGTAGGCCGTCCCGAGATGCGGACGACTGTTGACGTAGTCAATGGCAGTCGTGAGATAGAAGCGAGACATCGCGCGGTCCTCGTGGTTGTCGTCAGGAGCGTTCGAGATACGCCTTCACAGCAAGCGCCTGGACGGCTTTTACCGAACTGCCGAATTCCGTGGCCCGGAGCGCACAGTCGTCGAATTCAGGAGCGGCGTTGATCACAGCACCGCGCCGCCGGGCCACTTTGACCCGGATCGTCCCCACTGGCGTATCGACGGTCACCAGCTCGCGGTCCAAACACTCGCGTTCCATCTCCAGGAAACGCACACCAAGGGTGGTCGTTTCAGCGAACACGATACCGCTCAAGCGCTCTCGGTGCCGGGGGTCGGCGACAATCGTGACGAGGGTGCCAGGCCGGTTCTTCTTCATCTGTATCGACGTGTAGAACACCTCGAGAGCCCCAGCCTCATAGAGCCGTTCCATGAGCACCCCAAAAATCTGCGGGTTCATATCGTCGATCTCGCACTCGATGACCACCACCCGCGGCCAGGTGTCGCTCTCCGCGACATCGCCGAGGAACACTCTCAGCACATTGGGGTGGTCCGGAAAATTCCGGTCACCCGCTCCGTAGCCACTCGCGCGCACCCGCATCGGGGGCATGACGCCGTAGGCATCCGCGTACTCGGTCACGAGCAACGCCCCGGTGGGTGTCAACAGCTCAACGGCGGGACCGCGCGCATAGATGGGCACGCCTTCCACCAGCCGTGCGGTCGCGGGTGCCGGCACGGGCATGACGCCGTGCGCACAGGTGACCGTACCGGACCCGACGTTCAGAGGTGACGACACGACCCGGGTCGCGCCAAACCACTCGAGACCAAAGACGCTGCCGACAATATCCATAATCGAATCGATGGCGCCCACTTCGTGGAGATGCACATCTTCGATCGGTTGCTGGTGGATACCGGCCTCGATCTCGGCTAACCGGCGAAACAGCCGGGTGGCGCGCTCTTTGACCGGGCCGGTCAGGTCAGCGCGTTCGACAATGTCACAGATCTCCGTCAAGCCGCGGTGATGATGATGGTGATGCCGCTCATCCGCCTGGTCGTGGCTGTCCCCAACGCTGATTTTCGTCGCGCCGATTCCCGACCGCTCCACCCGGGTCATCGAGATGGGCACGTCGCCGACCGGGAGGCTTCGCAACGCAGTCTCCAGCGCGTCAAACGGAAGTCCCGCATCCACGAGCGCGCCAAGCAACATGTCGCCGGACGCGCCGGAAAAGCAGTCGAAGTACAGGATGCCTGGAGTCATTCCTCGGGAGTGGGAAAACAATCAGGATACCCCAATGAGCCGGGTCAAAATACGCACGCCATCCTCGGGCGCCAAAGCGCGTGGTCAGCAAAGCGCGTGGTCAGCAAGACGCGTGGAGCGCGTATGCCGGGCGTCGGCGAGTGACGAGCAAGCCCGCTGGCCGGAGTGTCGCGGCGACCAGCATGAACGAGTGGAACTGTGTGACTGTTCAGATCCTGCCATCCTCTTTGAAACTGTAGTACGTCGCATCGCCAGCACGAGATGCTCCAGCACCTCGATTCCCATTAGGAGACCGGCGTCGACAAGCCGTCGAGTTAGCGCCGTGTCCTCTCGGCTGGGTGTCGGGTCGCCCGAGGCATGATTGTGAAACACGACGACAGCCGCCGCTTGACTCTCGGTTGCCGCACGAAATACCTCCCGCGGGTGCACGAGACTGGCGTCCAGCGTGCCAACCGAAAGCACCATGGTCCGAATGACACGATGTTTCGTGTCGAGCAAGAGGATGCCGAACCGTTCAACCGAACCCGAACCGTAGGCCGGCAGAAGATATGAGGCCACGTCCGGAGGACCCGCCGAAAGCACACGTTCGCCCGGGGGAGGCGCGAGTGTGCGACGCCCCAGTTCGACCGCGGCCATGATCTGAGCGGATTTGGCGGGACCGAGGCCAGAGACGAGACGAAGCTGACGGCCGGTCATACGGGTAAGGCCATGCACTCCGCGCGAAACGACGAGTACGCGGTTGGCGATCTCGAGCGCGCTCTCCCGACCGCCCCCATGCCCCAGAATTGCCGAGATGAGTTCGTTGTCCCCGAGCACGCTGGCGCCAAACCGGTCCAACTTCTCCCGGGGTCGGTCGTGTGGCGAGAACGATGTCATGCGTCGGTATCCCCTACGGCCGATCACCTACAAGGCGCGTGCCGAGGACTCCAAGCGCGAGCAGGTCCACTTGCCGACGGACGATTCTCGACGGACAATCGTTTCAGAGCGGCGCCGACCTGCCGACGGCGGAACCACGAGAGAACTGCGAGAGAACTGCGGGTAACGGTTTTCGCGATGACACGGTTGTGTACGCGAAACTTACACGCCCCGCCACTCTCCCCGGGCGATAACCTCTGCCCATCCCGTCAGATGAACCGCGCCTCCGTGCCACTCCACCCGTTGGGTTCCGCCCGGCGACGTGACGTCCAGGTCTTGGTCGGCGCCACCAAACGATGCGGCGGCCACGGCCGAGGCGCAGGCTCCGGTGCCCGACGCGGTCGTTGGTCCAACGCCACGCTCCCAGATGAGGATCTGCAGCGTGTGAGAGTCCCGTACATGGACAAACTCGACGTTGGTCCCGGCGGGAAACGCGGCATGCGTCGCCAGGAGCGGACCAAGCCGGCGAAACCGATTGTCGTCCAGTTCATCGGTCAAAACGACACACTGGGGGTTTCCCATGGAGAGCACGACAACTGGCACCGTCTCGCCGTCTACGTCCAATACTCGTTGGCAGACGTCCGCTGGCGCGCCCATATCTGCACGAAACGTAGCGCGCGGCGGCGACGCGGCGACCAGCTCCAAGGTCTTGATACCACCGGCCGTCTCGACCGTCAGTCGTGGCCACGAGGCCGCTGCGGGGACATCTTCGACGAGGAGTGCGCCCAGACACCGAACCCCGTTCCCCGACACTTCGGCCACCGACCCGTCGGCGTTAAAGAGTCTCATGGAGGCACCGCGGGACGAGGGCTCATAGATGATCAGCCCGTCGGCGCCGAGACCGGAGTGTCGGTCACATATGGCGCGCGCAAGGTCCGCGTCGCCGCGGGACTCCACCCCGAGAGCCCCGGCTTCGACAAAGAGAAAGTCGTTGCCATACGCGTGCGCTTTGGTAAACGGCAACACCCGCGTCGTGGGTCCATCGCTCGTCATGTCGTCTTGAACCCCGGCCAGAACCACGTCAGCCCGCCCATCACGCCCACTCCCGGGTCATCGGAGAACACACCGAAGACCGCCGCGGCATCGATCCGCCAGGCACCGCGGCCAAACCGGAGACCGGCCACGACATGGGCGGAGCTGGAGGTACCCAGTGGCACGCGTTGAACGCGCGTGTTCTGACGACCGTTCACCTCCGCGACAACTTCGACCGCGCCGGCCATCGACGTCAGGGACACTCCATACACGATGACGTCATTCTGACGAGCGACCCTGGTCGGGTCGCTCAGAATTCCTAGGCCAAGGTTACCCACGAGGCGTATCGCGCCTATGGATTTCCCGATCAAGAGAGAATTTTGGAAATCGAACACGTCGAGCCCGAGCCCCGATTCCGTGCTCGCGTTGGGCAGCTTCGTAGAAAAGTGAATACCCAGCGACGGGCGCCGGCGACGTTCGGACAAGAGCCGCATCTTGGCACCCACGATGATGTCGTCGAACGACGATGTGCGGTTACCGAGAACGGTGACCGGATTCGGACCCAGTGGCGGCTCTCGGTCGACGATGTCGAGACGCATCATCGAGATATGCGTAATTTGGAATTCCGCGACCCCACCCACCCCAACGCTGACTCCTACCGCTGGACCTGTGGTGAGATGTCCACTCAGTCCAGAGACGGGAAATCTGACGCGCCGCGCGTAGCTCGTGCCCGTTTCGAATCGAAAGCTCTCGGCGGCGATCGACTCCGGGTCCTGGGTGACAAGCGGTCTTTGCTGAGCCTCGGCCCCCCCGGCCCCCAGGACTATCGACACCACGAACGCACCGAGGCGCTTCATGCGCTCCGTCCTTCGTCGCGGACGAGAAGACCCGGTTGCGATGAAATCGCCGTACAGTCACGACCCCACCTGATATAGCTCATGGCCGCCGCGTCATACACCGCATGAGCCACCACCGGAGCCATCAGGCCGCCTGTCCACACCGCCAATTGCCCCAGAGCACCCCCCATGACGGCCGCCCAGGCTCCAAAGGCCAGGGTCCCGCGGCCACCCGTGTGCAATAGGCCAAAAATCAGACTGGACCCAACCAGGCCAACCTCAGGAAGGAGCACCCCACGAAACAACAGCTCTTCCCCCCACCCTGCCGCCAGGCTGACGACGACGATCTCGGTCCCCCTCACCTCTCTGAACATCGGTTTCAATGTCGTCAGATACAACCGGCGAATCGACCTCACCATCGAGAGGTCGGGCGCGGAACACAGGACCCACGCGTTGACCCCGGCCATGATGCCGGCGACGACCAGGCCAATGAGGATGCCTGTCAACGGATCCCCCATGGTCATCGGGATCTCACGGAGACCCTGCCACACAAGGGCGACGACGACAAGGAGCCCCTCGCCGAGCAGCGCGAGACGGACGAGTCCAGAAGGTGACACTCGTTCAGAAGACCCTTCAGCTATTTACTGGGAGGCAGTCGTGTGGCCGCCGGCCGACGCCAGGAAGTCTCCACGGTGCGTCGTCGCAGACTCCGCCACCAAGACCCGCAACTCCGCCGGCGGATTGAGGCTTGTGTCGAGCAAGTGACGGGGCGCGACGTTGCCCAGCGCCTTGAGCATCGAGTTCTTGACCCCCGGGTGCTCCCGCTCAAAGTCGAGCAGCGACCGCTTTAGTCGCTGTCGCTTCAGACTGAGATCTCCACAGACCGGACAGCAGCACCCAATCACCGGGAGTTCGCACTGTCTCGTATAGACTCTGGCCTCGAGTTTACTGGCGTAGGCCATAGTGTCGAGATTCCCGCACCGAGTTTACACGAGTAGCAGCTGGTCGAGCGTGTGCTCCCAGGTCACGGCATCAGCCTGACGGCGCGCCGCCGCGCCGAGACGCTCGGCGAGTGGAGCGTCCCCTCCCACACGCCCGAGCGCAGCCGCCAGCCCTTTGGCATTCGGAGGGGTCACAAACCCGCTCACGCCATCCACAACCAGCTCCGCAGGCCCGCCGCTATCCGCGCACGTCACGACCGCTTTACTAGACGAGAACGCCTCGAGGGTGACCAGACCATAGTCCTCGTGCTGCGATGGAAAACAGACCGCCCGACACCTCGCCAACTGATTCAGGAGCTCCGTCTCGTCGACCTGACCACGAAATATCACTCGCTCGCTCACACCCTGGGTCGCCGCGTGCGCCCGCAACCGACGTAGGTCGTCGCCGTCACCCACGACCACGACCCGGGCGCCCAACATGCCGCGCTCGGCCACTGCGTCAATAACGAGCCCGACCCGTTTGAGAGGCGTGAGCCGTGACACGACCAGGATAAAGTCATCATAGGCGTCGCATCGATATGCCCGGCGCGGTGGAGGGGGATAGACCACCGTGGACGGAATATGCCCCCAGGCCATGAGCCGGTCCTGAATCGTCCGCGACTGCGCGAACACGCGCGTCACGTTGCGGGTCAGCAAGAACCGGTCGGCGGCATGAATGACGCGCCGCCGCACTTGCTCTTTGAGCGCGGCACGGGGAGACAAGCCAGACCGAAACACCGGCCACTGATCGTAGTACTCGCGCATCCGATGGTTGAGCCAACACACATGCGCACTGTGACGCAACGCGTAGCTGGGAAACCTGAGGCTGATGACCTGGTCGACCGGCCGGCCGTCGTGGGCGCGTTCGACATCGGTCAACCATGTCGCCGTGTACGCTGCCCCCTGTCGTCCAAACCGATTTTGCGGCGTGAGGAGCGTCGCCGCATCATGTCCAGCCGCCCGCAAGGCATCGACCAGGGCTTCGGCAATGACAAGGTGCCCCCCGTGGGCGAACAGCGGATGCGATGTCGCGACGATGATGCGAGCCAAAACGTGACGCGAGCCGCGTCTCCCGTCTAATGGTTCCTATCCACCTTCGTTGTCCGGCCCCGGTATCACGCGGCGACGCGGCCTGCCCGTTTCGACACCGCTTGACGCGATGAGGCGGCGACCGCTCACCTCGTGGTCGCCCCCAACCAATTTGACACTGCCATCACCGCCGCCCGTCGACTACGGCCAGGTCACCAGGACAACGTTCGTGCGCTCTCGCCCGGCCGGCACGCCGAGACGGGCCGGGGTGCTCACCATCAGCCCGATCTGTTCACCGGAAGTCGGCGTCCAGCTGCTGAGCGGCGCGGCGCCGTTCACATGGGTCCTGAAGTCAGAGGCTCCAAAGCTCTTGCAGATAGTTCCAGCCCGCAGCCATTCCCACGTGGCCGCGTACCAGATCCCGTCGATCTTTGCGAACACCCAGACGTTGCTGTCGACGATCGCGCCGCTGCCGCTGAAATCGCCCGCTTGCCACTGTCCAACCTTTGTGTGGTTGATGCATATAGGAGGTGCGCCAACCTGGGTGCTCGTCACCGTCGACGTCTGCGGCCAGCCGCTGACATCGGTGTGGAGCCACACGACCTGGCTGAGATCAATTTCATCTTCAGCGGTGCCGGGGCTCGTCCCTCCGCCACTACCACCACCACCGACGGCGTCATTGGATGCCACTGTGAAAAATCGCGCTTCGGTGAATTCTCCGACGATCGTTCCTGGGCTCGACGCAGTA
>CAUZIB010000122.1:0-12253 GCA_963579735.1 Vicinamibacteria bacterium | reverse complement strand
CAAGCCCTTCGTGTGGGTCAAGACCGCCGATGAGATTCTGGCCAAGATTGCGCGTTTCACTGACAACACGAAGCAGCTTGCGAATGCTTAAACATTTACTTCATGCATTTAGGACTCAAGACACTAGTTGTTGAGTGCCCCGCCGTTTATCCAGTCCCGGACCAGCTGCATCAGCGTGGCGCTGATTGGGGTGCCACCGAAAAGCATCTGCTCTCCTTGGATGCCAGCACTTCCTTCGAGTTTCTGCACAAGATAGCTGCCGTCAGCATCGTTCGGAATAACGAAGCTAATACCACTTACAGGGCTACCTACGTTGACGAGGTTGGCAAAGCTCTGCGGCGACCGGAGATCGAGACCACCCGTGGCCGGACTCCCGTGGTGGATGACACACGAGGCATCGAAAACTTGCGACTGGACGTCTGAAAACGTGGCAGCTGGAGTCGGGGTCGGCATTGGGGTCGGGTCCGGAGCCGTGGGCGAATCGCTGCAGCCGACGGTGATCAACGCAGCCGCAGCAACGATGAAGAGATTTCTCATGAATGCACACTCCCCCTGGCCGGCGTTATCCTTTACAAAGTCGGCTGATAGCCTGGCACAATCCAGCGTTCGCTGCACACGGGATGCCACTTCCGGCGAACTCGGGTGGTGGGCCCGTTCCTATCTTCTTAGCCGGGAAACTGAGCGACGACGTCCTGCCACCCAGCAGCGGCAGGGCATCTGTGGCGGGGTGTCAATTACGTTTCACGTAAATGTTTACGCTTCACGTAAGGCGAGTCCCTCCGAACCTGGAGGATCAATCAACGGCATCCCTTTCTGGGGTGACCGCGGCCACCCGTGACCTTGGCGTAGATTTTGCTCAAGTTACCACGCGGTCGGTGCAGTTCGATCGCCCCGGGATCGTGCGCGTGTTCTGCGACATCCATTCGCACATGAGCGCTTATGTCCTTATCTTCACTCACCGGTTCTTTGCCGTGACGGATGACGATGGGCGATATCGACTCGACAATCTCCCCCTTGGCACCTATACAGTGATCGCCTGGCATGAGCTGTTCGAGCCTCAGTCGCACACGGTCGAGATATCTCGCTCGGAGAGCGACATCCACCTCAACTTCGGGTTCGAGTAATCCCGATGCGAATATTCCGCTCACTGTCCAATCGGATTTTCTTAGCAACCGCGGCGATGACCATCCTCTCTATCGGGCTCGCGATCCTCGTGGTCAACGTGGCGGTGACTCGCCAAGCCGAAGAGGAACTGGCCCGGGGACTTGAATCTGCCGCGGCACAGGTGGAGTGAAATCGAGACCTTCTTGTCGAGCAACTCGCCCTCCAAGCTCGACTCATCGCCGACCTACCAAAACTCAAAGCGGCGGTTGGGGTCAACCACGCCCCGACTCTGGCCCCTATCGCCGAAGACTACCAGCGCCAGATTGGCGCCGACCTTTTTGTTGTCACGAACGAGACGGGTTCCATCCTGGCCCGGACGGGCACCGAACACGCGGTGGGCGAATCTCTCGGCATCCTGTCGCCCGTCAAGAGCGCTCTCGCGGGTCACGCGACCATTTCGTTCTGGCCGGGGCCCGGCGACGGCGCCCAAGTTGTCACCGTTCCTATGTGGATCAATGAATCACGGCCCGAGCTTCTGGGGACACTGAGCGGTGGGTTCAACATTGACAACGCGCTCGCAAGGAGGCTGAAAGAACTGACCGACAGCGAAATCGCGTTCGTGGTGGGAGGCGTCGTGCATGCGAGGACACTGCCTCCCCAGCACACGGTCGCGCTCAACGCGATCGGGCAGGTCCCAACGGGCCGGGGGCCGTCAGCATCCACGGCGAGAACTACGTTGCGCTGACCCGGACCCGCTCGATGGGCGGCGAGTGGGCGGCCGCGCTTGACCCCAGCATGGCCGCGACGGCCGGAGTGCCACAAAGACCTGTACCGAATGGTCTTCCATCGAGATGTCCACATCGATGACGTCCCACGGGTGTTCGACGCCGAGAAGCTTGGTGTACAGGTCACGGTCTTGCATGGTGGAACGCTACCGTGAGTCACGTCTAACCTCATCGGGTGTCAAAAAGCCACCCAAAAGCCGGAAGAGCCAGATGTTTTGTCTCATCGTCTTTCCCTCCACTTCACTGGCCATCACGGGTGACTAGACATCACGATTCGTGCCAGCACGAGCAGGCCGGAAGTCCCTTTGACATAGGACCCTAGGTGGAAGACGGTGACGACGCCGTCCAGAAGAGAGGACAAGAGCGTAGCCGCTAGAAACGCACTCTCAGACCGACAAATCCACTCCGGGGGTTCCCGGGCGAGAGAAAACGAGGGTCGTCGGCATTTGGGGCCTCCGAGAGGAACACTTCAAGCTCGGCCAAGACGCCAAATGTTTCAAACTCGGAGTTGAAGAGGTTCTCTAGCCTGGCAAAGACATCGACCTTGTCGGTAAGGCGAAACGTCGACCGAACGTTCGCGATGCTATAGCCTGGCACCGGAGCCAAATCATTGCCTTCGTCGCCGACAAACACCCGGCTCGAGGCGGCGACGTTCTCAAACGTCACGTCCCAACCCGTCCGGACCACCAGGCTCGCACCGGCCTTGAAACTGTGTCGTGGAAGACCGGGCAACCGATCTCCCGGCTCGACCACGACCGCGCCGCTGTCAGTGGTAGCACTATTGACCTCGGCATTGCCCGGCAACTCTAGTCCTGATTCGAACGTCCCCTGGATTAGTCCATAACTCACATACCAACCGACCCGGTCAATCTCACCACTGAGCTCGGCGTCCACACCTACCCGAAGGGTATCGCCCGCGTTCTGAAAGAAACCGGTGCCAATGAGCGTCGGTGACGCGACAAAGAGGATGTCATCGGTGATCCCGGTCCGATACGCCGCGATCGACCAGTCGATGCGCCCTCTGTCGGCCATCTGCACCCTGCCCCGGAACCCGCCCTCCACCGAGCGGGCCACCGGTTGTTCGAGTGGCGGGTCCGAGACAAACGCATTTGGAACTCGGCATGGTTCAGCGGGGTCTGCACAACTCAACTCGGCGGCGGTGGGAGCCCTATTCGACTCAGCGTATCGGCCGAACACGGACATAGCGTCGGTCAGTTCGTAGACGGCCCCAACCCCGACGTTGAATCGTGAAAAGTCGTGCTGACCGTTGAGAGATGTGCCAAGACGGTCGGCGATCTCGATCCGTGCCAAGTTGACCCGACCCGACACCGTCGTGTGGACCTTTTCGGTGAGTGAAAGGGTGTCACTAAAGTAGAACCCTACAGCGCGGTTCGCGGTGGTGAGGGCGGTATTGAACTGGTCGTCTGGCGCTCGACCAAAGACCCCGGCAAAGAGCGACGACCCGACAACAGTCCGGTCGTAGGTGAGCGTCCCCACCTCGCTGTCGGACGCAAAGTCCACATCGGCCAAATCCGCCGACGCGCCGAGGGTGAGAACGTGACTGTGGCCGTACGGCGACGACGCCGCCGTCGCTTGCACGGTTGCGCCATAGCCTTGGGCGCGCGTGGTGGTGCGGTTAAATGCCGCGTTCCCCTCCGTATCGTCCTCGGTAATAAATCGCCCGGGGTCGCGCGCGTCAACCAGGGGAAACTCTCCTGCCGTCGTCGGCATCTCGTCGTCGGAATCAGATCCCTCCGCGGTCAGCGAGGTCTCCATCGTGTCCGGAGCGTCGCCATCGTCATCTTCATCACGGGCCCCGACTCCGATGCAGAGCGTATTTGCGGGCGCACCAACCGGGAGCGAGTCGTCATCGCACACCCGAAAATTAGCCTCGTCCCCATTGAGCGTTTGACGGTCGAGGTCCCGGTAGTATCCAGTCGCCTGCACAGACCATGTCGGCGAGACCGTCACATTGATCCGTCCTTGCATGAATGCCAAGCGGTTGGCCGTGTTGTCAGGAAACGTAAAGACGGCCGACCGGTCCACGGCGAGGAGCTCGATGGGTGCGGCAGCGTTTCCGTTCAGATCAGAATCTGCGTAGGTGAAACTCAACCCCGCGTCGACACGCCCTTCCCGATACGCCAGATCGGCCACAGCCTGGGTGACCGTCGACGGCGACGCAACGCGCCAACCGTCCTCGTCAAACCGGGTGGTCCCCACATAGACCGCCCAGGGTCCCCGGTTCCCGCCCCAGTCCGCGGTTGTCGACAGCCGGCCAAAAGAGCCGCCCGAGACCTCGCCGCGAAACCCTGAATTGTCGAAACCGTTCTTGAGACGCAGCGCCAGGGCCCCTCCCAACGCATTCAATCCGTAGGTCGGCTCGGCGCCCGGGGTCAGTTGGACCTGGTCAACAGCAAACTGCGGGATCAAATCAAATTGGACCGTATCGCCAAACGGCTCATTGATGCGCACACCGTTCTGATATACCGCGACCCCTTGCGGCAACCCGAGGACGGGCGACGCGGTAAAACCGCGAAACCGCAGTGTCGGTTGAAACAGGTTCGTCGTTGCTCCCTCGAGCGTGACCGCGCCAAAGCGTTCGTTGAGCGCGTCCGCCAGTGACGCGGTCTGTCGCTCCGCGAGTTCGTCACCGGTGAGAGACGCGACGGCCGCGGGCACCTGCGACCGGGTCACCCCCCCCCCCAGCAGCGGCGCCACCCCGACCACGTCGACGCTCTGCCCAAACGGCGCCAGCGCGAGCTCGATGTCTAGGGTGTGGCTCACCCCGGGGGCAAGCACGACCCCGCTGCGACGTTCGGTCCGGAACCCAGACAAGACCACGACGACCTCGTATGTGTCGGGAGCCAATGCACCGAACTGATACCTACCCGTCGTGTCCGTCAGTGCCACGACCGGTCCGGCCCTTTCGGAGCTTGTCGCCGCGGCCGTCACCGTCGCGCTGACGAGCGCTCCACCCTGCGCGTCCGTGACCTGCCCCTCGAGCACCGCCGTCTGGGTGCCTTGCACGGCTTTGCCACTCGCACTCAACGACGCGACCGTCCAGCCTGCCAAAACCACGGAGATCGCCACCCTCAGAAGAATCGCGTGCACGACCAGCCGGCCTCCGCGGCTGACGAACCACGTCACCCTGCCGTGCACCATCCGACATTCCGTGTCTATCGCTCGGAGATTCTCTCGCACTGTGCTGTCCAGGTGCCAGTGCTCTTTGTCGGGAGTGGTAAGACGACGACAACCAACGTGACGCAGAACACCCGGCGGTCGCGCCCAACGACCTAAACGCAGAAACTGCCGATACAGAGGACAGGATCCGAGTTTCGGGCGGTCGGTGAGAGGGTCAGTCGCCAGGGCAACACCGAAAGAACAAAAACGTCAGTCAATGTGCATCTTACTAGCAGTTCTCATGAGTTGGACTGTTTATTGCGTTTAGAGAATCTACTTTCACGACCAACAAAAGTGACCACGCGACGCTCACTCGTATGCCCAGCCGCGGACGGGCGGTCGTGATCTGCACGACGGCGGCACTCGTCGCGTGCCTCGTCGTTACCATTGTCTGGGTAACGACCGTCTCTGTCTCGATCGACATCTCGTCGCCGCCGGACGAAGCGAGCACCTTCGGGCCTCTTTCGTAGAGCACTCTCCCGAACGGACGAAACACGGCACTCTTCGCTACGGGCGGACGACCCGGAACTTTTGAACGCGTCGACCTTCCTGTTCGGCAACATATACGGCACCGGCCGAATCGACCGCGATACCGTGCGGGAGCGTGAACTGTCCCGGATAGCGTCCGGGGCCACCGCCAAAGCTTGATAACAGCTCTCCGGTTTGGCGATCCAAGATGTCGACCGCTACGCTGTTCTGATTGACCACAAACAAGAGGCGCTGCTCGGCGTCGGCAGAAAACGCCAGCACCACTGCGGTTCCCCGTGTTACGCCCCGCTCGGCCTCTGGCAGACTGGTGGACGGCCACGGCACGTCGATGTTCTTGATAAATCTTCCCATCCGATCAAAGACTTGAATTCGATCCGCCTGGCGGTCGCAGACATACACCAAACCGTCGTTCGCCACTCGGATACAGTGCGGCAACGGCGTCACGTTCTCTTCGCCGGCCGCGCGATGGAGCTTCCACTGGCGAAGGAAGTTCCCTTCACGGTCGACCACCGCGATCCGTTGGTTGCCCCCCGATAGCTCTCCGTCCGCCACATAGACATCGCCGGTCTCGGGATCCACGTCCACACTGGCCGGTAAGAAGAACTGCGCGCGGTCGGAGTTCAATGGACTGCCCTCCCGCGTCCCATCCGACGAGTCGTACACGCCAGACTCCCCAACTCGCAGCAACAACTGGCTGCCATCGTGCGAGAACTTCTGTATCTGGCCGGTGCCGGCTGCTACCACCCACAGGTCGCCGTCACCGTCGACCGCGCAGTCGTGAAGACGGTCACCAAACCCCGCCGTGTCTCCCCAGCCCCGGACGACGCTTCCGTCCGGGTCAAACTCGATAACCTGCGGGGCCAGTCCGGCGGCATTCAGGTCCGCCGGGACCACATTCTGCCGATTGAGGACGAATACGTGGTCCCGGCCATCGATACACATTCCGCCGAGTCCGCCCGTGATCCACCCGTCGCCCAAAGGCAGCGTCGGCCACCGCGGATCCACCTCGAACCGCGGGACCTCCTGGGCAAAGAGTTGGGCCGGTCGAAAAATGTCACTCACAATCCAGAGCGATGCCAACACTCCAGCGGTCGAACATACTGCGGCCCACGCCGCGGGTCGTTTCATCACGGTGTCTGCTCCTTCGAATTCGATGCGCCGATTCTGATGGAAGCCGTCCTCTGCGGCAACCCGCCAACTCCATTGCATTCCTTTTCGCGGAGGCAGCCGAGCGAGACGCGCTGTCTCCGACAGGGTCTGAGCACCCGCAGCGGGGCCAGGACGCTGAAGCCCGCCGAGCGTTGCTGCTCTTCTCGATGGACGGCGGCGGGCGAATGGCGATCTATTTCTCCACGGTGGCCCGTCTGGAGAAATTCGAGGCATCCAAAGTGGAAGTGGTGCGTGGCCAACGTGTCATTCAGTATCGCGGTCAAATTCTCCCTTTGGTCCACATCGAAGACGTCATTCCGGGGCGTCGCGACACACGGAGATACGTGTCCCAAGCGGAGACCGGAGGCGGTTCGGACGAAGGCTGCGTTGAGGTCATTGTGTGCTCTCGTGGGGCAAATACGTTGGATCCGTTGTCGGCAACATTCTGGTCATCGTCGACCAAAGTATGGGCGCCGCCAGCACCGATGCCCGCGACGGGATCCTGCGCTCGGTTGTGATCGAGGAGCGCGTGACGGAGCTCCTCGATGTGGATACGGTCATGAAGGTTGCCGACCCGATCGTGTCCGGGCAGGCGAGCGCAGCGGGGGAACGATGATGCGGGTCGGCGTCCAAGAAGCCCCATCAAATCGACGCGGGGGGGCGTCGGCCGTTGTTGCCACTGGGCTCGGAAGGCCACTGTGGACATTCGCGGTGGGGGAGCTCCTCTGCGGTGTGCCCATTGCCGATGTTCGGGAGATCGTGTTGTGGAGACGCGGCACGCGGGTGCCGTTGGCACCGAAGGTCGTCGAAGGACTCATCAACCTACGCGACCACATCGTGATGGTCATTGACCTGCGTTGCCGCTTGGGGCTGCCGGAGCGGTCCCTCAAAGCGGCGGATCCGACTCTCGTGGTGGTCCAAAGCGATCAGGGAGCCAGTAGCCTGCTTGTCGACGAAATTGGGGAGATCGTCGCGGTGCCGGCAGGCGATTTCGAGTCGCCTTCAGAGACGTTGCGAAGCGCTGCGGTTGACTTAATCGACGGCGCGTACAAGCTCGAGAAAGAACTTCTATTGGTCTTGGATGTTGAGAAGACGCTCAACATTGGTAGCTAGCCGAAGGTCTACTAAGGAGACAAGTAATGCCGAGGCTCAGTCGCAGCGTGGACAAGGGAAACTGGGATGTCAGCGGGAAAATGGCCGCTTTGCTTGAACAGAAATCTACGCCAACCCATCACGGACTGAATCACTTCACGGCGCAGGCTTACCTCAAGAACTGCGCTCCTTACCGAGGCCGGCCTACGATGTGAGTGAAGCCGGTGACGGCAAGGAAGGCCTCGAGGCCCTTTTGACGTCGTCGCCCGACTGCGTCCTCCTCGATCTGCTGATGCCTCAAATGAGTGGTCTCGAAGTCCTCGAAGCCTTGCAGAAACAAGAGTGCAAGACTCCGGTCATTGTCCTGACCGCCGACATTCAAGAGAGCATTCATCAGCAGTGTAGCAACCTCGGGGCCTATGCGTTGATCAATAAGCCGCCAAAGAAAGCTGCGCTGCTTGCGACCGTAATGGAAGCAGTCGGGGTGAATGACGACAAAGGAGAATCGGCGTAACACTCACCGAAGACCAGCTCGACGCCCTTCGAGAAGTCATGAACATAGGTGTGGGGAGGGCCGCGGGCGTCCTGAATGAAATGGTGGAGTCGACGATCAATCTTCAGGTTCCGGCGATCAAGATTGTGGCGCCCGCCGAGCTTCAGAAGGAAATCGGGGTCGAGGATAAATCGCTGGCTGCGGTGAATTTAGGATTCCGGGGCACGTTTTCGGGAACGGCCGCGCTGGTATCTCCCACGGACAGCGCGTCCAAGCTGGTCAGTGTTCTGACCGGAGACGTCGATGACCCCACTGACCTCGACTCGGTGCGGGCGGGCACCCTGACCGAGGTGGGCAACATCGTCTTGAACGAGGTCATGGGGTCGATGGCCAATGTCCTCGAAGAGCGGTTGGAGTACTCGGTGCCCACCTATCTCGAAGAAACGCTCATAAATCTGCTGTCGACAAATGCGACACTCGAGGCGTCTATTCTCGTCGCCGAGACTGGCTTTGTGATTGAAGAATTGCAGCTGCACGGAGACGTGTTGTTGTGCTTGGAGTTGGGTTCATTCGACGCTCTCCTCAAGGCGATAAACCGGACCATCGCCGATGACTACGCATAGCGCCGGACTCGCCACGATGCTCCTAACCGAAGAGCAGAACTCTTTCCTCAAGGAGCTCATCAACGAAGGGGCTCGCTTGGCAGCGGTTCAGCTCACGGAGATGACTGAGCAGTATTTCTATCTGCAGGTCCCTTCCTTGGAGGCGGTCGGCTTGGGGGAGCTCGCCGACGTCCGGGCAAAGGTCAGTGATGGTGTGGTCGTAGGACTGGAATACAGCGGGCACTTGAGTGGGCGTTCATTTCTGAGGATGTCGCGCTACAAAACGCCAGCAAACTCGCTGCGGTCCTCACCGAGGACACGGTGCAGGACAGCGGCATCATTACAGATGACGGACGCGAGGCACTTGCCGAAGTTGGAAATGTGCTCTTGAACGCGATTATCGGCAAGCTGATGAATCGGTTGGCCAAGCAGGCGACATACTCCCCGCCGGTTTTCACGTTGTTGACGGAAGAAAGCGAGGCTACCGCGCCCCGCCCCGGGGACATCATCGCGGAAACGCGCCTCACGTCGAACCACGGCAATTTCTTTCTGAACGTCATCATCGGCTTAGATCAAAAATCCAACGCGACGCTGATACGCCAACTCGATACAGTCGTCAGCACCGCGTCATAGCGCACGCCTCCAACCGACAGTTACCTCTACCTCGGGAATGGACCGGTACGAAATGGCGGAGGGACAGTCCGCGATTGAACGGCTGCAAGTTGTTGCGCACCAAGATCTTCAATATATCTACCTGCACTCAACACCACATTTATTCCCACATCACAACCACGCCTGAGACGCGATAGCATCCGACACAGCTCGCCTAACCCCCGTCCCCGTTGAACCGCTAGTTTTGTACCGGGTTACGAAAGTCAGTCGCCAGCCCCACACTGCACCGTCCGTCTGCGAGCGGGAGGGGTAACACCTACCCACCACGTCGCGGGAGCCGTAGACTGACCGGATGACTCCTTCATCACTCCACCGGTTGGCACTCGCGGGGATGGTCGCGTTCCTGCTGGGGGCCGCTGCGTGCGCTGAGACGCCAGAACCTGCTCAAGACGACAGCATCGAGGCGACCCGAACCCGTGCCAATGCCGGGGGGGGGGCTCTCACGGATGAGAATTTCTTTACGGCTGTGGCCTTATGGTTTTCTGATGAAGGTACGGCGACTTCAACCTATGGACATATCAGTAACTGGGATGTGTCTGCTGTTACCGATATGGCGGACGCATTCTCCGGTCAGTCTTCATTCAACGGAGACATCAGTTCGTGGGACGTCAGCAGCGTCACGGACATGCGCTCCATGTTCAACGGTGCCGAGTTGTTCAACGGAGACATCAGTTCGTGGGACGTCAGCAGCGTCACGACCATGGCTGGCATGTTCATCGATGCCGCGTCGTTCAACCAGGATTTGAGTGGCTGGTGTGTCACAAACATCGCTAGCGAGCCCAGTGAGTTCGATGAGGGGGCGGACTCGTGGGTTCTGGCTCGCCCGGTATGGGGGACGTGTCCCGACTGAGACCTATGGGGCAGATGTCGGAGACCAGATGCACCCCCCACCCAAGGCTCGTATCGGTGATGACCACCACAACGGTGCTGGTGGAGAGGCCAAGAGCGAGCACGCTTGGCCCGACGTGCTCAGGCGGACTGACTCCCCCGTCACAGGCGGATCACCGCCCCGACCGAACCCGTCGGGTCGAGAAGGCCCGTTCGGGAGGCTACGGTCACGCGTGATTCCGGACGCTGTACCGTCACCACGTCATCTCGCCTGCCCAAGTGTGTGGGTGGGCACCCCCAGCCTCCCGTCTAGATCCCCCCCGTCGTCGCCAGTCGGGGGCGGTACTGACGCCGCGCACCCGCGTGAGCCGTAAGCTCTCGCATTGAACCGCCTGCCAGCCAGCGGCACGATAGATACGTCACCGTTCCTGATCGGTCCACACGACTCAGCGTCAGCCAGAACGCTCCGCCAGCGTGAACCCACCTACGGGAACCGTCTTTCCGCGCTCCTCGCCCATGGGTTCATACGCCGCAAGTGCCAGTCCTTGTGAGGCAATGAAATCGCTGGCCTGCTTTCGTGCAGGTGCTCGGGTGGACATGAAGAACTGCAAAGACTCACCGTAGAACCCCTTGATCATGAGGTGCAGGTATTGGCCTAAGAACCCGGAAAAGAATTCGAGACTCAATGTATCGAAAGCAATCCGGCTACCCACCGCAAGGCCGGAGACCGTCCGAAGCGTCGTCTGGACGGTTTTCTCATCGAGGCACATCGTGACCCCCTCCCAGAGAATGAACGTTGGGAGATCGGGGTCGAAACCCCGCCCCAGCAGCACATCGAACCAGGAGGTCTGACCGAAGTCGGTCTCGACGAACGTGACGTGACTCGCGTCGATGTCGGCGCGATCCAGCGCCTGTCTCTTAGCGTGTTGCGTCGCCGGGGTGTCAACTTCGAACACCCGCACCGGACAGTCTCTCAGCGCACCATAGGCGCGGGTGTCCCATCCAGCGCCGAGGAAGACGACCTGCTGTGCCGGGTGTGGTCCCGTCGAGTGGACGGCGCTCGCGAGCGCCTCATCGAAGAATGCCGTGCGATGCACCATCATCGATATCATCGACGACGGTCTCGCGCCCGGATACGAGAGAATTGATCCCTGATAGCCGCTCAATCTGGCCGCCAGTCCCATTGTCCCGATCAGCAGCCATGCCACAGTCGGCGACAGCGCAGGCAGATGAGGCGCCAACTTCACGGCGGCGGCATCGTCTCGAGTGCCTGCATGGTGAAAAAGCATCCGATTGAACAAGGGTTCGTAGGCCGTGCCGGAGATACCCCGGTTCTTAATCTTTAGCCTGATCATGAAACCAAGCGTCCCCAGCAGAACCAACGGCAGGAATGCGATCAGCAGAAGCGAGAACATCAGGAGGCGGAGCGCGTTCATGAGCATTGATTATCTCTCTTCAGGTGGCGGGGTGGACCCCCAGCGCCGCGCACCCGCGTGAGCCGGACCCCCCCGCATTGACCCGCTACTTTTGCGTCGCGATGCAAAAGTCAGAAGCTTTCACCCACCGTTGAGTTCGGTGGTGAGTCCCCAGTCCGGTCGATGTAGGTCTGCACGATGGCCTCGTGCCAGTTGGCGACCTCTCCCTTCCTCGTCGCAAAGGTGGCCGTCGTGCCAGTGGTCAAGTCGTTCAAGGTCCACCACGGTCAGCGTGTGTAAGAACCGTCTGTACCACTCGTCCTGTCGGCGTTGGAGATCGTGCTCGGCGGTGTGGTGCGCGGAGATCGCGGAGGATTCCAGTCGCTGGAGGCGGCGGGTCGCACGGAGAAACCGCCTACTCATGCGTGCATGCTGCGGTGACCG
>CAUZIB010000121.1:0-12349 GCA_963579735.1 Vicinamibacteria bacterium | reverse complement strand
CTCATTCGAGAAATGGACGAGCTGACTCAAGCCGCAAATCGGGCCAACACAACCTTCTACACGATGGACCCCCGGGGACTCATCTCGAGTCCGGACATCGACTTCGACGTGCCGCTGGACGCGTGGAGAGAGTATACGCAGACCACTCGCAGCAGCCTTCGCACGTTAGCAGAGTTGACCGGTGGGTTCTCGATCGTCAATACCAACAACTTCGACGATCTCCTCGCCCAGATCGACGCGGAGACCAGTGACTACTATGTGCTGGGGTATTACGCGAGCAATCCCAATGCGTTCAACCAGACCCGCGAGCTGAGCGTCGACGTGAGTCGCCCTAACCTCACTGTTCGCTCGCGCGGCTCCTACACCTTCCGTCCCACGACCGCTCCTATTCCGTAGTCCGGGAGGTCTTCCGGCTCCGTGTGTTTCGCCTCCAACGTTTGCGCCCGTCGCGCTTTGTCGACCGGGCGCGCCGCCAAGTCTCCCTGCCACCCACGATTCCCACCACAACGGCTGTGAAGCCGACAACTACGTGTGTTCTCGCCATCGGACGTAGGCCTAATCTGTTGCTATTTCGCGAATTTGCGCGCACGTGGCGATATTTCTAGGTCTCATAACGCATTATGTATACTTCACGTGGCTTATTTTGAGCTATGGTGCACCGTACGGTGTGTCAGGCTTCCCAAAATGGGGAGTAGTCGAGAGGTGCAACGTGGCAGCCGAAGTTGCGACGCGAATCAGTGAGGCACCCGGAACGCTCGTCTTCGTCGTCTCTTTCATCTTTCAATTGGAGGTAGAAACGTGCGGAAGCTCGCGACATTTCTCGCAGCCTTCACCCTAGTCGGCATGACAGCAGCCACCTCGCTTGCACAGGAAGGTCGCGCCGAACTTCGAGGTGTAGTAACCGACCAACAAGGTGGGGTCCTGCCGGGCGTGACTGTCGTTCTGACGGACCAGGACACCGGAACGTTCCGCGAAGTGATCTCGTCCGCGGACGGCCAGTTCTTCGCGGCGCAAATTTTAACAGGCATGTTCACCATTACGGCACAGCTGCCTGGTTTCAACACGTTCGAGCGAATCGATTTCGCGCTCCGCGTCGGACAGACCCTCGACCTCGATATCGTCCTCACAATCGGCGATCTCGAGGAGACGGTCACTGTCTCTGGGCAATCGCCACTGGTCGACCTCACCTCGGCCGAGGTGGGCGGCACCGTCAACGCCGACGAGCTCGTGCAGCTCCCGCTGGTCAACCGGAGCGCGTTCGCCGCGATTGCGATGCTACCCGGGATCCAGTTCGAGCCGTCGGCCTCGCAGGGCAACGATCGGATCATCGCCAACGGTCAGACCGGCGCGTCGAGCTCATTGAACGTCGACGGCGGAAACAACGCCGACACCACCAGCGGTGGAGCCGGGGGCAGTCAGGTCAAGATGGCGATCGAATCGATCTCGGAGTTCCAGGTCATCAGCAACCAGTTCGACGCCGAGTTTGGCCGCGCCACGGGCGCCATCATCAACGCGGTGACAAAGCGGGGAACAAACCAATTCACCGGCGCCGGCTTTACATACAGCACCGGCACGGCGATGACGTCGAAGGACTTCCTCAACAAGAAGTCTGGTCTGGACAAGCCCACGAACAGCAAGTATGAGTTTGGCGGCATACTCGGGGGGCCGATCGTCCCGAACAAGGCGCACTTCTTTGGCAGCCTCGAGCGGCGGCTTGCCAGTCCGGGCCGGACGCGTAGTTTCTCCAGCCGTCCCGACCTGAACCGCTCGTCCTCGGAGGATTGGCAGGCGTGGAACTACTTGCTGCGGGCGGACCACCAGATCAACGGTAGCAACTCCTGGGCGGTCCGACACTTGCGCGAGTTGAGCCCTGAGAAAAATGTCATCACCGGCAACCGGACGATGAACGGGTCGCAGGAAAACCTGGACGACGAATGGATGATCGTCGGGACCTACACCTCCGTCATCGGGAACAACCTCGTCAATACCGCCCGGGTCACCCGGGGCGAGGAACGGTTCAACAACGGCCCGCCCGCCTGGCGGAACGTCAACGGCTCTGTCGTCCGCACGGGCATCATGCGCGACCTCTGGCCGGGCTACGAGCATGACAGCTTTTGGGACAACATTACCCCCTGGGCGGGCGGCCGAGACGACTTCCAGTGGCAGTTCAACAACACGACGTCGCTCTTTGTCCCCGACAAGGCCGGCGACCACGACTTCAAGTTCGGCGTCACCTATCACTCCAACGAGATCAGTGACTTCCGTGAGGACTGGTTGGGCGGCTCCTTCAGGTTTCCGGGCGACCAGTCTTTCGACTTCGACGATCCGACGACCTATCCGGACCGGATCCGTGTCCGGGTTGGTCAGACGAAGGGGCTGACGTTCGAATATCCCGTCTCCGCCCTGGAGATGTTCTTCCAGGACAAGTGGACGCTGAATGACCGCTGGACGCTGGGGCTAGGCCTCCGCTATGACGCAGAGATGCTGAACGCCAAACGCTTCGATAACCCGCTGATGACGCCGGGGCAGGATCCTCGCGATTGGGACAATTTCTCGCCGCGAACGTCGATCGCCTACGATGTCACCGGAGATGGCCGCTCGGTCATCCGGGCGGGGTACGGGATTTTCTACGACCGGACGCTGTTTAGCGGGCTCGACAACGTCCTGCAGGACCCGATCATGAACAACTCGTTCGAGGTCTTCTTCCCGCGGGCGGAAAATCGGGACCCTGGACCGCGGCTGGGGCTGCCGGCGACCGACCCTGAGCTTGTGGGGGCCACGATTGTCGTGCCACCAGGCGACCCTCGCGCATCCGACCCAACCGTATGTGGGCCCGCGCAACAAAACGGGTGTCTGTTGATCAATCATGCTTTCATCGACGGCATCTTTCCCACCGATTCGACCCAGCTCAACGAAGGCCGTGTCTACCTCGACAACGAGCGGCGGAATCAGCCGTGGTTTCATCAGTACACGGTGGGTTACGAGCGAGAGCTGGCGCCAACACTGTCAGTGTCGGTCGACTTCGTGAGTATGCGGGGTCGTGACCTCCTCAACCGTATCAACTACATCGCACCGCTGCGATCTGGGGTCAGCCCCAGCGACCCGCTCACCTGGTTCGACGTGGGTGGCAGTTTTGGCGGCCAACCCGTGGAGGGCCGGACCGATACAGTGTTCTACGCTCCGGGGACGTTCCAAAATCGCGTCCTGTCGATCGAGAGCGTTGGGACGTCGGAATACGATGCGCTAAACTTCGCGCTGGAGAAGCGGTATGCCAACCGCTGGGGCGCTCGGTTGGCGTATGCCATCGGCCACTCGCGTGGCAACTCGTTCGAGCAGTATGGGACCAACGGTCCGAGCCTCAATGGGATCCAGTCCCAGGTTCTGGGCGACCTCAGACTAGACGAGAACCATCAGGACTCCGAGACCGACCGACGACACATCCTGTCGCTCAGCGGGAATACTGAGCTCCCGGGTGGGATCACGGCCAGCGCGATTTTCCGCTATATGAGCGAGCTCCCATTTACTGTCTACAACAGCACCATCGACACCAACCGGAACGGCTCGTTCTGGGACCCGCTTCCGGCGGGGACGTATAGCGCTGCCGCCGGGAGTGACCCGGATGTTGCTCTCACAGGGGTCGAGAATGGCGGTCGTCAGGCTGACGCGCGCTCGGCCAACTACTTGCAGCTCGACCTGCGATTCGGCTACCGTGTTCGCCCGCAAGTGTCACAGACACTTGACATCTACTTGGACGTCATCAACTTGGGCAACCGCACCAACTTCAACCCCGCGAACGGGAACCAGAACAGCGGCGACTTCCTGAACTACACTGGGCTCAGGGGCGGAGGGTTCCCGCGTCAGGCAAACTTCGGCGTGCGCTTCGGCTTCTAGCCTCGGTCTGAAGTCACAACCGCACTTCGCTTGGGCCGGGTGCCTCGATCGAGGCACCCGGCCCTTTTTTCAACGACAGGGCGTCGGGTTGCACGATTCCGGTTCATGAGATTCTGGCACCGAGACAGCCCGGCGCGCGGTGCGCTCGTGAGCCAGGACTGGCGTGTTCGGGGCGCGTACGGACCGGCCGCGCTGGCTCGAGGCAAAGCCCCGTTTAGAGATTGAGAGGGATACTATGCCGGTTCGAATCGTGGACTTTGCGGTGGTCAGTCTCGCGGCAAGCGGCTTCTTGCTCGTGGGCGAGACGCTTGCAGCCACGGGCCCGGTGCAAACGCAACCGTCGGCGGTCGCGTCCGAAGTGTCGAAGACGCTCCGCGACGACCTCGACCTAGAAGGCATCACGGTGATCATGGTCGGCAGCGAAGCGACGCTCAGCGGCCGCGTCCCGACCTTCTGGGACAAAACCCAGGCCATCAATTTGACCCTCGCCTTTGACGCGGTGGAGACAGTCGCGAGCGAGCTCACCGTGCCGGGCATCGAGGACGACACCGAGGTCGCGGGAAACGTGGGCCGGGCGATCCGGACCTACCAGTTTATGACCATTTGGGACTACGTCGGGGGCGGCGTGGAGGACGGCGTGGTGACGCTGAGCGGGAGCGTCACGCCGGACCGCAACAAAGGGGACGAGCTCTTCGAGCGGGTGGCGAAAATCCGGGGGGTGCAAGACGTGCAGATGCGTATCGCGCGGCAGTCGGAGTCCCGCCGCGATACCGACCTGCGTCGTCAAATCGCCCGCCGGGCGCTCCGGCACCCGACGTTGTCGCACTACGCGCTGGTGGCTGACACACCGCCGTTCCGCATCGTGGTAGACGAGACGGTAGTGACGCTCGTCGGGTCGGTTCGGAGCGGCGTGGAGAGTCGTATCCTGAACTCGATCGCCCGCCAGGCGTTCGAGTCCAGCGAGGTCGTCAACCGATTGCAGTACCCACGATAGCGGCATTCCCCGTTCGTCGCGCCTTAGCACTGCCGGTCATAACTACGACCACGTATTCGAGTGGCGCGCGATGCGTGGCCGTAATCGTGACCGGCGGTACTTAGCGAATGAGCGCCTCGCCCGTGCAAAAGCCGGAGTTATACTTGCCCTGGCCCTGGGCACCCTGACCGGGGATCGGCGGTTGAGGGTGACCGCCGGGTATGAGAGAGAACTCGCTGAGAATCACCGCTTCGAGCAGTCGTTCCATACGCGCGGCCGGGCTCACCCCGTTGCTCCCGGCCATCGTCATGCTCACCAGCTGCACAGCTGACCCCAGGGGCGCGGACCGGCCAGCGGGGGCGGGCGGGGAGCGCCTCGAGGTCGCCGCCGCGACGCCATCCGACGCGGACACGCGACACGACTGGTTTGTCGACCGAGCCGCGGCCGTGGGCCTCGACTTCGTCCACTTCAACGGCATGTCCGGCGAGCTCTACTTTCCAGAGATGATCCCCCCTGGCGTCGGTCTTTTTGACTTCGACAACGATGGAGACCTCGACGCCTACCTCGTCCAGAGCGCAATGCTGGGCGACGACAAGACACTTGACGACGCGGTGTTTCGATGGACCGGTTCGTCACCACCGCGGGGTCGCCTCTTCCGGAATGACCTGCAGAAAGGCACCGGCGGTTCGGAGACGCTACGGTTCACGGACGTCACGGAGGCGAGCGGGATCGACGCGCGCGGCTACGGGATGGGCGCGGCCGTTGGCGACATCGACAATGACGGGTGGCTCGACCTCTACTTGACCTACCTGGGACGGAATCGTCTCTTCCAGAACCGCGGTGACGGCACGTTTCGCGACGTGTCGACGGCCAGCGGTACAGACGACCCGGGTTGGGGCGTGTCGGCGTCCTTCCTCGACTACGACCGTGACGGATGGCTCGACTTGTACGTCGGCAATTACGTGCAGTACGACCTGGCGGCCGACGTCCGCTGTGCGCGCCTGACCGGCGAGCGCCTGTACTGCGGTCCGGAGGCGTATCTTCCCCAGTCAGATCGGCTGTTTCGCAATCGAGGCGATGGCACGTTTGACGATGTCACGACGCGCGCGCTGCTCTCGCCGCAGGTCGGTCCCGCCCTCGGAGTATCGACCGCCGACTTCGATGGTGATGGCTGGATTGACATTTATGTGGCCAACGACCAGACGGAAAACCTGCTGTGGAGAAATCAGCAGGATGGCACGTTTGTCGACAGCGCCATGCTGTCGGGCGCCGCGGTCAGCGTCGACGGTGAGCCGGAAGGCAGCATGGGCGTCGACGCGGCCGACGCCGACAACGACGGCGACGTCGACCTCGTCATGACCCACGTCCCGGGAGAAGGCCACAATCTCTATATCAACCTCGGAGCGGGGTTCTTTGAAGATCACAGTGCGGCGTCGAGGTTGCACGCAGCGACCCTCGGCTACACCGGTTGGGGGACGGCCTGGTTCGACTACGATAACGATGGCTGGTTGGATGTCCTCGCCGTAAACGGAGCGTTTCGGCAGGTTCCCTCACAGGCGGGCGACCCGTTTCCCTACGGTGAGCGCAACTTGCTTCTGCGCAATACCGGCGACGGAAGGCTGCGGGATGTCACCGACCAGGCGGGGGCGGTGTTCGACCTCGTCGAAGTCAGCCGCGGGGCGGCGTTCGGTGACATCGACAACGACGGCGACGTCGACGTGCTCGTGAGCAACGTGAACGGTGCCCCGCGGCTCCTCGTCAACAACGTCGGCCAGGACTCGCACTGGCTCGGCGTCCGGCTCGTCGGTGCGGAAGCTCCGCGGGACATGGTGGGCGCTCGGGTAGAGGTCACGCGACCCGACCAGCCTACGCTGTGGCGACGGGCCCGCGCCGACGGCAGCTATGCGACGGCCAACGATCCGCGCGTTCATGTCGGGCTCGGCGATTCCGACGTCACACCCACCGTCCGCGTGATCTGGCCAAACGGGCGAAGCGAGCAATGGGCAGAGGTGGAGATCGACCGTTGGATGACCCTGACCGAGGGCACGGGAGCTGCACCGTGAAGGCGGTCGTGGCGCTGACGGCGGGCGGCCTCCTCTGGGCGGCCGCGTGCGTGGAGCCACGCGACGCTACGCCTCCCCTGCCTGACGCGCGCGTGCTGCGAGCGCCAGATACGGCCGGTCTCGAGCCAGTTCCCGTCCCGGATCTTTCCACAATGAGCGAGTCGGTCCAACGCGGCTTGAGAGAACGCATTGAGAAGCTCCGCGAAAGTCTCTCGTCGGCCAGTCCGCCGGAGGAAACCCTGGCTGATCGCTATGGCGACGTTGCCACAGTGCTGCTCGCCGCACGATATTTCTCGGAGAGCGAGCAATACTTCCTCAATGCCCACACCTTGACGCCGATGGACCGGAGATGGCCTTACTATCTGGGACACGTTTACCGCAACGTGGGCCCGCTGGACGAGGCAGCGCGCTTTTTCGAGCAGGCCAACCAGCTACAGCCCAACGATTCAGCAACGCTCATCTGGCTGGGCGAAGTCTACCTGGCGCAAGGTCGCCACGACGGTGCCGCCGCCCTGTTCGAGAGGGTAACCGCCCGCGAGCCCGCATCGGCGGCGGCTTGGTTTGGGGCGGGTCGGGCGGCACTCGCTGGCGGCGATCGAGCCCAAGCGACAGCGGCGTTGGAAGAGTCACTGCTCCGCGAACCCACTGCCACCGCCGTGCACTATCCACTGGCCATGGCCTACCGCGGGCTCGGTGACCTGGAACGAGCCGAGGCTCATCTCGCCCGACAGGGAGACGTCGCCCCGCGGCCGGTTGACCCGCTTATGTCCGCGCTAGGAGACCTGCTGGAGAGCCCGGAGGTGTACAGCTCGCGGGGCAGAAGCGCGCTCGCCGCAGGCAATTGGCCGGGCGCTGCCGACCTCTTTGACAAGGGGCTCGCCATGGCGCCGGCAGACCCCTTCCTGCGCTACGGATTCGGGTTCGCGCTGATGCGGATGGGTGACGCGGGAGGGGCGGAAGCGGCGTTTCGACGGGCGATCCAGACCAGTCCGCGCCACGTCGAGGCCTACTACACGTTGGCTGAGGTTCTGGACGGGACCGGGCGACCCGTCGAGGCGGTCGCGACCCTGAGACTGGCGTTGGAGTATACGCCGGGCCACGTGGCCGCCCGGACCAAGTTGGCCGGCATCCTCGGCCGCACTGGCGCACCCGAGGAAGCCCTGCAGGAATTCGCCCGCACGCTCGAGCTGGCGCCCGCCAACGCCGAGGCGGCCTTCGGATACGCCATGAACCTCGTTCGTGTCGACCGCTTTCAGGCCGCGCGCGACGCGCTCGCTGAGGCAGTGCAGTCATTTCCCGACCCGACACCGTTCAGGCTCGCGCTGGCTCGTCTGCTGGCTGCCGCCCCTGACGCACGAGTACGCGACGGCCGGCGAGCGCTGGAGATGGCCGAGGACCTCCTCGAAAGCGCACCGGGTCTCGCGCTGGGCGAAACGCTGGCGATGGCGTTGGCCGAGTTGGGGCGGTTCGCCGACGCGACACAGGTGCAGCGCGATGTCGTCGCCGCCGCTCAGCAAGCCCGTCTCGACGACACGGTGGTCCGGCGGATGACCGAGAATCTCTCGCTCTACGAGGGAGAGCAGGCGTGTCGGCGACCGTTTGGGGCCGATGAGATGCCTTGACGGGCTGGGCGCTGGGGCGCCGCGGCTTCGACCTCGAAGCCATCGGACAGGGTTCGCGACATCCCACAAACCGCGGCCGCTGGGTTTGGCCACAAACTAGCCGCTTCTGGCACGTCTAGTCGAAAATCGTCGGCAACCTGGCGAGAGCGCCCGTACTCAGCTCAGCTCCGCGCGACGTTGCCCAACCGCCAAACGGCGACGACTACGGCGCCAGCTGGGAGAGGAGCGCGGTGGCCTCGGTCGTAAACCGCCCGTCCGGCTCGCGTTCCAGATACGTCCGCATAAAGGTGACCGCCTCGGGAATCTGTCCACCGTTCAAGCTCGCCATCCCCATCCAGTAGTTCGCCTCACCATGGTTTGGGTCCAGAGTCAGTGTCTGCTCGAACAGGCCGCGCGCGTCGTCAATCCGTCCGGCGTTCCACGCGATGAGCCCCTGGTCGAAGACGGCGCCCGGGTTGTCGCCTCCGCCCGACAGCCTCATCGCTGCTGCGCTTGCCTCTCCCGCTTCGTCAAAACGGCGCTGCGCGTTGTAGAGGTCGGCCAAGGCGTCAAACGCCGCAGCGTCGTTCGGGTCGATCTCCGTGGCCCGCCGGAGGGCGGTCTCCGCCGACTCGTAGTTCTCCCGCCGGAACTCAACGATACCCAGATTCCGGACGCAATCGCCGCACTCCGGGGTCAAGGTCGCCGCCTCGTCGAAGGCCCGCGCCGCCTCGTCGAGGTCGCCGGCCTGTGCCGCGGCCACCCCGTCGGCGAACTCCGCGCTGGTCGTCTCGGCCGCTTCGAGCTTTGCCAGGTCCTCCGCGGCGAGGCCCTCGCGGTCGACCGCTCCGGCGGCGAGATATTCCATGTCGAGCTCGAATTCGAGGCCGGCCGACAGCGTGAGGTTGCGTAGGAGGGTACCCAAGCCCTCTGCCGTCGCCGTCACGTTATACGGCCCACTCGCCAGACCGATCTGCACGTACTCCCCGTTCTCGTTCGTCGCGAGCTCATAGTTGCGCAACAATCCGCCCGTGAACTCTATGAGAATGGTAGCGCCTTCGACAGGGTTCCCATCGTGGTCCGTGATGGCTCCGTAGATGCGGGCGCTGTTTTGCGCAAACGCCGACTGGGTGCCGACCACGATTACCGCCGCAGCGAGGAGCAGGACCGACAGACGAATCAGACGCGAAACAGGCATATCATTCCTCCGGAATTCGAGTGTCCTACCGTACCGTACCGGCCGGCCTGGGGCAACTGTCGACGCCGCCCCAGAGGCCACTCAATTTGTGGCGCGCTCAGCCCCCGCGTCTAGCAGCCCGCGGTCCTGCAGCGGCTCCGTTCAATAGACCTTGTTGGTGGTGGCCATCACCGGCATCATAGCGGCCCCCGCCACGGCATCGCCTTCCCCTGCGTCTCCAGCGTCGTCCTCGGACGTGGCACCAGACGGAGGCGGTCGTATTGGCACGAGCTCATCGCTCAGAGATGACCTCTGGCTCGGTCTGGCCTCGACGTGCCCGCTCTGTTGGCCGCTTTTTTCTTGTCTTTCTTGTCTTTCTTATCTTTCTTGTCTTTGTAGGCGGTCGGATTCTCGATAGAATCCTGGAATCGTTGATGCTGAATGGTGCCTGTCGACGTGTGACTTCGTATAACTTCCGTTCAGGAGGGATACCCATGACGAGACTCATAGCTGCGGTGGCACTGCTGGTGGTGGTCGCCACCGCGCAAGCCATAGGGCAGGCTCAGTGGGAAGAAGTAAAGTTGGACGGTAGCGGGTATGAGCTCTGGCTCCGCAATGACGACGGGGCGGCGATCGTTTTGAGGTGCGTCTTGCGAGGTGTGAGCGTGGGGTTCGAGATGCCGTGGCCGTTTGAAGACTCGGAGCGTGCTAGGATTCGCGCTATACCTGGTGAGCGCCAAAACGCCCCACTGGCGCGGGCCGGTGAGAATCTGGCGCGGGTGGAATCCAACACCGCGACCCGGTGGCTGTTCGAGGTGCTTCAGGAGTCCGCTCGGCTCAACGTCCGGGTGGCCGGAGAAGACACAACCTTCCAGATCTTCGGGAGTCAGCAAGCCGTGCGGTTGTGCCAGCAGCAGCAAGAAGGGGGCTTCGGAACCGGAGCGGCCGTATCGAGAAGACCGGAGGAATAGAACGCTCGTTTCCTACGTCGGCTCTGTCGGCTACACTGCCGCAGTGTCAACAGTGTCACTGGGAGGAGCTATGCTGAAGCTCATCGTAACGATAGTATCGTGCGTTGCCCTGGCCGCGAGTCCCTTGGCGCAGTCGCGGTGGGATGAAATCGATCTCGCCCCCGAAGGCATGGAGTACCGCCTCCGGAACGACGACGGCGCCGTGATCATCCTGGTGTGCCAAACCGACGGGATCCTCGCTGGATTCGAGTTTCGCGACCCCCTCGACAACCCAGCACGTGCGATGGTTCGGGCCATTCCCGGTCAACGGGAAAATGTCGCGCTCACACCCGTAAGCGATAGAGTCGTCCGAATTTCTGGTTTCACTGGAACCACCATAATGCTAGCCCTTCTTCGCGAAGCCCCGCGAATGCACGTGCGAATCGGTGGCGTATCGACAATCTTTCGCACCGAAGGCAGCGGTCACATTGTCAGCGGATGCTTCGAGCGTCAAGAAGCTCGCGCTGGCGGCAACACCCCGGTGGGGGTTGCTCCTTTGCCGTCGCCTTGCATACGAGCACCCACGGCACCGCCATGCCCGCCCGCGCGCTAACAAAACCGGACGAGGGAAGGACGACGAAACAGGCTCTTTTCTGTCGAAAATCGGATTCTCTCCTTCGCGAGAGCAGCGCCTGGCCCCAATTCTGACCCATTCCCACCGAAAGCGGGGCACAATAATCGTCTTACCTGTGGATCTCGAATTCCTTGTCAGGCCGCCGTCGGGAGCTGGACCAGGCCTCGAGACCAGCACGCATTATCCGCACCGTCCGGGTTGTCTCCCGGTGCTCGCGCACCGAGCCTCTTCCGGTGGCTCTGCGTCCCCAGGTGGCGCTATAGTGGAGCTCGTCGCTCGTTGCTCGACCACAAGCCGCAGCTTCGACCGAGATGTGGTCTCCTCCGTCCTGTGAGCTCTTTCCGCACGAGGTAATCGACATGAACTACTACGGCGCAATGGAACTGGCCGAAAGCTGGCGCACGGTGCGCAAGAACACCGTTCAGGCCGCCGAGGACATTCCCGAAGACAAGTACTCGTTCCGGGCGGCCGCCGAGACGATGAGCGTGGCCGAGTTCCTGGCCCACCTGGCCTCCTCGCCCCACTGGGCCACCCAGTGCCATTTCGTGGACAAGAAGACGGCGGTCACCGGCGACGACTTTGGCACGTGGATGGGAGAGATCGGGAAGGCCTCGTCAGCCCTGACGACCAAGTCGGCGATCATCGAGGCGCTCAGGGTAGGCGGCGAGGCGTTCGCGAAGGGCCTGGCAACGATGACCGATGTACAGCTGGGCGAAAAGGTGGCGCTTCCCGGAGGCGACAAGACGCGTTTCGAAATGCTGCTCGGCGTCAAGGAGCACGAGATGCACCACCGAGCACAGCTCTTCCTCATAGAGCGCATGCTCGGAATCGTCCCCCACCTGACCCGGGCCCGTCAGGCCCAACAGTAGAACCTGTCGGTCTCGAATTCCTTGTCAGACCGCCGGCGGGAGCTGCACGAGTCCCCGGCAGTGCGAAACCCAACGCACCTTGTCGTGTTCGATATGTGCCGCCGGACGTCCGCTGGCGAAACCGAACGGCGTCTGGCCATCCAGCGATGGGTGGCTTCGGGCTGCATTGTAGAAGTGCCGACCCCAGTGAT
>CAUZIB010000120.1:0-7500 GCA_963579735.1 Vicinamibacteria bacterium | reverse complement strand
TCGAGCATTTGAGCGACGCTGTATTTGGCCGCAAGCCGGATCACCCCCTCACTGCCCAATGCCCCGAGCCAGCGGCTATTGAACTCGACTTCCGTCTTGGTAGGGTCCAAGATCTTGAAGACCTGCGTTTTGTAGGTCTCTGCGTTCTCCGCGATCTGCGACTCGGTCAGCGCCGGCCGGGTCTTCGACCGGCCAGTAGGGTCCCCAATCAGGGCGGTGAAGTCTCCGATCACGAACACTACTCGATGGCCAAGGTCCTGAAAGTGCTTCATCTTGCGGATAAGCACCGTGTGGCCAAGGTGCAGATCGGGAGCCGTGGGGTCAAATCCCACTTTGACGGTCAGACGCGTCCCGTTTTCGCCGGCTTGCTCGAGCTTTGAGTGGAGGTCTTGGCGGCGGACAACATCCACGCAGCCTTTGCTGAGATATGTAATCTGCTCGTCGATGGTCATATGAGCGGCGTCCGCCAATCTCTCGGTTATGAGCGAGGGTCCTCGACAAAGCGACGTCCATCCAGACGCCATTCACTCCTGAGAAGGGCGGCGATCGCATCCGGATAGATACGATGCTCCTCCACCAGGATTCGGTCGGCCAGCGTTTCAGCCGTGTCGTCGCCGCGGACCTCGACCACCGCCTGTCGGACGATGGGCCCGGCGTCCAGTTCGGGAGTCACAATGTGGACGGTCGCGCCGCTCATCCTGACGCCGTGCGCCAACGCTTGCCCGGGCGCGTCAAGCCCAGGAAACGACGGCAGCAACGATGGATGAATGTTGAGGATCGCGTTCGGAAACGCAAAGACAAATTCACGGCTCAGAAGTCGCATGAAGCCGGCCAGGCAGACCAAGCCGGCACCACGCGCTTTGAGCTCGGAGACGAGCGCGAGGTCAAACGCCTCGCGAGAATCAAACGACCGTGGGTCGACGAACAGACTTTCCACACCAGCCGCGCGCGCGCGGGCCAGCCCTGCGACTTCTGGACGATTTGATACGACCACGGCAACTTCCGCGTCCAAACGCCCGTCGGCGATTGCGTCGAGGATTGCCTGAAGGTTGCTTCCGCGACCGGAGATGAGGATCCCGAGACGGCGGTTTCCCGTCGCGCCGGCCTCACTCATCATCCGACATAGCTCACATGCCCGTTCCCTTCGACGACCTCACCGATGACAGGTGCTTCGGGCTCGCCGGCTTCGACGAGCAGCCGTCTCACACGGTCAACATCGGACTCGCGGCACACCACAACCATCCCAAGCCCCATATTGAACGTCCTATACATGTCCTCATCCGGTATCTGCCCCTCGCGACGCAGGATTTCGAAAAGTGGCGGCACCGTCCAGGAAGCGCGGTCAATCCTCACCCCCGTGCCGGCCGGTAGCACACGAGGCACATTGTCCGTGAGCCCGCCGCCGGTGATATGCGCCAGCCCCCGGACGTGTCCGGCATCCAACAAGGGCCCAACCACTCCTAGATACGAGCGATGCGGCGCGAGCAGCACATCGCCAACAGTCGCGGCCGGCGAGACTTCCTCGAACGGGGAATCCACGGTAAGACCCATCGCATCGAACAACACCCGACGAGCCAAGGAATATCCGTTCGTGTGGAGACCAGCCGAAGACAGCCCGAGGAGCCGGTCGCCGGGTCGAATGGACTGCCCGTCCAACAAGCGCGACCTATCGACGATGCCGACGATAAAGCCGACTACATCATATTCGCCGTCCGCATAGAACCCTGGCATCTCGGCGGTCTCGCCGCCGAGCAGCGCGCAGCCGTTCTCTCGGCATCCATCCGCCACACCTTGGATCACTTCAGCCGACGCAGTCGGGGACAGCTTCCCGGTGCCGAGATAATCAAGAAAAAATAGCGGACGGGCGTTCTGCACCAAGATGTCGTTGACGCAGTGGTTCACCAGGTCACGCCCCACGGTCCTGTGACGACCCGTCAAGAACGCGATCTTCAGCTTTGTCCCGACTCCATCCGCGCTGGAAACAAGCACCGGCTCGCCGACATCCGCAAGGTCAGGCTGAAAAAGGCCGCCAAACGACCCGATCTCGGACAGCACGCCACGCGTGAATGTTTCGCGGGCTAGTTCTTGGACCCGCCGCACGACCTGCGTGCCAGCGTCAATGTCAACGCCAGATTCTTTGTAGTCCACGAAAATATCTGCCTTGTCTCCCCTCGGATCCGCGATCAGAATTCGAGGATGGCGATTGCTCGCTCAGCCACCACTTGACTTGTCGAATCGTCGTCGGCCGCCCAATAATCGCCGCGCATGAGCACATAGAATCGTTCTTCCGCAAAATCCTCATCGAGCAAGTCGAAGGCGTCACGAAGCAAGAGGAGTTCGTCGACCGGAAGGCCGGTCGCGCTGGCATCGTGCAACGCTTCTCTGACCACCGTAGGATTGCGGAACGCCACCATGCCCAAGGCGATCGCGATCGGCGCCCGCGCGGGGTCCGGCGCCGAAATTCCAGCCTCGAAAAGGGCCGTCAACGCACGTCGGTCGCCTGCGCTCGCCAGGGCGCCAAGCCCGGTCGTCGCGTTCCTGAGCAATTCCTGGGCCTGATCATCTGATGACTGCGCCGCATAGTTCAGCGCCTCAATGATGTAGCCAACCTGGTTCTCGCAGTCGACCCGCAAGAGACATGCGGCCGCAGAGACGACGGGTTGGAAACGTTCATCAGCCTCGGTCTGCGCCCGACTCAGCGTATCGAGCGCACGCCTGTCACCTATCTTCCCGAGCGCTAGCAGGGCGTCGTCGCGAAGAGGCCCCTCGTCGGCCGCGATTCGCAGGAGTGGGTCCACGGCATAGACGGCCCGAAAGTCCCCCAGTGCTTCAATGACCGCGCCGCGGAAATACCCCTGCCCCTGGTCAATGTCTCGGGTCAGCCGGCGTCTGACTTCAGCGGTCTCATCGGACGCCGCCAGTGCCCGCACCAAATAGGGTTGAACGAACTCCGATGTTTCGCTGTCGAGCGCTGCCAGCAGCGTCGGCACAACCGCCGCGGAAGGAAACTGCTCAAAGTACTCATACGCGGCGGCGCGCACCCGATCGTTCGAATGGTCCAGCGCGTCGTCAAAGACCGAACGCGCGCGCTCCCCCTCTAATCCGTAGAGCAGCACGACCGACCGGAACTGGACATAACTGTCGGAATGTCCAGCTGCAGCGTCTCGCAGGATCGGGGCCACGACTGCTGGGTCGGCCCGGCGGATCGTGCGTGAGGCTTCCATTCTCACGGTGTAGTCGAAGTCACCGAGGCGGCCTACGGTGTCTTGCAAGGTGGCCGGTGCCTGACCGGCCACCATCGCAGCACAGAATAGCCACGGCGCCACCCGGCCGGCGCCGTCCGTGATTCTGAGCAGAGTTCTCCGTCGGTCCGGAAACACGTTGGTTCCTTATGTGGGCTCCGCGCTCTCCGGAAGCTTGAAGACCATCTGCATATAGGCCTCCTTATCAGATGGTGGCTCCACCGGATACTCGCGGGTATAGCAGGCGTTGCAATAGCTGGGATGATTGACACCGACCGCTTCTCGTAGACCTTCCAGACTCAAGTATGACAGTGAATCCGCCGACAGATACGTGCGAATCTCCTCGAGAGAATATCGAGCCGCGATCAGCTGATCACGATGCGGCGTATCGATCCCGTAGTAGCACGGTGAGACGGTTGGGGGGCAGCTGATCCGCATATGAACTTCGCGTGCCCCCGCCGCCTTGACCATGCCGACTATCTTTTGGCTCGTCGTCCCTCGCACAATCGAGTCGTCGACCAATACCACGCGCTTCCCCTCAATGATGCTCCTCACCGTATTGAGTTTGACCTTGACTTTGAACCCGCGGATCGACTGCTGCGGGTGGATAAAGGTCCGGCCGACGTAGTGGTTCCGGATGAGACCCATACGGAGAGGAATACCCGACGCTTCAGAGTAGCCGGCCGCGGCGCACAAACCCGAGTCGGGAATCGGCACCACCACGTCGGCATCGACGCCGGACTCGGCGGAGAGCAGTCGCCCGAGGTTCGTTCGCACTTCGTTGACGCTCTCGCCAAAGACATAGCTGTCGGGCCGAGAGAAGTAGACATGCTCAAAGACACAATGCGCCGCCGGCGCCGGCGCGAACGGCTTGTAGGAGCGTGCGCCCTCGCGATCGATGACCAAGACCTCGCCCGGTTCTACCTCTCGCTCGTATGTTGCCCCGATCAAGTCCATCGCGCAGGTCTCCGAACAGACGACATACGCGTCCCCAATACGGCCAAGCGCCAACGGCCGAAATCCTTGAGGATCTCTCACCGCGATGAGACTGTCCGGTGTCAGCATGGCCAACGAAAACGCGCCCTTGACTCGGGATACGGATTCGACCACCGCGTCCTCGGTCTTTACGGCAGACGACCGCGCGTACAGGTGGAGAACAACCTCGGTATCGCTGTTTGTTTGAAAAATGGACCCCTTCGAGACCAGCTCGTGCCGAAGCTCCGCGGCATTCACCAGGTTCCCGTTGTGACAGAGTGCGATCTGCCCATGCACGCAGTCGATCAGGATCGGTTGCGCGTTGACAACAAGGCTATCGCCAAAGGTCGAATACCGGACGTGACCTATGGCGGAGCGTCCGACCAAACCACGCAGCCTATCTTCGTTGAACACATCGCTGACATACCCCATCGCTCGGGCCTGCTTGATCTGTCCGTCGCTGGCCACTGCGATGCCCGCACTCTCTTGACCGCGGTGCTGAAGGGCATAGAGGCCAAGATAGGTCATGTGCGCGGCGTCGGGATGACCAAAGATCCCAAACACTCCGCATTCATCCCTAAACTTGTCGGACGCGTCGTCGTCTTCGGGTCGTTCCGGTGGAATTGGCATCTGGATCTACGCCGCTCTTTCGTCGAAGTATCGGGCTAACCCGTTCGACCAGGTTTTTTCGACCTCGGCCAGCGGGTAGTTGAAAGCACGCTCGCCGTTGACAGAGACCCGGAATCGTTCACCACCGGCTCGGCCGACGGCACGCGCCGGCACTCCAGCGTCGCGCGCCTGGGCGAGAAGCTCGGACAGTCCTGTTTGCGGCACGGACACGACGGTCACTGTCGCGACCTCGCCAAACAGCGTCGTCAGAAGGTTCAACTCGGAGCTCGGCGTGAGCGCCGCCGGGGTTGGAATATCCACCTCCACGCCGATACCTCCGCTCTCAAAACAGCACTCGGCGAGGGTCACGGCCAACCCGCCCTCCGAGCAATCGTGCGCTGACTCGACCAGACCCGAATCTGCTGTCGCTACCAAGAAGCGGTGAAGGGCGCGTTCGGCGTCGAGGTCGAGAGGCGGAGGCGTACCTCTCACCATACGGTGTATCAGGTTGAGATACTCGCTGCCACCCAACGCGGGACGATGGTCCCCGAGGAGAACGATAGCCGCGCCCGGGGTTCGAAATGTCCGGCCCCGTACCCGCGACGCGTCTTCAAGGACTCCTACGACACCGATGACCGGGGTCGGCCGAATGGCCTCGCCGTCTGTCTCGTTATACAGACTCACGTTGCCGCCGGTGATGGGGATACCCAGTCCTCTGCAGGCATCGCCAATGCCCTCGATCGCCCGGACGAGTTGCCACATTATCTCGGGTCGCTCTGGGTTGCCAAAGTTGAGGCAGTTTGTCGCGCCAACCGCCAGGCCGCCGGCGCACGCAACATTTCGGGCCGACTCGGCCACGGCCAGCATCGCGCCGCGATACGGGTCAAGGGAACAATACCGACTGTTCCCATCGACCGAAAACGCCAGGGCCCGACTGGTGTCCTTTACCCGGACAACCGCTGCGCCCATGCCCGGTGGCACGATGGTATTGGTCCGCACCATGTGGTCGTACTGACGATAAATCCAGCGCTTACTCGCGATCTGCGGCGACGCAAGCAAGCGCAAAAGCGTGTCTGACGGCGTCACCGACAACGGCAACGAGTCGAGATCAAGCCGCTGTTGGTCGTCCAGATCGGACGGACGTGCCGTGGGGCGATCGTAGACCGGTCCATCATCCGCCAGTGACGTGTTGGGGATTTCCGCAATCAGCTGGCCTTGGTCACGCACCCGCAGCAAACCGTCGTCGGTCACCTGGCCGATCCGCACGGCATGCAGATCCCATTTTGCGAAGGTCCGCTCAACTTCAGCTTCGCGGCCGCGCTTGACGACAAACAACATGCGCTCCTGGGACTCCGACAACATGATCTCATACGGCGTCATGCCGGTCTCTCGCTGGGGAACGTGGGCGAGGTCAATCTCGATACCGACACCGCCGCGCGACCCCATCTCGCAACTGGAACACGTCAGCCCGGCAGCGCCCATATCTTGGATGCCGACTAGGGCATCGGTCGCCATGACTTCCAGACACGCCTCGAGCAACAGCTTCTCGGTAAACGGGTCACCAACCTGCACATTGGGCCGCTTCTCCTCGGTGTCTTCGTCGAATTCCGCAGAGGCCATCGTCGCCCCGTGGATTCCGTCCCGACCCGTCTTTGCCCCAACGTAATACACCGGATTCCCCAGACCTTGGGCTTGCCCGCGAATGATGTCGTCGATTTTCGAGACCCCAAGACAAAACACGTTGACCAGGGGGTTCCCGGCATAGCTGGGGTCAAGCCCCACCTCGCCCCCAACCGTGGGAATCCCAATACTGTTTCCGTAACCGGCGATTCCGGCGACCACGCCCTCCATGATGCGCCGGGTGTTGGGATCGTCCAACTCGCCAAACCTGAGCGAGTCGAGGAGCGCGATCGGACGCGCCCCCATCGTAAAAATGTCACGGATTATTCCGCCCACCCCAGTGGCCGCACCTTGATACGGTTCGATAAACGACGGGTGGTTGTGTGATTCGATTTTGAAAACCGCGGCCAGACCATCCCCGATATCGACAGCACCGGCGTTCTCCCCGGGGCCCTGAAGTACCCGCGGACCCTCGGTGGGAAGAGTCCGAAGGTGCTTACGCGAACTCTTGTAGCTGCAGTGCTCTGACCACATGACCGAGAAAATGCCCAACTCGGTCAGGTTCGGTTCACGCCCGAGAATATCCCGCACCCGCTGATACTCCTCGGGGGTCATACCGTGCGACGCCACGGTGGCCGCGTCGATCACGCGAGCACCCCTTGCGTGGCAAGCGTGGCCACTACTGATTCGAGAATCGTACGCCCGTCAACACTCCCCATCGCGGCCTCGCACGCACGTTCCGGGTGCGGCATCAACCCCACCACATTGCGCCGAGCGTTGCAGATACCCGCGATGGCCGCGGTCGACCCGTTGGGGTTCCAGAGGTCGTTGCGCTCATCCAGTTCGCCCCCTGGCGACGTATATCGAAACACCACCTGCCGCTGCGTCTCCAACGCGGCGATGGTCTCCGGCAGTGCGTAGTAGCTGCCCTCCCCATGCGCAATAGGAATTCGCAAGACTTGACCTACGCGCGCATTCCGGGTGAACGGCGTATCCGTCTGCTCCACCCGAATCGACACGTGCTCACAGATGAACTTCAGTTGTCGGTTGCGAC
>CAUZIB010000119.1:0-12397 GCA_963579735.1 Vicinamibacteria bacterium | reverse complement strand
GTGCTGGTCCTCCCGTCGTGGCACGAGGGCTTCGGCTTACCGGTCGTCGAAGCCATGACGATCGGCGTCCCAGTAGTCGCGTCAAATCGTGGGGCGCTTCCGGAAGTCGTCGGCGACGCCGGCCTGACGGTGGACCCGGCGAGCCCCGCCCAGCTGGCCGCCGCCATCAAGCGGATGGTTCGAGACATCCCGTTTGCACGGGCCTGTGCCGAGCGAGGGTTTCAGCAGGCAGCGAAATTTAGTTGGCACGCCGCCGCCGACGCGCTCGTGAGGGCCTACGAAAAGACCGTGACCGCCGCGGCGGAGAAACGCTCGCCGTGACAACCCGTCGGGCACTCCCGCTGGTCCGCGCGATGCGAGAGACACCCTGATGCGCATCGGTATCGACGGTCGTGAGCTGCTGGGAAACCGAACCGGCGTGGGTCGGTATCTCGCAGAGCTGTGCGACCGCTGGAGGCACCTGCCACGCGCCGACGGCCACGAGTTCCTGGTTTACAGCCCTCAGCCCGGCGACTATCTCTCCGACCTAGGATGGCCGTTCGATGAAGGGCGTGAAGAAGCGAGGGGGCGGTTCTCCCATCGCTCGGTCCCGGGTCCGGGAGGAACTCGCTGGGAGCAGACCGCGCTTCCGGCGGTAGCCAACGCGGACCGGATCGACGTGTTCTTTGCGCCCGCCTACTCCGCCCCGCTTCGACTCCGGAGCCCATATGTCGTCACGATACACGATGTATCGTTTGTCGCTCATCCCGAGTGGTTTCGGTGGTGCGACGGAGTGCGACGACGGTGGTTGACACGACACGCCGTCGCTCGAGCTCATGCAGTCATCACGGTGTCTCGTTTCTCGCGGCAGGAGGTGTTGCAACACTACGACGTGCCCGCGGGACGGGTACGGGTGGTACGCTCGGGGGCGGGATACGGGCAACCCCTCGCGCCGGCCCCGCCGGCGATGTCCACGCGGACACCGAAGGACCCGCTCGTCCTCTACGTGGGGTCTATTTTCAATCGTCGTCATCTGCCCACGCTCATCCGCGCTTTTACAAAGGTGACCCGTTGGGCGCCAACCGCGAGATTGGTCATTGTCGGTGACGATCGAACCTATCCTCAGGAGGACCTGGCGTCGGTGCGTCGGGCCTCCGCGGCGGCCGATCAGATCACCCTTCGATCGTATGTCTCGGAGGTCGAGCTCGACGCGCTCTATCAGCAGGCCCGGGTGTTCGTTTTTCTTTCGGAGTACGAGGGGTTTGGTCTTACGCCACTCGAGGCGATGTCCGCCGGCATCCCAACCGTGGTCGGGGATACACCAGTCGCCCGCGAGTTGTATCAGGACGGCGCCTTGTTTGTTCCGGTGCGCGACATCGCCCGGACGGCGGCCGCGGTCACCGCGCTCCTCGGCGACGAGTCGCTGCGGACCAGACAAGTGACTCGCGCCGCCCGCGCCCTTGCGGCACTCAGCTGGGAGCGGGCGAGCGAGGAAACCTTGGACGTCCTCGAATCAGCCGTGGCTTGAGCCCATGACGCCGGTCGTCGACATCGTCATCGTGAGCTACAACACGAAGGGATATCTCGAGGCCTGCCTCCGTTCGCTCCACGAGCACCCACCAACGGTGACGCATACAACGACCGTCGTCGACAATGCCTCGCGCGACGGCAGTGCCGAGATGGTCCGTCGGGTGTGGCCCGATGTGCGTCTCATTCAAACCGGTGACAACCTCGGTTTCGCGCGCGCCAACAATCTCGGCATCCGAGCGACTCACGGCACATTCATCCTGCTCTTGAACAGTGACACGGTGGTCAGCCCCAGTGCGATCGACGGCCTCGTCGACCGCTTGACGTCCACGCCAGACACTGCCGCGGTCGGCCCGAGATTGATCGATGGAGCAGGAAACGTAGAGCTCTCGTTTGGCCCGATGATGGGTCCGTTGAACGAGCTCCGCCAACGGTGCAGAACCGCAGCGCTCTCTCGCGGCACCCCCATTTTTGGCGCAGCAGTCGCCCGGTCGCTCGCGCGTCCCGGCTACCCCGATTGGGTCACGGGCGCCTGTCTTCTTGTGCGGCGGGTCGACGCGGAAGCGGTCGGACTCCTCGACGAGCGCTATCTGCTCTACGGTGAGGACGTGGACTTCTGCGCGGCGTTACGAGCGCGACATCGGAAAATCCTCTTCTCGCCAGACATCGAGATCACTCACTACGGCGGGCGGTCCGGGCCCACCTTTCCCCGCCAGACCCGTCAGCTCTATCGACGAAGCAAGCTTGCCTTCTACGCTAAACACCACCCTCACTGGCTACCGCTGCTTCGGGTGTATCTCAAGCTCCGCCGCCAGCTCCAGCAGGCCGAAGACGACTAGTGCGCCGCCGTCGAGATGAGGTCGACAAATGAGCAGGCTATAGTCCTCTGGGTGAAGATCGCGATCGACGTCCGGAAGCTCCATGACTTTGGCGTCGGCACGTATGTCCGGAATCTCGTCGAACAGCTGGCGCAGCTCGACCAGGAATCGGAATACGTGCTGTTGTGTCAGCCAGCGGACAAGAGCCTGGCAGGCCAACTGGGCGCCAACTTCAGCACGATGGTCGATCGGTCCGGCCAGTACTCCGTCGGCGAACAGCTCTCTATCCCCTATCACGTAAAAAAGGCTGGCGCAGAGCTCTTCCATACGCCGCACTACGTCCTCCCGGGGCTGACGCCGTGCCGGTCAATCGTGACGATTCACGACTGTATTCACCTGATCTTCCCGCAGTACTTGCGTCGTCGCTTTGGACACAGGTATGCGCGAGCCGCATTTTGGATAGCAGTGCATCGAGCGAGTCGGATTCTCACGGTCTCCGAAGCATCAAAACGGGACATCCTCCGCTTCTTTCAGGTGCCTGAAGACAAGGTCACCGTGATCTACAACGCTATCGGGGAGCGTTTCCACCACGAGCCTCCAGCGGAGGATGTCATTCGCGTCAGAGAGCGCTATCAGCTTCAAGGCCGGTTCATCATGTACGCTGGCAACGTCAAGCCTCACAAGAACCTCGACCGACTCATCGAGGCGTTCATGGTGCTCCGGCAAGACCGAGGTCACGGCGACCTCAAATTGCTTGTCTCCGGGAGCGAAGTATCGCGGTCGCAATCGCTTCGACGAGCCGTCCACCGTTACAATCTCCACAAATATGTGCGTTTTCTCGGCTATCAGACCGAAGACACGCTGGCCGCGCTCTATCGGTTGGCGGCGGTCTTCGTCTTCCCGTCCCTGTATGAAGGCTTTGGCCTCCCGCCACTAGAAGCGATGGCGAGCGGCACGCCGGTCGTGGTATCCAACGTGTCATCCCTCCCGGAGGTTGTCGGCGACGCGGGGGTGCTGGTCGACCCGCGCGAACCTCAATCGATCGCCGAGGGTATCCACCGCGTCCTCGACGACGAGACCTTTCGCCACGAGCTCATCCAGCGCGGGCTCGTCCGGGCGCGCACTTTTAGTTGGTCGGCGTCTGTCAAACGGATACGCGATATCTATGAAGAGGTGGCGGCCGGCGGATGACGTGTGCTCGACCGCAAGCACCCGCCGATGTCGGTGGACGTCGAGTGGCGTTGGTCCACGACTGGTTCACGGGGCGTCGGGGTGGAGAGAAGGCGTTCGAAGCCATCCGCGACCTCCTGCCCCAGGCTGACCTGTTTACACTGCTGCACCTTCCGGGCACCGTGTCACCTGAAATCGATGCGGCGCGCCCGTCGCGATCGTTCATCCAGCATCTTCCCGGCGCCGCGCGCCACTATCGCCGGTATATCCCGTTGTTTCCCGCGGCGGTCGAACAGTTTGACCTCGATGATTACGACCTCGTTGTCAGCGCCAGTCACTGTGCTGTCAAGTCGGTCATTGCCACGGGACGGGCACGACACGTGTGCTATTGCTTCACGCCAATGCGATACGCCTGGGACCAGTTCGATGCGTATTTCGGGCCCGAGCGCGTGGGTCCGCTGCGGAGCCGTCTCTATCGGACAGCCTTCCGCCGACTCGCCCGCTGGGATGCGGAGACAGCTGGTCGCGTTGACCGCTATGTCGCTATTTCACAGCATGTTGCAGGCAGAATACGCCGATACTATGATCGGACGGCATCGGTCGTGTATCCTCCGGTCGATACAACCTATTTCGACCCGGATGGAACGGCTCCGGGTCCGTATTTCTTGATTGTCTCGGCGTTGGTCCCCTACAAACGTATCGAGCTCGCCATCGAGGCCACACAGATCGCCCGCGTCCCGCTGAAGATCGTTGGCGACGGCCCGGAGAGGGTAAGTCTCGAGGCACGATCTGCGTCCCACGTAGAGTTTCTCGGGTCGCTCCCGGACGAGGAGGTGCGCACGCTCTATCGTGGTGCCCGGGGATTGCTGTTGCCCGGCGAAGAGGACTTTGGTATCGCTCCCGTCGAGGCGGCCGGATGTGGCCGACCCGTCGTTGGACTGGATTACGGCGGGACCGCCGAGACCGTCGAAGACGGAGCGACCGGTGTCTTGGTCGGCGCCCCCAATGCCGAGGCGTTCGCCGAAGGCATCGACCGACTCTGTCGCATCAACTTCGACGCCAGCTATATCCGTCGTCATGCGCTTCGGTTTTCGCGTGACCGCTTCCACAGCGATATGCGCGCTGCCATCGAGACCACCGTCGACGCGCCGCCACAGATGTCATGGTGACCCGCCAAACCCGCGCCCTTGTCGCAAGCCACGTCGCGCTCGATGTGACATTGGCGATGGTCGCCTTTGCGTTGGCGTACTTCGCCCGATTCGAGCTCGGTGTCATCCCTGCTCCGAAAGGCCAGCCGCCGTTCGCGCAGTATCTGTCGCTGACACCGTTTATCGGGCTCCTCGTGCCGTGCGCTTTTTATTTTCAGAACGCGTACCGACCGCATCGCAGCCGGACCCGGGTTGACGACTTTTTTGCGGTGCTCGTGGGCACAGTCGTGGTCGTCGTCATTGGGCTGGTTGGCACACTCTATTTTCAAACCTACTATACGAGCGGCCCGTCACGCACCGACGGCGCCTACGAGGTATCTCGGATCGTCTGGATCCTGTTCGGCGCCTTCAATCTCGTCTTCGCCTACGCGTCACGCGAGCTCGTGCGCGCCATCCTAAAACGCGCGTTTCGCGCGGGCCTCGGGCTCAGACGGGTCCTCATCGCCGGCGCTGGCGACCTCGCGGACCATGTGGCTGACCGACTCATACAGCACGCCGAGTTCGGTTATCGGGTGGTCGGCTTTATCGACGACCGGGCCGAGCACGATACGTTGGGCTATAGAGGTCTTCCGCTCTTGGGTGGGTTTGAGGACGCCGCCGCGATCATCGACAGCGAACAGATCGACCAGCTCTTTGTGGCGCTCCCGCTAGAGCAGCATGTCAAGATGCTGTCGTTGGTCGAGATTGCCAATCGCGAATGCGTCGACGTCAAGGTCGTCCCAGATTTGCTGCAGTTTATCGCCCTCCGCGCAAAGCTTCAGGAACTTGACGGCATCCCTATCATCAGCATCAACGATGTTCCGCTCCAAGGTCTCGAGGGCTTGGTCAAGCGGATCATCGATGTCTTTGTCGCCGCCACCTCGCTCCTCCTCTTGACGATACCGTTCGCCGTAATCGCTGCCGCCATCCGACTGAATTCGCCAGGACCTGTCTTCTATCGCCAAGAGCGTACCGGTTTCGACCGTCGTCCGTTCCTTGTTCTCAAGTTCCGGTCGATGCATGTCGACGCGGAACGCGAGACCGGTCCAGTCTGGACGAGAGAGAACGACCCGCGGCGCACCATCGTGGGGGCCTTCCTTCGACGCTCCAACTTGGACGAGCTCCCGCAGCTGTGGAACGTGCTGAAAGGCGAGATGTCACTGGTCGGTCCGCGGCCCGAACGTCCGTTCTTTGTAGAGCGATTCAAGGAGAAAGTGCCCCAATACATGTTGCGCCACAAGGTCAAATCAGGCATGACCGGGTGGGCGCAGGTCAACGGCTGGCGAGGCGATACCTCGATAGAAAAACGGATCGAGTACGACTTGTATTATGTCGAGAATTGGTCAATGTCACTCGACTTCAAAATCCTCTGGCTGACGCTTATGCGAAGTTTTTTTGACAAGCATGCCTACTAGCAATGCACGGACCGCGACGGGACGGACGTGTTGAGTAAGCGGGTGGTCATCACCGGGGCGGCCGGGTTTATCGGCTCCCATCTGTCGGAAACACTCTTGGACCGAGGGTATTCGGTCGTAGGCATTGACAACCTCCTGACCGGAGAACACGCGAATATCGCTCACCTCGTCGAAAGAGATTTCACTTTTATCAAACAGGACGTAACGAACTACATCATGGTCGATGGCGATGTCGACTTTGTCCTGCACTGGGCGAGTCCAGCAAGCCCCATCGACTATCTCAATTTTCCCATTCCGACCCTCAAGGTCGGCGCGCTGGGCACTCACAACGCGCTCGGGCTCGCCCTGGCCAAGAAGGCGACCTTTGTCCTTGCGTCTACGTCAGAGGTCTACGGCGACCCGCTCGAACACCCGCAGCCAGAATCCTATTGGGGCAACGTCAATCCGGTCGGGCCGAGGGGTGTGTATGACGAAGCCAAGCGTTTTGCCGAAGCCATCACGATTGCGTATCACCGGTATCACGGGCTCGATTCGAAAATCGTACGTATTTTCAACACATATGGACCGCGTATGCGGGTGAACGACGGTCGGGCCGTCCCCAACTTTATCGCGCAGGCCCTTCGCAACAAAGATGTCACCGTCTACGGGGCGGGAGACCAGACCCGGAGTTTTTGCTATATCAGCGATCTCGTGGATGGCATCGTGCGTCTCATGCACAGCGACGTCAACATGCCCGTCAATATCGGCAACCCCAACGAGCTCTCGATCGATGCCATCGCCAAACAAATTATCGCGGCGGTGGGCGCGACATCGAGCATCGTCCACGAGCCGCTCCCGGAGGACGATCCCAAGGTGCGTCAGCCCGACATCTCGCGGGCTCGCGAGCACCTCAAGTGGGAACCAAAAGTGAGTCTGGAAGACGGTCTGACCTCAACCATCGCTTACTTCAGAAGAAAGCTCGACAAAACGAGCTAAGCCCGAAGCCAGACTCGTCGACTCCCCTGGGTAGGGTCTACCATCCTCCGCGCGTGGCGGTGACCAAGGCTCACCGCTCGGGGGCCGCGACCAACTCGTGAGCGAAGCCATCCAGCTCGATCACATCGTAGCCATGCGATGTCAGTAGCTTCTTGCATTGCGGCTTGAGGTCCGCGCTGTGCATCGAGACGAGGCAAAGAGGCCGACTCGCATGCAGCCATCGCTGTCACTCACCCGGAGTCGTCCCCCCACCGCCAGGCGGTCGCCTCATCGCTCGAAGCTAGCTGTGGTTGACGGAGCGGGCTCCATGCATAATGTAGTGGAAGCCTGACCCGACCGTCACGATCAACGACGCATAGACCAGCACGTCCACCAGCACGGACCGCTGCTCCAGATAGTTAAAGAGGAGCGTGACGGCTCCCGTCAGGATGTAGACAAACGTTGCCACCTTCCCGAACAGCGACGGCGAAAACGTAAAACGTTCCACAGCGAGGTTGACCACAGCCACCGTCACCACAATGATGACGTCCCGGCTGATGACCAGCACGGTCAACCAGAGGGGGATGCGATTTGTCAGCTCGAGCGCCGGCAAAGAGAGCACAACGAACGTCGACACGATGAGCAGTTTGTCGGCCATCGGGTCAAGCAAAGCGCCCAGATTGCTGTGTTGCCCCGAACGACGAGCGATTGCCCCGTCGAGGGCGTCGGTCACTCCGGCCACCACAAAGGTCACCAGCGCCAGGCCGTTGTGGCCATACAGCACCAGAAGGACCAACGCGGGCACGAGTAGTAACCTCCCGAGGGTGAGCTGATTCGCCGGCGTCAAGATAGCCATGATCGGTCGGACCTATTGAAACTCGTGAAAGAGTTCGAGGAGACGGTCTGTGGCCCGCACGGCTTCGGCGCCGGTGACGACCCGTGACGGCTGAAACGAGTCGCTCGCCAGCCGGTCCAACACACCAGCTGCGACGGCACGCGTGGCGGCAGCGTAGCTCAAGTGACTGGGGCTCATATCCGTAAAACTCTCGGTGGGTCGCTGACTGATCGCGCCACTGTCGGTCTCGGTTTCGATGAGATCAAGAACGGCTGCCACGACGACCGCGAGATCGCTCCGTCGGAGGGTTTCCGTCGGGGAAAACCGATACGCGGCATCGACATTCATCACCCCTGCGTCCGCAACCGATTGAACCCACTGGCTTGCCCAGTGGTCCCTCGTGTCGGTAACGATAACTGCGGCTCGAGCCCCGAGTTCTAGAAGTTCAGACAGCCGAACTCCCAGGAGAGCCGCTAACTCCGCGCGATTGACCTCGAGACGAGACAGGATCCGCTGGACCTCAACGGGGATGTCGACACGATCCAAGAGACGCTGCACCCCGGCGATGCGCTCGGCGGTCTCCTGCGTGGGGTCAAGAACATCGGCCTCCTCATACGCACGTAGTGCGTCCGGGAGCTCGTCCGCGGCCTCGTAGAGCTCTCCCCGAAGGAGCCACGCATCGGGATCGTCCGCGTCAAGCTCTGTCGCGCGCCGTGCGTGTTCCACCGCCGCCTCGAGGTTCCCCTGCCGCTGTTCAAGACGCCCGAGCTCGACTCGCAGAAACCCGCTTTGTGGAGATGTCTCGATCACCCGCTCGTAGGCCGCGCGTGCCTCGGCGTAACGACCGGCGTCCGCGGCCTCACGAGCCCCAGCCAGGACGTCGGTCACGACGGTGAAGCGAAGCTCTTCCACCCGCTGCGCGACAAGCGTCAGCCCTGGATCAACTCGTAACGCGGCTTCATACGACTCCAGGGCCGCCGCCGGACGCTCGAGAGCATTCATCGCGTCGGCGTGACCAACCAGTGCGGGCACATACGTCGGTGCGGCAGTCATCGCACGCGCGAAGTGGCCAGCCGCTTGTTGCGGGTCGCGCCGCGCCAGACTGACCCACCCCAAACCGGTCGTGGCGGGATAGAAATCAGGGGTCTCCGTGAGCGCGACCCCATACCGCGCTTCCGCTCCACCCAGGTCACCGGTCTGCAAGAAGCTCCAGGCCTCTTGGTGAGACTCTGCGGCGGACGTGCGCGCGTACTCCAAAGGAATGGTGGGAAACATAAAGGCGGGGTACTCCGGGGTTGTGACGACTGGAACTCGTGTCGCGCATGCCCCCAGCAGGCCGACAAAGGCGAGTAGCGTCAGGGTCCTGGAGTGTCTCACTAGGCCTGCCTTGTGGGATCCCCAGGAACGAGGCCCTCCGCCCTTTTCACGCGAGGGATTGTAGCACGCGCTCCCAGGGGACAACGCCGTCCCGAATGAGGACAGGCACGTTTTGAGACACATCGACAATGGTCGAAGGGCGCGCGCTAGCGGACGGTCCGCCATCCAGTATCAGTGAAAGGTCTGGGCCGAGCATCGTCACGATCTCCTGGGCAGTCCGACACACTGGAACGCCGCTTCGATTCGCGCTGGTGGCGGTTACCGGATAGCCAAGCCCACGCGCCAGTCCGCGTCCGATCAGGCTTCGCGGAACGCGGACCGCAACCGTGTCTCTTCCGCCGAGCAGTTGCGGATCGAGACCGGGGTCGGCATCAATGACGAGCGTAAGCGGACCTGGCCAGAACGTCGCGGCCAGTGTCGCTCCGATGGTGGAGAGTCGACCGATACGGGACACCTGCGCCGCGTCGGCCGCAATCACGGGAATCGCGAGGTCCCGCGTGCGCTGTTTGGCGCGAAACAGTCGCGCCACCGCGTCGGGCCGCCGCGGATCGGCGGCCAGTCCATAGACCGTATCAGTGGGATAGGCGACAATCGCGCCTTGCTGGAGCGCCGCGACTGCGATACGCACGGGTTCGGCGTCACGCCAACCCGACAAGTTGAGATCCGCACACCCGTCACCGTCTGGGACATCAGAGCCGCCGGCGACCTCGACGACCGGAAGACTCGTGACACGTGAGACAGAGTCCGAGTCGCTACTCATTCGATCCCAGTCCGTCTCGGGCCGACGCCACCACAACCATCCCAGCCGCCGACGGGACCGGGCGTGTCAGACCGTCGCGCTCCACCCACGGGTGACGCCTCGGAGTCCATTACTCGACCGTAATCACCCCGTAACGCGACCGCGCCACCTGCCCAGCGGACCCGGGCCAAAAGAGAAACGGCTCCACGGTATACCTGCCTCGCTGCTCCACTGAAAACGTGAGCTCTACAGAAAAGCGGCTTCCCGCCAGGCTGCTACACACAAACGCCTCGTTGGCGTCGAGGGCACCGTATCGCAAGAACCGTAAGCAGGCGAACGTAAAATCATCGCGGTCCGCGGCGGTGACAATCCCCGACACCACGAGGGGCGCGCCCACGTCGATACGACCGGGGATTTCCTTATCCAGAAGTAACCCGTGAAGCGCGTCCGTAGCGACATTCAGGTGCGACACCGCAGGCTCATCTTCCACCGGACCAGCCCCCACACCGGGGCGTGGCACGACAGTGGTGCTCATGGTCGCGCGTTCACCCGTCGCTTCAAAAAAGCTCGGATATCCATCCCAGCTGGTCACGCCCTGGCGCGCGGCGACGCGCGCCGCGTAAAAGGTCACGACGTCCATTTCCTCTTGAGACGCAAGACCAGCCCGGGTCACATAGACGACCGCGCGTCGGACGCGCTCGACCGATGGACCGCTACGACTGCCGTCAGCGGCGATCACATCCTGCACGAACACGGGTTGGCTGGGGCCGACCACAGGAGTTCCCACCGGGGGCGAGCTACGTTCATCGGGGGCGAATTGCGCTTGGTCCACAAACACCCGGAGGTCCGGCACGTCGGACGGGGGAATCAGCCCCATCCGATACAACGTCCACGGGTGGTAGGTCACGGTCGGGGTCGACAGCGCGATCACAAAGCCCTCGACATCGTCTGAGACCACCCGCGTGGCCCCGTCCAGCACAGCGCCCGTCACCACTTCGCCCGGTGTGATGAGGGGCGTGTGCTGGTCGGGGGCATCGCCTGCCCGGTCGACCGACAACCCGTTCCACACCGCGGAATAGTCACTCCACTGGTGTTCTTGCTGATGAAGCGCCGCCCGTTGGCTTGCCCACTCTCCCGGTGGATAGGCCTCGATGCCCCGGAGGACGCCCTCACTCCCAAAGTCGGCGCTGACATCAAAGCGAGGCAGACCCAATCCTGCGATGTTGTTACTCACCACGTGGCGGAAACCGATCGGGTCGGTTAGGAACGCTGTCTGGCTGACAATCGCGAGCGTGTCGTACTGATCTGCGAACTGCTCATAGAACCGCTGGCTCACGGTCGCAAGCTCAAACGCCGTGGCCCCGCCCTCCGCCAGAGACTCTCCATAGTCGGGCACCCAGATATTGACAGCGTGGCTGGTGTATTGGACCGACTCATTCACAAGCACGACCGTGGAAGCGGGAATATTCGTCGGTGTGAGCTGTAGATAAATATCCCGACGCTGTTCCGCACCAGCGGTCTCGACGACGACCTGTCCCCACCACAGTAAGGAGCGGTCCACCCCCCAGCGCTGCCTTCGATATGCGTCGGCCAACGTGGCCGCGGGCCACACCATGCGGAACACACTGGCCGACCGGCCGCCGACCGTCGTGGTGCCGAGGCGGTTCCATGTTTCCACAATGGTCTCAGCATCAAACCCTGTCGCTGGTCGCTCGAACTGGATCGTGAGGTGACTCCCAAGCACCACAAAATCGTCAAACCCGAACTCGCCCTGGTGCGTGGGCTTCAAGAACCTCGGAAACTGATCACCCCGCAGCGGCGTCCCGTCCGCGAGCGGCGACCGAGGGGCGTCACGGCTCGTAACCGGCGCCTGCGCGCTGAGGACGGACCCTGCCACCCCAACCCACCACAGGAGCCACACGCAAGCGACGAGGCCTCTCACGACGCCGCCCGCCTCGGGCCACTGGCGCGCGGCGGCACGGCGGCACTCGGCACGAACGGGAGGTGGACGGCAGGGGTGGAGACAAGGCGTCACACGCCAGCCTCTGACGAAAATCGTATGTGACAATTCAAGAATTGTAGGTCATTCGGACGCGCCCGTCGCCCGAGCTCGGCCCGGCGGGATCCGATAGACGTCCGGAACCTGCATTGCTCAAGTGAGGCCGCTCGTCGGTCAGTTCTCGGGTCTCCCGACGGGCACTCGTTGCAGAAGTCACGGGGCGCGGCGCCCGGCATATTCCACTGCGACACCAGACCGCCGGGCGGGATACCCAGTCGAGCGCTTGTGTGGTGAATCGGTGACGCGGAACACCAGTGGGCTGCCGCGGAGAAAGCGTTACGCATACTCCGGACGGACCACCGCGACGACGGCGTTGCTCTTCGCGCACATATACCGA
>CAUZIB010000118.1:0-12699 GCA_963579735.1 Vicinamibacteria bacterium | reverse complement strand
GGTGGCACGTCGCCGTCCTGAACCGGCCAGTCCGCCATTCGGTCTTCGAGCTTTGCCAAGACGTCGTCCGCCCGTACGTCACCCGACACCGCAATCAAGAACGCCCCGGGATGAAAGTATCGGGCGTGGAACGCGACGAGGTCCTCACGCGCGATCGACTCCAACGACAACCGTGTGGCCGAACGAGTCGAAAAATGATCTCCGCCGCGAATCAATCGTCCCCATTCTCGACGCTCAATACTCTGCGTGCTGTCGTTACGACGTTCCATCCGTTGAAGGATCTGCCGCTTCGCGAGATCGATCCGAGCTTGCTCGAAGCGCGGATATCGCAGCATCTCAAAGAACAAGTCGAGGGTCGCATCCACGTCCTTGGTCAGACTGTTAAAACGCGCGTTCCCCGACGTCGCACCGATAGAGCTGGAGATCTGCGCCGCCAAGAACGCGGTCTCCTCATCAAATTCGGCGGCCGAGAGCGATGCAGTGCCACCCGCCCGCATCTGACTCCCGGTCAGCGATGCCACGCCAGGCTTGTCCTCCGGCTCCAGATACGCCCCCGTCCGAATGGTCACAGAGACACTGACCAGCGGCAACGCGGAATCTTCGACGACAAACGCTACCACGCCATTCGACAAGACGTGACGATGTTCTTCAGCGACCGGCGGTTCGAATTCGAGCGGGTTGAAGACGAGATCGTTCGGATGCGAAGGAATCGTTTGCGCCAGGGCGGGGGCCACGACCATCGCCGCGAGGGCGAATACGACCGCAACGCGATGCGGTGCCGGATCGCGGCGCGCCGCGACACAGGATGTCATCTTCACCGGTCACCTCCGACCTCTGCGAGCCGTGCGTCCACCAGCCCGAGAATCGCCTGCACCATATCCTGGTTCTCCGCCGGGGCCTGCCCGACCATCTGCTCGACCTGCGCTCGAAGCAGGCGCAGCTGCTCTTCGTTTGCTTGAGCAATCTCGGTTCTCATCTGCGTGACTTGCTGTCGCTCTTGATCGTCCAGTCCAGCCAGCAGCGCGTTCGTCTCGTCCCCGTTCGCTGTCTCGGTGTCATCACTGGTCTGACGGTAGTAGATGGCGACGGCGCGGTTTTCCGGCGTGAAGTAGGTGGTCGCGACCCTTTGAATATCCTCCGCGGTCACCGCGTCATACAGCGCAGGGTCCGTATTGATGGTCTCCCACCCGCGGTTGCCCTCTCGGATGAGAAGGTTTGTCATGAGCTGAAAGTTCCCTCTCAGGTCGCGGAACCCCCTCGCGGCGTTCTGGTTCTTGACCTTCTGCAGCTCTCTTTCGGGCACTGGCTCGGTCTGCAGTTTTTCGAGCTCCGCGTAGAGCGCCGCTTCGACGTCTTCAGGTGTCCATTCGGAGGCAGCGGTCCCGCGCAGCTCAAACATTCCCTCGTACTTGAAGCCAGATTGCCCACCGGACGCATTGGTGGCGACCGCGTGCTCCTCGACCAGCGCCTTATACAACCGCCCCGTGCGACCATTGAGCAACTGCGCCATGACCACAAACGCGGGCTCGTCCACATGCCCGTCCGGGACAGAGTGGTAGCGAATAGTGACCTGCGGATTCGTGTCCGCAAACGCCACCATGCGCTTCTCGGCGAGCTGCGGCATCTCGCGGGTCCGCGGCTCCAGGGGGGGACGCTGACTCCGCGGTAATCGACCAAAGTACTTCTCGGCCAGAACGATAGCCTCGTCTGGGTCAAAATCGCCCACAAGCGAGGCAGCAACGTTGTTCGGACCGTAATATTGGTCAAAGAACGACAGGGCCTCTTCCCGCGTCAGCCCTTCCAGGTCGGTCGGCCATCCGACGACGGGCCAGCTATAGGGCGACGACTCCCAGAACATGGCGTCGAACTGCTCTTGAAACTTTCCGGTCGGCGTGCTGTCCGTGCGCAAACGGCGCTCCTCGTGCACCACATTGCGTTCGGAATAGAACTCGCGAAACACGGGATTAAGGAGGCGGTCTGACTCCATCCAGAACCAGAGCTCGAGCTTGTTCGCGGGAACATTGATGAAGTAAATCGTGAAGTCGTAGCTCGTTCCCGCGTTCATACCCGACGCCCCTTCACCGGTGTATACCCGGCTGAAGTCCTCTTTCACGAGAAGCTCCTGCTGTCGGGCCAGCAACTCGTCAAACTCTGCGAGGAGCTCGACATGCCGTGGCGAACGCGCCGCCGGGTTCGCCGCGTCGGGGATCTCGCCCAACCGATGCGCGCGGAGCAGTGCCGCCTCCTCCGTGGTGAGGTCCGCCTTCACGGCATCGAGCGCCTCGATGATCTCGAGGTCTTGAGCGATATCCGAGGTGCCAAGCGTGTGCGTGCCCTTGAACATCATGTGCTCGAACAAATGAGCAACACCGGTAATCCCCGGGCGTTCGTTGACGGAGCCAACGCGCGCGATCCATCCCGCGGCGATGTTTGGGTCGCCCGGGCGGGGAACCATCAGAAGCTTCAACCCGTTGTCGAGCTCGTGCTCGATGACCCGCACCTCCTGCGCCCGAGCCATCCACGGCGCCACCAGGACGACCGTCATCCCCATCGCGACGCAAAGACGCCGGACCTGTCTGTTCATACGTGTGGTCGCCATCGTTATTGTTCTCTATCTCTCTTTCTCAACTACTTCTCAACCACCCTTACACATCGTCGACCACCGTCGGCGACTACGGTCACGACCTGGCACGCACGATCCGCTACCGAAGACCGGTGTTGCGTCGCGGGGACAGTGTGACCGTGCCCCGTGTCGTCTCTCCCGGGCCAAGGACAATGATTCCGGTGTCGGTGCGTCCCATGTCAGCCAGGTTGAACCCGTCGATACAGTTCGTCGCCGGCTCGGCGCAAAAGAAGTCTCGCCCCGGCGGCGTATAGACGACAAAGCAACCAAAGACGTCATCAGTTTCGATGTCCAAGGCCGCATCCCACTCTGGCCACTCGACGACAGCACGGCCACCGAACTCCACAAAGTTGTTGTCGAGCGCCGTTGCATCCGGATTGAGGCCTGACCCGTTCATCAGAAGATCGGCCGGTGGACTCACCAGCTCAACCGGCATCTGATTGTCGTCGCTGCGCCACATCGCTCCAACCGCCGCCCGGAGCCGCGACCGAGGCGTGCGTACGAAGTAAGGATGCAATCCAAAGCCCACTGGCATCGGTTGAGATGAGTCATTCGTCACACTCATGCGGACCGACAGACGGTCGGGCGCCAGCTCGAATGCCTGCCGCGTCCGATAGTCCCACGGCCATGTATCTGCCACGTGACGATACTCCAGCGTAGTGGTGGTCGGCGTGTGATCAACCACCTGCCAGCGCGCCCGCCACCCGTGACCGTGGATGGCGTGAGACTCCGGTTGAAAATCCTGTGGCAACTCGATGAGCCGTCCCTGAAAATGAAACCGCCCGTCACGAATCCGGTTCGAGAACGGCACCAAAGGAAAGCATCCCGTCTCCCCGGAGGCCCGACGTTCGATGGCATCGGCGGTGGCAGGCCTCAGCCATTCGAGGCGACCCCCGTCAAGCTCAGTCGCGTAACGGGTAATGCTGCCCCCAGCATTTGGGCTGACAGTGAGGATGGACCGTCCGGCGCGAAGCTCAACTGGTGATTGCATGACTGTCAGAGGTCAGGTTCGCATTATAGCTGCCGCGGACGCGTTGCCGTCGGCAATCGCTCTCCCCAAATTCCCGTGGGTTGACCGGATCTGGCGCAGGACTGGGGCGACCCGGGGAAGACGCGAATAGAGAGTTGGTGCCCAACACGACCAAGGAGTAACACCGCGCTCACCCCCCCAAGAACAGGTCAATGACGTCAACCCAAGGGAGTTCGCAGCGGGGGCTGCGCGCGCCGGGCCGTTGATGTCACGACACGTAGCGACTACGATGCTCCTCGTTAGTTGGGACCTGTCTGCGAGGAGGAAGCCTGTGTCATTGATTGGAACGTTGAACCACCGGTTGCACGATCGGATGAACGGACGGTTAACCAACCGCTTGAAGGACCGGTCGTCGACGATGCGCCGACCACAAAGCCCACACCGATCGACCCGACTCCTCGGCGTCGCGTGCCTCGTGTGTCTCTTGCCCCTTGCGCTGCAAGCCCAAGAGACCGGCGACCTCGAATGGTCGACGTACGGGGGTGACCTGGCAAACACGCGATACTCCCCCGCTGATCAGATCACCGCCGACAATTTTGCCGACCTCGAGGTCGCCTGGCGGCTCAAGACCCACAACTTTGGCGCGAACCCTGAGTTCAATTTCCAGTCGACGCCCCTGATGGTCGGCGGCGTGGTCTATACCACCGCGGGGTCTCGGCGGACGGTGATCGCCGCCGACGCAACAACCGGTGAGCTCCTGTGGATGCACCGATACGACGAAGGCGACCGCGGCGCGGCTGCGCCGCGACGCTTGTCTGGACGAGGGCTGAGCTATCGAGATGACGATGGGAATGGCCAGATTTTGTATGTCACCCCCGGGTATCACCTAATCTCGCTCAACGCCGCCACCGGGCAGCGGTCCCCCGACTTTGGCACCGACGGTGTGATCGACCTGAAACAGAACATGGACCAAGAGATCGACCCGGTCACGGGTGAAGTCGGTCTGCACGCGGCACCCGTCGTCTCCGGTAACACCATTCTCATCGGCGCCGCGCATTTGCCCGGATCCTCACCGAAGTCGATGGAGAACGTCAAAGGCCACGTGCGCGGATTCGACGCCACGACCGGTGAGCGAAAGTGGATCTTTCACACGATTCCCGACGCGGATGAATTTGGAAACGACTCATGGCTCAATGATTCCTGGCGGTATACCGGCAATACCGGGGTCTGGGGTCAGATGAGCATCGACGAGGAGCTCGGTATCGCCTACTTCGCCACCGAGATGCCGACAAACGACTACTACGGCGGGCACCGCCCCGGCGACAACCTGTTCTCGGACAGCCTTGTGGCGGTCGACCTCGAAACCGGCAACCGGCTCTGGTATTACCAGTTCATCCATCATGACATCTGGGACTGGGATCTGCCGTGTGCTCCGATCCTTGTCGACATCACGGTCGACGGTCGCGACATCAAAGCCATCGCTCAGCCAAGCAAGCAGTCGTGGCTGTATGTCTTTGACCGAGTGACAGGCGAGCCGGTGTGGCCGATCGAAGAACGACCAGTAGAAGCCGGCAACGTCGCCGGCGAGTGGTATTCGGCGACACAGCCCTTTCCCACCAAGCCGCCGGCCTACGACCGACAAGGCACAAGTGTCGACGATTTGATCGACTTCACCCCCGAGCTTCGAGCCGAGGCCGAAGCGCTTGTGTCGAACTTCCGCATGGGACCGATTTTTACTCCCATCACCGTGTCGGTACCCGAAGGCCCCTGGGGCACGCTGATGCTACCGTCTCAGGCGGGTGGCACCAACTGGCCGGGCGGGTCGCTTGACCCCGAAACCGGTATCGCCTATCTCTACTCCTACACCCGGGCGGTATCGTTGGGGTTGGTCAACGACCCTGAGCGGTCCGACATGAATTTTGTTCTCGGTCGGGCGGGTGAAGTTCGGGCCGCGGACGCCGCGCTCAATATCGACGGCATCCCCATCATCAAGCCGCCCTGGGGTCGCATCACCGCTATCGACCTCAACCAAGGCGAGATCCTGTGGCAGGTGGCGCACGGCGCGACCGCCGACAATATCCGCAACCATCCGCGGCTGGCGGGGATTGATATTCCGCGCACGGGGCGGGTCGGTCGTATCGGCACCCTCGTCACCAAGACCCTCGTCGTCGCGGGTGAAGGCGGCACGTTCACGACGCCGTCGGGAGAAATGGGCGCCATGCTCCGCGCCTATGACAAGACAAGCGGTGAAGAAGTGGGCGAGGTCTACATGCCGGCGCCTCAGACCGGAACGCCGATGACCTACGTGCACGATGGGGTGCAATACATTGTGGTGGCGGTGAGTGGAGGCGGTCTCGCCGGCGAGCTCGTGGCCTATCGGCTTCCAGAGTAACGGCAAAGCGACGCGCACAATGAAACACCACACGATCGTCGGGATCGTCGGCATATCGCTGGCGACCGCGAGCCTACTCTACGCCGCGCCGAAGGTAAACGATGGCGCGGCGCCGGCACGGAGCGAAGCACCGCACTATGAGTCGGACGAGGCACCGAGCCAAGATCCGAAACAGGGTTCGCCTCGCGGCCCCGGCGGCAACGCCAGCGAGCTCACGGTGTATGTCATCGACGTCGAAGGGGGCGCGGCAACGCTCTTTGTGTCGCCCACGGGTGAATCACTGCTGGTTGACACAGGTTGGCCAGGTCTCGACGGACGTGATGCGGACCGCATCGCCGCGGCGGCGCGCGATGCCGGAGTCACCCGGATCGACTATCTCGTCGTCACCCATTTCCATGGTGACCACATGGGCGGCACGCGACAGCTCTCCGAGCGGCTGCCGATCGTCAACTTTGTCGACCACGGCGCGACCGTCCAAACCGAAGAGCGTCAGCTGACAGCGTTTGACGACTACGCCGAGGTGCGAGGCGGTGGTGAACATCTCGTAGTGAAACCCGGCGATGTGATCCCGATCGCCGGGCTCGACGTACGGGTCATCGCCTCGGCGGGTCGAGTGCTCCAGACCCCGCTCGCGGGCGGTGGTCAGCCAAACCCCTACTGTGAGAACTTTGTGAGGCACGAAGGCGAGGTCATCCGGCAAGAAGAAGGCTACCGAGCCGAGGATGTGCAGTCGATAAGCGTGTCCGTTCGATACGGTGCATTCCGGACCGCCGCGATGGGCGACCTCACCTGGAACAAAGAATACGAGCTGATGTGCCCGACGAACCCGCTGGGAGAGTTGGATGTATACCTCGTGTCACATCATGGCTCGAACACGTCCGGCTCGGAAGCGCTCGTCCACGCCACCACGCCGCGCGTTGCCATCATGAACAACGGTCCCCGAAAGGGCGGCGCGGTCGAAACGTTCGAGATCCTCGCGGCGTTTCCCGCGTTGGAAGATCTCTGGCAAAACCACTACTCCGTCGCGGGCGGCGCGACACACAACCGCCCTGAGCCGTTCATCGCCAATCTCGATGAGGGCGCACCGCTCGCGGGGCGCGCCAACACCGACCCAGTGCACATGGGCCCGTCGTATTGGACAAAGCTCTCGGCTCGCGAGGACGGAAGTTTCGCGGTGACAAACAGCCGGAACGGCCTCACAAAGGAATACGACGCGCCGTCACGCGCTCGTTAGTGACGCGCGCCACACGGCGGCGAAAGCAGGAATGAGAGGGTTGGGGGCTTCGCCGCCGGCCCCTCCGACGGACCACGGCGCCACTTTCACTCGCTCCATCCAAACGGATTCGACGGCGCGTGGACGAGGTGCGGGCATGCGGAGAGGACCTTCGGTCATGGAGCCAGCGCTCACCTGACCGTCCACAAACGCGGCGTCAAGGATCGCGAGTGTCTCGCCGACGTCCAATATAGCCGGCGATAGCAGCCGGCCGAGAACTCTCGCCGACGACAATGGTCGCCGTAGAACGAGAATGGCGGACCACCTGGATACCAGACGGCCCGCCACCCACAGATGATTCAGGTCGTGTCAGGAGCCTGATTCGGCCGCAATCTCATCAAAGATCACCTGCGTATACGCGCGCAGTCGACCGGCTGGCGGTCGCGCGTAGCCCGTATACCGAGGCGACACCTGCCAGGTGCTCGCGAAGTCATCGACCGAGCGGCCATCCCGACGCGCGGCACGGACCGATGTCTCAAAATCGCCCACAAACGCCGCATACTCCCGAAGGTCATCGGGCGTCATCACCGAGCTGTGACCGGTGATGATCCGGTCCACCTGGCTGGCGGCCGCATACCCCTTCCACAGTGTCTCGGCGTAGTCGATGCCGCTTCCACCATTGTTCGCATCCATGATCGGCAACATCTTCGCCGGGAACATGTCTCCCGCGTGCATCACGCGCAGAGCTGGGAAGACGACCCAGGTGTCTCCACCCGTGTGGCCGCGGCCAAAGTAGTACAGCTCGACCCGGTCGGCACCGTCGCCCCCGAAGTACATCGTGCTCGAATACGTCTCGGTTGGCATCCCCTGCCCACCACTCGTTTCAAATACGTTCGCGGGCGGGTCGCCGAGCCCGGTCACGCCGTTCCACTCGCCCATCAGGGTCGCGGCGTTCTCGTGCGCCACGATGTCCACGGTCGCAGGAAATTCGACGCTGCCACTGACGTGGTCGAAGTGGCTGTGGGTGTTGATAATCGTGGTCACCGGGTTCGAGGTGAGCTCGGCGATCGCGTCCATCAGCGGTTGGCCCCACCCCGCCAACTTCGTATCTATCAATACCACCCCGTTCTCGGTGATAAATGCCGCTGAGTTCCCGCCGCCGCCTCTGAGAACATAGAGATTGTCCTCGAGCTGCTCGACCTCGACGACGTTTTCATCCTGGGTATACGTGGTGGCCGTCAACGACAGCGCGCCCACCAACGCCAGAACTCCAAGAACCATCCATCTCTTCATGTAATACCTCCGGGAAAAAACACTCTCTCGACAAACCAAAACGCGCCCGCCGCGATCACGACGGCAGACCCTACCCAGACCACACGCTCCGCGGCCACATGACTCCGCGTCCGTAAAGCCGTCAGCGCCGATGCCACGGCAATCACCACGGCGAGTTGCCCGATTTCAACACCGACATTGAACGAGAACAGCGACCACCCCAGCGCCTCGCGAGGCAACCCCATCTCTCGCAACACATTAGCAAATCCGAACCCGTGGATAAACCCAAAAGCCACGGCGATCCATACCCGCACATCACGACCACCGCGAGCCATCAAATTGTCGACCCCGACATACACAATGCTCAGCGCAATCACCGCTTCGACCACCCGAGCCGGTGGCGAGAAGACACCCAGCACGGCCAGTGTCAGTGTCACACTATGAGCGAGCGTAAAGCCCGTCACCACAAGCGCAAGTTGTCGGAGCGTCCCCCCGAGCAAGAGCAGCCCGACCAGGAAGAGCAAGTGGTCGGGGCCAATCAAGATGTGATGAATTCCCGTCGGCACAAACCGCGAGACGACCGCAAATCGACCTTGGACCGTCCCGACAAAATACTCATACCCCGTGTCCGTATCGTCGAGAATGGCTTGTGCGCTCAGCGCACCATCTTCGTAGACGTTGATAAAGGTCTGATGATTCGGGTCGTAGGGAAAGAGATGCGCCGCGACCGTCACGACTCCAATCGAGCCGGTTGCCTCGCCGCGCCCAGAAAAGCGCACCGACTGCCGCTCTGCCATGACCTCCGCGTCAGACCAGCTATCAAAAGAGACCGCAACACCGTCCGCTTCGACGCGCAAGCGCTCGCGAATCAGATCGACAAACCGGCTGGCATGGGGCGCGAGCACCCCTGGCTCGAGCACGCGATCGGGTGGATCGATATCGAGCTCATAACCCACATCCCAGGTGTGAACCACCACACTGAGCTCGATCGTATTCCCGTCGAGACGAACATCGACAAAGCTAAAGGGTGCCGGGTGCGACCACGCGGGCGACGCCCCCATCACAAGCAGCGCGCATGTCGTCAGAGCCCAGAAGAGCCGGGAAATATCGCGAGTCGAGTTACTCCACCGTTTCATCAGCTAAAGATGGTAACTAGTTCTGTTCCGGTTGCTCAATAAAGACCGGGTTCGAATAGAACCATAGGTCCGTCCACGGGTCTTCGCCCAACCCGTCCATCCCCGGTTCCAAGTCGTCAGTGCTCGTGCCTCGCACCCGAATGTACGCGTCAGTGTCCAACCGCGGAAGATCGGTCCTGACCGTGAAGACATCCCCGTCCTGCGTCCACGTGTCGCGCGCAAACCGTCGCAATACCCGGGTCGTCTCGTTCCGATTCTCGTCCGCACCCGGCGAACGGTCCCCGACTTCGCCAAAAATCAGGTCAACTCGTGCCACCCGTGGGTTGCTCCCGCTGCCGTTCGGAACATCCGGGTCCCGAAAACGAATCTCCACCTCAACCGGGGCTCCTGGGTCAGCAATAAGCGTCCCCCCAATCTCGGCGCGAACTTCCGCGGTCGTAACAACGACATCCAGACTCGTGACCAGATCACCCGCAACCGCAAAAACGCGACCATTCCTCAACCCGTCAAGCACATCGTCATAGTCGCGCCGGGCATGCACATACGTCTTCTGAAACTCGCCTGGCCAAAAGTCATTGCCCCGTCGGGAGCCCTCCGTATAGTGCACGTGCGAGTCAGAGCTCGCGACGATCCAAAATCTCCGCCCTTCCCCCAGCAACGCGTCCCACACCCCGCCGACAATCGCCGTCATCTGGTCAAAACCGCCAAGCGTCCCGGCGCCGGGTGTCGCATACAGACCGCGGCCTCCCACCGGCTCGCCTGCCGCATCGCGACGGGGATTTCCGTCTGCGTCAAGACCGCCGGCCTGATGGCCCGGCGCCCCTTCCATACCGCGATACACCGCCGGGGCGAGATCATTGTTCGCACGTATTTCCGATGGCTCGTCGAGTCCAAATTCACCCAGACCCGTAGCGGACCGCGACGGATGATTGACAAACAAGACCGGGAGATGCTGCAGCGTCGCAATATACGAGAGGGCGCGCTCGCGGCTATCAGCCGTGTCGCGCGTCGCGTCAACCGGATGCGCTTCGTTCTTGTCAAACCGACGCTCCACCTCGAACAAGACCGCACGCTCCTCGGAGGTCCGCGGAATAATCAACGTGTGATGGTCCATCGCCGGCATGTTCAGCTCCATGCCGTAGAACTGCATCACCTCCGGGACCGCCTGCCGCGAGGCCATCAACTCCGGATACGCCTGGTCGCGACTAAACTTCGAATGGTTCGGACCACCATGGTCCGTCGTCACCATCCAGGACAGCCCAAACTGACGGGCCATGCGAGCGTTGAGCGGCGTCGAGTAGATCGCGTCCCCACCCTGTCGCGGAACCGGTGGGTCCTGCGTGCGGTCATAGCTGGGACTCCAATGGCTATGAATGTGCGAGTCACCAGCCAGCCACTCTCGGGGTTCTTGCGCAGAGCGACCAACGGCGACCGCAACTGCCAGCGACAGAAAGGCGACCACAAATCGAAGACGAGACACGGCGGCCCATTCTAGTGCGCCCTGGTCTGGGAGACCAGTTGCCACGACCAAGAATCTGCCGTATCGTAAAGGGCCCGTCGCCAGCCGCCGGGCGCGCTCCAAGCAGATATCGCTGGAGCGGCTCGCTCTCCCAGTGCCGAGGTAGCTCAGTCGGTAGAGCACATGACTGAAAATCATGGTGTCGGCAGTTCGATTCTGCCCCTCGGCACCACTTCTTTTGGTCAATAAAGACGGGATGTTTTCGATCATCCCACGGTCTGGTCATGTCACCGCGAAAACCCGCAGGTAGACAAATGGCAGACAATTGCGCGGCGGTGACCCAGTAGACAACCCGACCGACCGTCATCGTCTCCCCCACAGTTTCTTCCCCATTGCGTCCGCCAGCTCGTCGTTCGAGATGTTCAAATACCGCTCCGTGACGAGCAGCGACGAATGGCCCAGCAGTAGCTGAATCTCGCGGAGATCCAAGCCCTTCTCGCGCCACCGGCAGGCCGCCTCGTGGCGGAGATCGTGCCAATGGAGGTCGATTGTCTTCAGGCCATCGGTGTTCACCCGGCCCCGGCGTTTGTCCCGTGCGGCCGCCTCTCCGTGCGCCAACAGCACCAACGTTTCCCATGCCGTCCGAAACGAGTCCACGTGCGTGCCCGACGCCGCCCCGAACACGTAGCCGTCCGCCTTCAGAAAACGCCGCGTCTTGAGAAACGCCGCGACCCTCCCCGCTGGGTCGAACGGGATCGCCCGTAGAATCGCGCTCTTGGTCGTTTCTCCGCGCAGCACGACGCGATGCTTGTACCAGTCGACGTCCCGATTGCGGAGCGCCAGCATCTCACCCCGGCGCAGCCCTAGGTCCAGCGCCGCCTCAATGCGCGGCTTCAGCTCCCGACCCGCATACCAATGCCGCGCGTCGTCGATCTGGTCGCAGGCCGCCACGAGGGCCTGCTCCTCATCCGGATGCACACGCCGACTCCGCTGCGTCTCTCGTTTCGTGCGAATGATGAGGCTGTAGCGGCTGAACGGCGTCCGCGTGACGAGCCCATGCTCCTGCGCCCACCCAAGCAAGTGCCGCAGACGTGCCAGATACCGATTCACCGTTGCCGGTTTCCTGTGGCTGAAGGCTCGGCGAAAATCCTCAATCGGCGCGGGTCTCTCAAGTGCCGCCAGCGGGAGGTCACCCAGATGCTCCCGCAGGATCTTGAGCTGACTCGTCGCGGTCGCCCGGCCCTTCAACTGCGGGACGTGGCTCCCGGCGTACCGATCCATGCAGTCGGCGACCGTGGCGACCTCTGGGTCCGACGGACGCCTCGGAGGCTCGCGCGGATCATGGCCCTCGATGAGGTCCGCAGTGAACCTCGCGAGCCACTGGGTGGCCCCCTGTTTGGTTCTGACGGTTGCCGTTGCCCCACGCGGCACGGCGTACTCGTCGACCGGCATCCGATACCTGACGCCGTGACGCATGACGTCTAACCACCAGGGATGGGAGCAGCGATGATCCCCATGCGGACAGCCCTTGTGGCGGCAATTCTTACGAACACCCATCGGTGCCCTTCCCGTCTATCCGCACCCACTCCCGGCTGCCAGCCATCGCTCTACCTCCGTGCGCCTAATCCGAACGC
>CAUZIB010000117.1:0-12790 GCA_963579735.1 Vicinamibacteria bacterium | reverse complement strand
GCCGCGTTTTCGTAGAGACGTCGTAACGCGGCCTTGTCCAGATATCCGGTCCAGCGCACTCGGCCCGCCAAGGGCGGCGCGTCGATCGCGCTCAGCCAATCGGCCGACTGCGAGGTCGCGGGGCCCGCGAGCACCATCCCGGGCGGCGGGTGGTCCGGATCGTCGTCGATAAGCAGGCGGTAGGCGTCGAGCAATGCGCCCACGTTCTTGCGTGGCGTGAGTGAGCCGACAAAAAGAATATCGCCCGACTCCGGCCAGGTGCGGCGAGGCGTCCAGTCGGGTGCGCCGTTGGTGCAGACCGTGATGCGCTCGGGGGGCACGCCCAGACGGCGCTCTACTTCCTTCCCCGTAAAACACGACGGCACGACGACATGGTCGGCACTCCCCACGTGACGACGAATGAGCGATGCATAGTCACGACGCACTTCACTGATGGCGTGCTGGGGATGGTCAAGAAAGTCCAAGTCATGAACGGTCACTACCCGCGCCGCGTGGGCCGAGGGCATCATGAGCGGGTGCGGCGAGTGGACGACATCAAAGCGTTCGCGAGCGATCCACTCGACGGGCGGCCACCCCAGTCGATGCCAACAATAGTTGAGCACTCGAACCGGCACTCGACGGTCGATCGTGCGGATGGGCGGCGGTAACGTCGGGCGATCCTTCCAGGAGCTACTAAAGAGGGCGAGATCGAGCAGGTGCTCCTCCCCACGCGCCGCCAGCGCGCAGGCCAGCGAATGCACCCATTCGCCCACCCCTGTCCGCTCTCGCAGCGCCGGCCGATAATCGATCAGAACGCGCACAAATTTTGGGCGGATAGTAGCACAGGATCTGCCGTCGGCGGTCGCTCCGACCAAGCATCTCGTGAATCGAACGAAACTCGTAAGTCATTGTATATAAATAGCTTGACGTCATCGCTTGATGTCGTTCCATTCCCGTGTCCCAAGCAGCGGTCCCCGGACCCGACGCTCGGCGCGGGCGAGACGACCCCGCCGGCTGGCGGTTTGAGGGTGTGTGGTACGGTTACGCGGGTCGTAAAGACAAGGTCTGGGGAAGGCGATATGAAACTTGCCGTTGTCGGCACAGGATATGTCGGTTTGGTGGTAGGAGCCTGCTTCGCGGAGAACGGGAACGATGTGATCTGTGTAGACAAAGATGCCGCAAAGGTGCGCGCTCTCAAACGCGGCCGCATCCCAATCTTCGAGCCCGGTCTCGAAGAGCTTGTGGTTCGCAACCAACGGGAGAAGAGACTGACGTTTACCTCGGCGCTCAACCGGGCGGTGAGAGCCTCTCAGATCGTGTTTGTGGCGGTTGGGACACCAGCGGATGAGGACGGGTCGGCCGACTTGACGCATGTGATCGGCGTGTCCCGCGATGTTGCGAAGGCGATGAACGACTACAAGGTCATCGTGACGAAGAGCACGGTGCCGGTGGGCACGGCCTCGCGTCTTTGCGAGGTGATCCGACGCGAAACGACGCATCCGTTCAGCGTGGTGAGTAACCCTGAGTTTCTCAAACAAGGTGCCGCCATCGACGATTTCATGCGTCCAGACCGGGTGGTGGTCGGCGTCGAAGACCCTCGGGCTCAGGAACTTATGCGGAAGCTGTACGCGCCATTTACGCGTACCGGGGCACCGATCATGATGATGGACTGCGCCAGCGCGGAGCTCAGCAAGTATGCGGCGAACGCGATGTTGGCGACGCGCATCTCGTTTATGAACGAGATCGCGAACGTCTGTGAGCGGGTGTCGGCCGACGTCGACGAAGTGCGACGTTCGATCGCGTCCGACCGACGAATCGGGCCTGCGTTCCTGTTTCCCGGTATTGGGTATGGCGGCAGCTGCTTTCCCAAAGACGTGAAAGCGCTTGTCAAGTCCTCACGCGATGTAGGCTATCGCTGTTTGATTCTCGAGGCCGTCGAGACGGTAAACCAGCAGCAGAAGAATGTGTTGGTCGAGAAGCTAAACACCCATTTTGGCTCGCTCAAGGGAAAAACCATCGGCATGTGGGGGTTGGCCTTCAAACCGCGAACCGATGACGTGCGCGAGGCCCCGTCGGTGACGGTGGCGAGAGGTATCGTGGCTGCCGGCGGCACGGTCAAGGCCTATGACCCGGAAGCGGAAAAGACCGCCCGCGTGGTGCTTGGCGACGCGGTAACCTACGCGCAGCACTCCTACGAGGCGCTCAATGGTGTCGACGCCCTGGCGATCGTGACGGAGTGGAATGAATTTCGGGAACCGGACTTTGGACGTATGCGCTCGCTGATGCGAGAGCCGGTCATTTTCGACGGTCGCAATTTGTTTACGCGGGAGCAGATGCGGGCCGAAGGGTTCCAGTACTATTCGATTGGACGGTAATGAGTACGGTCCTCGTGACCGGTGGCGCCGGATACGTCGGTAGCCACGCGGTCAAAGTGTTGGCGGCGGCTGGTTTCGAGGTCGTGGTGTTGGACAGCCTGGTCAACGGCCATCGGGAGGCCGTGTCCGAGTACGTGCTGGTCGAGGCCGATGTCAGCGATACGGCGGTGGTCCGTGAGACTATTCGGCGTCATGCGGTGACTGCCGTCCTCCATTTTGCAGCCTTTCTCTCGGTCGGAGAATCGGTCCAGGCGCCGGTACGCTACTATGACAACAACGTTCGCAAGACGCTGGCTCTTCTGGAGTCGGTTGTCGAGGAATCAGTCCGACGGTTTGTGTTCTCGTCAACCGCTGCGGTCTATGGCACGCCGCACGACGTGCCCATCGTCGAAGACCACCCGACCCGACCGATTAATGCGTACGGACAAACAAAGCTCGCCATAGAGCACGCGCTCCCACACTACGAAACCGCCTATGGGTTGCGGTATACATGCCTGCGATATTTCAACGCCGCGGGCGCCGACCCATCGGGTGAGCTGGGCGAGGATCACCGACCGGAGATTCACCTGATTCCCCTCGCGTTGGCCGCGGCGGCGGGTGCGCGGCCGCCGCTCGAGATTTTTGGTGACGACTACCCCACCACCGATGGTACGTGCGAGCGAGACTACGTGCACGTCACCGACCTCGCGCAGGCACATGTGCTCGCCCTCGGTCGTCTCGCCGCCGGGGCACAATCAACGTCCTATAACTTGGCGAATGGTCGGGCGTACTCGGTGAGAGACGTCCTGGACTCGGTGGAGCGGGTCGTGGGGCAGCCGGTGCCGTGTCACGTGGTGGGTCGCCGCTCGGGCGACCCCGCCGTGCTCGTTGCGTCAAGCCAGCGGGCGCGCGAGGAGCTGGGATGGGCCCCACGTTTTGAAGCCATTGACGACATCGTCCGCACCGCGTGGCAGTGGCGTCGTACCCATCCGGCGGGGTACCGGAGTCGCCCGTGAGTCCGGCGCTACGACTGTGCCGCTACGGCATCCCCCATCGCGGTCGTCTCGGCGTCGCGGCGTTGGCCATGGTCGGCTATGCGGTGGCGTCGGGAGGACTGGCTTATCAGTTTCGTCCAATTTTTGACGAAGTGCTCCCAAACCGAGCCGGTCTGCCCGCGGTCGCCACGGCCATCATCAGCTTTAGCATTCTCAAAGGGTTTGGCGCGTATTTCTCGGTCTATCTGATGACCGATGTTGGCGAGCGGCTCGTCAGAGACATGCGGGGGGAGCTGTTCGGTCACATTCTCGGACAGTCTGCCGGATTCTTTGCGCGTCAGACCAGCGGGTCGTTGATGTCTCGGATCACCAACGACATGACCCGGATTCAGTACGTCGTGTCGCAGACCGTAGGCGACCTACTGCGCGAGACGGTGACCCTCTTCGCCTACGCCGGTTTGCTCGCCTACTATGACCTCGGTCTTGCCCTCGTCTGTACGACCGGGGCGCCATTGGTTGTCTACCCGCTGGTGCGTCTGGGACAACGCGTCCGTCGGACCACCCGCCGGAGCCAGGAGCAACAGGCCCTCTTGTCGCACATTTCCGCGGAAACGTTTTCCGGACACCGCATCGTCAAAGCGTTTGCTGGTGAGCCGTATGAGCGACGTCGGTTCGACCGCGCGGCGGAGCAGCTCTACCGGACGAATCTCAAAGTCACGAGCACCGTGTCGCTGCTGCCCCCGCTTATGGAGTGGCTCGGTGCGTTTGGTATTGTCGGTGTCCTATGGTATGGCAGTCGGGAAATTTCCGCCGGGGCGTTGACGGCCGGGGAGTTCACATCGTTTGTGGCCGTGCTGCTCCTGATGTATGGACCTGTCAAGAAGCTGAGTCGTGTCACGGCCAACGTCCAACAGGCGCTCGCCGCCGCTGAGCGGGTCTTTGAGACCCTGGATACGCATACCGAGGCGGCCGACTCTCCCGGCGCCAGACCGTTACCGCCGTTTCGAGAGACCATGACGTTCGATCACATCGGGTTTGCCTATGCCGATGCGAACGGTGCGCCGGTACTCCACGACGTGTCATTTACGGTACAAGCGGGGCATGTCGTCGCGATCGTGGGGCTCAGCGGGGCGGGGAAGACGACCCTTATGAATCTCATCCCACGGTTTTTTGACCCGTCGGCGGGAGCGATCACGATTGACGGGACCGATATTCGCGACGTCACGATGGCCTCCTTGAGGCAGCAGATTGGGATGGTGACCCAGGAGACTGTGCTCTTCGACGACACCATCGCCAACAATATCGCGTATGCGTCAGCGGCCGCGACCCGCGAGATGGTGGAGGCGGTTGCGCGGGCGGCGCACGCGCACGACTTCATTGTCGAGCTGCCCGATGGCTACGACACCATGGTCGGCGAACGCGGTCAGCGGCTGTCGGGGGGGCAACGACAGCGGTTGGCCATTGCGCGGGCGTTGCTCAAGAACTCACCGATCTTGATTCTGGACGAAGCAACGTCGTCGTTGGATGCCGAGTCAGAGCTGCTGGTCCAAGACGCACTTGCCAAACTGATGCTCAACCGGACATCGTTCGTCATCGCGCATCGTCTCTCGACGGTCCGTCGTGCCGATGTGATCGTCGTACTCGAACGAGGCCGGGTCAAAGAACTGGGGCGACACGACGAGCTCATGGCAGACACGACGACGTTGTATAGCAAACTGTATTCGTTGCAATTGTTTGATACCCGCCAGACACCCGCGACGCGCCTGGCACCGGCGGGGGGTGGCGACGGGACTGGCGAGACTCATGATTAAGTCGATGACGGGGTTTGCCTCGTTGACCCGGGAAAGCGAGCATGCCAACCTGACGGTCACCGTCAAGAGTGTCAATCATCGGTATCTTGACGCGCAGGTGCGAGTTCCACCCGTGCTTGCCGATGTTGAGCACGACCTGCGGGCGCTGGTTCAACAGAAAATCACCCGCGGCAGAGTCGAGCTTGGGATCACCATGCAGCTACGACAGCCCCCACGGATAGCGCTCGATGTGAACGAGGCATTGATGGACGCGCTCTCTACGGCGGCCGAGGACGCGCGGACCCGGGGGCTTGTCGCGGACGGCGCGGGGGTGACGGCAGGAGATCTGCTACGTTTTCCTCAAGTCGTGACCGTGCGCGAGGCGCCGCCCGAAGACACGGTCTGGCGGGCCGCTTGTGCTGAGGTGCGCCAGGCCACGTCCGAGGCGCTCGATGGTCTCGACGAGATGCGTCAGCGAGAGGGCGAGTTTCTGGACCGAGACCTTACCGAGCGGTCTGCGACGCTCCGCGGCTTGGTTGACAAGATCGTGGCCGAGGCGAAGGCTGGAGACGCGGCACTCCAGGAGCGGTTGCTGGCGCGCGTGGCCGAGTTGGAAACTCGGGTCGATGTTGAGGCCTCGGCGATTGCCCAAGAGGTCGTCCGCTGGGCGGCGCGTTCGGATATTCACGAAGAAGTCGCCCGACTGGGTGGCCATCTCGAGCACATGGCCACACTCACCGCTGGCACCGCCTCGTGCGGACGCAAGCTCGACTTTCTGGTCCAAGAAATGAATCGTGAGGTGAATACGATCGGGTCAAAGGCCGATGGTCGGGGTATGGCCGAACTCGTGGTCGCGGCCAAAGCCGAGGTCGAGCGTATGCGTGAACAAGTGCAGAACGTCGAGTAACGTCCCATGGACCGAGCGCACCACGACCCGCCGCGAGGCACGCTCTTTGTGTTGTCCGCACCGTCGGGAACAGGCAAGACCTCCCTCGTGGAGACGCTGGTGGACGCAGTGCGGAATCTTGTGAGGTCTCGGTCGTATACCTCGCGTCCCGCGAGACCGGGCGAGCGCGATGGCGTCGACTACAATTTCGTAGATGCAACGCGGTTTGCCGAGATGGTCGACGCGAATGAATTTCTCGAATGGGCGACCGTGTTTCAACATCGGTATGGGACCAGGGCGGTCGACATCGAACGTCACCGGCACGCCGGTAAGGATGTCGTGCTCGTCATTGATGTGCAGGGGGCTGCGCAGGTCAGACAGACCGGTATCGACATGGTCGGCATCTTTGTGATGCCGCCGTCGTTTGACGTTCTCGAGGCCCGTCTCCGGGGGCGGAGTGAGACCCATCTCCAAGAGGCGGAGTTGCGTCGACGACTACGCACGGCGGCGCAGGAGGTGCAGGCGCGCGAGACGTATGACTATCTGGTCGTCAATGACGATCCGGAGCAATGCGTCGATGGGCTTCGGTCTATCGTATGTGCCCATCGGGCTCGGGTGGTCGTGATGCGCGCCCAGGCTGACGAGATCGCTCAGACATTCGAGGGGACGGAGTCGCGCTGATGGCATTGGTTGTGCTGGGGGTTAGCGGCGGTATCGGCGCCTACAAGGCAGTCGAGGTAGCACGCGGGCTCCAGAAGCAAGGACATGACGTCGCGGCCGTCATGACGTCCGCCGCGACGCAGTTTGTCGGTCCACTGACGTTTGAGGCGATCACTCGACGGCGTGTCGTCACCGATCAGTATGCCGAAGGTACGAATGCCGACATCGAGCATATTGCGTTGGCGTCCGACAGCGCGCTGCTCCTGATCGCGCCGGCCACGGCGAACATCATCGGGAAGTTTGCCCATGGTATCGCGGACGATTTCCTGTCAGCGTTGTATCTGGCGACCACCGCCCCGGTGCTGCTTGCGCCCGCCATGAATACGAACATGCTGTCGCACGCGGCGGTGCAGGCCAATCTCGAGACACTCGCCGCACGCGGGGTCCGATTCGTTCAGCCTGGGGAGGGCTATCTTGCCTGCGGTTGGGTCGGGCAGGGACGGTTGGCCGAGCCTGCCGACATTGTTGTCGCCGCAGAGGAGGCGCTTCGTCCCCGGGGTGAGCTGTCCGGTCGCACGGTGCTGGTGACCGCCGGGCCAACCTATGAGGACCTCGACCCGGTTCGATACTTGGGCAACCGGTCGACGGGACGGATGGGGTTCGCGGTTGCGGCGGAGGCAAAGATGCGCGGCGCGCGGGTGGTGCTGGTGGCTGGACCAACGTCGCTCGAACCCCCGACGGGCGTTGAGTTCACGCGGGTGCGAAGCGCGGAAGAGATGCAGACGGCGGTCATGGCAGAGGGGCTGGAGTCGGATGTGGTCGTGATGGCGGCGGCGGTTGCGGATTACACGCCTTCGAGCGGACGAGTCACCGAGAAAATTGAGAAGACCGATGGAGACCTCTCGCTGAGGCTCTCGCGCACGGCTGACATCCTTGCCACGTTGGGGACCGCGCGGGGCGACAATCGGCGACCCGTGCTGGTGGGTTTTGCGGCTGAAACGACGGATGTCGTGGAGCGGGCTCGGGCAAAGCTGACAAGAAAAAACCTCGATCTGATCGTGGCCAACGACGTGTCGCGAACGGACGCGGGCTTTGGGGTTGAGACAAACGCCGCGACTATTCTCACCGCGCACCGCGGGGGATCGGATGCCGCCGAAGAGGCAGTCGTCGTCCCTTTGGGCACAAAGGCCGTGCTCGCACGGGTGATCCTGGAACGCGTCGAGCGATTGTTGGCCGCCGTCGCGCGGCCGACCAACGATGTTGACACCAAGACTCCGAGCGCCGCGTCGTGAACCGGTCAGACCAACTTGCTGAGCATCTCGTCTTTTTCAAAGAGTTGGGGGTGACCGGAGTCAGCCTCGAAGCTGACTGGCGTCTCCGTCCAGGTGACGATTCCGCGTCTGTTCAGGAAACGGCGGTGGCCCCGGCGGAGCCGGGCGCGCCACCGACCCCCACCCCGGTGGCGCCAGGCGCGACGCCGACCGGCATTGCGACGACGAACGTCGACACCGTGGTGTCTCTAGAGCTGGACCGCCTCGATACGCTGGAGCACGTCCGAGAAGATCTCGGTCCGTGTACGCGCTGCACGCTTCACTCGACGCGGACCACACTTGTGTTCGGGGTGGGTAACCCCAACGCTGATCTGATGTTTGTCGGCGAAGCGCCCGGTCGAGATGAAGACCTGCAGGGCATTCCTTTCGTGGGTCGGGCGGGGCAGCTGCTCACAAAAATTATCGAAGCGATCGACCTCACGCGGGATGATGTCTATATCGCCAACGTGATCAAATGCCGTCCTCCGCAGAACCGGAATCCCGAGCCAGAGGAAGTGGCCACCTGTGAGCCGTTTCTGTTTAGACAGGTCGAGGCGATTCGGCCAAAGGTGATTGTCGCGCTGGGGTCGTTTGCGGCGCGGGCGCTGCTTCGACGGGACGAATCGATCTCGCGTCTCCGGGGTCGCGTGTTTGAGTATGGCGGGGCCAAACTTGTTCCGACGTTCCACCCCGCGTATCTGCTGCGCAGCCCGGAGAAGAGGCGCGACGTGTGGGAAGACATGAAACGCGTTCGCGTCATGCTGAGGGAGGAGTGAGCCCGCGGCCCGCCGCCGTGCAGGTCGCTGTTCCGGTTCCGTTTCTTCCCCCGCTGACCTACAGTGTTCCCGACGACGTGACCCTTCCTGCTCCGGGGTGTCGGGTGCTCGTCCCATTGGGGAACCGCGTGGTGACCGGGTGTGTTGTGCCGAGCGTCGACACGGCTCATCGGTCAGACGAAGTCGCCACCCCGTCCGGAGGGCCGACCACCGAGCTCCGCGACGTCCTGGATGTTGTCGACCAGCAACCGTTGCTCCCGTTGTCGGTGCTGCAATTGGCGCTGTGGGTGGCGGAGTATTACGCGTGCGGCGTCGGTGACGCGGTTGCCGCCGCGATGCCGCCCTTCGCATGGGTCCGTCAGGGGCGGCGGCATGCGCGCCAGACAGCGTTCAAGACCGCTCGGTTTGTGCACCTCACCGTCGAGGGTCGCCAGCTCCTGGAGGAAAGACAGGCGGCAGGTCTGGGAGCTCGTCAGGGTGACGCGCTCCGTCTTTTGAGCACCGCGTCCGACGGATGCTCCGTTCGCGGGTTGAGTGAGCACAATATCAACCCAGATACGCTGCGTCGTCTCGTCGCGCGGCGGCTTGTCAGGTTTGAAGAACGACGGGTGGAGCGGGATCCCTTCGACACATCCGAGTTGGCGGAGGCTGTGGAAGAAGCGTCGACCTCGACCCTCTCGCTTACTGCCGACCAGCAACGCGCGCTCGATCAACTCACACCGCTGGCCGTCGCGAGCCAATTCAAAGTCGCGCTACTCCACGGTGTGACCGGAAGCGGAAAGACCGAACTGTATCGTCGCCTCGCTGCCACGGTCTGCGGGGGTGGCCGGCGGGCATTGGTGCTCGTTCCGGAGATCGCGCTCGCGCCGGCCGTCGCCCGTACGTTTCGAGCGGTCTTTGGTCAACGCGTCGCGATTCAGCACAGCGGCCTTTCCGACGGTGAGCGGCACGACCAGTGGCATCGGATTCGGCAGGGCGAGGTGGACATCGTGGTGGGCACCCGGTCCGCGGTGTTTGCACCGCTGGACAACATTGGGCTCGTGATCGTCGACGAGGAGCACGACTCGTCATACAAGCAAGAGGAGAGCCCTCGTTATCACGGTCGCGACGCCGCCATTATCCGGGGACGCGACGCCAACGCGTTGGTTGTCCTAGGGTCGGCGACGCCGTCGATGGAGACGTATCACAACGCGGTGACGGGTCGGTATGCGCTGGCAACGCTGAGTGCTCGGGTCTGGGATCGGCCGCTGCCCGATGTTCAGGTCGTCGACATGCGTGATGTCATGGCCGCTGAAGGCGCCGACGCCGTCATTAGCACGACGCTGCTGGAGGCGCTGGAGAAGCGGCTGCACACCGGAGAGCAGTCCCTGCTGTTGCTCAATCGCCGCGGCTTCGCGGCCGCGGTGCTCTGTCGTCAGTGTGGACAGGCACTCGAGTGCCCGAACTGCAGTGTGACGTTGACATTCCATCGCGCGGCCGGACGACTGCGTTGTCATTATTGCAACTATGCGCGCGCGCGTCCTCGGGTGTGTCCGCACTGCGCGGGACCGTATCTCGAGCGGGTTGGGTTCGGGACCGAACGGATCGAGACCGAGGTGAAGCGCGCATGTCCAGAGGCTCGGGTCGCGAGACTCGACCGTGACACGGTCACCAAGAAGGGGGCCGCGGCCCAGCTTCTAGGGCGCTTTGGTCGCGGAGATATCGATGTCCTCGTGGGCACGCAGATGATCGCGAAGGGACACGATTTCCCATCCGTGACCTTGGTTGGTGTCATCTCGGCAGACGTCGGGCTTGGATTGGCAGATTTTCGGGCGGCCGAGCGTACATACCAACTGTTGACGCAGGTTGCGGGCCGGGCCGGGCGGGGGGACCGTCGGGGTGAGGCCATAATCCAGACGTTTTACCCGGAGCACTACAGCATCGGGTATGCGTGTCGTCAGGTGTTTACGCCGTTTTTTGAAGCGGAGATGCGATTCCGACGCGGCATGAAATATCCGCCCGTCGTCGCGATGGTGAACGCCATCGTGCGGGGGCCCAAGTTTGACGAGGCCATGCGGGAGGCGTCCGGTCTGGTGCACGAACTGAGAACCACGCGCCAGTTCGAGGTGCTCGGACCGGCACCCGCGCCTCTCCGGCGGGTGCGAGGTGAGTATCGGGTGCAGTTCTTTCTCAAGGGTACGCACCGGCCAGTCATGCGGCAAGCGCTTCAAGACGTCGTCGCCCGACATCCCGCGTTGCAGCGCCGCGTCACGATCGATGTCGACCCGTTGAGCGTGCTCTAGGTGCCCCGTGTCCGTGGTTCATTGCATCGATCCCAGGCGGGGCGTCAGTCTGGCGGCGTTATTTCTTGCTCGACCTGCGGCACTATGCTGACTGGTCACGTCTTGCCAGTCGGGCGCCGCGCTCCGGGGTTTGTGCAAGTCATGACGGTTGCAGGGGACGAGCGACCGTGAGCGTCTTGCCTGGGACTGGGTCTGGTGTTCCTTACGTCCGTGCCAGGTGCTACTCGGGGGTGGCAATGAGGTCGAGCACCTCGATCGGTGCCGGGGTAAAGCAGAGGATAAAAATCACTACGGTGAGGATCGCGACTCGACGACGCATCGGGTCGAGGGGGATGTGCTCGTCGACGGTTTCCGGATGTCGGGCGCCGAACGCGAACAACATCCCGACCATCATCAGGGCCCAAAATAGCCAGCTGAGCGAGACAAAAGCGGCGAGAAACACCACGCACACCGTTGCCCCCACCGTCACGGTCGTCGAGCGCCGGCCGAGGGTTGCATACGAGATATGGCCGCCGTCGAGCTGAGCGATCGGAAAGAGATTGATTGCGGTAATCAGGAGACCAAACCAGGCAGCCAGCGCCACCGGATGAAGATTGATCGTGTAGCCGTCTGGCGCATCGCGCCAAAAAAGCCACTCGGCAAACCTGAAGAGCAGCGGCTCGCCCAGGCTGAACCCCACAAAGTCTTCGGGGAGCGGCACGGCCCGTGACAGCCACACGCCGAGAAACAGGGCCGGCACCGCCACCGCGAACCCCGCGATCGGACCGGCCGCGCCGATGTCGAACAGCATCCGCTTCGTGGGAATCCGCTGGCGAATACGGATGACCGCACCGAGCGTGCCCGTCATGATGAGCGGCATTGGGAGAAAGTAGGGAAGCGACGCGTCGACTCGATAGTAACGGCACGCCAGGTAGTGGCCCATCTCATGCGTGCCGAGAATGGCCAGAATGGTGACGCTGTACCAGGCGCCGGTCAGGAACGAAACCGTGGGTGTTGCATCGGAGACGAAGTCGGTCGCGAACCCCGCGTAATGGAGTTGGCCAAGCAGCATTGTGGAAGCGATCGTCGCCAAGAGGAGTAGCACGTGGACGATAGGTCTGTCCGGCCGACGGCGCACTGGCCATGCAGAGGGGGCCGCCAGATGAGACTGGTCGTTCTGCAGCGCAAACCGGTCAGACACGAGCTCGGGAACAATCGGTGGTTCGGGCACGTGGAATGGCGAATCAGAAGCTCGACCGGGTAAACGCGGCGCGCGGCATCCTAACCGCCGATGTCTTGGAGGTCTTTTCCGGGTTTGAATCGGATCGTGCGTCCCGGAGGAATCCGGACCTCTTTGCCCGTCCGCGGATTGCGACCGATGCCGCGTTTGCGCGGCTTGACCTGAAACACGCCAAAGCCCCGTAACTCGATCCGTTCGCCACGCTGCATCGACATACGCATCGCGTCCAGGACCGCATCAACCGCCACCTCGGCTTTCACCTTGGTGATGTCAGCCGACTTCGAAACCTCGTTCACGATGTCAACTTTGATCATGACGGGGAGAGTCCGATGGGCACCCTCGTCGCGCCGGGCTCTCCGCGCGCCGAGTCACGTCTTCGTTCCCGGAGGGACCGTAACGGAACACGATAAATATCATAGATACTATAATTTACGGGTGTCAAGGTTAGGTGCTCGGTCCGTCCCGGCCTGGTGTGCATGAATGTCTGCCAAGACGCGCCGCCTACCGGCCGTTGTCCTTGTGGGGCGTCCAAATGTGGG
>CAUZIB010000116.1:0-13444 GCA_963579735.1 Vicinamibacteria bacterium | reverse complement strand
TATTTGACGATCGGCTGGTTCTGCGACCGCAGGATGCTTCTCCGCGCGCTCTGCCATTCGTTCGCGCGTCGGTCCATGACCCACCTGGCATAAACTCGAACGGCCTTCGCGGTCCCCCCTTCCTTGTCGCCTGATCTGGGCTGACGGGCTCGTCCCGTCATCCGTTCTCACTTACCGTCTCTTCTTCCGTCGAGGTGTTATGCGCAGAACTATGCTGTGCGCTGCTGTGGCTCTGGCTCTCGTACCGTCAAGCGCGGGCGCTCAATCGTTGATGTTGACTGAATCCGACGCCCTGGCACGACTGTCCACCCACAGTCCTCGCGTACGAGCCATCCGCAGTGGAGTGGACCTCGCGCGGGTCGACGTCTTGGCCGCCACCCGCTGGCCCAATCCTCGCGTCAACGTCACGCGTGAATCGGTGGTGGGCGTCACCGAATATCTCGCGCTGGTGTCACAGCCGCTCCCGATTACCGGTCGGAGGGGACTGGAGGAACAAGGCGCGGCTGCCTTGGTGTTGGCGAGCGCAAGCCGCGCTGACGATGAAGTGCGCCGGCTGCAGACCGACCTGCGTCTCGCGTTCGCCGACCTGGTGGCTGCTCAGACCCGGGAGCGTGAGTTGACCACCACCGTGGACCGTCTTCGCGAGCTCGCCGGCGTCCTGGCAAGCCGCGAGGCCGCCGGCGATGCGGCCGGATTTGATCGATTGCGGGCCGAGCGAGAACTTCTTGATGTTGAGACGGATCGCAGCGTTGCCGCGACCGACCGCGTCCGCGCCCAAGCGATCCTGGCGAGCTTCTTTGACAACATGCCCGACCCGTCGCGAATCGTCGCGGTTGGCCGGTCGCTATCACCGGCGCCTCTCCCGCCACTCGAGGCGTTGGTCGAGACCGCGGAGTCGGCCCGGGGCGAGCTCGTGGCGTTGCGGCACGAGCTCACGGCTGCCGATTTTGCCACTCGAGCGGCTGGTCGACGTCCTGTTCCTGAGCCGGAGATCGTCGGAGGGATCAAGTCCTCGACGGTCGGCGGGCGGGATTTTGGCGGTGTCATCGGGGTGCAGCTGACCCTTCCCCTGTTCGATCGCGCCGGCCCCGAGAAGGCGCGGGCGGTCGCGAGAAATGCTCAGGCTCGCGCTCGGCTTGACGCACTCAGACTCGTGTTGCGTGGCCAAATTGCCGCCCTTCGCGCGGCCGCGGTGGAACGGCGTGGGGCCGCCGAACGCTATCGGGCCCAGGCCATCGCCAGCGCTGATCTGATCGAGCGCATCGCGCAAGTCAGCTATGACGCTGGCGAGCGCGGCATCCTGGAATTGTTGGACGCCTATCGCATCGGATCGTCGGCCCGCATCCGTCAAGCGGTGCTGGACGCGACGGTGCGACAGGCGGAGATTGAACTGGCATTCGTTAGCGGCTGGGAGATTCCCCAATGACAACGAGACACGGACTGGTGTGCGCGGCATTTCTCGCCGCCTTCAGTGTGATGGGCTGCGTCCAGCAGGGCGACCCGCCACAGGTGGAGTCGCCGACGCTGGATGTGACCCACTGGACGGAGAAGACCGAGCTGTTCATGGAGTACCCGCCGCTTGTGGCGGGACAGACGGTGCTGTTTGCCGTTCACCTGACCACGATGGCCGATTTCCTCCCCGTCACGGCTGGCCAGGCGAGTGTCGAGTTCACACCAGAGGCCGGCGGGCCAACGGTGGAGCTCCTCGGGCCAGAGCCATCACGACCCGGGGTCTTTCGGGTCGAGGGTGCGCTTCCTGCACCAGGGCGGTATCGCTACGAGTTGGTCCTCGATGCGCCAGGCCTTCTCGATCGCCACGATCTCGGGATTGTGACCGTGTTCGCTGACGAAGCCCTCGCTCACGCGGACGCCGAGAACCGTCCGGCGGAGGATGCATCGGCCATCGCGTACCTCAAAGAACCGCAGTGGACGAATGGTTTTGCCACCGCCCGTGTGCGAAAGGCAGAGATTCGGACCTCAGTTCGTGTGCCGGCGATGATTCACCCTCTTCCCGGCGGCGAAGCGATTGTCGCCGCCCCGGCGGCGGGCCGGCTCACGGCGGATGTGCTGCTGTCTATCGGCGATCGGGTCCGACCGAACCAGGTCCTCGCACACTTGGAGCCTCGGTTGTCGGCAGGCGTTGATCACGCCACGCTGACGGCTGAGGTGGCAGAGGCGCAGGTGGCGCTCGACGCCGCGCAGGTGGAACAGGCGCGGGCCGAGCGCCTCCTGAAGGAACGGGCCGTGCCAGCCCGTCGGGTGGAGGATGCGCATCGAGCGATCAGGGTTGCGGAGGCGCGCCTCGAAGCGGCGGACGCGCGGCTTGCGCAACGTAATCAAACGCTGCGGAGCGGCGGTGGCGCAGCGGCCGGCAACGCGTTCGCCCTGCGGGCCCCGATCGGCGGGCGGCTGGCTGAGGTCATGGGCACGCTGGGTGCCTCCTATGACGAAGGCGCACCGCTGTTCAGAATCGTGCGGACTGATCGCGTGGAGTTGGAGGTGCAGGTGCCGGCCGCGAGCGTGGCCGTCGCGCGCCAGGTCACCGGACTCGCGCTGGAATTTCCTGGCCAACCGGAGCCGATCGAACTCGAGCCCGACCACGTGCACGACGCCGGCGTCATCGACGCGACCACCCGCGCGTTGCCGCTCCAGATGGAAATCGAGAACCCCGGCGAACACTTGTTGATCGGTCAGGTCGGCACGGCGGTGCTGTATACGCACGAGCAACAGCAGTGGCTCGCGGTGCCTCAGGCCGCCGTGCTGATGGAAGCCGGTCGGCCGTACGTCTTCGTTCAGCTCGGGGGCGAGCGTTTCGCCCGGCGGTTCATTGACATCGCCGCCCGTGAGGCTGACCTCGTTGGGATCAGGAGCGGCGTCCTGCTGGGAGAGCGCGTTGTCACGCGGGGCGCGTACGACGTGCAGTTGGCGTCGGCCGCCACGGGACTCCCCACTGAAGGCCACGTCCATTGAGGTGGATCCAATGAAACGATTGATCCAATGGTCGATTGACCACCACTGGATGGTCCTGGCCCTTGCGATCTTACTGGCCGGGTCCGGTCTGTGGACCGCGCGCGAGATGCCCGTCGATGTCTTTCCTGACCTGACCGCTCCCACCGTGACGGTTCTGACGGAAGGACGTGGCATGGCGCCGGAAGAAATGGAAACGCTGGTGACGTTTCCCATCGAAGCGGCCCTCAACGGCGCATCGAACGTCCGACGGGTGCGGTCAGCGACGGCCGTGGGTATTGCGGTGGTCTGGGTCGAGTTCGACTGGGGCACGGACATCTTCCGCGCGCGACAAGTCGTCGCTGAGAAGCTGACGCTTGTGGCTGGGAGCCTGCCCCCCCAAGTGGAGCGTCCCATCCTGGCACCCATCTCGTCCATCATGGGCGAGATTCTCTTCTTCGCGGTCACGTCGGATCAAGACGACCCCCTCACGCTTCGGACGGTGGTCGATACCGTGGTGCGAAGGCGGCTCCTGGCGGTGGCGGGGGTCTCACAAGTGATGCCCATTGGCGGTGACAAGCGCCAGTTCCAGGTCATTGCGCACCCCGATCAGCTCCGCGCCAACAACATCTCCCTCTCAGAGCTCTTGGACGGCGTACGTGGTGCCAGCCAGAACACGTCCGCCGGCATCTACAGGGAGGGGCCACAGGAGTACGTGCTCCAGACCATCGGCCGGGTTCGCACGCCGGAAGAAATTGGCAACAGCGTCATCGCTCTTCGCGGTGCTCGGCCCGTGCTGATTCGCGACGTCGCCGATGTGCGCGAGGGCGGCGCGCTCAAACGGGGCGAGGGATCGCGAAACGGCGCGCCTGCGGTGATCGTGGCGGTCCAAAAACAGCCGGATGCCAACACGGTCGAGTTAACGGCACGACTCGATCGAGAACTCGATGCCCTGCAGGCCGAACTGCCGAGTGGCATGACGATCGACCGGCGGATCTTCCGGCAAGCGGACTTCATCGCCGTCGCGGTCGAGAACGTCATTGATGCGCTGCGCGATGGCGGCCTGCTCGTGGTGCTGATCGTCGTGCTGTTCCTGGCGAATATGCGGGCAGCCGCGATCACACTAACCGCGATGCCCCTGTCGCTGGCGACCGCCGTACTCGTGCTCTGGGGGTTCGACGCGACGATGAACACGATGACACTCGGCGGCATGGCTATCGCCATTGGGGCGCTCGTTGATGATGCGATCATCGATGTGGAGAATGTCGTCCGGCGACTGCGGGAGAACATCGCCAAACCACCCGCCGAACAGCAGTCTGCTGCGGTGATCGTCCGTGATGCCACGCTCGAAATCCGCACGTCCATCGTCTTTGCCACCCTCATCATCGTACTCGTGTTTCTACCCATGTTCGGTCTGTCCGGCGTCGAAGGACGACTACTGGCACCCCTCGCGGTCGCGTACATCGTGGCGATCCTCGCGTCCCTGGTCGTGGCCATGATTGTCACGCCCGCGCTCTGTTTCGCCTTTCTGCCGAAGGCGCGCTCGATCGTGCGCGGACATGACGGATGGTTGACGCGCATGCTCAAAGCCCCGTATGTGAGTTTTCTGCCCCACGCGCTCGACCATCCCCGACTCGTCATGGTGACGTCAGTGGCCATGCTGGTCGTGGCGGGGGCGGCCCTGACGCGGGCGGGCACAGCGTTTCTCCCAGAATTCAACGAGGGAACGCTGACGATCCAGGCCAACACGCTGCCGGGGACATCCCTCCCCACATCCGACGAGATTGGACGTCGCATCGAAGAGATCCTCCTCGCACAGCCCGAGGTCGTGGCGACGGCGCGTCGGACCGGTCGGGCCGAATACGACGAGCATGTGCAGGGCGTCGAGGCCGCCGAGATTGACGTGGGCTTGCGGGAGACTGGCCGCTCACGAGCCGAGCTTCTCGATGAGCTTCGGCGGCAGTTCTCGACGCTGCCGGGAACCAACGTGACGATTGGCCAACCGATCTCTCACCGGATCGACCACATGCTGTCCGGCACCCGTGCGAACATCGCCGTCAAGATCTTCGGCGACGATCTCCCGACGCTGCGCCGCTTGGGTGAACGGGTCAGGGAGGTGATGACGGACATTCCGGGCGCGGTGGACGTCTCCCTCGAGCAGCAAATGGACGTGCCCGTTGTTCGCTTCGTGCTGAATCGCTCGGCGATTGCTCAGTACGGTCTGCGGGCCAGTGATGTGGCCGCCGCCGTCGAAACGAGCTTCGCCGGCACCATCGTGGGACGGGTGTTCGACCGCGCGGCCGCATTCGACCTCGTCGTGAAATTCGATGCCGCCGCGCGGCACGACTTTGAGCGCCTCGCGGATTTGCCGATCGACACGCCGACCGGCGGGCCGGTGCCGATCAGGCTGCTGGCCGACGTCCGCCGCGAGGTCGGACCCAACATGATTCTGCGGGAGGGCGTGCAGCGCCGGATCGTGATTTCAAGCAACGTCGCCGGCCGCGACCTCGGTGGAGTCGTCGAGGACATGCGGTCAGCAGTCGCCCAGGCCGTGCCCATGCCGCCAGGGTACCGGGTTGAATATGGTGGCCAATTTGAGAGCGAGCAGAGCGCATCGCAGCGCCTCCTGCTCCTCACGATCGTCGTCCTCGCGGGCTTGTTCATGCTGCTGGTGGTGGCGTTCGGCCGCCCACGGGATGCGGTGCTCGTCATGCTCAACTTGCCGCTGGCGCTGATCGGCGGGGTGGCAGGCGTGTTCCTTGCCGGTGGGGTCATGAGCGTGGCGTCCATGATTGGATTCGTCACCCTCTTCGGCATCGCGACGCGCAACGGCATCATGCTGGTCTCGCACATTCATCACTTGAGCGAGAAGGAAGGCGTCACCAACTTTCGTGAAGCGGTTGAGCGAGGGGCGCGTGAACGACTCATCCCGATTCTGATGACCGCCCTCTCCACAGCATTGGCGTTAATCCCGTTGGCTCTCGCCGCCGGGCGAGCGGGCAGTGAAATTCAGACGCCGATGGCCATTGTGATTCTCTGCGGCTTGATGACCTCGACGCTCCTGAACATGGTGGTGGTCCCGACGATGTATTTGCGGTACGCACGCCCATCAGGGCTGACGCCGACCGGGGGCGAGTAGATGACTTCTGGGTTGTCGACGGGCGCGGAGTCACTCGTCCGAAGACGTTCACGAATGTAGACCGACGATGACAAGGTCGATATGGACCTGGAGGAGATCGTCGAGACGGCGTCTCGGATAGGTCGGGCCACCGTCGACCAGCTCTTCTCTCCGGACGGGGAGGGGTCGCTCATCCACCCCCGAGAGCTACCCGCAGACATCCGTGAGGCGGTGTCCAGCGTGGACGTCGTCGTCGGCCCTGACGGGAATACCCACTACAAATACCGGCTCTGGCCCAAGCTCGCCGCCCTCGACCTCATCGCGAAGTTACGCGGTCTGGTCACCAAGAAGACGGAGGTGGACGTGGTCCTGACCTGGCGACAGGTCCTCGAAAAGATGGACGCGGAAGACGCAGAGGCACGGGCCATCGAAGCCGAGGTCAAGGACGTCGGCAGTCCATCGGGAACAACGACGGCCGGCGACCGAGCGCAATGAAATCTGGAGCATGGACTGCTATCTGTCTCGCGACGGTTCGGTGATCACGACTCGTCCTCTCGTCCCGTTCGGAGGATGAGAAGGACGGCCACCGCCGCGGTGAAGATGACCGTAACCTCTCCCAACGTGTCGAAGCTCCGGTAGTCGGCCAGGACAGCCGTCACCATGTTGGGCACGGCGGTCTCCTCGAAACCCTGTTCGATGTATCGCGGGGACACGTGGAGACTTGGCGGCGACGCCGGATCCCCCGTATCGGGCATGTCCAGCGATCCGAAGATCAACAGGAGCCCGGTCATCCCCGTCGCGACCAGGTGGAGATACTTCAATCTTTGCTGGCCCTTTCTGTCTTGAACACGGCGATATCGAAGAACACGATGGTGCCCCCGCCCTACGGGGCCTTGACTGGAATCGACTCAGTTCTGCCTATCCGTGCCCTGCAGCTGCTCGAGCACTTCGCCCAGCTGCTCGATCTCCTCGCCGTACAGAGCCCAGTCGCCCTCGCGCCGAGCCTGGAGGGCTCGTGCGTAGTGACCCTGGGCTTGCTGCGCAAGCGTGGTCGATGAGCCAGGCTGAGTCGCCGTGTCACCCGGGGATGCCTCCGGAGCCGTCGGGGCCACGTCCGTCATCAGCGTGGACGGTGGCGCAACTACCTCTCCGGGAGCACCGCGACCGAACAGACGCTCGAGGGCTCGGTCGAGGGTCTCGTCCATGACGATCTGGTTCTGATAGGCGACGACAACCTGCTTCAACTCGGGGATCCGGCCTCCCAAGGCGCGCAGATACACCGGGCGGATGTAGAGCAGGGCCTCTTCGATCGGGATCACCAGCAACGTGCCCTGAATCACCTCCGAACCCTGCTGGTTCCACAAGGTGAGCTGTGGCGAGATCACCTGATCTTGATTGATCCGATTGACGATCTGCGACGGACCAAAAATCAGCTTCTGCTTGGGAAACTGGAACGTCAGCATCTTGCCATAGTGTTCGCCATCGCTCCTCGCAACCATCCACGCCGCCAAGTTTTCTCGGCCACGTGGCGTGAACGGCAGCATCTGGATGAACTCGGCCTTTTCCTCACCCGGCAGCCGCATGATCGTGTAGTAGGGCTCCATCTGCTCGCCGTCGATGATCGGCACTTCCCACTGGTCCTCCCGGTTGTAGAAGACCGACGGGTTCGTCATGTGAAAGGTCGAATTCACTGCTGTCTGCAGCGTGAAGATGTCTTCCGGATAGCGGAGGTGACTCTGCAGCTCCGCCGGCATCGTGTCCAGAGACTGGAGCAGGTTCGGGAATACCTTGCTGAGCGTGAGCGCGATCGGGTCGTCCGGGTCGGCGAGATAGAAGGTGGTCGTGCCGTGGTAGGCATCGATCACCGCCTTCACGGAGTTGCGGATGTAGCTGATGCCGCCCGCCACCGGAGTCGAGTATGGGTAGTTCCCGGTCCGTGTGTAGGCGTCGCGAATCCAGAAGAGGCGCCCGTCGACGATGACCAGATACGGGTCGGCGTCGAACTGCAGGAACGGTGCGATGGTCGTCAGTCGATCGGAGATGTTGCGGTGATAGATCACGCGGCTGTCGCTGGTGAGCTGGCCGCTTACCAGGATCTCGTATGAGCGGGACTTCAGGCTGAACAGCAGCCGTCTGAAAAGACCACCCAGCTCCAACCCGCCGGTGCCGTCGTATCGTGTGGAGACGTTGTCGTCCCCCTCCGGGTAGTGGAACTCGTCGGTGTTGGTGTTGACGAGCACGTAGTCGTTCGAGAGTTCCCCGAAGTAGAGGCTCGGCTGATCGACGAAGAGGTTGGTCTCGGAGCGTGGTGGAAGGTCCCTGAGGAAGAGCACCGGGAGCCCTTCCTGGGTCACCTCGTTGACCGGACCCATCGCAACGCCGAACCCGTGCGTGTACTGCAGCCGTTCGTTGATCCACGACCGGTTGGGCAGGCTGCTGGAGTTGAGCTCTCGCGCCGAGAGCATCGTCTGCCGATACTCGCCGTCCACGACATACCGGTCGTTGTCGACCGATGTGAACTCGTAATACGTACGGATCTCCTGGATTTGCCCGAACGTGTCCAGCAACGGATCGTGGTCCCACAACCGGACGTTGTTGATCGTCTCCGCGTTGTTCTCGATGTCCGAGATGGTCAGCGTGGCGTCACCCGACAGCTGTCGCTCCTCGACCTGGTCGAGGTCAAACGCCGACCGCGTGGCCGCGATGTTGTGAACGATGTAGGGCCTTTCCCTTGCCTGCTCGTCCGGCGTCACCACCAGCTGCTGCAGCAGCGTCGCGACACCGCCGCCGCCCACCAGAACGAGCATGTACGCGGCCGCCGCCGCCCCGACTGGCCAGATCGTGGACGACAGCGCGGCATAGGCGGCGGCCAGTGCCCCACCGGCGGCGACGATCGTCAAGATTTGCAGTGCCGGAAGTCGAATGACGGCGTCGGCATACGACACCCCGTGGACGATGCCAGCCGGTGTCAGGAGCGTCCGTGGCCTGTCGAGATATGCCCCGGCGGCGAGCAGCACGAAGATGCCCGAGGCCAGCATCGCCAGGTGCTGCCCGGGTCTCGCGCCCACCTGGATGCCCGTGGGCGTCAGCGCGAGCTGCCCGGTGACCACGTAGGCGGCCGTCGAGCCGATGAACGCCAGGGTCATGACGGCTAGACCCAGGTACCGCGCGAAATCGAGAAACGGCAGCGTGAAGACATAGAAGGCCGCGTCACGACCAAAGATCGGATCGACCTCCCCGAACGGCGTGGCGTTCAGAAACTGCAGCGTGACCAACCACTGGTTGGAGGCGATCCCCGCCACGACGACCGCGACGACCCCCGAAATCCCAACGGCCAGGAGACGCAGGTGCCGCCGTTCCAGGACGATCGGCTGGATGTCACCCCCGCCTGGGAAGACCGTGTACGGCCGGTTAGCCCCGCTGACCGCCAACCGAAGGTTAGCGAACAGCACGGCGAACGTTCCGACGAATGCCAGCAAGCCGAGGAGACCCTTGGTCGCCAGGCTCTTGACGAACACCGACTGGTAGCCGACCTCGCCAAACCACAGCCACTCGGTGAAGAGCCCGGCGAATGACGGGAGCGTGACCAGTAAGAGTAGCGCGAGCAGCGCAAAGATGAGTTTCGTCGGCATGGTGGCCCTGAAGCCTACCCGAAGGTTAAGTTGTCGCGTTGAATCTGTCGAGGTGCTTGCGCCGGTCACCGTTGGTGCGTGGCGCTAAAACGTTGCGCCGCAGAGAGTTGCAGCGGGTCTGGATTAGCCTCGGAGCGGGTCTGCCAGGGCAGGGATTTGAGCCCGTTTCAGAGGGCGAAATGACATCGCATAAGGAGACCACATCGAGCCTCGTTTTTCCAGCCTCATTACGCCGATGGACACGAAGAATCCAGGCAAACGTAGCGCTCTCCCTAGTCACAATCCCTGTAAGTTGTTGTCTCCGTAGAAGATCCCGGCCCGTTGCAGCCCAAATACTGCTTCTGATCCAGAATGTGTCGTAAGTGCTTCTCTTGCAGCGGGATGCGTCCCACTACCAACAGTGAACGGCGCAAGCACCGACGTTTGGCGATGATCGAGCGATCGTGCGCGTCCAAATGGAAGTAGCGCGCGAGTTGCTCGGCCGACGGCGCACCCGCGTATTGACCGTACGCGGCTCGCTGCGCGTCACTCAGGCAGTGGACCGGCATCCGTGTGCAGAGTATGGGGCGAAGTCGATCCCGGTCGGAGACAGCCCGAGCTCGTGCTACGTGCGGGAATGAATGGAATACTTCGACGACCACACCGAGGTCAAGGTCCACGAGAACGCTCTGGCGGAGGCGCCGACGGCTACGGTGTCGACACCTCGCGCAATAGCCTCAGGAACGCTCGATCGTCTTGGGGTTCAGGAAGTGGCGCGCCTTAGCGCGGTTTTCTGGTCCGTTGCTACTCAGACCCCTATTCGGCGGCGATGAGTCGAGTCGGCGCTCGCGGCACTTGCTCAAAACACGGGTCAACTTTTGCCTGGGCCAAGGTCGCGTTGAATAGCTAGCTCTATAAACGTCGTGTCTCGCTCGTTTGGGCCGTCGAAAGTCCACTCTCTTGTGAACCCCCTTGGGCCACGTATCTCGACTCGGTAGAGCGAAGCGTCTTGTGGTTCTTCGAGCCAAACCTCCCATTCACCAGGTCTATTCCCGATGGCCTTCCGAACCGCCGCTTCGACGCCCTCCCGCTGACCGTAAGTGTCAGGAATGGTGTTAGCGGAAATGCTTATTGTTGTTAAAGGCTGTCGGTTTTTGTCACGACTACTCATGGGCACGTTTATACACCCTCTGGGACTACTGGCGAGTAGCCCCTAAATCGGGTAACGACGACACAGCATGCCGCAAGCCCGCGTGTGAGAATTATGGAAAGCCGGGTCTCCACATCGTGGGCCACGGCTATTTTACGACGAGGTCGGGCCGACGGCCGCAGCACCGCAAGATCTGCGGAGGCATGGTCAGCCTGAATACGGGCACACCGTACCGTGGGCTTCGCTGCGGGCGGAGGGAGTTCGACCAGGTCGCGAGCGTGCGAGTCGCGGGCGTGAGCATTTCTGCGACGGCCCAGCTCCACGGGCATGTTGAGTTCCTGCGCTGTCACGACAACTTCGTCCGACCGCACCGTGCATTGAAGTTTGGGCGCGAGACCAGATCCTGGTCGGCGTTGTCTCTCTTATTGTCCCGCTGCGCTTTCTGAGACTCGCCGATCGTAGGCGGGCTGCCGTGTTGCTGGGAGGTTCGCTCAGAGTAGATGGATGACGAGCGAGCGGTCCAGCTATCGCGGCTATCGATTAGCCAAGCGCCTCCGTGAACAGCGCTCTGCACGGACTCCACTCGCCTTGCAGGCCAACGCTGATTCCCCCTTGGAGTAACGCCTGACCGTCCTTTGCTTCCTTGAGAACACCCCTGGGTCTCTCCAGTGTTGGACCATCCCTTGCGAATCAGCGCGACCGACTGGTCGACGCGAGATGTCACTGCCGACCTCCATCTGGCGGTGGACCGGCCTCATTCTTCAGGTAGACGATTTTCGACCGCTTGGTCTGCCCTCGATACGTGCGTCGGCCGACCACCGAGAAGGTTCGAGTATTACCACGTTGGTCGGTCGCGAAACGATGAAGCCAAAGCGTGCAGGCCAGAAACCGCTCGGACCGGCGCACAAGACGGTATCCCAGCCGATATGCGATGCGCTGCATTACTCGGGATTGGGCCAAGATGTCGAGCTGCGGCCACACACCGAGGTCTTGAGCCACGAAATGGAGCATCCCGGTGCTGTACCCCCGACGGCGTGCCCCTTTACGAACTTCGATCCACTCGAGGAAGGGCTCGGCCCCTGGCTCGAAGATGACGGTGATGATGGCGATGCGGGGAACAACGTAGGAGATTGACTCGATCATGCTCCAGGACGATGAAGCGTTACCGGCTGGGCCAGCGTCAGATCACCGACGATATCATAGCCGAGCCATTGCCCCTTCATTTCATTGCCTGCATCGTTGAGACGCGCGATTACTGCGCCAAATGTGCTCACGTTCTTATCCGTGCACGTATAGATGTAGCAGACTTTTCGGTCCCGACAGGTCCCGGCCGCGTGCCAGCTGCGCTCGTCGGTAAGGGACTTGACTTCGCCAGTGATGACGCTCCCCTGCTGCCGGAACTCCAACGTCGCGCCGCCCTCCGTCTCGTCCGCGTCGTCGAACGCTACGATCCATTGTTGACCATTGAGGTCGAGGGTGCTGGGAAACCCGTCGAACGCGGCGAGCACATCCGGTGCGTTCTGGTTGGTGGCCTCTGACCGGCCTTGGGCGAGCCCGTCGGTCTTGCCTTTCCGATTGCCCAGGTAGCCTCCGATCGCGGCGCCACCCATTACACCCACCGCACCGATGATCGCGACGACGACGTCCGAGCCGGAAGCGTCGCGAGAGCGGGAGGCCTCAGCGTCGGTTTGTCTAGCGGTATCGGCTGGCTGGGCCGCCGCGACGGCGCCGCTACCCAGACAGAAGAGGAAGACGAAACGGCCGACCAGCATCCTCCACATCACGTGGGGCTGTTCGACCTCGAAGACCCAAAGTATGTCCAGGGAGTCGAGGACCTCATCGCCACGCTCGAAAAAGACTGGGCGGACTACGTGCAGAACGATGGCACGCTCAGGTTTCCATACTTCACAGACGTCGTTGTCGGCACCAAAAAGTAGCTGTCGGTGCACGTCGTCGCTGCGCTGGTCACACTCGGGCTCTGACCCAGAACAGGGGAGTCGGGGTCAGGCCCGCGATTTGACACAGAAGTTACTGTATTGTTGTCTCCCCTTTAAGAAGCGCAATCACGCCGGGCAGGGACGTAGTTCTCGCTCATCTCAACAAGAGGCTAACTAGCCCCTGGCCTTCCGCCGCTTCGCCCAGGACGCCTTCATCCGCCTCGACATGGCCTTCCTGTTCGCCGCGCTCATCGGCGCCCGCTCGGTGTTCGCCGGGTCAGATGTTCGTATCGGGTTGGGGTCATCGCCGACAATGGCTCCTTGAAAGTCGGCCGCCAAAGCATCTCGACGGCCACTGAAGTAGGCGGGATTCTAAACGTGTGTCGACAGCGGGAGAGCCAGGCCTTGACCATCGCCTCGGCCAAGGCCGACGCCGCGTTCATCGAATCGTCTGACGTGCCCTTACGCGGCAACCGTCAGGCGCCGGACACCCTCAAGAACACCCCGAAATTCTGGCTCCGGCGCCAGGCAGAAAGTTCGATACGTGTCCAGGAAGGGGAGCCAATTTCTCTAGCGTTTTCGTTCTTTCCCGCTTCCGCTTCGTCCGATTGTGACGGGGATTGTGACGTGACTCCGGTGGCGTCCGCCTGATCCGCGTGCAACTCGCTCTGTTTTAGCTCGA
>CAUZIB010000115.1:0-13501 GCA_963579735.1 Vicinamibacteria bacterium | reverse complement strand
CTCGTTGGTGATCTCGATCGTATAAAGGAAGAACCACTCCCCGCGGGCGGGCGCCGATCGCTCCGGTGCGTAACGGGCGGTGACGTTGACCCGCACGCCACGGGTGACGGCTTCGGATGTCTGCGTATCGACTTTATGAGTGTCGCTGTTCACTAGCCTGATAATACGACGACCCGATGATCCCCATCAACACGCTAATTGGTGCCTACTGCACCGGCTACTTTCCGATGGCGACGACGGAAGGGCTCACCTGGTTTTCTCCGCGATATCGGGGCGTCCTGCCGCTTGATGCGTTTCACCTGTCACGGCGTTTGGCCCGAGTGGTACGTGGCGACCGGTTCGAGGTCACAGTCAACCGAGACTTCCGGCGCGTCATCGCCGCGTGTGCCTCGCGACCCGATGATGCTGGGAACTGGATCGACACTGAGATCATCGGAAGCTACTCCGCGCTCCACGACGCGGGGTTCGCGCACTCCCTCGAGGTATGGCGCGAAGGCTCGCTGGCCGGAGGCTTGTATGGGGTGAGCTTGGGCGGCGTGTTCTTTGGGGAGTCAATGTTTCATGCAGAAACAGACGCATCCAAGGTTGCGTTGTGTTGGCTTGTTGACCGACTTCGCGATCGGAAATATCGCCTCCTTGATCTCCAGTGGGTGACGCCACACCTGGCTCGTTTCGGGGCGATCGAGTTGTCGAGGACCGAGTATCTCCGACGTCTCGAGACCGGGTTGAGCGTGGAGTGCGTTTTTGCATAGCTGGGCCGCCGCGTGGTGCTCGGCTAGGACGTTGAAGTCGCCACGTTGCAACCCGAGACACTATTCCATGTGCGGTAGAACACGGAGGCCTTCGGGCGAGTCCATCACTGGTATCGGCGAAGCGGCGCTGCTCGCCCTGAACCTGGAGCTGTGAGCTACGGGCGATCGAGGATGTCCGGTCGGGTGGGAGCCTCGGCGAGGTCCCAGGTCATTTGATGAACGAGCCGGACGATGCGAGTCATTTTGTCGTAGTCGAGTAGGTCCGCCGTATCGCGTTCGGTGTGGTAGTCCGGGTGGAGTCCGGTGTGGACAAACAGGGCGGGGACGCCGCTGAAGAGAAACGGCCAGTGGTCGCTTCGTCGCAGGAGGTCGGATGGGTTGTCGTCGTAGCGGAACCGTAGAGCCAATTCCGTCTCGGCGACCTGGTCAGCGGCCTCGGCCACACGCCGCAGGTCGGGGCTATAGCTGTAGCCCAGAAGGTTCACCGCATGGGTGTTCGATGCGCTGGTCTGGGGCTCGAGACCTCGAAAACGGCGGCCGCCGCGCTCGGGGACTTCTTCGTGACGTCCGATCATGTCCATGTTGAGGACGGCGACTGTTCGTTCCAGCGAAACAACCGGGTGTTCCGCATAGGCCCACGAGCCGAGCAGCCCACGTTCCTCACCATTCCATGCTGCGAAGAGAACCGAGCGTCGAGGGGTCTGCCCAACGCGTGCGGCGTCTGTGAACGCCTTGGCCACCGCCATGAGACCGGCAATTCCAGAGGCATTGTCATCAGCGCCGGGGAACAGACCGCTCGGCGTGACGCCGTCGTGATCGAGATGGGCGCACACGAGTACCCATTCGCTGCGAGCCGAAGGGTCGGAGCCTTCCACGGCACCGACGACGTTGGGGTGAGGCGCCGTCTGACGCCTGACGTCCGTCACCAGCTCGACGTGAACGTCGGATCGCTCGAACGGATGGACGCCGCCCGGGTTCTCAGCCCGCTCGGTCGTCAGCGCGAGTGATTCGCCGTCATCGACCCCCAACAGTCGCTCGGCGAAATCGGTCGAGACTCGGACGACCGGAATTTTTACCTGGCTGACCCACGCCGACAGTTCAGTCCGCGGTACCGCGGGCGGGGACGTGGGCCAGGTTCGCTGCATGGCCGCCTCAAGCGATGAGTCTGTCCCATGGCTATGTACGTCGGGGACAAGAATGACGGCCGCCGCGCCCCGACGCTGCGCTTCAAGCGTTTTTCTGACGTCGCGCGCATACTCAGAGCGGGCGACCCCGGCGAATCGGCTGTCCGGGTCATATTCGGCGGGTTCGTGTTCGAGCATCACCACCACTCGACCCTCGACGTCTATATCGCGATAGTCATCGTGTTCCAAAGGTGGCGCGACGAGACCGAATCCCACAAAAACGACGGACCCCGTCGCGCGACTGGTGCCACTATGACTGACCGGGTAGAAGTCGGTGCCCAGCCTGCCTGCCTGAGAGCTGTCCGCGACTGTCAGCATCAGCTCGTTCTGGTTGCCAAGGGTGGTGGTCACTAGGCCGAATTGGCGAAGAAAGCTCCCGTTGTCGCCACGCGGTGAGAGGCCGAGTGCCTCAAAGCGTGTCGCGATGAGCTCGACGGCACGTTGATTTCCCGCTGTGCCCAGCAGTCGCCCGGACATCTCCTCAGACGTCAATGCCAACACATCGGCGCGCAGGTCAGAAGAATTTATGGATGCCAGCTGCGGGGCGGGCTCGGCGCCAGAACCAATCCGGGTTGCGAGGGCAAGGGCGAGAGCGATCGGGAACAGAGTGACCCGCAACGTGTGCCACATCAGCTGATTGTAGTGGCGTCCGCTTTTTCTCGTCCTCTGAATCCGTTACCCCCCGGCAAAACGCGAGGAGTGAGCATCGTACGCATATGTGACCGACGATCGGCGCGGCTAGGCAGACGCTCCGCCCGCGATCTCGCCCCATAAGGCCCAGCCCCGCCGTTCAGCGGCCCGGGTAGTGAGACGGGTTTCGGCAAAGTGTAGACGACCGTTCAAATGCAAGACGACCGCGGGGTTGAGTGCTCGTGGCCAGATAAACACTTTGACCGAATCGCCGCTGGGGAGTGTGTCGAACCAAAAGCACATAGGGGCGTTGCTCGGGATCAGCTTCTTGGGAGGGTCGCGCGTATCGCCTCATTAGCTTCGTTGTGGAGAAGTTGTTTCTATCTTATGGTTGATAAGTATGATTTTAGAGAATTTTATCTCTTTAAAACGGTTATTTTGTATCTCTTCGCAACTCTGTGAGCGTGCCTCTTTCCATCTGAACCGTTGTGCTTTCTCAAGTGCTCTCCGGTTACAGTCCACGTATGTCGCCTCTCTCAAACCGTAGCCGTATCCGCCAATCCACCCGTCGTGTCCTGCGTAGAACGCTGTCGCGCGGTCGTGTCATTCTCGTGACGTGCGTCTGCACTCTGGTGGCCGGCTGCGGCGAGCCACCACCGGCGCCGAGTGGATTTGAGGTGATGGAAACGTCTATTGCGCAGCTGAACCTGGCCCTCGAATCCGGGGAGGTGACATCGGAGGCATTGGTGCGGCTGTATTTGCAGCGGATCGCCGCGTTTGACCAAGCCGGTCCATCGCTCAACGCGGTCATCGCGGTAAGCCCCGATGCGATCGCGGAGGCCGCCCAGTTGGATATCGAGCGAGGGGAGGGTCGCGTCCGTGGACCACTCCACGGGATTCCGGTCCTGGTGAAGGACAATTACGATACGGCCAACATGCCGACGACGGCCGGCACGGTTGGTCTCGCGACCTCGATGCCGCCGGATGATGCGTTTCAGGTTCGAAAGCTGCGAGAGGCCGGTGCGATTATTCTCGGCAAAACCAATATGCACGAGCTCGCGCGGGGGATTACGACTGTCTCCTCGCTTACGGGACAAACCCGGAATCCGTATGACCCCAGCCGCAATCCCGGAGGCTCGAGCGGCGGCACTGGTGCCGCGATTGGGGCGAGCTTTGCCGCCGTAGGTATGGGGAGCGACACATGTGGGTCTATCCGAATTCCTTCCGCTCATCACGCGCTAGTCGGGTTACGCGGGACACGGGGTCTCGCCAGCGGTGATGGCATCATCCCCCTTTCCACGACCCAGGATATCGGCGGACCGCTTGCCCGTACGGTCGAGGACCTTGCCGTCACATTGGATGCCACCGTCGGATACGACCCGGCCGATCCGGTGACCGAGCTCAGTGGCGGAAACATTCCCTCGACCTACACCGAATCGCTCGACCCCGACAGTCTGCAGACGGCTCGGCTGGGTGTCGTGGTCGCACTGATGGGCACCGCGGGGGCGGAGCAGCCCGTGCGCGACGTAGTCGCGCTGGCAATCGAAGCAATGACCGGATTGGGAGCGGTGGTCGTCGAGATCGAAGAGCCGGATCTGAGCGAGATGCTCGAGGATGTGTCAGTGATCGTGCAGGAGTTCTCGTTTGACTTTGACGCCTATCTGTCCCGGACGCCAGATGCGGCAATACGTTCGCTCCGGCAGCTGGTCGAGCTAGGTCTCTACCACGACATTATCGACCAGGGTGTCCGACGGTCGCTGGAGGTGGAGAGTCTCGATACCGATGACTACCGAACGCGGATTGCCAAGCGGGACGACGTCAGAGCGGCTGTGCTCGCGGTCATGGACGAGCATCAGCTCGACGCCCTGCTGTATCCGACGATTCGGCAGACGGCCAGACCGGTGGGACAGCCGCAACCCGGGAGCAACTGTGCGCTCAGCGCGCTGTCTGGGTTGCCGGCCATCACGATGCCGGGTGGGTTTGCCGACGACGGGATGCCCGTGGGTGTCGAGCTGCTCGGCCGGGCGTTTTCCGAGTCGCGTCTGATCGGTCTGGCCTACGCCTTCGAGCAGGCGACCGGTCACCGGACTCCGCCAGAGTTCACACCTAGCCTGGTGACGCCAGTAGTCCCCGTCGACCTCGACATTGTCGTCACGTCGTCTCCGGCCGACACCATGTCGGGGCGGGCGCGGTTCCGTTTCGACCCGGCGACCAGGCGACTCGAGTACTCCATTTCGGCCTATGGGGTCCGGGATGACGATGTGCTGGCGATCGATGTGCACACGAGTGAGGGGGGGGCTACCAGCCCCGCTCGCGGTCCTTCCCTTCGCCGGATCGGTCGGCACCGAGCCCGGGCGACGGGTCGTTTTGTGATGACGGGACGCGAAGTCCGGTTGCTCCGCGAGGGCATGTTGTATGTCGACGTCCACACCGTCACTGACGTGACCGGCGCCCTGCGAATAGATCTCCGACTCCCGACCCCTGCGCCGGAGAGCGCGCAATAGGTCGGATGCAGTACGCTATGCGGCCGCCTCTGCCTTTCCGGCAGAGCACTGAGAATCACCATGTCATCTGAGATCGTGTGGACAAGAATTGATGAAGCGCCCGCACTGGCGACCCACGCGTTGCTGCCTGTCGTGCGGGCGTTTACAAAGGGAACGGGGGTCGAGGTGACGACGCGGGATATTTCCCTCGCGGGTCGGATTGTGGCGAACTTCCCAGAGGCTCTGAAAGACGAGCAGCGACTGCCGGATGCGCTCCAGTCGCTCGGCGAGTTGGCCAAGACCCCGGCCGCCAACATCATCAAACTCCCCAACATCAGCGCGTCGATTCCTCAGTTGAAAGCTGCGATTCAAGAGCTCCAAGCCCACGGCTACGCCATTCCTGACTACCCGGAAGAGCCTGGCGATGAGGCCGAGCAGGCCCTTCGGGCGCGGTTCGCAAAGGTACTCGGCTCAGCGGTGAATCCCGTGCTCCGAGAGGGCAATTCCGATCGTCGCCCCGCGGCGTCGGTGAAGGCGTTTGCAAAACAGAACCCGCATCGAATGATGAAGGACTGGCCTGCCTCTGGCTCAGTGGCGCGGGTCGCCCACATGGATGACGGCGACTTCTATGGGAGTGAGACGTCTACCACCCTGGACGAGGTCTCGGACGTGAGAATTGAGCTGGTGGCCGCCGACGGCGCGGTCACTCTCCTCAAAGAGAAGGTATCGCTACTGCCGGGTGAGGTCATCGACACCGCCGTCATGAGGGTCAAGGCGTTGCGGGCGTTCTTTGCTCGCGTCATTGACGAGGCGACCCAGAAGGGCGCCCTGTTATCGCTGCACCTCAAAGCTACGATGATGAAGGTGTCCGACCCCGTGATGTTTGGACACTGCGTCGAGGTCTACTTTAAGGCAGCCCTTACCCGGCACCACGCGACGCTCCAGGAGGTCGGTGCCAATGTCAACAATGGCTTGGCCGGTGTGCTCGAAAAGCTCGACAAACTGACCCCGGACAAGAAGGCGGCGGTAGAAGCCGACATTGCTGCGGTCTACGCGAGTCGGCCGCCGCTCGCAATGGTCGACTCGCGGCGCGGGATCACCAATCTCCACGTGCCAAACGACGTTATTGTCGACGCGTCGATGCCAAACGTCGTCCGGGATGGGGGGCGGATGTGGAATAACGACGACGCGCTTCAAGACACGATTGCGATGGTGCCGGATCGGTGCTATGCGACGATGTATCAGGCGGTCATCGAAGATTGCCAGATCCACGGTCAGTTTGACCCGGCGACGATGGGTAGCGTGTCGAATGTTGGTCTCATGGCAAAGAAGGCCGAGGAGTATGGCTCGCACGACAAGACGTTCATGGCGCCGACGAGCGGCACGATACGAGTCGTCACGTCGTCCGGAGCGAGCTTACTCGAGCAAGCCGTCGAACCAGGTGACATCTTCAGGATGTGCCAAACGAAAGACGACGCTATCCGGGACTGGGTTCGGTTGTCCGTCGCACGGGCGCGGACGTCGGGGTCACCCGCGCTGTTTTGGCTGGACGAGGACCGCGCCCACGACACAGAGGTCATCGAAAAGGTGAATCGTTATCTGCGTGAGCACGACACCGCGGGGCTCGATATTCGCGTCATGAACCCCGTCGACGCCATGCGGTTCTCTCTCGAGCGGATTCGGCGCGGAGAGGACACCATTGCCGTCACCGGCAATGTGCTACGGGACTACTTGACGGATCTCTTTCCCATCTTGGAGCTAGGCACAAGCGCAAGGATGCTTTCGATCGTACCGTTGCTCAATGGCGGCGGGCTCTTTGAAACTGGTGCCGGGGGGTCGGCCCCGAAGCATGTGCAGCAGATGCTGAAAGAGGGGCACCTGCGATGGGACTCGCTTGGCGAGTACTGCGCTCTGGTGCCGTCGCTGGAGTTGGCGGCGGCCAAGACCGGGAACGCCAAGGCCGCGCTCTTGGCCAAGACGCTTGACCAGGCCATTGGCCTCTATCTTGAGCACGCCAGGTATCCGTCCCGTAAGGTGAACGAGATCGACAATCGAGGCAGTACATTCTACCTTACGCTGTACTGGGCACAGACTTTGGCGAGCCAAGACGAGGATGACGAGGTCAAGCAACGTTTTCAAGGTGTAGCTCGGTCGCTCGCCGACAACGAGGCCGCAATCATCGACCAACTGCTCGCGGCGCAGGGGGAGCCGGTTGATATCGGAGGCTACTTTCATCCGGACCCGGACAAGGTGGAGCGGGTAATGCGACCCAGCTCGACGCTCAACGCGATTGTTGACGCCATCTAGACAATATGGAATGACCGGCTCGCTATCGTACCGTCGTAGTGCTGGTGCACTCGAGAAGGTGGTCGTGACCACCGAGATCGCGGGTTAACCCTTGCGGTGTCAGAGCCGCAGTCGAAAGGAGCCGATCGTGGACGAGCCTATCACTTACGTGGGAATCGATGCGCATAAGAAAAGAGTTGCATGTCGCGATGCTGGTCGGCGCCGCGGAGACGCCGGTCGCGTGGAAGGTGGTGAACGAAGCGCGGGCCATTGATCGATTGCGACGGAAGGTGGAGCGCGCGGCGCCGGGGGCCGTCGAGTGCTGCTATGAAGCGGACCCGTGTGGCTATGTGATGGAGCGGCGGTTGACGCAGGGCCGGGTGCGGTGTCAGGTCATCGCCCCGGCGTTGATTCCGCGGAAGCCCGGCGAGCGGATCAAGACGGATCGGCGAGACGCTCGCAAGCTGGCCGAGCTGCACGACTTGGCGGGCTTTCTGTGGGCGGCCCTCCAGACCGCTCCGGCCGCGTAGCGGTCGGGCCCCAACGAGGCCCGCCAAATTTAGAGAACGCCCGGATTTATCAGAGGAGGCAGCGCGGGGACCGGGGACGGGCCGCCCAGACGGCGAATGATCAGAGGCACGATTTTGAGGATCGGCGAACTAGCTATGCGATACGGACCACGGTCCCAACTCGCGCTCCTAGACGGCACGTCCTCTCGACGAAGCATGGTCATGCGTGCTCTGCCGCGACTCGTCGTGGTAACCACCGAATATCAGGGTGACTCGTCGTCGAAGCGCCCTCGATCATTCGTCGTCTGGGCGGTCTCACCCGGACCCGGACATCAGTCGCAGATGCGGACCACGGCCTCCAGGGCTTCACGCCCTGCGGGCGGCGCCTCCGGCGCCCCTGGACCCCGCGGTCCGAATCTGAGCGAGGCAACTACCAGCCCGCTGACGCTGGCCGGCAAGGACCAGGCCCCCATTTCAAGATGAGGGCTTGACAAGAGGTCATTCCATATCAGACTAGTAGCCCGTGGTGAAAGTCCCGCGTCCCACCAAGACCGCCGCTGGGCCGGCCGAACAAGGCGAGAAGCGGGCAACGCGGCGCCGGTGCTGCCTCAGTCAAACGTGGCGGGACTCTTCGGCTCCCAAAGGAGCCTGGCCGACGTGGCCGGCAGTGGCAAGTCTAGAGATAGGAGTGCATACGATGATCCCAACCAGACTGACGTCTCTGACGTCGATGCCTTGTTTGTCCACCATCGCCCGGCTGGGCGCCGTTATCGCAGTGGTAGCGGGTGTGACCTCTGCAACCGTTGACACGCAAGAGTCCCGGTCCCCGCGCAACCTCGCAGAGTTCGAGGCGATGTTTCAAGAGCTCAACAACTGGGGTCGCTGGGGTGCCGACGATGAGCTCGGCGCGATGAACTTGGTCACGCCCGAGAAGACGCGGGAGGCCGCGGCGTTGGTGAAGAGCGGAATCACCGTGTCGCTTGCGCACAACCCCATGCCCGATGAGGCTCTAGACAACCCCGACGCCGCATTCAATCATACGATGGGGCAGAGCCTGCGGAGCGACACGTACGAGTTTACCTATCACGGCTATGGGGTCAGTCACATCGACTCGCTGTGTCACTTTCTGTGGAATGACCGTCTGTACAACGATGTCCCGCCCTCTGCGAGCACGTCGGCTGGGTGCGGCAAAAACGGAATTCAGAATCTGAAGAGTGGCATCATCACCCGTGGCATTCTGCTCGATATTCCGCGACTAAAAGGGGTACCGTATCTGGAGCCGCAGACTCCGATCTTCGTCGAGGACATCGAGGCTTGGGAGGCGCAGGCCGGAATCACCGTGTCACCCGGTGATGTCATCTTTGTGCGAACGGGACGGTGGGCGCGTCGGGCGGTGCTCGGTCCCTGGCAGGTCTCCGGTAACAGCGCTGGGCTCCACGCGTCAGTGCTCCCTTGGATCAAGCAGCGGGGTGTTGCGTTTGTCGGCAGCGATGCGGCGACCGACGTGATGCCATCGTTGGTCGAAGGCGTGACTCAACCCGTGCACACGATGTTGATTGCTGGTCTGGGCATCAATATTTTTGACAATATGGACCTGGAGGCGCTCGCCGAGACCGCCGGCGAAGAAAACCGCTGGGAATTCATGCTGACGGCCGGCCCGATCCCGGTCCAAGGCGGAACCGGGTCGCCCCTGAATCCTATTGCCGTGTTCTAGCCGCCGCCGTGAACGGTAGGATCGGAGCGCGCACCGATGACTGATCCCATCCGATTCGGGCGATACACCGTGACGAGGGTGCTCGGGCGAGGCGCCATGGGAGTGGTGTATCACGCAGAGGATCCAGTCATCTCTCGCGAAGTCGCCATCAAAGTCATCAAGGCCTTCCCCGGGTCGACGGATGAAGATCTCGCCGATCTGCAGCGTCGCTTTGAGCGCGAGTTCCGTGCGAATGGCACCTTGTCCCATCCGGGGATCGTCACCGTCTACGATGTCGGGCACGAGGGTGAGAACGCCTTCATCGCCATGGAATATCTGGCTGGCGAGAGCCTGGACGATCAGATGAAGTCGGCCGCCGGACTTTCTCTGGAGCGGGTCGTGGACCTGATCGACGAAGTGGGCGCGGCGCTCGACTATGCGCATAGCCAAGGCGTCGTCCACAGGGACGTCAAGCCCGCGAATATCATGTCGGCGAGCGACGGACGTTTCAAGCTGGCCGACTTTGGGATCGCCACGCTCAACGAGGACACGCTGACCGTCGAAAATACTCAGATTGGAACACCGTCGTTCATGTCTCCGGAGCAGGTACTCGGCAAGCGTGTGGCGGGTGCGTCGGACCAGTTCTCGTTGGGGCTGATCGCCTATCGTCTCTTGACCGGCCAGAGGGCGTTCGATGGCGAGTCGATGAGTTCCATCATGTATCAGATCTCGGAGATAGAGCCGCCAAAACCGTCAGAGCTCAATCCGATGCTCTCCGCGGAACTGAGTGACGTGGTGATGCGCTCTCTCGCGAAAAATCCGCAGGACCGTTTTCCAAACTGTCGGGACTTTGCGCGTGCCTTGAAGACGGTCGTGACGGAGGGGAGCCCCTATCAGGCGACCGTGCCGGTCGCGCGCACCTCGTCGTCATCCGACGACGCCTGGGCGGACGAGGCGCTAAACAAGCCGGCGACCGGACATAACCCACTACCAGAGGCGACCACTGGGTGGCCGCCGCGCGCGACGTCGTGGGCCGCCGTCGCCGGTTTCATTGTCGTGTTGGGCGCGGCGGGTCTGGTGTGGACGTCAGGGGTCATGGGTCCGGTGATCGTGGAGACCACCGTGGCTGTCGATTCGAACCCGCCTGGGCAGGGACTCGCCATATGGGTGGATGACGCACCACTGGGCCTCTTGACCCCAGCCGTCATCCCACTCCAAGGGCCAGAAGGACAGGTCGTACGGGTGCAGTTGTTTCGGGACGATGAGGTGGTTGTTTCGACCGCGATGACGCTGGGCGAAGAACTGTCCAGCGAGTGGGTGCCGGAGGTCGAGGTGCCAATCCTCGCGACACGATTCGACGTGACAACCGACCCTGCCGGCGCTCGTGTGAGCATCGACGGTCGTGATATCGCTCGTCCGACACCGGTCGAAGTTGATCTCTTTCCCGGACAGTCCTATGAGATCGGGGTCGTGCTCGAGGGGTATGAATCCGTTACCGCCACGATAGACCCTGCCACCGTGGAGCCCGGTGAGACGCCGCTCGATTTTTCGCTCCGACGATTGATTCGTCCCGCTCGCGTTCGAGGGTCCTTCGCCTCTTCTGTCACCCTTGTCGCCCAGCCGGCGGGTGGTGGACGTGCTCGCCGAGCCCAAGGGCGCAATCCGCGGCTTGATCTGTCTCCGGGGCGGTATACCATCACGGTCACCGCCCCGGACATTTTCTGGGGATACACGACAGACGCGACCTTGAGAGAAGGTGAAGCCGTGCCGTTACGTGAGATGCCACGCACCGTCACCATTCCCGTCTACGACGTTGGCGGCGACGCGATCGTGCGTATAGATGACTTCCTCCCGTTTCAAGTCGCGGGTCCGAAGACGATCGCCGTCGGCACCCACCGGTTTGTCTTCGAATGGCCCAGCGGTCAGTCGACGACCCAAACCGTCCGGGTCGACGGAAATACCCGACAGGTGACAAGCCGTCACCCCTAGATACCCGGGCCGCCCATGATGAGTATTCGCTGGCGTCGTTGCGGCGCTCGACTTCGTATCACGAACGTTATCTCAGTCGCGGCGGTGTGGTTCGCGGTTGGGGCTTGGCCGCACGCCCAGGATCTCGCCGTGCTGCGGTTGCTCGAACGCGCGGACCAGCTTCAAGGCCGTGGAGACGAGGTCGCGACCCTCAGGGTTTTTGAGGATGTCGTTCGGCAGTTTCCTCGTGACGAGCGGGCGCCGGTGGCTCTCCTGCGGCTGGCCGAAGGACGATGGGGACTAGGCAACGCCGACGGGGCCCTCCTCGCCGTTGGCCAGCTACGCGAAGAATACGGAAATTCTCCGAGCGCGGCCGGCACCTACCTGCTCGAGGCGCGTCTCCGGCTCGCCGAAGCCGAAGGTCCCGAAGACCTCAGGGACGTGCGGGCCACGCTGAGCCGGGTCCCGGCGCTGTTCGACCGCAACGCCTATCCGGATTCGACCTGGCGTCACGCGTCGGCGATGCGACGCGGCCGCATCGCGTTGTCGCTGGGCGATCTCGATCTGGCGGCGGCCGAATTTCTGGCCATCGTCGAGGATGAGACCCGGAGCGGGACTACCACCGACGCTCAGGTCGAGCTCGCGAATGTATTCGCACTCCAGGAACAGTGGACGTCCGCCGCCGAGATTCTTCAGCGAGTCGTGGAAAGAGCGCCGCTGGGGGACGGGGAGGCGCCCGCCCGAGAGCGCGCCCGACGACGCCTGAGTCTCTTGCATCGCAGCGTGTTTCGTCCGCTCGTCGGCCAGAACCCGTGGACGACCGTGCGCCGTGTCCAGGCCCCCGGTCGCGGGTTTCGCGATCCGATTGGAGTGGCGGTGGCCGATGACGGGAGACTCGTGGTCGCTGATGAGGGATCGGATCTCGCGCTGGCGTTCGACCCGGCGGGAGCGTTGGTTGCGACGACCGCCACGGACGATCTCAGGCTGCCCTGGTGGGCTCCGGACGGAGAGGCATATGTCTTGGGCCGTCGGACGGTGCAGCAGCCGTTTGGCGAATCGAGGTCCGTGGTATTCGACATTCCAGATGATGACGAACTCGACCGGCTGGAGGACCTTCGGGCGGGAGCTCGCGCCCCTTTTGGCCACTGGATCATGCTCGACACTGACCGACGACAAGTGGTCCGTTTTGACCGGCATGGTGGATACCTGGAAACACTGATCGATCGCCGCGGCGATATGGAAATTGTCGACGTGGAAGTCGATGTTCGAGGGCGGATCTGGATGCTCGACCGGGAGAACAAGCGCGTGCTACGAGTTGCGTCGGATGGGACGGCCGAAGGCCCCGTCGTGTCTGGTCAGTGGCGACGGCCCGAGGCGCTGACGGTCGATGCTCTTGGCAATGTGTATGTGCTGGATCGTGACCGGAAGACCGTCGATGTGTTTGGCCCCGACGGCATTTCGAAAGGGACGGTCGGCCCCCGGTTGCCCGACGGCACCGAGCTACGCAGTCCGCGCGATATCGGTGTCGATGGGGCGGGCCTATTGTATGTGGCGGACCGTGACGCGGATACCGTCTTCATCTTGGAGTAGTACATGAGAGTGCGTGGGAGGAGATTCGTCTTTCTTGTGGTTCTCGCGCTCGTTGTGGCGAACGGCCGCGCCCCGGCCGCCCAGACGGCAGCCGATGTTGACCCTGCGATTCGTGAGGCGCTGGCGCAGGGGCGTGCATTGTTTGAAAACGTACAGCAGGTTGAGGCCATCGCCCAGTTCACCGAAATACTTGAGTGGTTGGGACCGGCCGCCGAGTCCGGTGAGATGACCGACGGAGAACGCGCCGCGTTCTTCGATAGTCTCTCTCTGAGAACGCGGGCGGCATTCAATCTCGGTCTGAACGACGTAGTGAACGGCGGTCTTGATACCGCGATCCGTTTGGACCCCGGATTTGAATGTGGCGTTTCTCTGGTGTCGCCGCCGCTCGCCGAGCGATGCATCGCGC
>CAUZIB010000114.1:0-13725 GCA_963579735.1 Vicinamibacteria bacterium | reverse complement strand
CGTTGCTGACGACCAGCTCGACGATTTGAACCGCCGACTCGCCAATGTCCGATGGCCGCCTGAATCGCCAGGCGAGGCGTGGGCGTATGGCACCAACCGGGGCTATCTAGAAGAGCTGGTGGCGTATTGGCGGGACGAGTATGACTGGCGGGCCCACGAGTCCGACCTCAATCGGTTCAACCACTACACGACCGTTATCGACGGGCAGCCGCTCCACTTTGTGCACCAGCCCGGACGTGGGGGCGCCGCGTTGCCGCTGGTCATGACGCACGGATGGCCGGGGACGATCTGGGAGATGCTGCCGTCGGTGCGCGCGCTGAGTGACCCGGAGGCCCACGGCGGTGACAATGCCGATTCGTTTGACGTTGTCGTGCCGTCGATTCCGGGCTTTGGATTTTCTGGTGAACCAGCCGAAGGGACGGATGTCGCGCGGACCGCGGAGCTCTGGGTGGCCTTGATGGAGAAGCTCGGGTACGAGCGATTTGGCGCGTATGGCAGTGACTGGGGGGCTGGCGTCACGCGGGCGTTGGGCGCACGCTTTCCCGACCTGCTTGTGGGAGTACACACTCCCGGTGCGCCGCCCCGGCAATCGCGACCGCCCGAGACGGAAGAAGAGCGCGACTATCTGGCGAGGGCAGAGCATTGGGGCGTGGAGGAAACTGGGTACCAACGTATCCAGGGAACAAAACCGCAGACGCTGGCGTTTGGCCTGACGGATTCTCCCGTGGGTCTGGCGGCCTGGATCACCGAGAAACTCCGCTCGTGGAGCGACTGTGACGGTGACGTCGAGACCCGCTTCACAAAGGACGAGATCCTGACCTTGGTGTCTATCTACTGGCACACGGGAACCATCGGCACCAGCGTTCGGTATTATCATGCCAACGGTCTCGGAAGCTCGCGTCCCCGCCGAACGGTCGGGCCGATTGACGTGCCTCAGGGTTACGCGGAGTTTGTCGGAATCCCGGCGCGTTCTCAGGTGCCGCGTTCTTTTTTGGCCGACCCGCCAGAGAACGTGACGCATTGGACGACCTACGATACGGGAGGACACTTCCCAGCGATCGAGGAACCGAGCCTCCTCGTCGCTGATCTTCGGGAGTTTTTTCGTCCACTACGATGATTCGTGTCGAAGCCCGAGCCTCATTGCGACATCGACGATTGGAATCCGGAGCCGGTGCCCCACTTTTCCACGTATCTGTTTGACCTCGACGGGACACTGATCGACTCGATCGGGCTCATCATGGCGTCGTATCGACACACGATGCAGCGCCACCTCGGTGCGGTGCCCGCCGAGCGCGACTGGCGCGCTGGGTTTGGCACGCCGTTGCGGACGCAGCTCGCAAAGTTTGGGCGCGATCCCGACGAAGTCGAAGCCATGACGGCGACCTATCGGGCCTACAATAACGAGCATCATGACCAGATGGTCACCGCCTACCCTGGTGTGCACGACCTTCTGGAGTCTCTCCACGCGGCGGGCGTGCCGCTGGCGGTCGTGACCAGCAAGAGTCGCGCGTCGATGGAACGTGGGTTGCGCCTGTGTGCACTGGACCATTTTTTTAGGGAGCACGTGACGACGGATGACGTCACCCGGTTCAAGCCGCATCCCGAGCCCGTGATTGAGGCGTTAGCCAGACTCTCGGCGGAGGCCTCGGGTACGGTCTTTGTCGGGGACTCGCCTCACGATGTCGCGGCCGGACGGGCGGCCGGCGTGCAGACTGCGGCCGCACTCTGGGGTCCCTTCGATACCTCCGCGTTCGAGGAAAGCGGTCATAAACCGGACTTCTGGCTTCATCACCCCGCGGAACTGCATCGCGTGGGTTCGTGAGCGACATGGACACCACGGCTGACGACCTGCCACCTGGCTACTCGACGTTTGCGTATCACGACCCGTTCGAGGAGTTGGTGGGACCGCTTGGACTCAAGCGCGAAGGTGCCGATATCTCGTTTGCCTTTCGCATCCGAAGTCACCACTTGAACACTGGCGATACGGTGCATGGCGGCATGCTCATGACGTTCGCAGACTTTGCCGTGTGTCTCGCCGCGGTGTGGGACCAGCCGGACGAGAAGTGTGTGACGGTCTCGCTCAATTGCGAGTTCGTCTCGGCGGGGCAGGAGGGCGAAATGGTGGAAGCTCGATGCGAGGTCATTCGCCGGACGGGACGGCTGACCTTTGTCCGAGGCACCGTTTTTGCCGGGGACCGCGTGCTGCTGACTTGCAGCAGTATTCTCAAACGAGTTCCTGGTGGTCGCGTCCGGGGCGCCCGGCAATCGTCCGTCGATTCGCCGTCACCTCCAGGATAAGACGACGGATGCCCTTATAATTCTGGGCTGGAGGACCGTTGATGGCTACACCAAGAAGGTTGTTTGTGCACTGCGCCACGATGATGATCGCCCTGAGTTGGCTCGCCGTGGCGCCTGCGTTGGCCCAACAGGGCGCAGCGGATGGCGAATGGCGTGTCTATGGGGGCGACATCGGGTCGACAAAGTATGCCCCGCTCGACCAGATAGACAAAGACAACGTCGCGGACCTCCGTCTGGCGTGGGAGCGAAGCGCGGTCGATCCGTCCATTTTGGCCGCGGCGCCGGACCTGAGTTTTGGCGACCGCTTCACCGCGACTCCGCTGATGATAGACGGCGTGCTCTACGCACCAAACGCCGTTGGCTTGGTCGAGGCGTTTGACCCGGGGACCGGCGAGACGATCTGGGTGCAACATCCCATGGAGGAGGGGCCGCAGGCGTATCGGGGGGCGATGACGCGCGGTGTGGCGTATTGGAAAGGCGAAGCGAGCGGGGACGAGCGGATACTTGTCCAACGCGGGCAGTCGCTGATGGCTCTCAACCCCCAGACGGGCGAGCCGTATCTCGATTTTGGCGACAACGGTCGCGTCGACTTGACCACCGGGCTCGCCGAGGGAGCGCGATACCGCTGGGGTGGGGCGCCGACGGTCATCCGAGACGTCGTGGTTCTCGGGCAATCGATGTCCGACACGTTTTTTACAAAAGAGGATATCCGGGGCGATGTCAGAGCCTTTGACGTGCGCACCGGTGAGCTTCGGTGGGTGTTTCACACCATTCCCCAGGCTGGCGAGTTTGGCACGGATACGTGGGCGGATGAGTCGTGGCAATTCACCGGGCATGCCCCGGTGTGGTCGCTCTTCAGCGCCGACGAAGAGCTCGGATACGTCTACATGCCGGTGACGTCGCCGACGAATGATATGTATGGCGGTCACCGCGCTGGTGACAACCTCTATAGCCAGAGCATCGTCTGTGTTGACGCCGAGACTGGCGAGCGAGTGTGGCACTTCCAGACCGTCCACCACGGTCTCTGGGACTACGACCCGCCGACGGCGCCAATTCTCATGGACCTCACCGTTGATGGCCGTGACATCAAGGCCGTGGTCCAGTTGACAAAGCAGGCGTTTGCGTTTGCGTTTAACCGAGTGACCGGTGAGCCGATCTGGCCGATTGAGGAGCGCCCGGTTCCACAGTCGAATGTGCCGGGCGAAGTGACGTCGCCGACTCAGCCATTCCCGACCAAGCCGCCGGCGTTTGACCGCCAGGGTGCGACGGAAGACAACCTCATCGACTTCACGCCGGAGCTGCGGGCTGAAGCTTTGGAGATTGTCAAGCGCTACACCATGGGGCCCATGTTTACCCCGCCGTCCGTACGCGGTGACGGCTCGGAAGACAACCTGGGGACGATTCAGCTGCCCGGGTCACAAGGGGGCGCGGATGTCCAGGGTGCGGCGTTTGACCCCGAGACTGGTTATCTGTTCGTTCCCTCGATCACATCGCCGTTCGTAGCGGATGTACTCGAAGGGAACCCGGACCGTACGAATCTCGCGTATGTCAAAGGCACACGCCTGTGGATGGGTGGCCCGCAGGGTTTGCCGCTCTTCAAACCGCCCTACGGACGGATCACGGCGATCGACATGAACACTGGCGAGATCGCCTGGCAGGTGGCCAATGGGAACGGACCCCGCAACCATCCGGCGATCCGGCACCTCAACCTTGGGCCGTTGGGCAATCCCGCTCGACCATCGCCGCTGGCGACCAAGACGTTGCTCTTCGCGGGTGAGGACCGGACCCTGCGGACGCGCGGTGCACGGATGCAAGAAGGCATGCCACTGAGCATCGTGACCAACTATGGGGAGCCCTATTTCCGCGCCTACGACAAAGCGACCGGTGATGTCGTCTGGGAGACCGAGCTGTCGGCGGGCACGACCGGTGCCCCGGTGACGTATATGCACGAGGGAAAGCAATTCATCGTCGTCGCGATCGCCGGCACTGAGGAAGAACATCCTCGATTTGTGGCCTTTAGCCTGCCTTAGGCTGGAGAGTCTCAGAGGCTTCGGTGGCCCTCGACTCCCGCAGTCTGCGCGAGAGGGTGCCACCGGGGCCACGATTCCGTTACATCCGCTCTTCGTCGCAGGACCCGCCGAAAAGGCATATCCTACCGGCCGGCGCCGTTCAACCGGCGAGCGCATGGGCGGCCACCGTTCACCACCATCGTGTCGGCTGCACGCGCGGCTGCACTGGTGTATCTGTCTCTAGAATCTCGTCGACGAATACAACGCGGCGGCTTCTCGGTGACCCTGGGTGGGGACGGGACCGCGCCGAGAGTAAAATCCTGAGACCGGCAGCCGGTTGCCGTCTTTCGACGCACGGGGTAATCACGATGTCCAGCTCTAGAAGAGACGTATATCTCTCATTCGTCGCGATCGCGGTCCTGGCGAGCCTGTCGCCTGCGCAGGCGCGACAGGGTGACGATTTCGTCCCTGTTACGGACGCGATGCTCCAGGACCCGCCACCGGACGACTGGTTGATGTGGCGTCGCTCCCTCGATGGCTGGGGCTACAGCCCGCTGGACCAGATCAATCGTGACAACGTGTCCAGGCTCCGTATGGTGTGGACCCGCGCGCTCGCCCCGGGTGCGCAAGAGGGGACGCCGCTCGCCTACGACGGCATGCTGTATATGCCAAATCCGAATGAGCATATTCAGGCCATCGATGCGGTCACCGGCGACCTCGCGTGGGAGTATCGACGCGACATTCCGGAGGACGTGCCGGCGGTGATGGGCGGTCTGACCGAGAACAATCGCAACGTCGCGATCTATGGGCGGTTCATCATCGATACGAGCAACGACGACTATGTGTATGCCATCGACGCGGTCACTGGTAGTCTGGCGTGGGAACAGCAGATATTTGACTACCAAGTGCATCCGGCCCGGCATTCGTCGGGTCCCATCATCGCCAACGGTAAGGTCATTTCTGGTCGAAGCTGCCGGCCGAGAGCCGGGCCGGTCTCCTGTGTCATCCTCGCTCACGATGCGATGACGGGCGAAGAGTTGTGGCGAGCCGCGCTCGTGCCAGCCCCCGGGGAACCGGGCGACGAGACGTGGGGTGGAGTGCCCTACGAGGAACGAATGCACGTGGGATCGTGGATGGTGCCAAGCTATGACCCAGAGCTCAACCTCGTCTATGTCGGTACCTCGGTTACCTCTCCCGCGCCAAAGTTCATGCTTGGTGGTGTCGACAACGCGCACCTGTATCACAACTCCACTCTCGCTCTCGATGGCGACACCGGAGAAATTCGCTGGTACTACCAGCATTTGAACGACCATTGGGACCTCGACCATCCGTATGAACGGCTGCTGGTCGACACGGCCGTGGCGCCGAACCCGAGCGAGGTGTCGTGGATCAACCCGAGGGTGCAGCCCGGCGAGATGCGGAAAGTCGTCACCGGCATACCGGGGAAGACGGGTGTCGTGTATACGCTCGACCGCGAGACCGGCGAGTTCTTGTGGGCGACACCGACTATTGCGCAGAACGTCATCAGCCACATCGATGGCGACACTGGCGATGTCACCGAGAACTCCGAGGTCGTCTTTACCGGATTGGGTCAAGAAGTGCTTTCGTGTCCCTCGTGGGCCGGTGGAAAGAATTGGCCGGCAGGAGCCTATAGCCCGCTGACCAATACGATGTATTTCCCGCTCAAGAACACCTGTGCGCGTGTGCTCTCGACTATGACCGAGGGTCTCGCCATCTATCGGCTCGCGGCCAGATTCCAGCTGACCCCGGGGACCGATTCGCTCGGCTCTGTCCGGGGGATCTCTGTCGAAACCGGTGAGACGACCTGGCTGCACGAGCAACGAGCGGCCACGCACTCGCTCGTCACCACGGGTGGAGGCCTCGTGTTCGGCGGCGACGCGCGCGGGCGCTTTCGCGCCTTCGACCAGGTCACTGGCGAAGTGCTGTGGGAGATCAATCTTGGATCACCCGTGACCGGGTTCCCGATTACGTATGCCGTTGATGGACGGCAGTATGTCGTGGCGAGCACCGGGACCAGGGTGGAGGGTTTGACCCCCGAGATACGCCCCAGCGCTGGCAACAATCTGTTCGTCTTCGCGCTCCCGGACTAAGGGGCGGGCGGCGCTACAATGGTTCGGGGGTGTTTGATGTTTCGATGGCCCAAGACCGGAACTCTGCTCGCACTCACGGTCGCCGTCGAGTCGACCCCTATGTCTACGTAAACTGGTATACGCCAAATCGAGGCAGGGTCAAGCCTCCGCCCTAGCCCGTATGTGCTCTTGAACATCGGCTTTGGGAATGGACCGGGACCAGGCACGCTGGGCCACGCCGACGCTCGCACCACGTCCACCACACGGCGGCGCAGTTGCAGGACAGCATGCGGCGGTTTGGGACGCAGCCGTTGCACATATTTGCAGATGAGGCCCCGATCGAGCGTCAGCCTCTGTGCAACGACGACTCAGGAAGGAGAGGGGAAGTCGCTGAGGACGCAGGGGTTAAGAATGGAGCGGGAGACGGGGGTCGAACCCGCGACCTTCAGCTTGGGAAGCTGACACTCTACCACTGAGTTACTCCCGCTCGCGTCAGTGGACCGAGTGAAGATTGTACTCCAGCTCGCGGCGGCGGTCGCCTTGTTCGCGCGAACTGGGCTTGTCGCGCCCGGAGACTTATCCACTGATGAGTGCGCAGACCTCGTCCCGTTTCTCTTCCATGATGGACGGGGTGAGACCTTCCAGGTTGAGACGGACCATCGGTTCGGTGTTTGATGGGCGGACGTTGAAGTGCCACTCCGGATACTCGACCGACAGACCGTCCATTCGGCACGTGTCACCGTCGGCGTACCGGGCAGCCAACTTTTCTATAGTGGCCGCCACCGCATCCATGTCCGCCATCTCCGTATTGATTTCGCCGGAGATGAAATATTTCTTTCGAAGTGGCGCGAGCAACTCGGCCAAGGTCATGTTCTTGACGGACATGAGCTCGAGGATGAGGAGCGCCGGGATGAAGCCGTTGTCGGCAAAGAAGTTGTCGCGGAAGTAGTAGTGGCCGGTCACTTCGCCACCAAAAACGGCGTTTTCTTCGCGCATCCGCTTCTTGAAGAATGAGTGGCCGACGCGGTTCATGAGTGCACGACCGCCGTGCTTGGCGACGATGTCCTTGACGGCAAAGCTCGCCCGCACGTCGTAGACGATCGTGGCGTCTGGCTGCTTCCTTAGGAACGCCTCCGCCAGGAGAGCGGTGATGAAATCGCCCGCGATAAACTCGCCGTGCCCGTCGAGAAAAAAGCAGCGATCTGCGTCGCCGTCCCAGGCAATACCGGCGTCTGCGCCGTCGGCGATGACGCGCTCGACGATGTGCCGGCGATTCTTCTCGATCAAGGGGTTGGCTTGATGGTTGGGGAATGTGCCATCAATCTCGAAGCACAACTCGGTCGTGGCACACGGGAGCCGCTCGAAAAGCGGCGGGGCCACGAGACCGCCCATCCCGCTACCGGCATCCAGCACCAATCGGAATGGTCGCATGACCGAAGGGTCGACGAACGATAGGACGTGCTCCAGGTAGTCGTCGAGGAACTGGCTTTCGCTTCGTTGTCCTCGTGACGTCGAGGTCGGGATTGAACCGGAGACGACCATATCGCGAATGTCCGAGATCCCCGCGTCCCCGCTGAGAGGGATCGCGTGCTTGCGGACCATTTTCATTCCGTTGTACTGCTTCGGGTTGTGTGACGCGGTGATCTGTGCGCCTCCGTCGAGCCCGTCACGCGCTACGCCGTAGTAGAGCATGTCGGTGCCGAGCATGCCGTAGTCGACGACGTCCACGCCTTGCGCGAGTGCCCCATCGATGAATGCATCGGCGATGGCCGGCGATGAGACGCGCATGTCGCGCGAGACTGCGATGCGTCGCGCGTCGAGGTAGGTCACAAACGCGCGACCGATCTGTCGCGCAAGGTCCTCGTTCAGTTGGTCTGGATAGACACCGCGGACGTCGTAGGCCTTGAAGATGCCAGGGTCGATTGTTGTCATGCTCTGGTGCCTCGTGATGCTCGATTCGTCTCTGCGGGTCTCAGCGGCCTGCGGGTGTCGCCTCTGCCAGCCGGGTGTGTGCGGTGATGTGCGACCCGTCCCCGATGACGACTCCGGGTCCGGCCGATGCGTGTTCGTCGAGACGCACATGGCGTCCCAGGATCGCCCCGTCAACACGGGCTTCGGTACCTATCGTGCTCTCGGGCCAGAGCACACTCCGTTCCAACACCGCTCCGGCCTCGACAACGCAGTGGGTCCCGACCACCGTTTGAGGGCCGATTCTCGCGCCGGCCGCGACCGTCGCGCCCGACGCGATGTAGCAAGGACCAACCAGCGTAGCCCCGTTGGCCACGATCGCATCGTTGGCGACGACTGTGTCGTCCGCCGGGCGACCGAGAAACGGATAGGCGGCGCAACGCCCGGTCATGATGTCGCGATGGGCTTGGAGATACTTTTCTGGGGTCCCGATGTCGATCCAATATCCTCGGTGGAGATGGGCCATAAACGTCTCACCCCGGTCGACGAGCGACGGAAAGTATTGACGTTCGATCGACCACTTGGTCTCGGAGGGAATGCGGTCAAACGTCTCTGGCTCGAGGACGTAGAGACCGGCGTTGATGGTGTCACAGGTCACTTGATTCGGTTCGGGCTTCTCGAGGAATCGACGGACCTGTCCTCGTTCGTCAGTTTCGACTAAACCGTAGGCCTGGGGGTTTGGCACGGCGGTAAGGACAATGGTCGCGCGGGCCTTGTTCTCTCGGTGAGTCCGCAGCATCGCCGGGAGATCCGTGTCGGTCAAGACATCGCCGTTGAAGACGACCAGCGTGTCATCCACGCTCTGGGCAGCGTATTTGATCGCGCCTCCGGTTCCGAGCGGCTCCGGCTCGACCATATAGCGGACGGGCAGACCCAGGGCCGACCCGTCACCGATGACTTGCTCGATTCGCTCCGGTCGATAGTTGAGGCTCAGAATGACCTCGTCGACTTCGGGAAGGGTCTTGAGGAGCTGGATCTGATGATAGAGAAACGGTCTATCAAAAATTGGGACGACCGGTTTGGGTGTGTGTAGCGTCAGGGGTCGGAGGCGCGTGCCAAAGCCTCCAGCCAGTAAAATGGCTTTCATGCTGGCGAGATCATAACGCGCTACCAAGGGGTACAATTGCTGCGCTGTTTGCTCATCGCGACCTGATCGTGCCGAATCTGCCAAACATCTTGACGTTGGCCCGGATTTTTCTGGTGCCCTTTCTGGTGGTCGTACTCCTGACGAGGTTCGAGGGCGCGGCCATTCTCGGGCTACCAAAAGAAGTCGTGGGCGCGGCCATCTTTGGACTGGCGGCGTTGACCGATTGGTTGGACGGCTATCTGGCCCGCCGACGACGTCAAATCACGACGCTGGGCCAGATGATGGACCCGCTGGCGGACAAACTCCTGATCACGGCGGCGTTGGTATCACTGGTGTGGATGGAGTTGGCCGCCGCGTGGATGGTGTGGGTCATCCTGGGGCGCGAGCTGGCGGTGACGGTCCTGAGGAGTATTGCGCACGGACGGGGCGTCACCATACCGGCGTCCGGGCTGGGCAAGCTCAAAATGATCGCGCAGGTCGCGGCAATACTCTTGCTGATGCTTGGTAACCAGGTCCTGCTGTTTTATGTGCTGGGCACGGTGGCCCTCTGGGGGGTCCTGGTGGTCGCGCTGGTCTCGGGGTTTGACTACTATCGGTGCTACAACCGGCTATTGAGCCAACCCAACGTCACCGACTTCGCCTCCGCCCGAGAGCGGGCGTCCGAATAGTGCAGACGACTCGAACTACGGCAACGCCGGTCTGGACGAGTTCAACTAGGGGGCTGGCGGCGACGAGTCGCCCTCGCCGCTCCCCTCCGATGCGCTGTCCGCCTCGGTCCCCTCGCTCTCAGGGAGTGTGTCCAGCTTGGCTTTGACGTTCGCGAAAAGCTCCACGGCCTCGGCGAGAAACTCGCTCTCCGGGAACTCGCTGTGAAGCCGTTCGAAGAGCGCGACTGACTCTTCGGTTTCTTCGCGGCGATTCACGTTGCTCAACGACTCGGCTAGATAGAAATAGACTGCATCTCGGCCTCCGAATCCGGGGTCTTCATCGAGGATTGACCGCAGCCGATCGATCGCGCCTGGCCACCACTTTCGCCCATGGTAGTACTGACCGACCAGGAGTTCCGCTTCGGATAGCCGGTCCCGCGCGCTGCGAAGGTGCGTGCGGACGACATCCATGAGGTCGCTATTCGGGTAGCGCGAAATAAATGCTTCGAACTCCCGAATAGCGCTCGCTGTATCACTTTGATCGCGCTCTGGGCCGTGCATCTGACCGAAATGCACCATCGCAAGTTGATACTGCGCGTAGTCTGTCCGCTGATTGGTCGGGTATAACGCAAGAAATTCCTGATAGGCGGTCTCCGCGGCCACCGCAGCGTCTATCGTCCCTTCCGCGAGGAACGTATCCGCGATACCGAGCCGGGCGTCCGCGCGGAGTGCACTTTGCGGATACCCGTCCCGCAGTTGGAGGAAATACTCCCGTGCCCGCAGCCAATCGTCCTCGGCCATGGCGGTTGTGCCTCGTTGAAAAAGGATCTGATCAGCTCTCGCGGTCGTGGGGTTGATGTCGGGTTGCGGCCGGCTGCCACCGCCGCACGCGGTCGTCACCAACAGCATCAGCACACTGAGTGCTCCAACGGCGCGTTCTCGTAAGTGACCCATGTTTTGCATCCTACTTATCAGTTTATCTGTTGTGCCGTTCGCTCGATCCATTCGTGCTCGGCTCGAATTCCGTCTTGGAGAGAGACTGAAGGTGAGAACCCGAGCACCTGTTTGGCCCGGGTGGTGTCAGCGTAAGTATCCCGCATGTCACCTTTCTGACTGGGCTCCCTCGTGACCGCCGGGATTCGACCCGTACACTCCGCCATCAATTTGAGTACATGATTGATGGTGACCCGGGATCCTCCCCCAATGTTATAGACGCCACCGGGGATCCCTCGGTCGGCGGCGGCGACATTCGCGGAAACCGCGTCGTCGACAAACGTGAAATCACGGGTTTGTTCCCCGTCGCCATAGAGCGAAATCGGGGTGCCGGCCCGAATGGCCCGAAGAAACCGGTTAAACGCCATGTCGGGGCGCTGGCGCGGACCGTAGACCGTGAAATAGCGCAAGGCCACGGTCGGGACGGCATAGTTCGACCAATACAAGCCGCACAAGTGCTCAGCTGCCAGTTTGGTCACGCCGTAGGGCGAGACGGGCCGGGGCACGGCGCCCTCGTGCATGGGAATATCGACCGCATCGCCATAGACGGACGAGCTCGACGAGTACACGAGACGCTCGATGTCGGTCCCGACACACGCCTCAAGCAAGGTCTGCGTGGCCTGCACGTTGCAACTGGTATACACCGCGAAGTTACGACCCCAGCTGCGTCTCACTCCGGCCTGAGCAGCGAGATGAAAGACGTGGGTGGCCCCATCGAGAAGGTCCGGCCAGTCGGCGTCCTGAATCGTGGAATCGACCAAACGAAAGCCAGGTCGTTGGTTGAGTGCCGCGAGGTTGCCCTCCTTGAGGACCCGCGCGTAGAAGTCGGTAAAGCAATCGACTCCGACGACCGTGGCGTCTCGATCCAGAAGACGTTCCGCAAGATGCGACCCAATGAATCCGGCAACACCGGTGACGACCGCCTTCACTCAAAAACTTCCTGGATCGCCTCGGGCAAGCGTCGCGGGCGACCAGATCTATCGACCGCCGCGTGTAGAGTGCGTCCAGACGCCAATGTGGCGCCATCACCCGCACGTGTGACAGAGTATCGAAACTCTACCCGCACCGGCGACAGCAGCGTCCCAACCGTGGCGATACGCAAATCATCATCGTAGCGAGCGGGTGCGCGATACTCGCAACGCGCATCGATTACCGGGAGCATTACGCCGTCGCTTTCGAGGGCGCGATAGGCGTGACCCCTCGCCCGGAGGAGTTCGCAGCGGCCCACCTCGAACCAGACAAAGTAGTTCGCGTAGTAGACAACACCCATCGCGTCGGTTTCGGCGTAGCGGACCCGGACGCGTGCCGCATGCTGAATCATCCGGCCGCGGGCACCGGCGTGTGACGGGTCGCTGCGTCCCGGAGTCGCTGAGTGGCGCCCATCGGGTCGGGTGTTCCACCCGAAGGCGCCCCGTAGATGGCGGAAGCGGCCACGAGAATTTCGGCGCCCGCCGCCACCGCGTCGGCAGCGTTGTCGGGTCCGATTCCTCCGTCGATCTCCACGGGAGCCCGGTTGCCGGCGTGGTCCAGGACCGCCCGAACGGCTCGCACTTTGTCGAGGCTGCTCGGAAGAAATGGCTGGCTGGAGTAGCCTGGATTCACCGACATCACAGTGACGAAATCGACGAGCTCGGCGACCGGCTCTAAGACACGCGCGGTGGTGCCGGGGTTGAGGACAGCGCCCGCCTTTATGCCCAGGGCGCGGATGGCACCCAACGTACGGTGTATGTGAGGTGAGACTTCGACGTGGACCGAGATCATCCCGACAAGGCACTCGCCGGAGGCCTTTGTCCCAGCCTTGACGAATGCATCGAGATAGCGTTCCGGCTCGACGATCATGAGGTGGATATCGAGCGGCACGGTCACCGTGCGTGCCAGTGCCGCCACGATGGGCACCCCAATACTGATATTCGGGACAAACCGGCCGTCCATGACGTCGACGTGGATGAAGTCGGCTCCGCCCTGCTCGACCTCCGCCACCTGGTCGGCCAGGTGGCCAAAGTCCGCCGACAATATCGACGGCGCGATCCGGATACTCACCGGCTGACCTCGATCCGAATGAGCTCGCCGGGGGCAATCTGGTAGCCCGCCTCAGGCGACTGGCGCAAAATGATCCCGGGGGGAACACCGGTATACGGATGGTCGCTCACCACCGTAATCCTGAAGCCTCTCGCGCGCAACAGCGCAGCGGCTGCGGTACCGTCAAGACGGATCAGGTCCGGCATGACATAGGTCACGCCGCGCTCTCCGCGGTTGACGAGCAGCGAGACGCGCTGGCCGGAGCTGTCACCGGTCCGCACCTGCGCGACGACCGCGTCGACCGGATATCGGCTGGATCGGATCTCTGAGAGTCCATCGACGGCGAAGGCGTTCTCCTCCAGTCGTTGACGAGCAGCCCGCTCCGACGCGCCGATCAGGGAGGGGAGTGACCCAGGTGTCAAACCGGAGCTCAGCCATACCTGGACGCTGCGGCCGCTCCGGGTCAAGAGACCTGCGCCGGGCGCTTGCTCCGCGATACGGCCCACAGTGATGGAGTCGTGCACGCGACTGACCGGGTCGATTCGCACAGAGAGTCCGGCTGCGTCCAAAAGCTGTTCGGCCTCGGGCGGGGTGAGCCCGCTGATGTCGGGAAC
>CAUZIB010000113.1:0-13829 GCA_963579735.1 Vicinamibacteria bacterium | reverse complement strand
GGCGAGATCACCCAACAGGTGGGCTGAGCCGTTACCCCTCATACCAGATGTAGATTATGGGTGAGAAACGAGGCCTGTCAAGCACAAAGTCATTGAAAAGTCAAAAGGGAGCTACTGGTCTCATCGGCCGACCCGATGGATTCTGTACGGCAAGCGACTTTACAGGCTGCTGGTGCGGAGGTTTTGTTTGTGCGCGTGGCGTTCGAGGGCGAGCTCTATCAGCCGGTCGAGGAGAGCAGGATACGGTAAACCGGAGGCATCCCACATTTTTGAGTACATGCTGATCTCTGTGAATCCAGGAATGGTATTTATTTCGTTGATAAATATTGTTTTGTTCTTTGAATCGAGAAGAAAGTCAACACGTGCCATGCCGACAATGTTTAGGGCGCGGTAGGCCACCACTGCGAAGGATTTGATGGTGTCGACCTCGGCTTCCGTCAGTTCGGCAGGAACGATCGTTCGAGACCCTCCGGTAACATACTTTGCGTCATAGTCGTAAAAGTCTCCCCCGGAGACGATTTCGCCTGGGACGGACGCTCGCGGCCTGTCGTTGCCAAGCACGGCGCACTCGATCTCACGGGCGCTCGTGACGGCGGCTTCCACAATCACTTTGGTGTCGAACTCGTGCGCCCGGTCGATTGCCTCCTCGAGCGCGAGTCCTTGCCGGTTGGTCACCTTACTTATCCCGACGCTCGAACCCAGGTTGGCTGGCTTGACAAATACTGATCCAGGCAATCTGCGTTCCAGGTCGACCAGGATGTCCTGACGGTCGCGGTTCCACGAGGTGGCCGAAAGGACGACGTACTCGGTGACCGGAAGCTCGTGGGCGGCGAAGACGACCTTTGCCATTGCCTTGTCCATCGCCAGGGCCGAGGCGAGAACACCGGCTCCCACATAGGGCATATTGGCAAGTTCGAGAAGCCCCTGAAGGGTGCCGTCTTCACCATAGGGCCCATGAATGACCGGAAAGACGAGGTCCAACGCCTGACCGGTCACCAATGCGTGTCCCGCCCTTTCCGGCTCGGGTCGAAGGGTGACGAGCGGGATTGGGCTCGGATACGCGGCGAAGTGGACGGTGGTGGTCACCGCCGACGAGCCGCTGGTCGCACGCGCGGTCACCGCCTTGGCGGCCTGGACCACGGCACCCGCGGAGAGCTCAGTTGGTGGGCGCTCGGGCAGAGACCAGCGACCGTCGCGTTCCACGTATATAGGAATGGCGTCGTATCGTGTCGGGTCAAGATTCGCGAAAACCGCGGCGGCCGAGGCCAGCGAGACCTCGTGTTCGCTCGACCGTCCGCCATACACCACGCCTACTCGAAGCCGTTTCATCGATTCGCCGGACGGTAACATACCGGAGTGTTCCGAGTGACGCATGTCGACGGGCTGGCTCGATGTGGAGTGTTGGAAACGCCGCATGGTGTGGTGCACACTCCGGCGTTCATGCCGGTGGGTACGGCCGGTACCGTCAAGGGAATCCTCCACCGCGACCTACACGAGCTCGGAGCCGAGATCATGCTGGCGAACACCTATCACCTCATGCTGAGGCCCGGTGATGGTCGAATCGCCCGAGCCGGAGGGCTACACCGGTTCATGGGGTGGCCGGCGCCAATTTTGACCGACAGTGGCGGCTACCAGGTCTACAGCCTGCGGACCCGCCGCACTATCGACGAGGACGGTGTTGATTTTCGATCTCATCTAGACGGGAGTCGGCAGCGGCTCACGCCGGAACGGGCCACGGAGATTCAAGCGCGGCTTGGATCGGACATTGCGATGTCCTTCGATGAATGCACGCCGTATCCGGTGACACGGGACGAGGCACGGCGCTCAATGGAGCTCACCGCCCGGTGGGCCCGGCGCTCTCGGAAACGATTTCTGGCACTCCGCGATTCACCCGACCCGGCGATGGTCACCAATCCAGGCCAACTTCAGTTTGGAATCGTACAGGGCAGCACTTTCGCGGACCTTCGTCAAGAAAGTGCGCAGAAGATCCGAGACGTTGGATTCGAGGCCTACGCGATTGGCGGGCTCAGCGTTGGTGAGACGACAGATGAGCTATATGAGACCGCAGCGGTCACCGCGTCCTGGCTGCCGAAGGACAGGCCGCGGTATCTCATGGGAGTAGGCACGCCGGCCAATCTAGTCGAGATGGTGGCGCGCGGGGTCGATATGTTCGACTGTGTACTGCCGACGCGCAACGGCCGGAACGGCCAGCTCTTTACACGCACCGGGACGATCAACGTGAAGGGAGCCCGATACGCCGAGGATGACCGTCCGCCGGACCCCGGGTGTCGCTGCTATACGTGCCGGCACTTCTCCCGCGCGTATCTGCGGCATCTCTTTGTGGCCAGAGAAATGACCGCTGCGACGCTCAACTCGTTGCACAATCTGCACTTTTATCTTGACACGATGAAACGGATTGGCGAGGCTATAGTGCTCGGCACATTCGAGACTTTTAGACAAGCCTTCCAGAAAGCGCTTTCCCGCCGGTAGTCACAAATGTTCGGATTCGCGGTCAGTTTTTTGATGTCGTTGGCACAGTCACCGGGGCAGCAAAGCCCCTTTGTGACGCTCATGCCGTTTGCCCTCATTTTGGCAATTTTTTATTTCATCATCTTGTTGCCGATGAGAAAGCGTCAGAAGAAAGTTGACGATTTTCAGGCCGATCTCAAGGTCGGCGATAAAGTAGTGACGACCAGCGGCATGTATGGAGTCGTTGCGAAGATGGGCGAACGGTCCGTTCATGTACAGGTCGCCGACAAGGTCCGCGTCGAAATGTCCCGGGCATCGATCGGTGGGTATCAAGGGGAAGACCCTGTTGTGCAAGCCCGGACCTAGCGGCCCGTAAATCAGGGACGATCATTTCAATGAAAAAGAACCTCCAGTGGAAGCTGCTCTCGATCATCGCCGTCGCGGCATTGTCAGCGTTGGCGATGTTCCCCCCCGACGAGAAAATCCGCCTGGGGCTCGACCTCAGCGGTGGCGTTCATATGGTGCTGCAAGTCCAGACCGACGACGCCTTGCTGGCCGAGAGCGAGGCGTCAGCCGAGCAGTTGCAAACCCAGCTCATTACGCAAGGGGTCGAGGTTACCTCAGTCGCGTCGTCGGAGCCGACGACGATCGTCATCGAAGGCGTGCCCCAAAACCGAGACGCGGATTTTCGGCAGACCGCTGACGACCTGCTCAGCTTGTCGTATAACCGGGAGGGTGGCGCCGGTGGAAATTACACCTACCGGATGCGAGGGCCAGTTGAGTCCTCGTTACGCGACGAGTCGGTGCGTCAAGCGCTGCAGACAATCGAGCGACGGGTCAATGAGCTGGGTGTCGCGGAGCCGATCGTGACGCCGTATTCCGTGGGGGGGCACCAGATCCTCGTGCAGCTCCCAGGAATTGACGATGTCGGACGGGCGAGGGACATCATTCGGTCGACGTCGCTGCTCGAAATCAAGTTGGTCGAAGAGGGACCCGCGCCAAGTCGAGAGGTCTTGCTCGCGGCCCGAAACGGTATTGTGCCGCCAAATATGGAAGTCGTCACCGGTCCGTCCGATGTGCTCGGCGGTGTTTCCGATGAGTCGTATTACCTTGTGGGTCGCGCAGCGGCCGTAACCGGTCGCGACCTTCGAAACGCGCGACCCTCGCTGGATGAGTTCAATCAGCCGGCGGTAAGCTTCACCCTCAACCGAGAGGGCGCCCGAAAGTTTGGCGAGTTGACCGGGCAGAATATTGGGCGCTCTTTGGCCATCCTGCTCGACGACCGCGTCGAGAGCGCGCCCACGGTCAACGGGCGGATCACGACGGACGGCCAGATCTCTGGTGCGTTCAGCCAGGAAGAAATCGAGGACCTCGCGCTGACGCTCCGCTCGGGCGCGTTGCCGGCGTCGCTAACGTACCTTGAGGAGCGGACGATCGGTCCATCGCTGGGCGCCGAGTCCGTACGGGCCGGAGTCATAGCGATGGCGTCTGGGTTGCTGGCCGTCGGCTTCTTCATGCTGGTCTATTACAAACTCGCCGGGGTGAACGCCATAGTGGCGGTGTGTCTGAATCTGGTGATCCTCTTGGGCCTCATGGCGTATATCGAGGCGGTGCTGACGTTGCCCGGGATTGCCGGACTGCTGCTTACGATCGGTATTGGTGTCGATTCAAATGTGCTGATTTTTGAACGCATCAAAGAGGAGCTGAGGGCCGATAAGATGGTTCGGTCGGCGGTCAGCGCAGGGTTTGACCGAGTCTTCTTGACGATTTTGGATACCCATATCGCGTCGCTGATAGCGGCTGGACTCTTGTTTCAGTTCGGATCTGGGCCCATCCGAGGGTTCGCCACTACTCTGGCGATTGGGCTGGTGTCGAACGTGTTTACCGCGGTGTTTGTCTCGCGGACCCTTTTTGACGTCGTACTGTCACGTCGCCGCGCGGCGACACTGAGCATCTAGCCGAGTATTTTGATGTCGCTCTTCGCAAAAGAACCGAACTTCGATTTCATTGGAAAACGGTGGTACGCCGTCGCGTTGTCCGCCGCCCTGATAACGGCCGGCGTCGTCGTGATGGTCCTGAACGGCGGATTGCGGTTCGGTATCGATTTCTCCGGGGGCTCACTCATGGTCCTCGAGTTTGCCCAGCCGACATCGGAAGCGGCGGTCCGCGACGCGCTCACGCTGATTGACGAGAAGGACGTCCAGCAATACGGCGATTCTGGGGGCGGAGTTCTGGTACGCCTGCCACAGGCGGATCCCGAAGAAGGGACAAGGCTCGAGGAGGGTGCAGAGCGCGTCCTATCGCTTTTGAACGAGAGTTCGCTCGGTGAGTTCGAGGAGGTGTCTCGAGAGCTCGTAGGGCCGGTCATCGGCGCCGAGCTCCAGCAGCGAGGTGTGAGCGCCTTTCTGTTCGCGATGGTCGGGATCCTCGGCTACATCGCCTTCCGATTCAGCTATAGCTTTGGCGTTGGCGCCATTGTGGCGGTCGCGCATGACATCCTGGTGACATTCTCCTTGCTGACGCTATTCGGCTACGAACTGTCACTCAATGTTGTGGCGGCGATGCTGACGATTACGGGCTACTCGGTAAACGACTCGATCGTCGTGTTTGACCGGGTCCGAGAAAATACTCGTCGAAGAGGCCGCGGAGACTTCCCGGCCCTGGTTAACACCAGTGTCAACCAGACATTGGCGCGGACGATTATTACCTCTGGAACGACGGCATTTACGGTATTGGCGTTGTTCGTGTTTGGGGGCGAGGTGCTTCGTGGGTTCGCGTTCACGATGTTCGTTGGCGTCGTGACCGGGACCTACTCGACGATTTTTATCGCCGCCCCAGTGGCCATTCTGATCACCCAATGGCGGGTGGCCCGGCGAGGTCTCCCGGCGTCGGATGCCACGTCGCCGCGACGGCCGCAGGTCACGGCGACACCATCGTCTGACGCGCCGACTCGCCCAACCAGGCCCCAAGCGAAGCGACGTGGGCGCAACGTGCGCGTCTAGCTCTGCTCATCACGCAGGGGCTCCGTAAAATCGGTGACCGCGTTTCAGGCCACGCTGCTCGGGATTGTCCAAGGGCTGACCGAGTTTCTGCCGATCTCGAGCTCCGCTCATCTCGTACTCACCCGCGCTTTGTTTGGATGGGCTTCGGGTGAGCTGGCACTCGCGTTTGACGTCGCGTGTCATGTGGGAACCTTGCTGGCCGTCCTGGTGTATTTCCGACAAGACGTCTGGAGAATGACGGTTTCCATGCCGCATATCTTCGCGCGAGGTCGGGGTACCGCGGACTCAGGGGTACGACTCGTCAGGCAGATTGCCATCGGTACGCTACCGATCGTTGTTGTGGGGCTTCTCTTCGCTGATGCCATCCAGTCGACCCTGCGGACGCCGATCGTCGCCGCCGCCGCGCTCGCGCTCGGAGCACTCGTCATGGCTGCCGCCGAGCGCGTCGGGTCGCGAGTCAGGACGGAAGAGACCCTGACTGGTCGTGAGGCGCTCTACCTGGGCTTTGCTCAGGCAGCCGCGTTGGTGCCGGGCGTGTCGCGATCGGGTGCCGTCCTCACCATCGCGATGCTGTTTGGTCTGCGCCGGGAGCGAGCGGCCCGCTTTGCGTTCCTGTTGGGTATACCCGCGATCGTGGCCGCCGCAGGAAGGGAGGCGTTTGAGTTGGCGAGCGTCGGAGTGCCGCCGGGTGCCGTCGGCCTGTTTGCCGTCGGCCTGTTGAGTTCCGCGGTTGTCGGCTATGCAACAGTGAAATACTTTATTCGCTTCTTGGCCGACAATTCGCTTTACTCTTTCGTTGCCTACCGAGTGGTCATCGCGGCGCTGATTGTGTTCGCGCTCCGAGGGGCGTGACGCCTCGTATCGTTTTCCACGAGGAAATTTGAAAAGGCCGGGCTAAGGATAGACCTGACTTATGCAATGGCTTCGACGAAGTTTCTTAACCGGGTTTGTAGTCACCGTTCCTCTGGTGATAAGCGTGGCGGCGTTTGTCTGGCTCTTTCAACTGATCGACGGGGTCATGGTGCCTGTCTACGCTCGTTGGTTGGGGCAAGAAGTGCCGGGGATGGGATTGCTCACGCTGGCAGCGCTGGTGTTGATGGTGGGGGTGGTGGCCACGAATGTTTTCGGGGGCCGCGTGTTGCAACGCGGCGAGGAGTACTTGCTACGGCTTCCGGTGTTTCGGGCGGTGTATGGCCCGGTGAAGCAGCTCGTGGAAGCGTTTTCTCCCACAAATAAGATGGGGTTCAAAAGAGTCGTCTTGGTTGATGACCCTCGCCGAGGCTTGGTGTTGGGGTTCTTGACCAAACAGTTTGTCCTGGGTCGAGACGACGGGTCGAGCGAACTGGTGGCCGTCTACGTACCGACGAATCACATTTATTTTGGTGATATCCACATCTATGACACGAGCGTGGTTTCGTATCCCGATTTGACCGTGCAGGAGGGTGTCCAGGTGTTCCTGACCGGAGGGATGGCATTTTCGACAAAACTGCGTGTTTCATCAGAACCAGAAGTGGAACCAGTTCCGCTCACCGGGACGACCGTGACCGGTTCGCCGGAACCACCGAGGCTTGACCGCAGCGGTGATGACTTACTACGGTAATCGGTTGTTGTGGCGGCTTCGCAGGGCTCCTACGCCATAGACACCTACATCTAAAGGAACCGAATGGAACAGCTACTCTACCTAACGTTGGGATGTGGTGCCCCGCTCGCAGCCGCACTCTTTTCTGTGTATTTGGTCCGCAGTATCAATGCGCATTCCCCAGGCCCTGAAGTCATGCAGCGCATCGCCGCGCTCATTCGGGCGGGGGCGATGGCGTTTCTCAAGACGGAATACAAGGTGCTCGCGGTGTTTGTGGGCCTCATGTTCGTGATTCTGTGTCTCTTCCTCCCCGAGAACGCAGTATTGACTGGCGTGAGCTTTCTCATCGGCGCGCTGCTGTCGGCCACTGCCGGCTGGGTGGGTATGCGGACCGCAACCGGGGCCGCGGTTCGGACAACGTTTGCGGCCACGACAAGCCTTGCCGCCGCCCTGAGGGTGGCGTTCTCGAGCGGGGCGGTGATGGGGCTCACGGTCGTGGCTCTGGGCACGGCCGGTGTCGCCATTCTCTACTACGCATTTGGCGGTTTGACCGGCAACGGACCAATCGCGATCGAGCAACTGTTCGGGTTTTCCCTGGGGGCCTCCTCCATCGCGCTCTTCGCCAGAGTGGGGGGTGGCATCTACACAAAGGCCGCCGACGTGGCGGGAGACCTGTCCGGCAAAGTCGAGGCCGGTATTCCTGAAGATGATCCCCGGAATCCGGCCACGATCGCCGACAGCGTGGGCGACAACGTTGGCGATGTCGCGGGCATGGGCGCTGACCTCTTTGAGTCGTATGTCGGTAGCATCATTGCTTCCATCGCGTTGGCGTGGGCGTTGACAGCGCCCACCGCCCTGGCCTTGTGGGAGGTCGAAGAGGGCGAGTTTGGCGCGGTGCAGGCAGCCCTCGTTCTCTTTCCGATTCTCCTAGCCGGCGTTGGCATCGTCGCCTCGATTCTGGGAACCTTCGCCGTCAACACCGACGATGAGAGCAAGATCGGCGGGGCGCTTCACCGTGGTCTTCTTGTGGCGTCGGCTCTAGTTCTGCTGGCCGCTGTCGGTCTGGTTGTGATGCTGGGGCTGCCCTTCGGCGTGCTGTGGTGCGTGCTCCTTGGTTTGGCCGCGGGCGTGGCGATTGGTCAGGTGACGGAGTACTACACCGGAAAAGACAAACCGCCAGCGCAGCACATTGCGAAGGCGTCCGAAACGGGACCTGCCACGAACATCATTGCGGGGCTTGGTGTTGGCATGATGTCGTGTGGGCTCCCGATCATCATTATCTGCATAGCGATTTTCTTTAGCTACGAGTTCGCCGGACTCTACGGGATCGCGATCTCCGCCGTCGGCATGCTGTCCACCTTGGGGATCAGCCTCGGCGTTGACGCGTATGGCCCCGTCGCCGACAACGCCGGAGGCATCGCGGAGATGAGCAAGTGCGAGCCTTACGTTCGGCAGCGAACCGACGCGCTGGACGCGGTAGGCAACACGACAGCAGCGATGGGCAAAGGGTTCGCGATCGGCTCGGCGGCGCTGACTGCGTTGGCCCTCTTCAGCACGTTCCGAACAAAAGCGGACCAGGCGATCGAGCAAGCAGGCGGGGTCGATGTGTTTGACGAACGCCTACTCAGCCTGTCGCTGGAGAATCCGAATGTTCTGATAGGGATGTTGCTGGGCGGCATGCTTCCTTTCATTTTTGCAGCGCTCACCATGAATGCCGTGGGGCGGTCGGCGGCGAAAATGATCGAGGAAGTACGTCGGCAATTCAAAGAGATCAAAGGGCTGCTGGAAGGCGAAGCCGAGCCGGATTCAGCCAGGTGCGTCGAAATTTCCACCAAGGCTGCGATTCAAGAGATGATTCTCCCCGGCATTCTCGCGGTGCTGGCGCCGGTCGTGACCGGCTTCTTGCTCGGCGTCTCTGGGCTCGGAGGACTCTTGGCCGGAGCGCTGGTCTCCGGTGTGCTCATGGCGCTGATGATGGCCAACGCGGGCGGCGCGTGGGACAACGCCAAGAAATACATTGAAGAAGGGCACCTAGGCGGGAAAGGGTCCGAGCCTCACAAGGCCGCTGTCATCGGCGACACGGTCGGTGATCCTTTTAAGGACACGTCCGGGCCGAGTCTGAACATTCTCATCAAGCTGATGAGCATCGTCGCGGTGATCTTTGCTCCTCTCGTCGTCGCGTGGATGGGATGAGGCCATTTTTGCGCGGCCGGGGTCTAACCGAAACGACAGCCAAAATTTTTGGGTTCAGCAATGGCACGCGGTGACGAACCCGGAAATATTCTTAGGGGTTGAATGGGCTTTTTATGTCTCGCGCTTATTTATGTTCTAGCTCGTTGACACGATTTCGGAGCATACATATAATCGACGCTCATTGAAGCGCCGCCTGTCTTTGTGCGATGGGTGAGGAGGTATCCGTGGCCGGTCATCAAATGTTTGGTGAGATCGCGAATCCGACCATAAAGGTCGGAACGCAAAAGTGGTACACCGTTCCATTGTCGATTTTGATCCATGTTGTTGCGATCGGCACGATCGTGATCGTTCCTTTGCTGGCGGTTGATGCGCTGCCGAGTCCGTCGTCGATGATGGCATTTGTCGCTGCGCCGCCTCCACCACCTCCACCGCCCCCGCCGCCCCCACCGCCTCGACCTGCGGCCGCACTTCCGCCGCCGGTCGTTGAGATCAATCCGAACGCTGCCCCTATCGCCGCGCCGGATGAAATTATTGCTGAAACCGGCTTCGACCTTTCTGACGTTGGCGGTGTGGAAGGTGGATTAGCAGGTGGAGTCATCGGCGGAATCGTGGGCGGTTTACCGTCAGCCCCGCCACCGCCACCACCCCCAGTTGAGCCCATCCGAGTCGGTGGAAATATTTCGCCACCGACCAAAGTGACCGATGTACCTCCAGTGTATCCGCCTGTTGCGCAGGCTGCGCGGGTTCAAGGCGTCGTTATTCTGGAAGCGGTCATTGGTCCCACCGGTCTAGTGACAGACGTCAATGTTTTGCGGTCCGTGCCACTTCTTGACGACGCGGCGATATCCGCAGTGCGGCAATGGGTTTACACGCCCACGTTGCTCAATGGCGTTCCCGTTCCAGTCATCATGACGGTAACCGTCAACTTCACCATGTCGTAATAACCAGACCCCAATCGAAACACCGGTTGGCGTTCGCCTGAAAAGCGCTGAAGTTCGTCGCCGCAACCGTCATGCAGGAAAGTGCCTGCTTTCGCGTGCGAAACAGAACCATTAGGTAATTCGTCGAGGAGGAGTAGATGGATCTACTGGAACTTTGGGACCAAATGAGTATCCCGGTTAAACTCTTGATGGCGCTTTTGGCCGTCATGTCGATGTGGTCAGTCGGTATATTTTTCGAACGGGTTTTCACGTTTTCTCAGGCCACGAAACAGTCAAAGACGTTCGCACCTCGCGTCGCAAAGCATCTGAAAGACCACAAGCTCAAAGACGCGATCGGCGTGTCGCAGTCTAAAGACTTCCGGTACAGCCATCTCAGCAAAGTGGTGCTCGCTGGGCTCCAGGAATATCAGTTCCAGGAGGACTCTGGTGTGGAGCTGAACAAGGACGATATCGTTGACAGTGTGCGTCGCGCGATTCAGCGTGCGGCGGCTCTGACCTCTGCCGACCTCAAGAAGGGGATGGGCGTCCTCGCGACCATCGGTTCCACGGCTGTGTTCGTAGGCTTGTTCGCCACGACTCTTGGCGTCATCAACGCGTTCCAAGGTATCGCGACGACTGGGTCCGGTGGTTTGGGCGCAGTTTCTGGCGGTATTTCTGAGGCGCTGGTCGGAACCGCTGTCGGGTTGTTTGTTGCGATCCCGGCCGTGTGGTTCTACAACTACCTGACCGGTAAGGTTGAGTACTTCAACGTCGAGATGGACAACTCGTCTTCAGAGCTCGTCGACTATTTCATCAAGAAAGCGTAGTTTCCCGTAAGTGAGAGACGTGTCGCTGCCGTCGCCAGCGTTGGCGCGAGCGGCATCAGCGTCTGATAAGTCCGTGAAGCCCTGCTGCTAGCTAACAAGCGGGGCTGCGCGGCGGAAATTCGGCGACAGGAGGAAACATACCATGGGGATGGCGGTCGGTAACAAGGGCGATGCCCTAAACTCAGAGATCAACGTCACGCCGCTCGCGGACGTGATGCTGGTGTTGTTGATTATCGTCATGCTGATTGCGCCAATGTTGCAAGCCGGTGTTCCAGTTAGGCTGCCAGAGGCGCGTAATACGCAAGATAAGGCGGACAACGACAACAACACCACTCTTCACATCGACCAAGCAGGCCGTTTCTACGTCGACAACATCCCGACCGAGGAGACCCTGCTGCTATCCGCCATCCAGTCCGCACTCGACCGGAAGCTGGAGCGTATCCTGTTGATTAAGGGTGACGAGGGAGCGAGGTACTCCGAGATCATGACCGTACTGGACCAACTGCAACGGGCCGGCATCGAGAATATCGGCCTCATCACCGAACGGCGTCTCTCTGGAGCTGGCGGAGACTAATCGATGGCCAGGAAGAAGCATCACGGCGCGGACGCGGTCGTCGAAGCGGACAGACCCGAAGAAAACCACGAGATCAACATCACGCCGTTTATCGACGTGTTGTTGGTCTTGATCGTCATCTTTCTGGCGGCATTGCCGTTGGGACAACGCGGCCTCGATATCAACCTGCCGCTTGAGACACAGTCTTCGGCCCAGGCCGCGACCGACAGTAGCCAGATCGTCTTGGAGTACACCGCCGACCGGCGGATCTCGATCAACAAGCAAGACGTGACAATCAATCAGCTCGAGACCAGGCTGCGAGATATCTTTGCCCAACGTAGGGACAAGACGATGTTTATCGCCGGTTCCGGCACCCTGTCCTATGGGGACATCATCGCGGTGATCGATGCGGCCAAGGGTGCGGGCATTGACAAAGTTGGAATTGTGACCGAGGGTATGCGGCGCGCTGGCGGTGCATCCCCAGTTGGTGAGTAGAGACACGATTTGATCGGCGGCCGACCGCGCTCGTTGGATTCGGGACTGCGACATTTCGAAGACGTCAAAAGAGAGGTTCAATGGACATGCAACGCAACCGAGCGTGGGTTGTCTTCGTCGCGCTCGCGCTACTGACGCTCCCGTCAACCGGGTGCTCGTTCTTCAGTGAGCTAGGCGCAGTTCGGACGTTTAAAGACGCAAACCTGGCGTACGGAAGAGGGTTCTACGAGGAGGCCATCGAGCTATACGATGAGGTCCTTGGGGTCATCGAGGCCAGCGGTGGCGACAGCGAGGTGGCTCAAATGCTCACCCCGTCGTATTTCTTTGTCGCCAACTCCTACGATAGTTTGTACGTAACCGGTGACAGCTCGGCGGAAAACATCCACAATCTCGAGGAGGCGATTCGCTACTACGAGTTGGCGTCAGACCGCGCCCCCCGAAGGGTCCCAAATGGTGATGGCTCCTTTACTGACTATCAGGTTCTGTCCCTGCAGTATCTCGTTGCGGCGTTCGGTCCAAACAAGGCGAACGACCCATCTCGCTCGGAGCCCGTGCTGCGCGACATGATTCAGCGGGATCCAGAGAATCCCGACAACTATTTCCGGCTCGCACAGCTATATGAGGAATCGGGGCTCTTTGAAGACGCGGAGGCTGTGTACCAATCGGTACGGAGTTTCCGGGCGACCGACCCTGTGGTGTATTTGCAGCTCGCCGGCTTCTACAATCGAGCGGGCGAGTTTGAGCTCACGATCGATGCGCTGGAGCAGAGAGCTGAGATAGAGCCGGACAATCCGGAGGCCTACTACACGATATCGACGTTTTACTGGGAGAAGGCCTTCCGGGATTTCCGGATCACGCAAGAGCTGAAGAATGAATACATCGGGTCGGGTCTGGAAGCTGCTGATCGTGCGCTGGCGCTGAACGAGCGGTATGTGGACGCCCTGGTGTACAAGAATATTTTGCTCCGCATGCAGGCGAACGAGACGGACGATTCTGACGAGCAGGAAGCACTCATCGCCGAAGCTGACGAACTTCGCGATCTCGCGGAGAGCCTCGAGGCAGCACAGAACGCTGGTGTCGCTGCGGCTGAGGCTGAGTAGTTTCGCTCTACAGCACAATGCTTGACGGCCGGCTACCGCTGTTGCGGTAGCCGGCTTTTTTCTTGCCGACGACAGTACGACCCATTGGGACGCGAGCCCTTTGATGATCACCTTTAGCAGCCTGGCGGCGAAGGCGACTGCCTACAACCCCGACTCCGATACGGATCTTCTGCGCCGAGCGTACAAATTTTCCGCTGTCGAGCACGCCGGGCAGCTTCGTAGGTCAGGTGAGGAGTACATTACTCATCCGCTCGAGGTGGCCTGGCTCGTCGCCGACATGCGGCTTGACGACGTCGCGATAGCGGCCGGACTCCTGCACGATGTTGTTGAAGACACCCTGACTACCATCGATAGCGTCCGCGAGATGTTTGGCGACGACGTGGCGCATTTGGTGGAGGGAGTCACAAAGATAAGCACGATCCCGTTCTCGTCGACGGAGGAGCGCCAAGCAGAGAATTTTCGCAAGATGTTGCTGGCGATGGTCGATGACGCGCGCGTCATCCTCGTCAAGCTTGCGGACCGCCTTCACAACATGCGCACGCTGACCGCCTTGTCCGAAGAGCGGCGGGTCAAGATCGCGCAGGAAACGCTCGACATCTACGTGCCGATTGCCAACCGGCTCGGCATGAATAAGCTGAAGAACGAGCTGGAAGAGCTGGCGTTTCGGCACCTGGAACCAAAGACCTACGAG
>CAUZIB010000112.1:0-13891 GCA_963579735.1 Vicinamibacteria bacterium | reverse complement strand
TCTACACGAATGCGGGACGCTTCCGGGCCGTGGCCCTGTTTCCCGGCAACTACGAGGTCAGTGCCAGCACGAAGCACCTCGAGTCGAATCTGCGAACCTTAACGGTGGCGGCCGGTGACGCGGCCGATGTCACGCTCACGCTGGGGGAGCTGACCGGCGATACGCCCCTGCTCGTCATTCCGACCGGTCGCACGGCGATGGAGAACAGCTCGGCCGGGTCGGTCGAGCTTCAGAGCTACGACGAGATCTACCCACCCGGACCCGGGAAAGAGGTCGCTGAGCAAGTGTGCATGGTCTGTCACGGGGAGAACTTCTTTCCGTCACGACCGGGTTCCGAACGGCAATGGCAATCCCGCATCGATCACATGGTGGGCAGCACGCTCTCTGAACAGGATCCCACCCGATACGCGCAGGGACTTCTCTCCTACCGGGCCTCCACATTCCGGTTCGGGCGCGCGGACAGAGATGACCTCCTGGCGTATGTGGTCAAGAACTTCGGACCCGATAGCACACCCCGCCGGGTCCGGATCGAGCAGCAGATGCCCATCGACAAAGACGCGCTCAGTAAGGCCATGTATATCGAGTACTACCTGCCCACGGACCCGGCTGGCGAAGGGACAAATGACCCCAGGTGGGCCAATGACCGGGTCGGGCGCTACGGGCAAGACCCCCGTTTCGATGCGGATGGCAACGTCTGGCTCGTGGATCGCGGGATCCCCCATCGGTTGGTCAAGCTTGACCCCCGCACCGGCGCGCAGAAGGAGTATCTCTACCCCGATCCCAGGAACGGTAACCATGAAATCCTGATCGATCGGACCGGCATGATTTGGCTTCCGGAACACCGGGGCCGAACGGGAGACAAAGAGAAACGACTCCTCGGATTCAATCCCAAGACGGAGAAGTTTGAGTATCAGATTCCGATGGACCCCGACAATGTCGTTCGCAATCCGACAAAGTTCCTCCAGTCGCTGGCGATGGACTCGAAGGGCAACATCTATATCGGCTGGATCATGGGGGGAGCCCTGAGCAAGTGGGACCGCGAGACAAACGAGGTCTCGGTGTTTCGGATCCCAACGCCTCACGCCATTCCGTATGGCGTCGTGGCCGACCGCAACGACAACATCTGGATCGCCCTCTGGAGTGGCGGCAAGATCGTCAAGTTCGATACCTCGAACAATTCATGGACCGAGTACACGGCGCCAACCTATCCGGCTCACACTCGTCGGTTGAATGTGGACGCGCAGAACAATATCTGGTGGGGCATCTATGCCGCGGGCAAGCGACCAGGAAAACTCGTCAGGCTGGACCAGACCAACGGCAAGATGACGGAGTGGACGATCCCGCAACAGAACGCGGAACCCTATGACGTTGCCGCGGATCCTCAGGGCAACATCTGGGCGTCAGACGTTGGTCAGCGCACCGACGGAGAGTATGGGGCCTCGCTGTGGAAGTTCGACCCGATCCTCCAGGAGTTCACCTTCTATCCAAAGCCGCAACGGCACGCTGACTCGCCGAAGATTCAAGTAACTCGGGACGGGGCCGTCTGGTATTCGCCGCGTGGGAGCCGTGAAGCCCCAGCGTTTGGCGTGTTGTATCCGGACATGGACAAGATCGATTCGCTGGCGGCGTTCTACACGTATGGCCCCCCGGGGTATCCGTTCGACGGGCCAGCGTCACCAGCGACGGACGAGCACTGAGTACGGACGAGCACTACCCACAGACCACGTAGCACTTAGCAATGACCGAGGTTGGGGGCAGCAAGCGGCCGTCCCACTCCATTCGTCCACCGCAGTCGAGATGAGGTCAAAGCCTCGGGTTCCCAGGGCCGCCCGGCACAAGGCGCCGCGCCGTGTCATACCGGCTGTATGGCGAGACGCGGGAACGCGACGCTAGGTGGTGCTGCGGGCCAGAGGATTGACTGCATCTCGACGGTGCGCTAGTTCGAAGCTGGGACCGGAGCGCGGGGGGAACCTCGGGGAGCGCGTCACGAATGGAAAACGCCGTCTTCTCCCGAGAAGGGCGTCGGGTAGAGGGAGGGCGGTCGCCTAACGGACAGGCCCGTCGGTAAAAATGACCGCGTCTAGCGGCGCAAGCTCGGGTGGAAGCTCAGAATCACCCGCCGGTATGTCGTTGGCCTGCAACAAGAAGCTCACGATGTCGATGACGACCTGAGGGCTCAACGAGTCCGGTTCCTGCCGAGGCATTGTCGTCCCGATGGTCACAAACAAATCGACCAACGGGCGGTCCTGCCAGCGTGACGTAAAAAGCCCGCCCGCCAGCGCTGGGGCGCCGGCTTCGCTTCCCCCCCCGCTGAGGTCGTCACGGTGACAATACCCGCATATCTCCACATAGCGTTCCCGCCCCCGCTGCGCCTGGTCATCGGTATAGACCCCGTCCCAAATGGTCCGTGTCTGGGCGTGGAGTGATGAGGGCACGAGACCAGCCGAGGCCATCACAACCAGCGACAGGACGAAACGGGACACTGGGCGTTGAAAACCGGTCATTGCGTGTGCGCGATCTGCCACGTGTTCCCCCAGGGATCTCGGACCGTCGGACCGCGGCCCGCTACTCTTTCGCCGAAGCGGGTTGGGTGGCGCCGTCTCGCTCCAGCTGGGGAAAAACAAGCGACATCAACCAGACGAGCATCGCGACGATCAACAGCAGCATGCCCCAACGCATCGCCGCGGCGAGCAGGGTGAGATCAAACGACGGAAGCGAGAAACGAATGTCGTAGAGCAGAAACGTTCCGCCGCGTTCCATCATCCAATGCCAGGCGGTGTGAGCGACGAGCGCCGACAAAAGAATCGTCCCGGCTCGTTCGGCGACGGCGTAGCGAAAAAAGAGCGCGAGTGCCGGGACGAGGAGCGAGATCACCAGCAACTGACCCAGCTCGACCCCCACATTGAAGGCGAGAAGCGACGTCAACAGATGCCCACCGGCAAACTGCAGTGTTTCTCGGAGCGCGAACGAAAAGCCAAACCCGTGCACTAGCCCAAAGCCAAACGTGACCAGCCACCGGCGCTTTGGCTTCACGCCGAGTATGTTCTCGAGCGCCATATAGACAATGGACACCGCGATGAGGGTCTCGACGAGCGGAGGAAACCAGAGCGCATCCGGAGCGAAGTCAAACGCCGACGCTATCAATGTCACCGAGTGGGCCACCGTAAACGCCGTCACAATCGCGAAGAGCGGCCGAATTCGGCGAAATGGAATCACCAGACAGGCCAAGAACAGCAGGTGGTCGATTCCGTCCAGGATGTGCTCAAAGCCGAGATTGATGAACCGAAGCGCCGCCTGATGCCACCGGGGGTCGAGACGCACCAGCCCTGGATTGTCACGAAAGTCAAAGGCGCGTTCGGTGCCATCGGGTAACACGAAACGCAGCACCGTCCGAGTACGAAGACCGAGACGGGCAAGCGTCGGCTCGATAGAGAAGCTGGATTGGTCAGAGCGGATCGGATACTCGAAGAGCGCGTCGACGTTGGCTTGCTGCCAGAAGATCTCGGTTTCGTCGGGCAGACGGGGCCCGAGAACAAGCGCTAGCGCGTCGTCATAGTTTGAAAAAGAACGGTCCGAGGGAATCGACGCCCGGACCGCGACAAGCTCTTGCCCCTCGACACGCGCGCCGTCCTCATAGACCTCGAGGTCATCAGAGACCCAGATCAGCGCGCCCTGCCGCAAGGCGGAATCCGCGTTGGGAATATCCAGATATCCAGGTCCAAACTGTGGGAATTGAATATCTTGCAACGACGCGATCGGCGCACGAACGAGAACCCGCAGCCGATTGCCTTCGGGCTTGACCAAAACCGTGATGAGGACGTCGGTCGGGATCTCGTGTGCCCGGGGCTGGGACGACGAAAACAGGACAAAACTCAGGGCCAAGAGCCCAATCAGACAGCAAGAAAACCGGTGGACAAAAGTTCGCGTCATTTGAATCGATTGCAAGTATACTGTTGGCCTTCGAGGGGCCCAAACAACCGCCACGTGGGACGCGGTGACGGACATACGTTGGGTTCCGTCAATCGACTCATAGGGAGGACCTGGATGAACCGGAAACGCAATCTTTTTGTTGGATCGACACTCCTGGCGCTTATCGTGGCGTTCGGTGTCGGCCAGACGTTCGTCGAAGAGGCCGCCAACGCGGCGGCTCCGGCGGGGATCCAAGGTGCCGACGCGATGGCACCCATGTTCGAGGTTGATCCCCTCTGGCCCAAGAACCTGCCGAATCACGGACTCATGGGCCCGACCATCGGTGTCGATGTCGACTCCAGTGACACCATTTGGGTCGTCCACCGCAACACCGAGAACCAGTTCGTGCTCAACACCGAAATTGGGATGAGAGCCGACCCTCCTGTCGCCGAGTGCTGCCAGCCGGCTCCACCGGTTTTGGCGTTTGACCAGGACGGTAACCTTGTCGAGAGCTGGGGCGGTCCGGGAACCGAAACTGGCGACTACGTCTGGCCAGAGTCGAACCATGGCATCACCGTGGATCACAACGACAACGTCTGGATCGGCGGCAACGGAGCGGGTGACGCGCATGTCCTTAAGTTCAGCCGTGACGGCACCTTCCTGCTGCAGGTAGGCACCCACAACGCTCGCAAGACGGGTGAGCGCGACGGGAGACCGATCTATACGCGTGACAGCCACGCGATGGACAGCTTTGGTCGTGTTGCCAAGATCGGGATCGACCCGAGTGCCAACGAGGCCTACTTCGCAGACGGCTACTTCAATCGCCGCGTGGCAGTCGTTGATGCGGACACCGGTGAAATGAAACGCTTCTGGGGTGCGTACGGCAACGACCCGGACGACACCGTAGACCTCGGTCGGTACTCGCCTGGTGGGACCCCCACCCAGCAGTTCCGCGGCCCGGTCCACTGCTCGGAGATCTCCAACGACGGTCTCGTGTATATCTGTGACCGTGCCGAAGACCGTGTCCAGATCTTCCAGAAGGACGGGACATTCGTCAGTGAGCACATTGTTGGTGCCCACACGCTGTCACAAGGCTCGACATGGGACATCGACTTCTCGCCAGACGCCGAGCAGAAGTATATGTATCTGGCCGACGGCCAGAACATGAAGGTCTACATCATCGAGCGCGAGAGCATGGAAGTGCTCACAGCGTTTGGTGACGGTGGACGCCAGCCCGGAATGTTCTTCGCGGTGCACAGCATCGCGGTGGACAGCGACGGCAACATCTACACGACCGAGACCTATGAGGGCTCACGCGTGCAGAAGTTTGTCTTCAAAGGCATCGGTCCGGTCCCGCCGGGCGCCGAAGGCGAAAAGAGCCAAGGCGTTCTCTGGCCGACCAACTAGTCAGACAGAACCGTACAGACGAAGACCCTGGCGGGCTTTTGCTCGCCAGGGTCTTTTTTTGTCCTGAATGGCGGTCGCGAGGGTCCGCTATTGCTTGATCTGGAATCCGTCGGCGGTCTCTTCACGATACTGGTCGTGGCAGGGCTGACAGGTGGTCCGAAGGTCTCGCACGGCCGCCTGGGCGGCACCGATGTCCATCGCATCGGCAGCGGCTTCGATCGGACCCAACTTCTCGAGGGAAGCCTGGATGAATGCCACCGCTTCGTCAGTACCCCGCGCGGCCCAGAACGCCTCCACGGCGCCAAACTGGGCTCTGAGCTTCTCGATGTCTTCGTTCAACTCGGGCCAGTATCGAGCATCAATATGGAGACCGGCGTCACCCAGCAGAAACCGAACTTCGGTCATCGCCTTCCCATATTCCTCTTCACTGATCTGAGCCTGCAGCGCGAGGACCGGGAGGATAGCGAGCAAAGTCGCGGCGAGTACAACGCGTTTGAAGACGAGCATCTGGGTTCTCCTAACTCATGACTGATTAGTGACGGACGGCCGATACGCCGCGTCATTATATGGTGACCCGGCGCGAGTCCTCCACGCCCATTCGACCGGCCCGCTCTGGAAACGAGCGACCCACCACACGCTCGCCGCAGTTTGCAGCCCGAACACCGCCACCGCGATGAGTAATCCCTCGAGCATGCCAATCCGCCCATAGAGGCCAAACCCGTAGCCATACAACAGCGTCGTGACGACGACGGATTGAGCCAGATAGTTTGTAAGCGCAAGACGGCCAACCGCCGCGAGGGGACGGAGCACACGCCGCCCGCGCGGCCGTTCGACCACCAATACGATGACCGCCGCGTAGAGCAAGCCGAAGAGACCGCTGCCAATCCCGCCGAGCGCCGACACGACAGCGACCAGATACCGGCGGGCCGTCGCTGAGCTCGCAAAGACCATCAGTCCCAGGGAAAACTGCAAGAGCGCACCGAGTCCCCCCAGCCACCATCGGGCGCGGCGTATGAGCCCCAAATAGCGGTCGCCGTCATGCAGAATGCGTCGACACCCCAGCAGCACGCCCACCACGAAGTAAGGCAAGGGTTCCAGCAGCCGGGTATCCAAGACCCCCGAAAAAAACGTCGCAGCGTTGAACGCCAAAACATCGCCGAGCGAGCCATCGGAAAAAACCGCCGCTCGCACCATTGGCTCGACCGCGTCGACCAAGACGGACGTCGATCGGTGTCTCAACAGAACCAGCGCGAATCCAAGCAGCGCGTACCGGTGCAGCACCTCGGAAGGGGTGCAGCATCGCATGACTGACTCCGAGCAACGCCAACACAAGCATCCGACGCGCATAGAGCGACACGAACGGGTCACCGCGCTGGAGAGATCGGTCCATCTGGAGGACGAAACCGTAGCCAAACAGCACCGAGAACAGGGGCCAGAACTTGTCGATCGCGAGGAACTGAATCAGGATCGCGACGACCACGTCGGCCCCTTCGGGGGCGAGGAGGGGATGACGGCTAAAGTACGCGACATTGACGACGACCATTCCCCAGACGGCCCACCCGCGGAGAATGTCGAGACGTTCGATTCGCGTCCCAACCACTGTCTGCGACATTTTGTCGCCCACTGCTGAACCTCACTCTTGACGGCTTGTTGTTCGGACGATACGCTCGGCCAACATACTGCACCTTCCCGGAGGGTTCTAATGAGAGTCGGACTGGTCCCAGCTATTTTTGTCGTCCTGACGTTATTTACGGCGAGCTTTGTCGCCACGCAGTCCACTCCCGCGGCAAACATGGCGGATGCGGCCGACGCCTTTCTCGGTACACTGACGGAGGAACAACGCGCCGCAGCGACCTTCCCGTTTGATGGTGACGATCGTTTCGACTGGCACTTCATTCCGCGCGAGAGAAAAGGCGTGCCTCTCAAGACGATGACCCCGCCCCAACAACACGCGGCGATCGAGTTGGTCCGGGCGAGCCTCAGCACCGAGGGTTTTGAAAAGTCACAGACCATCCGTCAGCTCGAACAAATCCTGTTTGAGCGCGAGGGTCGGGATATTCGCGATACCGAACTCTACTTTTTTATGGTCTTTGGTGACCCGTCCGCGCATGGCACCTGGGCCTGGCGCTACGAAGGGCACCATATTTCGCAGAGCTGGACCGTGATCAACGGTCAAAAGGTTGCCACCAGCCCTCAGTTCTTTGGCACCAATCCCGCGCACGTCCGCGAGGGCCGACTCGCGGGGACACGGGTTCTGGGCTTTGAGGAAGACACCGCGCGCGGGCTCCTGGCTTCACTGTCTCCGGCGTTGAAGACCGCCGCTATTCTTGCGCCCGAACCACCGCGGGACATTCTCACGAGTAACGAACGAGACGCCACCATGCAGGATGACGCCGGTGTCGCGTATGCCCAGCTCAACCCCGAACAACAAGGCGTGTTGTGGTCGATCATTGAGGAATACGCCACCGTACAGCCAGAGCCGTTGTCCAGTGAACGGCTGGACAAGATACGCGCGGCCGGTCTCGACGCGATCAAGTTCGCGTGGATGGGCGGCGAAAACAGCGGTGAAGGTCACTACTACCGCATTCAGGGACCAACGTTCTTGATCGAATTCGACAACGTACAAAACGACGGCAACCACGCGCACAGTGTGTGGCGCGACTTCGACGGGGACTTCGGACGAGATCTCTTGGCGGCACACTATCAGGACTACCCGCATCAACTTGCCGATGATTGAGCGGCGTAGAGACGTTCCGCGGCAATAGGACTGGCTCGTGAGCGGTGACCGCACGACCGTACTCACTCGGTGCTCGCTCGACGGCTTTGCGCGCGAAGTCTCTACCGCGCCTGGCGTCGGGTTATCAGAACTCGAGGCGCTAACCGTCTTGCGGGTCAAGACGCGTAACTCGTTGTATCGCGTCGTCGTCGTCGAGCCCCCTCTTCAGCGCATCATGATTCAAGGCGGAGACCATTTCCCGCGGCTGACCGAGGCTCGTCTGTGCGGCGCGAGCCTCGGAGGCAGCATGCTGAAGGTCTCCTGGCTCGGGTGCGGTCTTCGGATGGAGCTCGCTTTTGCGGACCAGAGAATCGTGACGTCGCCCGTGAGATCGATCGAGGTCGAGCACAGCGCCGACCTACCCTGCTGACGCGCGAGTCGCCGCGGTGTCGAGCGGAGCCTACGCGCGCACCTTCATGACGATCAGCGTCCGGTCATCCTGGACGGCACCCTTTCCAAAGCGTCGAACATCCTGCATGATCTGGCCGCAGATTTCCGTGGCGCTGGATGCAGCGTGGCTCGTGATTTGCTCGACAAACCGGTCCATATCGTAGAAGTTATCGTCGGGGTCCGCGGTTTCCACGATGCCGTCGGTATACAGGGTGAGGATATCCCCTTTATTGAGCCGGACGTAGCCCTCGAAATACCGAGGCGCTTCGAACAATCCAAGGGGGACGCCGCCTTCTTCCAGGAGCTCAACGGCCCCCGTTGATCGCCGCAGGATAGACGGCACGTGACCTGCGTTTACGTAAATCAGGCGACGCCGCAACGGGTCAAAGACGGCGTAGAACAATGTGACGTAGCGACCTTCCTCAACCGAGTCGTGAAAGAACCTGTTCGCCCGCCGCATGACGGCTCGAAGGGCCAGCTCATGACCCGCCAGCGATCGTCGTCCAGCCGCATGAATTCGTAGTCATCCCCCCCCACTGCCAATGGCGACTCGTGAATCGCGGCGATGTCATACCCAGCAATTGTGGGGGTGCCATGCGGGAGCAGATCACCCATGACCTGACGCGCCAACGCCATATCGACGTCGAGTCGACGTTTGTCGACGACTTCGGCTTGAAGCCGGGCACCTTCGATGGCACCAGCCACGGCGCGGCCGAACAATTCGACCAAGGCAATGGCATCGGTGTCATACCCACCCGGCTGGTCGGACCAAAGGTCCAGGGCACCGAGCACCTGCCCCATCGCTCCCGTGATAGGCACGACCAGCACGTGAGCGCGCGCCCGGGCGACCCACCGAGGTCTCCCCCGACCCCTCTCGGGGATGTTGATGGGCGCGCCGCTCGCGAGGACGTCGCCCACCACTCCCTTCCCCGCAAACGGTTCCGTGAGGTCGGGAACCGGCATGTCACATCCCCGCACCATCGTGTGACGCAGACGAGTCCTGCCACGGTCGACGACATAGACGGCGGCCGCGTCATGGTGAACGAGAGCCGCGAGGCCATTCAGCATCCCATTCAGGATCCCCTTGGGATCGTCGGCGATGGCCGCCAACCCAAACGCATCGACTATCACACGTGCCACGTGGACCGACCCCACCTCGACCTTGATGCGGGGCTGACCGAGGTCTGCGGAGGGCTCGCTCGCGTCGGGCACGTGACTATTCTCAGGGACCGGCGTCGGCGGACTTCCACGGCGATCTCGCCCGAGGCGCGTGCTTGCCGATTCGCGTGAGCGCGTCACAAACGTGCCTCGGCTCGACGTTACATGCAGCGGTAGCCCATACTGGTCAATTCCTGAGGCCGTTGCGCTCTGAGTCGCGAACGATCTTGGAGCCCGACGTCGCCGACCGTGGGGGAGCTCATGCGTGCATTCATCCTTACGATCGCCACTGTCATTTTGTCAGGGGCGATGAAGCCAGTGGTCGCGCAGGCACCGGTTGATGGCGAGCAGGTGTATCGACAACACTGCGCGCGCTGTCATGAGGGCACGATGCCCCGGATGCCGTCCCGCGACCTGCTGCGACAGCGAACGCCGGAGGACGTCGAGATTGCGCTGAGTTCGTTCTCGATGAGACGACAGGGCTCCGCGCTTAGCTCGGCCGAGCGCCGGGCGGTGGCGGAGTACGTCACCGGCCGCCCGCCCGGCTCCTATCGCGCGGCCCTCGACTTGATTCCGAGCAGCGCGTTCTGCACGGACCAGGCAGGTGCGACCGATCCGCTCGCCGGTCCAGCGTGGAACGGATGGGGGGCAGGGCTGCGGAATACTCGCTTTCAACCCACAGACGTCGCTGGGTTGACCGTGGACGATATCCCAAACTTGTCTCTCAAATGGGCCTTCGGATTTCCTGGTGTCAGCGCCTCCGGATCGCAAGCCACCATCGTAGGAGGTCGGGTCTTTGTGGGGAGTCGCAACGGCATGGTCTACGCGTTGGACGCCGACACCGGGTGCATAGACTGGACGTTCGAGGCCGATGCGGGTGTCCGCTCCGCACCGTCTGTCGGTCGATACCCGGACGGATCGGACCCTGTCGTGTATTTTGGCGACGGGTTCGCATCCGTCTACGCGGTCGGTGCGGAGACCGGTGAGTTGCGGTGGAAGGTCAAGGTTGACGACCACGGCGACGCGATGGTCACCGGGGCGCCCGCCCTCCACGAGGACCGACTGTATGTCCCCGTGTCCTCGCTCGAAGAGATCTCGGGCGGGCTACCGACCTACGAATGCTGCACGTTCGTCGGCAGTCTGGTCGCGCTCGACACCTCCGATGGTCAACAGGTCTGGAAACGTCGCACCATTCAAGAAGCGCCGCAGCCGACTACCCGCAATGGGGTGGGCACACAACTCTGGGGCCCGTCCGGAGCCGCCATCTGGTCAGCCCCGACTCTCGACCCGACCCGCAATCGCGTCTATGTCGCCACCGGCGACAGCTATACCGACCCGGCGGCGCCAGAAAGCGACGCCATTATGGCTATGACCATGGATACTGGTGAAATCCTCTGGACAAGGCAGACGCTGCCCGGTGACGCCTGGAATGTCGGCTGTATCGAGACGAGCCCTGAAGCTCGGGTCAACTGCCCCGACGACGCGGGTCCCGACCACGACTTTGGGAGCTCACCCGTACTGACGACCCTGGCGGATGGCCGAGAGGTCCTCTTGGCCGGTCAGAAGTCCGACATGCTCTACGGGCTCAACCCCGACGACGGTCAGGTCATATGGGAGACTCGTGTCGGCGACGGCGGCGTCTTCGGAGGGATCGAATGGGGTGTTGCGACCGATGGAGAGCGCACGTATGCGGCGAGTTCCGAGGCGGCGGAGAAACGCCCCGGAGACGCAGGCGGCCTCACGGCGGTCGGAGTAGCAGATGGGGAGATCGTGTGGGACGCCGGGCCGTTTCAGGACACCTGCGGCACGCGTGTCGGGTGTCATACCGGGCAGCCCGCAGCCGTCACGGCCATCCCCGGCGCCGTGTTCTCCGGCAGTCTCGACGGACACCTACGCGCCTATGACACCACGACTGGCCAGATCATCTTGGATATCGATACGGTTCGCGAGTTCGACACCGTGAACGATGTTCCCGGTCGAGGCGGGTCGATGAATGGCCCGGGGCCGACCATCGCCGGAGGGATGGTCTTTGTCAATTCGGGCTACAGCTCCCTTGGCTTTATGCCCGGCAATGTGCTTCTTGCGTTTGCCGTGGACGAACGCTAGCGTCCCACGTCTTCAGCATGATGCCGGCTGACCGAGAGATCGTGCGCCGCGCGCTGAGGGATGCATTGCCGCTCTTTGCCCCCATCATACCGTTCGGTCTGGTGTTTGGCCTTGCGGTCACCGAATCAGGCATCAACCACTTTCTCGGATGGTCGAGTTCCTGGTTGATCTTTGCGGGCGCGGCGCAACTGACCCTCATTTCGCTCCTCGGAAGTGGCACTGCCGCGGGCGCGGCCATCATGGCGGCGGTCGTGGTCAACGCCCGTCACGTGATGTACTCGGCGGGGCTGGCGCCGACCTTCAAGAATCAGCCCACCTGGTTCCGCTGGCTTGCGCCGTATGTGCTGGTAGACCAGGTGTTTGCCCAGGCGTCGCTTCACCTCGATGACGCTCCGCGGGACTTTCGTGTCTATTACCTCGCCCTGGGGTCTGTTTTTTGGATAGGTTGGCAGACGGCGACCGCCGCCGGGCTGTTCATCGGACCAATCGTGCCTGCCGAGCTGAATCTCGGATTCGCCGCGCCGATTCTCTTTATCGGCATAGTCGTGCTCGGTATCGATACACGTCCCAAGCTGGTCGCGGCCGTCGTCGGTGCGGCCGTTACCTGGCTGACCGCGGGACTCCCCAATCGCTCCGGGCTCCTCGTCGGGGCCATCGCCGGGATACTCGCGGGTACAATCGCCGAAAGAGTACGGCGTTGACGATATGACGGCGCTTCTCTCGATCCTCGCGGTCGGCCTGGGTACATACCTGAGCCGAGCGATCATGATCCTCTCTCTCGCCGACCGAAAACTCCCGGACGGCGTCGTGGTCGCACTGCGATTCGTGGCGCCTGCCGTCTTGTCCGCCCTCGTGGTGGCCCTACTGATCGACGCCGAAGGACAGGTGGCGATCGGAGTCCCCGAGCTATCGGCGTTCTTGCTCGCTGGCGGAGTGGCATACAAGACAAAGAATCACGTGTACACCCTCATCGTCGGCATGACGGTCTACTGGCTAGCCGGTAGGTTTGGGTGAGACACGACTCTCAGTAGGACGTTGTTCTTCGGAGCCCGGATCTCCTCCGCGATATCCCGAGGCAGCCGCTCGCTGTCGCTGATGTACCACAGGAATACCCCTTGAGGCTGTTACAGAAGACAATATTGCTCAGTCCTGGTCACACGTCGTGGAACCGCTCCAACTTCTCATCGTCGCCGGTACCTACTTCTTCGCGGCATGCCTGAAGGGGGTGACCGGGCTCGGTTTCTCGACCACAGCGCTGCCATTTCTTGTGATGGCGCTGGGCCTCAAGGCCGCGCTCCCGCTGCTAGTCATTCCGTCGGTCGCGAGCAATGTGATCGTCATGCGAACAGCTGGTCAGTTTCGACCCTCCTTGAGGCAGTTCTGGCTGCTCTATGTCTCGGCGGTACCCGGACTCCTCATAGGGCTGAGCCTGCTCTCGAGGCTCGACCCGCGCCGGTCGACGGCTGTCCTCGGAGGAGTGCTGCTGCTCTATTGCACCGTCGCGCTCGCCGGGCGGGACATGAAAATAGCATCGCATCGAGTGCGGACGTACTCGGCGCCGATAGGATTGACGAATGGCATCATCAACGGGCTCACCGGGTCGCAGGTGATGCCTGTCTTGCCGTTCTTGATGTCGCTCGACCTGGAACGGGATCGATTTGTTCAAGCCGCGAATATCTTCTTTACGGGCTCGAGCATAGTGATGGCTGCCGGGCTGGTGACGCTGGGGTTGCTGACCCCAGCGGTCGCCGCCATTTCACTCGCGGGACTCCTGCCTGTCTTCTTGGGGGTCAAAGCAGGAACAAAAATCCGACGTTCGTTGTCACCGCGGGCCTTTCGCATCGCCGTCCTCGTCATGCTGGCAGCCTGCGGGGCCGGACTGATCGCGGGTTGGTCGTGACCCGTCACGTCGTGGAGACCTCATCAACAAGGGGACCGTGATCGACTGCATCACGACAACAACCACACGCCGACACCGCGCAGGACCCGACGAAGGCTCGACAACAGCGCAATCGCACCTTAGGATTCGTCACGAAATAACTTACTGTTTCGGCCGATGGAGATCATGCTCTGTGGCATGAAGAGCGCGGCCCAGATTTGCCGACAGTATGCGCAATTGCGAAACTCGCTTGACGAACGCGCCCG
>CAUZIB010000111.1:0-14154 GCA_963579735.1 Vicinamibacteria bacterium | reverse complement strand
CCGAGCCGTCGCCACCCCTTCTGCTGATTGATGCGCGCACGCCCGAGGAATACGACGTGAGCCATCTGCGGGGTGCCCTGAATCTCGAGTCTGCGGACGCGGCGGCCGCGTGGATCGCACAGCAGGATGGGTCCGCGATCGTCGTGGCCTATTGCTCGGTCGGCTACCGATCGGCCGCGCTCGTGACGGAGCTACGCGGTCGGGGGATCACCCAAGCCGTCAACCTCGAGGGATCGATCTTCGCGTGGGCAAACGAGGGCCGTCCTGTATATCAAGGCGACAGTCAAGTCGATACGGTTCACCCGTTCGACGCGTCGTGGGGCGCGCTCCTCGACCAACGCTTCTGGCCGGACCGTTGACACCGACCTGAGGGAGAATCCCAGACCTGTAACGCGCGGTTTATGGTTCGTCGACGGACCAGAGGTGTGTCGTGAGCCATTCCTGCCAACCCGCCACGATATCTTCATCCGGCGGAGTCGCCTCCGATTCCAGCACAATAGCGTGCGTGCGATACGGAAACCCATAGATTCGCTCGTTCGCGTCGCGGTCCTGGTGAATAGACGTGCCCTCGAGACTCATGCCAGCGAAGAGTCCACGGGACCGGGAGTAGCCAAGAATTTCCGCTCGCAGCTGGATGTCCGTCGCGGCTTGAGCGTCACGCCCCACCGGCCCGGCCGCGACGGACGCGTCGGCGCCAATAGTGAACTGATTTGACAAGAATCGCTCCAAGCCCGGCCGGTTCATGATGAGCAGCACCACGTCGACCGATTGAGCACCGATCTGCAGGCCAAAGCTCCCACCCGTCAAGGTCAGAAATGCCGGCAGCGACCATTCTCCGGTCTCTTCGTCGACAGCACTGATGATGCCTCGCCCTCGATGCCCGCCGATGATGAACCCGGCCTTTATCGTCCCCGGAAACACCGCAACCGCCTGGACATCTTCGCGTATGGACGCCGGTATTTGGCCGTCGTCGGCAAATGCGAGCTCATTGAGAACGTCCGTCGCTTCGTCGATACGCTCGAGCTCGTCAGTCTGAGCCACGAGCGGGACGGAGAGTGAGAGCATGAGCCCGACGGAGAGAAGAAAGGAAACCGCGACACATCGTGTATTGACGACCATGCAGGCATCGTAACAGATGAGTAAACGCCTCTCCCACACCACTTCTCCTTGCTGTGGATTCAGGTCACCACAATAAAAATTTCCATAGGAGGTCTAATAACTATAGATACTGGTATTTCTATAAAATGACCACATAAGCACGACATTTACACCTCGAATTCAGGCAGATACTACCTATCCACTAGCTTTGACCTCTCACACCGTCCATGAACACAAACGAACTCCGAGACTACTTCGCCTTTGTCCAACTCGACGAGGATACCCACGAGTGGCTAACCGAGCTCAATCTCGATACACCGCGGGTCAATCTCAACTGCCTCAGCTCGATGGCACAATTGAAGAAACGTGCGCTGAACGTGGCAACCTCCGCGTGCCTCTTGGTGTTCTTGAGCCCAGTTATCGCTATCGCGGCGCTACTGGTCCGCGCGACGTCGCGCGGACCAGTCATTTTCAAGCAGGAACGAGTCGGAATCGATTCACGACTGGTCTCGAACCGCCGCCGTGGCGGAGACGCCCCACCTCCGGATCGACCTGATCGGCGCCAGAACGATGGCGCAAGCCGGCGAGCGACCGTTAACTTTGGTAAGCCATTCGTGTTGTTCAAGTTCCGGACAATGTATCTGGACGCAGAAACCGCAGGCGCGCAATTTGCGGTGGAGAACATCCCCGGGTGACACCGGTGGGCGGCTTCCTTCGCCGCACCCGTATTGATGAGCTGCCCCAACTCTGGAACGTGCTCAACGGAGAAATGAGCATGGTCGGACCTCGTCCCGAGCGACCACAGTTCATTCAAGAGCTCTCCGACCGCATTCCGCGCTATGTGCACCGTCTTCGCCTGAGGCCTGGCCTGACGGGGGTCGCGCAAGTGTTGACTGGGTACGACAACCAGATCGACGGGTTCCGACACAAAGCCGCATACGACCTGCTCTACCTCCAGAACGCATGCTTTCGAAACGACATGAAAATCATGATGCGGACGGTATAGGTGGTCTTGACCGGCGAGGGTACGATCTAGATTCGTCGCCCTTGTGGCCAGCGCCCATCGCGGCTGCGCGACCTCGTTCCCCCAGCGCCAGGCGCTTGTGTTGCCAGTCGTTGCCCCTTTCCGGTGCGCTGAGAGTGACCGACCACGGCCTGGGCGCGCCGATACCCACGCCGCGTGGCTGTCGCCGAACAGCTGCGTGTTACGCTTCGTGAATCCCCTGTTCCTGCCGTCACCGCCGCCCCCATGCCTCTCGCCACGCTTGACCGGGTGTCCCTCGCGTTCGGATACGACCAGTTGCTCCGTCACGCGGTGTTGCGAATCGACCGAGGGGAGCGCGTCTCGGTCGTCGGCCGAAACGGTGCCGGCAAGTCATCGTTGCTTCGTCTCATCGGTGGCGAGCAACCGCCCGACACCGGCACGGTCTGGACTGAGCCAGGACTCCGCCGGGCACGGCTCGAACAGGATGTTCCGCTCTCGACGGACCGCACGGTCTTCGAGGTGGTCGCCGACGGTCTGGGAGAACTCAGCGCGCTACTGGCGCGCTATCACCATGCGGTCGTGGCCCTCGCAGAGGAGGGCACGCCGGCGAATCTCGACAGGCTGGGACGTCTACACAGCGAGCTTGATCAACATGACGCGTGGCGCCTCGAGCAGCGGATCGAGCTTGTCCTCGCCCACCTCGCGCTCCCGTCGGATGTGACAGTCGAGACCTTGTCCGGTGGCTGGAGACGGCGCGTGCTCCTCGCCCGGGCGCTGGTGGCCGAGCCTGATGTGCTCTTGCTGGACGAACCGACCAACCACCTCGATTTGCGTGCCATCGTGTGGTTGGAGTCCTTCTTGGCGGAGTATCCCGGCGCCGTCGTCTTCGTCACCCACGACCGAGCGTTCCTCCAACGTGTCGCGACTCGGATCATTGAAATCGATCGTGGGCAGCTAACCTCATGGCCAGGCGATTACGCGACGTTTCTGGTCAAGAAGGAGGCGTGGCTCGCCAACGAAGCGGTGGCGTCCGACAAGTTCGACAAGCGTCTAGCCGAAGAGGAGGCATGGCTTCGTCAAGGCGTCAAGGCCCGACGAACACGAAATGAAGGACGCGTGCGAGCCCTCGAGGCGATGCGCACGGAACGCGCGGCACGGCGTGAGCAGATGGGCGCCGTCCGTCTTCAGATCGAGCGAGCCCCATCGTCGAGCCACGTGGTGCTCGAGGCCGAGGACGTCAACAAGGCCTTCGGACCGAACCAGGTCGTCCGAGAGTTCTCGACCCGGATCATGCGCGGCGACCGGATCGGTCTCATTGGGCCAAACGGGTCGGGCAAGACCACGATGCTCCGCCTTCTGCTCGGAGACCTGACACCCGACACTGGCCAGCTTCGGCGTGGCGCCAATGTCGAGATTGCCTACTACGACCAGCATCGAGAACAGCTTGACCCTTCACGGACGGTCTTCGAGACTGTCGGCGACGGCAGCGACACGGTCACGGTAAACGGTCGTTCACGTCACGTCAACGCCTATCTGCGCGATTTCTTGTTTCCAAGGGAGCGGGCGCACACTCCGGTAAAGGCCCTCTCTGGCGGTGAACGCAATCGGCTCTTACTGGCTCGTCTCTTCACCCGCCCCGCCAATCTTCTTGTGCTCGACGAGCCGACCAACGATCTCGACCTCGAAACCCTGGAGCTCCTGGAGGCACAGCTTGTGGAATGGTCGGGCACGCTCATCTTGGTCAGCCACGACCGAGCGTTCCTCGACAACGTCGTCACGAGCACAATGGTGTTCGAGGGCGATGGACGGGTGGGAGAGTATGTAGGCGGCTACGAAGACTGGCAGCGACAGTGCCCGCCGGCAGCCCCGACTCCGCGGGCGGCAGCCACACCAAAAGCGACTCCGCGACGCTCGTCGGTCCCGGGCACCGCCAAGAAGCTGTCCTACCGGGAACGACGTGAGCTCGACGGGCTGCCGGCTCGTATTGAAGCACTTGAGGCAGAGCAACACGCCCTCAGCGAAACGATGGCAGCCCCGACGTTCTACAAGCAACCGTCAAAGGACATCGCTCTCGCCGTTGCTCGGCTGGAAACCCTTGAACGTGACCTCAGCGAGCTGTATCTGCGGTGGGACGCGCTCGACTCGCGGTCAACGTGACGGGCGCTTTATGCAGACCGCGACTTTGTAACCGTCTAGGGGCTCACCCGACGACATCGACCAACGCGTCGGCTCGTGCGGTCCATCCTTGACATATACCAAGCGCGCGCACTCGCCGGAGGCCAGCGTCACGTCGAGCGGATGCGAGAGCCCGTGCCCAGTCGCCTTGATATACGCCTCCTTGCGGGTCCAACAATTGAAGAATCCCTTCAAGCGCTGGAGCCCGGGCAATGCGAACAGCGCGGCCTGCTCGGTCAGAGAGAATGCCGTTTTCGCCAACCGGACAAGGTCGTCTACGGGACGGATGCGCTCGATGTCGACGCCCACCTCGTGGGATGCGAGTGCGACCAAGGCCTGACCATCGGAGTGCGACACGTTGAAAGAGACTCGTCGACCGGCGAGAGGCGGCAGCAACGGCTTCCCATACGGACCGTAGACGATATCGACCTTGCACGCATCGATGGCCAACTCTTGCGCAAGCAACTGTCGGAGCACCGCTCTGCACACCGTGAACCTATCGCAGTCTTGTTCGAACCGAAATCGTGCGGTGTCGGTCGAGAGTCACGCGCCAGATGGTTGCGTCGTCGCGGACTGGATCCATGACAGACGTGATGTCTCGCACTCCGACGAGCCGTCGGCGGTCCAAGCTCTTCATTCTAGTGGACGGGCGCATCGTGACATCCGATTCGCCCCATGCCGAGTCGTGTCACGGTACCGGCGTCGTCCCGCGGACGAACGTGGCGGCAGGAATCGGTGACGACGGCCTCCCACATGGTCGAAGCCATCACGATGTGCGAAACTCTCGTCTGACAGCGCAGCCCACACCGGAGGCCCACGGACAACTGACGTATTCTTGCCGCGACGGCACATTGGAGTCTTTGTCATCGCCCGCCCGGAGGACGCCCCCGAGGAGGTGACCGGGGCCTCACGCGTAGCGCCGAGACCCCGGAGAACGATCCCCTTTCACTCTCACTATGACCTTCTCCTTCCGCTCCACCATCGTCCTCTGCCTGGCGTCTCTCCTCGGATGCGGGATACCCGCCGCAGCTCAGAATGCGCCGCCCAACGACCTCCCCGAGGTCTGGGTCCTCGCCACCGGTGGGACGATCTCCGGTCAGGGCAGTTCGTCGACAAGCCTGACCGAGTATCGGGCCGGCGCGTTGCTGGGGGCCGAGCTCGTCGCCGCAATACCCGACATCCAGCGGCACGCGACGGTCAGGGTCGAACAAATCGTCAATGTCGGGAGTCCAAACCTCACTCTCGACAATTGGATGACGCTGTCCCACCGAATCAACGCAATTTTTTCGGATGATCCGGATGTCGCCGGTGTCGTCATCACTCACGGCACGAACACCCTCGAGGAAACGGCCTATTTCCTCAACCTCACGGTCAGACACGACCGACCGGTGGTGCTGGTAGGCGCCCAACGGCCGGCCAGCGCGATCAGCGCTGACGGCCCCCTTAACCTGTTGAACGCGATACGCACAGCCGTATCGCCGGCGGCGCGCGGCAAGGGTGTGCTCGTCGTCATGAACGAAGAGATCAACGCCGCCCGTGACGTCACAAAGACAAACACGTATCGCGTCGAGACGTTTCGTTCGCCCGAGCTCGGCTTCCTCGGGTATGTCGACGCGGACGCAGTCAGCTTTTATCGAGCATCGACCAAGCGCCACACCGCCAACTCGGAATTCGATCTGACCGCCGTCATCGAACTGCCGACCGTCGATATCGTGTATTCGTATGTCCAGCCGAATCCGGTCATGATCGAGGCGCTCATCGCCAGCGAAGTCGACGGCCTCGTCCTCGCCGGCACCGGCGCGGGACTCATCTCACGCGTCGAACGAGCGGCAATCGAGCAGGTGCCCGCCTCGTCGAGACCGGTCATCGTCCGGTCAAACCGCACCGGCAATGGTCGCGTGGTAGCCCTCGAGTCCTATGACGCCTCGGGCATGATTCCCGCTGACACGCTCAATCCGCAGAAAGCCCGCATCCTCCTCATGTTGGCTTTGACCAAGACGCAAGACCTGGACGAGATTCGGCGTATCTTCCAGGAATACTGACCTTCTCCCAATCGTCATCGATGAGACCGAGGTCGACAACGATCGCGGCCCAGGGACTTCGGGCATGCCCGCATCAGGTGACACCGAGGTTGTAACCCGAGACGTCGGCTCCCTATGAGGCGAGCGACGCAAACTGGCGACCACGTCCACGCTTGGCGCCTACTGTCCCTTCGCCCACCGTACGAACGACGGCCCCTCGATGCCGCGCAATTCTCCGCCATGCTCCGGATACACCGATGCGACGTAGATGTCGCCATTCTGGTCCATCGCCATCTGGTGAACATAGACGTTCGCACTGGTGATGCGCTCGACGACCTGCTGCGTTTCGGCGTCTACAACGACGAGATCTTGCCGTCCCCGCTGCGCACCGCTGACGCCCGCGTAGAGCCGGTCTCCGTAGGCCGCGACACTCAGGGGTAGGCCCGGCTCGGGCAACGCGTCCCACGGCCCCAGGTAGTCTCCTGCTTGGGTGAAGACGTCAAAGCGACTCACACAATTCGGGATCGGAATGTTGCGGGCCTCGGCGATCTGCCCAGGGACCGTGACGTAGGGATGCAAGTTGGTGCCGCAGACGTTCGCCACATAGAGATTTCCATCCGGTCCCAGCGTGACCGCGTGGACCGCCCCCAATTGCCCCGGCCCGTTGCCCAGCTCCCCGACCTGCATGAGATAGCGGCCGTCCGCGTCGAACCACACCAAGCGCGAATTCCAATATCCATCGGATACGACGAAGTTCCCGTCGGGCAGAAACGCGACGCCGGTCGGACCATTAAAGTGAGTCTCGTCATTCCCAAACGTCCCATACTCGCCCAGGGTCAGCACCGCGGCGCCCTCGGGTGTCAACTTGACGACTTGGTGTCCTTCCCGGTCGGCCACCCATACGAACCCCTGGGGGTCGACGTATATCGAGTGCGGACCGATAAAATTCCGATCTGCCGCGAAGCTGCCCAGGAACCGCCCCTGGTTGTCCCAGCGCGCGATGGTACCGCTGCCGCGATATCGGGTCATCGCGAGCGGATGCGCCGCCCAATGGTCGACGTCCCGCGAGATCGTAAAGACTACGCCATCAGCGCCCACTGCGATACCGGTGCCCATCTCGAACGTCATGTCGCTGGGATACCGCGGCCAGTTCGGGTCGCGCGTGTAGCCCTGTTGAGCGTGAAGCGCGGTCATGCCGGCGAATGCGAGAATGACCACGATACCAAGTGCTCGCGCGACCCACCGCGCCCCGGGCCATGACCGGCTCTTCCCCATCATCCGCCTCCTTGACCACGTTGCTCGTGGTCCTGATGTAACGCCGAATACCGCCTCAACATGACGAAACCGCCGGCGCGTCCGCGACATCGCGCTATCCGCGCGGCGCACGTATCACCCGTAGAATACTCGGCGCGTAGCGTAAGATTCGTTCAGCATTCACGAATGGAGGCTCACATGTCAGGTCGTGTCGTTGCCATCGTTACCGTGACAGCCCTCTTCGGGTTGGTACCCGCCACCACTCGAGGACAATCTCTGCCGCGCACGCCGTGGGGTGCCCCTGACCTTCAGGGGCTCTGGACGGGGTCGACGCTCACACCGCTCGAGCGTCCCGCCGACCTCTCGGGACAGGCGTTTCTCAGCGAAGAAGAAGCGGCCGCGCTTGAACAGCGCGCGGATACCAGTCGGTTTGTCGAGCGAGCTCCGGGGGACGGTGACCCTGGGACCTACAATCAGATCTGGTTTGACCCCGGCACACGAGTCGTCCCCGACCGGCGAACGTCGCTGATCGTCGATCCACCCGATGGGCGCATCCCCTACACGCCAGAAATGCGCGAGCGCGATCGGTTGCAAGCCGCGTATCGGGTCGGCGGCGCACGTAACTCATGGGTGGATGTCGACACCGGCGAACGGTGTCTTACCGATGGTGTGCCGATGTTCTGGCTCGGGTACAACCCGAATCATCAGATCGCCCAGACCCCCAATCACGTGGTCATCATCCACGAGATGTTTCGTGACCGACGCGTGATTCCGCTCGACGCGGGTCCCCATGGCACGGTCCGTCAATGGAACGGCGACATTCGCGGTCACTGGGAGGGCGAGACGCTCGTCGTCGAGTCCACACAATTCGTCGACCGAACCGGCGACCGATGGGCCGCCACCTGGCGCATGCCCACCGAGACCATGCATCTGGTCGAGCGCTTCACACGTATCGACGCCGAGACGTTGCGGTATGAGTTCACCCTCACGGACCCGGCGAAATTCACCGAGCCGTGGAGCGTGCGAATCCCGCTCACGACCAACCAAGGCGCGCGTGGGGTGACCGAGGGGCCGCTCTACGAATACGCGTGCCACGAGGGCAACTACAGCATCGTCAACGTGCTCAGCGGCGCGCGGGTCGAGGAGCTCGCAGGTGCGACCGGCGGAGGGTCGCGGTAGGGTCGGCGGACCCTTCTCCGCAGGACGCTCAACACGTCTCCCGCCAGACAGCATGTCCGAGTCCTCCACGCCCCTGACCATCCGCGGGTTGACGGCGCGCGCCGTCGCCGCGCCGCTCGCCCGTCCGCTGCGTACGGCGTCGGGGACAATCCCGGAGTCACCGCTTCTGCTACTCGATGTCGAGTCGGAAGAAGGTCCGGCCGGCCGAGCCTATATTTTTGGCTACACGACGCTCAGCCTGCGAGCCCTCAACGCCTTCGTCGGCGACCTGGCCGACGTCATCACCGGCCGACCGGCTCATCCGGCGACGCTCTACGATGACCTCGTCGGACGTTTCCGCCTGATGGGTCGGCAAGGGCTCGTGGGTATGGCGCTTTCTGGGCTCGACATGGCGCTCTGGGACATGCAGGGACAGGCGGTGGGCAAGCCGGTGGTCGAGTTGCTCGGCGGTCAGGCGATACCGGTTCCCGCGTACGACAGCTTTGGCGTGGTCGACCCGGTCGAGGATCGCGCCGCTCTGGAGGCAAGCATCAACGCCGGGTTCCGTGCGATCAAGATCAAGATCGGCGTCGGCGACCTCGGATGGGATCTCGCCAACGTCGCTGGTGTGCGCGAGGTCATCGGCCCGAGCACAAGGCTCATGGTCGACTACAACCAATCGCTCACCGCGCCCGAGGCGCTGCGACGCATCACCGCCTTATCGCGGTTCGACCTAACCTGGGTAGAGGAGCCCGTGCCTGCCGAGGACCTGGCCGGACACGCGAGAATTCGCGAAGCGTCCCCCATCCCGATCCAGACCGGCGAGAACTGGTGGTTCGGACACGACATGGCCCACGCCATCGCCGCCGGCGCCTGTGATGCCTGTATGCCCGACCTCATGAAGATTGGCGGCGTGACCGGTTGGCTTCGGGCCATGGGCCAGGCAGAGGCCGCCGCCTTACCGGTGTCCAGTCATCTGTTCATCGAAGCCAGCGCTCACGTGCTGCCGGTGACCCCGCTCGCCCACTACCTCGAATACCTCGATCTGGCCGGGGCGGTGCTTGCCGAACCGCCGATGTTCGCCGACGGCCAGGTGACCGCCCGAGGCCCGGGCCTTGGCCTCACCTGGGACGAGGCGGCAGTGAAGCGATACTTGTTCTAGTGTTCCGGGTCAGTGATTCGTTGCACAAGTCACGGGCGCGGCTCCCCGCTGGCAAGGCGCGACGAGAGAGAATACTCGGCATATCTGACCGACGAGCAACGCCGCGAGGCGGGATGCTGCGCCTGGGAATTATTCCGCGAATCACCGTGACAGGACGCTCGTGCCACGCGGAACATCAAACTTCACGAGAACACCAAAGACCCACGTGTTCTGCCGTCTTTCCGAGGAGTAGATAGGCATGTCCACCCACACACTCACCCGCCGTCAACTCATGGGAGGACTCGCCGCCGGCGCCGCGAGCACGGCCTGGAGACCCATAGCGCTGGCAGCGGCTGGAACGACCGCGCAGTCTGAACTGGCACCATACGCTGGCGACGTATTGCCGGCTGGAGTGCGGTCCCGATTCGTCGGAAACGTCAACGGGCTCCGTATGCACGTCCTGGAAGCCGGGTTCGAGACCACAGGACGTCCCGCGGTCTTGCTCGTTCATGGGTTTCCCGAGCTGGCCTACAGTTGGCGGAAGGTGATGCCCCGTCTCGCAGCGGCCGGATATCACGTCCTTGCACCCGACCTCCGCGGATATGGCCGCACCGACGGCACCCGGGTGAGCTACGACGACGATCTCCGCCCATTCCGCATGCTGAACGAGATCCGGGACATGTTGTCGCTCGTGTCGACGTTTGGCTACCCCCAGATCCATCTCATTGGCCACGACTTCGGGGCGCTCGTGTCCGCATGGTGCGCTGTCGCACGACCAGACGTCTTTCACACCGTCGTGCTCATGAGCGCACCCTTTAGTGGGACGGCAACCCTGCCGTTCGACACCGCCGATACCGCTCCACGCTCGGGAGATGAGGAACCACCCGCCGATATCTATCAGGAACTCGCCCAGCTGACCCCGCCCCGCAAGCACTATCGAAGCTACTATTCCAGGCGCCAGGCAAACCAGGACATGTGGCACGCACCACAAGGGGTCCATGCGTTCCTTCGCGGGTATTACCACATGAAAAGTGCGGACTGGCGCGAGAATCAACCGTACCCACTCCAGGCTTGGTCCGCCACCGAGCTGGCCAAGCTTCCGCACTACTACGTGATGGAGCTCGACAAGGGAATGCCAGAAACCGTCGCCGCGGAAATGCCATCAGCGGCGGACATTGCCACGTGCGAATGGCTGCCCGACCACGAGCTCCGGGTCTATAGCGAAGAATATGTCCGCACCGGATTTCAGGGCGGGCTGCAGTGGTATCGGAGCAACACGTCCGTCTCGTCGCTATTTGGCGCCGGTGGTATCAATGCGGACTTGCAGGTGTTTGCCGGAAGAACCATCGACCAGCCGTCGCTGTTTATCGCGGGGAAAAGCGACTGGGGCATCTACCAGCGCCCCGACGCGCTCGACCGCTTGCAAGACACCGCGTGCACCAACCTCAAAGGTGTGCACCTCCTCGACGGCGCGGGTCATTGGGTACAGCAAGAGCAGCCCGAGGCGGTGATTGACGCCGTGCTCAGTTTTCTGGCAAATATCTGACCGTCAATTCGGGTCAATCATCTGACTCACGATTGCCCGACGATGAGGTCATAGACGTAGAGCAATCCGACGGCCACCGGATACAGCGTCGCGCTGAACGGAACACCGCTACGGCCGATGGCCCAGTTGCTGACGCCATATCTGCTCTGCAGCACGAGGTTGATACCTGACATCGGATTCACCGCGCACCCCAAGCCCCAGCCCATCGCGAATACGATGGCCAGAAAGGTCGGGTCGGCATTGATGCTCCCCGTGAGCGGCGCGACGACGCTGACGACAATCACCGGATGCACGCACAGCAGCGATGTCAGCGGGAACGCCAGCAGCAAGAGACTCGCGTGAAACGCGTCGAGCTGCTCGAATGGCACCCACCCACTGCCTGACGCGATCGCCGTCACCAGCCCGGCACCCAATACGCTCGCCGCTAGAAACAACGCGAGCTCGCCCCCCATTTCTGGCAAACGACGGGTGACGTAGTCCGACAGAGCGCGACGGACCGCGCCAAAGCCGCCGCGTCTGAGAAGCGCGGTTCCCACAACCAGTGGGGTCAGCATCGTGATCAGCGACAACACCGAATACTCAGATGTCAGACCAGCTCCGACGAGCACCGCCGCCGCCAGCCCCAGGGGCAGCCACAGCGCGTCGACGTGCACGGGATAGCCTCGAAAATCGTCGATGTCGTCGACCCGGCCAGAGCGAGCCTGCCACACCAACAGTCCCAGCGCGACCAACGACAAGGGGATCCCGAACAGCATCATGACCAGCGCGCTGGAGCCGGGCGTATACGCAAGCGCCAACGCAACCCCGCCGATGAACGGCGAATAGAACGCGACCGCCGAAAACGCCCGGCTGAGTAGCTGGGCCTGAGTCATGGTCAACGGGACGGACCGGGTCAGTCGGTCGGCGATGATGATCACCGCCGAGATGTTGATGACCGCGCCCAACGCGTGGACGCCAAACATGCTCCGCACATAGGTTCCAGTCCCGCGCGGCAGTTCCGGTTCATCGTCGTCCAGCGGCGGGTTCAGGAGGCGTAGCAGTGTGATGGACGCGAGCATCGACAGGATCGTCTGGTTTTGCCCCAAGACGCTCTCGATAGAAGGTGACGCGCCTCGACCGATGCCCCATGCCAATGCGACGACGCCTACCGTGGAAAACACCACCGCCTGGGTCCGTTGCACAGACCGCAGGCCCGGCCACAAAAGGGCGAGCGCGCTCCACGCCAGGAGGGGCGCGGCGAGCGGCGGCACGACGACCCAAAGAGCGCCCGCAATCGACACCAACAGCATCCCGGCGATCAGCGTCCCGGCCAGCAAACGCCACCCGCCCGGCGCAGGCGCCACTGGCGGCACGACGGTGGGCGCTGGGGAGTGAGCTACCGAGGTGGAGGAGGCGTTCATCGGCAAATTCTGAGAAAGGCGTCGGCGCTGATATGTGGGTTGCGAGATCAAAAAAACGGACGACGTCACGTGGCGAGACCCCGGGCGGGGGAAACCAATCACGACGCGGAACGGCCTGTCGCTGCCTTCAGTATAGAGTTGAAGAGCCCAGCATCGGTATCCTGAGCACATTCGGGAGATACGCTATGAAGCTACTCACTTTTTTGGCCAGCATGATCGCGGTATCCGGAGCGGTTGCTCTCGCACAGGAACAGTCAGACATGTCTGGGCCTGCAAAACGGGTTGAGTCGTTCGACCATCTCACCGGTCCACGGATCGCACTCCCAGAGGACCCGCAAGGCGCAAGTCCCTTACTGCAGCTCTGTCCCGAGGTGACCGAGACGTGCCAGAAGTATTGGGCATATACGATCAACTTCGTCGCGAACTACACCATTCCGCTTCGTGACAAAGAGCTGCTCATCCTCCGGACCGCCTGGCTCTCCCGCGGTGACTATATCTGGGGACGACACAACCTCATGGGCCAAGACGCAGGCCTCACTGAGGAAGAGGTCACGCGAGTCACGATGGGGCCTGACGCACCCGGGTGGAGCAACTTCGACGCGGTGCTGCTTCGAGCCGCCGACGAGCTGCACACGACTCGCTTTATCTCTGAGGACACATGGGCTCACCTTGGCGAGCGATACAACGAGAACGAGGTCAGGGAACTGGTGTTGATTGTCGGGAACTACACCCAGCTCGCGATGTTTCAAAACACGCTCGGCGCCCAGTTACCACCGGACATCGAAGGTCTGCCGGACGAGACCCACTAGTGCATCGCTTCTAGTCTAGGGGTCCCGCGCCGCCCACGAGCGCACCTCGATTGTCTCGACAGTCTCCGTGCGTGTCACCGCCGACCGAACGCGCGCAGAGAATACGACGAGCGGATCGACGTCAACGCGGGGCGGCGGGTCTAGATCCAGACGTCGTTCTCGGCGGTCCGTGGCCCGCCCGCGGCACCGGTATTTACTACGCCTCGTGGTTCGACCAGGAGCACATGGCATTCGTGCTCTGCCGCAGGCTTGTGGTCAACGCCGCGCGGTATCACGAACATGCCGCCCGCCGCCAGCGTCACCGACCGGTCGCGCAACTCGATCGTCATCTGGCCGTTCAACACGATGAACATCTCGTCGGTATCTTCGTGATTGTGCCAGACGAACTCGCCCTGTAGCTTCACCACCTTGAACTGGTAGTCGTTCATCTCGGCAACGATTTTTGGAGCCCAGTGGTCCTGGAAGCTGGCAAGCTTCGCGTAGAGATTGATCGCCGTAGATATTGCCATGCGCTATGTCAGTGCCCGGTCAGACGGCGCTCACGTGGCGGTGGCGCATCCCGCGGTT
>CAUZIB010000110.1:0-14182 GCA_963579735.1 Vicinamibacteria bacterium | reverse complement strand
GGGCAAACGCACCCTCGGCGCGCACGATCGTCTTTCCTGGCCAGTTGCCAGTGTGCTGACGCAGACCGGTGAGCGCATTGAAGACGGTACTCTTGCCAACGTTGGGGTTACCCGCCAACGCAATCAAGATGTCCCATGTGTCGGGGCTGAGGCCGAGACGAATCAAACTCTGCGCTCGGTGCTCGGAGCATCCGCCACAACCGGAGGCCGGTATTGCCATCGCCACTACGCCACCTCCTCGATGCCGTGGTGTCCATCGTCGTGATCCTGGCCCGGACCCGCGTGGTCGCCGGACGCCGTCTCGACGAGCACGTGCGCGGCCTGCGATCGGCGTAACGCGATTAACGCGCCACGGATGCGATACGCCACCGGGTCACCACTTGCGCTCACGAGCTCCGACGTCACTGCGGCGCCTCGAACAACACCGAGATCGAGCAGACGCCGACGCTGCGTGCCCTGACAGGCCTGGGCGATCGCACAGACCCGTACCGTCTCCCCCGGCGCGGCCTCGAGCAGTGTGGTTGGGGTCTCGTCGGGGCGTGCGCCGTCGGGGAGCTCTCGGACCGTCACGTTCGAAGCCTTGACGGAATCCACGATCCACGACCGACCGCGAAACTCGATGTGCACGCCACGGTCGGTGCGGTCGAGCACTTCGAGTCGAGCACCGAGCACGAGACCAAGACCGTCACCGGTCAGGGCGTCATAGATTTCTCGGGGCTCGTCCTCCAGGTGGACCACCTCTACGATTCGACCGGGGCTCGCAGACATCAGACCCGTCCCGTGCGGCGGCGGTAGGACACCACCGGCTGTAGGGATGGGATCACCGTGGGGATCCCACGGCGGTCGTCCTAAACGAGCGTCGAGCGCCTCCACCTCCGCGTCGGAGAGCGCATGCTCCATCCGCTCGGCTTCATCGTGCCATTCGACCGCGGGGACTCCAGTTCGGTCCGCGAGATACCGCTCCCAAAGACGATGGGTACGAACGACGCGCACCGCCGTCCGCTCGCCCGCCATCGTGAGGCTCGGCCCTCGGTCACCGAGCCGGACCAGCCCCATCTCGGACAACCGCGACACCAAGGTCGCGGCTCGGGCGGTCGACACCTCGAGCTGACCAGCCACACTCTCCAGTGATGGCGACGCACCGGTGAGCTGGCATTTGTAGACATGCTTGAGCGCATCCTCCAGACGGACACGTTCGTCGAGACGTGAAAGACGAACCAGCCGCGGAACGAGACCAGACCGTGGCCACAGGAGCAGCGGCACGATGAGCGCCACGCCGGCAAACACGGTAAGCGCCAGTCCAGGGTCGACCATCAGTCTCAGTTCCTTTCGCGCCGCTGGATGTCATCTCGTGACCGGGCGACGAAAATTCGATTCAAGAATTTGAATTCCAATAATTGATATTTTGATTATTCAAAATATCGATCCCAATATATACTGCCATGTCCAGGCCGCGTCAAGGACATCTCTCACCGTGCTGCCATCGAGCACCGTCGAAAACTATCTCAAGGCCATCTATCAGGCCCAGACCTCTCTCGAGCCGAGCGAGCGGCTGGTCCCCATGGGCAGGCTTGCGTCCGCCCTCGGGGTGGTCCCGGGTACGGCCACAACCATGGTCAAGGCGCTGGCCGAGTCATCCCTCGTCGTCTACGAGCCGTATGCCGGCGTCCGTTTGACCCGGGCCGGACAAAAACTTGCCGCGCTTGTACTCAGACGTCATCGGCTGATCGAGCTTTTCTTGGTAGAGGTGCTCGGGATGAGCTGGGCCGAGGTGCATGAAGAAGCCGAAACACTCGAGCATGCGGCGTCCGACCGGCTGATCAAGCGTATCGACAAGATGCTTGGTCACCCGAGCGTGGATCCCCATGGGGACCCGATTCCTGATCCCACCGGGTCCGTGGCGACACTCTCGTATCACACGCTCTTGACCTGTCCGCTGGGTATCGAGCTGGTCTTGACCCGGGTAACGGACCAGGATGCCGAATTTCTGCGCTTTCTGGAAAACAGTGACCTCACGCCGGGGCAAGCCGTGTTCGTCGAGGCGCGGGACGCTGCAGCTGACCACGTCGTCGTTCGGCGCAAGGACGATGAGCGGATCATGATCGGAATGCGCGCCGCGGCGAAACTCCTTGTCGCACCGCCCGAGTCAACGTGAGCACAGAAAACCGCCGCCTCGCGAGGCGGCGTGGTGGCCGACACGGCACCCAAGACAACACCGGAGCTCAGGCGAGCGACGCTGCCACTCGCCACCCCAGCGCGACGGCACCGAGACCAAGCAGCAGATTGGCCAGAATGACCAGGACCGCCATCTGACGATTCCCACCTAGCCAGAGTAGGTACGTATCGACGCCAAACGTCGAGAACGTCGTGAGCGCGCCCAAGAGGCCAGTGACGAGGAAAGCCCGCCACTGCGGACTCAGAAACTCGCGCTCCGCGATGAGAAACCAGACCGCACCGGCCACTAGACAGCCTAGCGCGTTGGCGCTCAGCGTGGCATAGGGAAACCGCGCGTCAGTACGCTGGAACGCAAGCAAGATTCCATAGCGTAAGCACGCGCCTATCGCCCCTCCCAAACAAACGCCAAGCACCGCTTTCATCTCCACACGAATGTTACCCCCACCCAGACCGAGGGTCTCACTCCGGGATTCACGCCCGAGCAATGGCGTGCTGGCTCGCGCTACAACGAATCAAGAAAGGAGAGCAGGTCAGAAAGCGCGGTCGGCGACAGCGTCCCCAGACGTTCCATCGTGGCCCGGGCCTCACCTCGATGCGCGAGCAGCGCATCGGCGATCGTGGCGGCCCGACCGTCGTGAAGGAGCGGCCGTCGAAAGCGGAGCCCCCAGAGCGCGGGGGTACGGATCTCCGACGGTTCCCCCGCGGCTTGCCGAATCCCGTCGCCGGTCCCGATATCGTGCAACAGGAGATCCGCGTAGAGCGGGACTGGCCGGCGGTCAAACAAAGGGTTGACGTTGGGACCAGTCGTCAAGGACGGGACGTGACAGCTGGCGCAGCCGACCGCCGCGAAGACTTCTTCGCCGGCCAGCGCTGATGGTGTGACCGGTCCTCTTGCAATGGGCGCGAGAAACTTCATGAATGACTCGAAGTTGTCGATGCCTCGGAGACCGGTTCCAGGTTCGGGGATGTCTTCAGGGTCCGGGATTGGATCGCACAGACGAAGCTGTTCGTCGCTCAGCCCAAACGTCAACTCCTCCCGAAACAGCGCGTTTGTGATTCCCATCTCGTTTCGATAGGCGTCCGCGCCAAACTCCAACAATGTGGCGACTTGTGCCTTCCACCCGAATCGGCCGACACGTTGGTCACCGGTATCCCGGTCGACCACCCATGCGGCGCGACCGCTGATGCCGTCGCCATCGATATCGTCCGGGTCCTCGCGGGCGACAATCGTCTCGTCAGGGATGCCGTCCACAAACCCCGCGCCAAACAGCGGGATCGGCGCGCGCCGCGCAATGACTGTGGCATCTGGCGGGATCACCGACTGGCATCCATGGGTCGGCAGCGAGAACAGTTGAAAGAGCGAACCGCGGGCCTCGTCAAAGTCCTGAAACGACCCATCCGCCAGACGTCTTCCGGCCCGAACCTCTGTCATGGGGGAGATACCGCCTATGGCGGGAATGTTGTGACATTCAGCACAGCTTCTCCCGTTGAAGGCTGGTCCGAGTCCTTCCTCGGCGTCCTCGACCTCCAGAAAATCCTCGAGGCCGAGCGTAAAGGCCTCCATCTCGTGGGGAGTCAGCCCAGCCAATGGGTCTCCCGGTTGGACCACCCGTTGGGCATCGATGACCGCCGACAGCGCCCATGTCAGCGACACAACAAACAGAAAGACCATCTTCAATCGCATGACTCTCGCGGGACCTCTCTCGTCCGGGCCTCGGGTCGGCACCGTCATTTCGCCGTGACCACGATCTCGCCCTGCATGAAATTGTGCCCCGCGCCGCATAGGCGCGTGCAATCAAAGCGGTATCGCCCAACCTCGTTTGCTTCAAACACGACCACCGCCTCGCCCATGCGCCGTTTCGGCACCGCCACGTCCACGTTCCGGCCGACGATTCGAAACCCGTGCATGGTGTCTTGGCTCCGAATTCTAAGCTCGACCGTCATGCCAACCGTCAGCCGGATCTCGGACGGGGTGAAACTGAATCGCTCGGCAACAATCTCTATGACATCGATATCCTGAGCGACCGGCGTGCCCGCGGTGGGGGTTTGGACGACGCCGACTTTCGGGGGCGGCACACAGGATGTCTGCTCCGCCTCTAACGACTGAACGGACGTCTGGACAAGCGTCGCGGCAACGACGGCCGTCAAGACACGAACCCGTCTCGACATGAGCGACCCGTCGCTGGCGAACCTCCATGTTGTCACCAGCCCTCTTCGCCCCAGAGCCAACAGAAGCATCAGAGCCATCAAAACCACCATCCCAGTCCGATATTGAACGAGTCTGGCGCCCTGACGACGTCACTCTGGTTTCGAAGCATGGTGTAGTCGATCTTGACGGCCACGTCCGGGTCGGGGAAATACGTCAGGCCGACCACCCACGCTTCACGGTCGAACTCTTTGAGGGGGACAAAGCCCAGTGACATCCGGTATTGCGTATCAAAATTTTCGTAACGCAAGAAGACGGCAACCTCCCGCGGGGCCGGCCGCGGGACAATGAAATAGGAGCCCTCGAGGTAGAACCCGCGAATCTCGTCCGCTACGTTGGGGTTGACGCCGGTCACTCGCTGTCGGGCATCGTTGAGCGTGGCCATGCCGTCCAAAAACCCGTGGGCGTATTGCCCGCGCGCTTCAAGCTCTCCCCACTTGTATCGTCCGTCGAACTCGATCATCGTGAATCGCGTATCGAACCGGATGTTCCGAAAGCCGGTGTTGCCTCTCCAAAAGCTCGTTCCCAGCACCAGGCCCGGCTGCCCGACAAACTCCAACCGACCGGTACCCGCCAACGTGCGCGCATTTGACATCCCGCCCTTCTGACGACCATCGCGCACACCACTCTCGGCGTCGAACCCGTCAGCATCAAGCGGCGCCATCGCGTACGCCCGATACCGAAAGCCACCGCGCAACTCGCCGTGGATACCTACGCCCGTATCAAACCACGTCGTCGGAACAATCACGGAGTCGACGAATGGTCGCTCCACGCCGTGAAAGACCGGGGGCTCGTGACGCTCATTGATGATCCCGACTGGAGCCAGCAACATACCCGCCCGTATGTTGAAAGCGCGGTTGATCAGAAAGTCCACATAGGCCTGCTCGAGCTCCAGTTCACCGTCTGTTTCGTTGGAGACGACCGCATGCTCGAGCTCGAGCTCGGCGACAAACCGTACCCGGTCTGAAAAGCTGTGATTGAACAGCAACACAAACCGGTGAAAGTCGAGGACTCCGTCCTGGTCCTGGGCATTGTTGTAGTGAAAGTCCATATAGCCGGAAATGGGCCCGGTGGTGGGGCCTGACCCGGTCGAACGCTGACGGGATGCCTGGCCAGACGCCGTCTCCGCCGACCCTAGCGTCAGTCCGTAGACGAGGATCACCGCGGAAATTCGGTCCAAGACGGTTCTGCTAGATATTTTGCAGAATGAAATTTGAGATTTCGACGATGGCATATATTTCTTTTGATATATCAAAATTATAAACTATTTGGCAACTCTTTTTTCCGGTTTGAGTGGAGGTATGCTCACGATGTGGTCGCCGAAACGGGCGTGAATCGGTTGCTGGCTCAGGCGAACCTGGCCTGGCTCAAACATCCGATCGACGATCCCAGGATTGCGGGAATGCGAGAGAACATTCAGCGGGTAAACGCCTCGGCTGATACCGCGCCGGGCTTTGTCTGGCGGTATCAGGAGGGCGAAGACGCGACCGGCGTCCGCGTACTCGATGATCCATCGATTCTTTACAACTGCACGGTCTGGACCGACCTCGACTCCCTCAAGGCGTATGTCTACCGTCCCGATCACGGGCAAATGCTGCGACAACGCCGAGAATGGTTTCGGCCGCCACCGCATCCGCCAAATGCGATGTGGTGGGTCGAGCCGGACACCCGTCCTACGGTCGAAGAGAGCCTTGCGCGACTGGACATGCTCTGGCGTCACGGTCCGACTCGAGAATCGTTTACGTTCTCGTCCGTGCAATAGTGTTCCTAAGGACGAGCTGCTCCTCCGGTCAGAATCGTCCGATCCGAAACAACTTCTGCATGCCGCGGTGGCCTGCCCTTCACTGTGGCAGGGCCCGATGACGCCGCGCAGACAATGAACTGACACCCGCGATGATTGGAACAACCGGACTGCGTTCGCTCGAGATAGAGTGCGTCGTCGGTGTATATGAACAGGAGCGTGACCAGCCCCAGCCGATCGTGATTCACGTCGAGCTCGACTACGACTTCACAGCGGCCGCCGCCGCCGACGACGTCCTTCATGCGGTCGACTATGATCGCGTCGCGCAGGGAGTCACTGAACTGATTCAGCGACGCAAGTTTCACCTCATCGAAACGATGGCCGAAGAAACGGCCGATATGATTTTCCGAGAACACCTGTCGGTACAGACGGTGCGTCTGGAGATTCGGAAGCCGCACGCGGTACCCGCTGCAAAATGCTCGTTCGTTCGTATCGAACGGGCGCGACGATGAACCCACCGCTGTCGCCAGTGGCAATTGTCACGGGCGGCGCCCGACGGCTCGGTCGACACCTGTGCACCACGCTGGCGCGCCGCGGTCTCGACATCATCATCTTCTATCGCGACTCCGAGGCGGACGCCCGCTCTCTCGAGGCTGAGGTTACCGCCACCGGGCAGCGGGCGCGATCGTTGCGAGTCAACGTCGCGGCTGAGCGTCACGTCGAGGAGGTCTTCGCCGACATCGCACAGGCGGAAGGACGCGTTGATCTCTTGATCAACAACGTCGGCAACTACAACCCGCAGCATGTCACCCAGCTCGACCCGGCCGGATGGGACGCGACGTTGGGTGCCAATCTGTCGGGCGCGTTCTACTGTTGCTACCACGCGATCAAACTCATGACCAACGGCGGGAATATCGTCAACATCGGGATGGCGGGGCTCGAGGGTAACCGGGCGGCCGTCCGTGGCACCGACTACTTTGTCAGCAAGACAGGGCTACTGGTCCTCACCCGGTCGCTCGCCGCCGCCTACGGTGATCAAGACATCCGGGTAAATATGGTGTCCCCGGGGCAGCTCGACAACTCGATCGACCTCCCGCCGCCTCACAAGATTGGCACCTCGGTGCCGCTGGGACACGCGGGTGACCTCCGGGACGTCTCGCAAGCAGTCGAGTATCTCCTCGACGCTCCGTACGTCACCGGGACCAATATCGATATCTCAGGCGGTTACCGCCTCTAGTGGACTGTGCTCGTCCATGCTGACCGCGTCCGTCCTCCGTCCGCTCTGGGATCGTACCGCCGAATGGACCTGCCGTCTGGCGATGATCGAGGAGGCAAGAAGCTTCCTCTATCTGTCGACGTTCTATGTGGAGCACGACCACTACGGCACCACGCTTCTGACAGCGCTCCTCGACGCCCAACGGCGAGGAGTGTCGGTCAATCTGTTACTGGACGGGTTTGGCGCGCGACTCGGCGGCGTGCTGATGACGGGCGACGAAAAGCGAGCGCTGTCCTCCACGCTGACCTCTCTACGGCTCGCCGGAGCGACCGTCACCGTCTATCAGCCGGAGTATTCCTTGCAGCGGTTAGGGGGAGGTCAGCACGTCAAGATTCAGGTCTCCGAGCAGGGCGAAGCCATCTTCGGTAGCAGCAATATCACGAAGTCCTCGTTTGACGGGTGGAACGAATACTCCGTAGCGCTGCGGGGCAGAGTGGTGCGTAGGCTACTGGAGAGCTACCGCACCATCGGCGGCTCCGTCGATGACCGACATCTCGAATCCCTCGACAGCGTCGTGACCCAACGCCCGGGCCGCATTAGCTTGGACTACTGGATGTGTAACCCGAACGCGCTCCAGGGCCGGCTCGGCCCTTTCGGCTGGCGTGGTCCCAACATCGTCACCGACCGGATGATTGCGATGATTGAGTCGGCGCATACAACGATCGAGCTAACCAGCTTCTTCTTCAAACCTGTCCCGTCGCTCATGAACGCCGTCCTGGATGCGGCTCGGCGAGGTGTGCGGGTCGCGATATACCATTCGGCTCGTCAGGCTTTGCCGGCGACCGACATGGCCTGGATCGCGTCCGCTGTCGGCTATCGGCAACTGCTCAATGCCGGAGTCGAAATCTACGAGAACATTCATGGCGAGCATTCAAAGATCGTGCTGATCGATAGAAGCCGGGTCGCGTTCGGGAGTTACAACTTCGAGGACGCGGCCCACGACCGACTGGCCGAAGCGATGTTGGCGACCGCCGACGATGAGGGTGTCGCCCCCGCGGTCGCCATATTTGAAGAGCTCTGCGCCGACCCCGACAACACGCGAGTGACCAGCGCTGGCCTCCAGGCTCTGCCGCGACGCCTCAAAATGAAACAAGCCCTCTGCGGGCAATTCAAGCGGTGGATGTAATCATGACGACGACTTCATCAGCCAAACTACGGTTTCATGAAATAGAGCATAAATTCGTCGTCGACCACGCGTTCGATCTGGATCGTTTCCGAGCGTCACTCGCCGCACTGGGCTCGACCCGAACGACCGAGCTACAGGTTCGAGACACCTACTACTTGACGGTTGGGAGCCGCGCGGGTCGTTTTGTCATCCGTCACCGATACGACCATGAGCTTCATCACTTGACGCTCAAGTCACTCGAAACCGACACCGAGGTCCGAGAGGAGATCAACATCGATCTCGGTCATCACCAGGGCGACCAAAGGGTGACGGTCGACGCCTTCCTGCACCGGCTTGGTGTCGAGTGGAGCGGGTCAATACAGAAGGACTTGAAGGTCTGGTATTTTCCGGATGTCGAGGTCGTTCACTACACCGCATCGACCGACACGCAGACGATACGTTGTGTGGAATTTGAGGCGGTACAAAAGGCCTCGTTGTCCGCGGCGTTGGACATCGTTCGGCGATACGAGCGAGCAACCGGCTTTGGCGAGGCGGAACGGTCGCAACGATCGCTTCTGCAGATGATGTTTCCCGAACTTGAGGCACGGCTCTCCTGACCTCTCGGCGACCGTTCGTGGGGCCAACACCACGCATGGGGCGCTCGCGCCGAAATTCGCGCGACCCATCGTGGACGCCACGGGATGCCCCGCCGGGAGGTCTGCAAGACACTACGTTGCAGGGGCTCGACCAGCGTTTTCCCGAAGTTCGAGTCCCGTGGCTCGGCGTCTTGCGCGCCCTACCGTCGTGGCGCCTCGTCTCCATATGACCGATATGCCCGCCTCACCGCGTCTAGACAGCGACACAATCACCTCGCGCCACTCGACTCGCGCTGCGGAGACGCTGGTCTAAGTGCTACCATCACGTTTACCCGTCGCGTCCATCGACGTTCTCCACGGATTTTCCATGTATTCGGTAACCAAGCGGGTCGAGTTTTGTTACGGGCATCGGCTCTTGAACTACGAAGGACCGTGTCAACATCCTCACGGTCACAACGCGGTGGCCGAGATCGAAGTGAGTGCCGCCACGCTCGACGACCGACACATGGTGTGCGACTTCACAGATATCAAACGGGTCGTCAAGGGTTGGATCGACCGGGAGCTCGACCACAAAATGATCCTGCGTGGCGACGACCCCCTGCTTGAACCGCTCCGCGCCCTGAACGAGCCAGTGTTCGTGGTCGACGAGAACCCGACCGCCGAGCATATCGCCTACGTCATCTTTGACCAGACACGACGCGAGGGGTTTCCCGTCGTGCGTGTGACCGTGTGGGAAACGCCACACTCCTACGCCACCTATACTGACGACCGACGACCGAACCAGCCCCCACAGGACTGAGAGAGCGTTGTGCCACGACTCGAAGAATCCACGTTGCGTGACTCCGCGTCTGAATTCGTCACGGTTCGGAAACTCGAGTGGTCCAGTGCATCGCTGTTTCAGTGCGTCAGTGCTTCACTGTTTCGATGTTTCGATGAGGAGATGTTCGTCATGAAAAAACGATTGCCCGCGACCATGCTCGTCGCCATTTTCTCCGTGTCCCCACACATCGCTCTCGCCCAGGAGTGGTCTGCGCCTCTCACGCCATGGGGAGCGCCCGACCTGCAGGGCATATGGACCAACGCCACGCTCACGCCTGTCGAACGTCCGGACGGGCTCGCGGACAAGACGACCTTGACCGCCGAAGAAGCCGCGCAGTTTGAGACCACGTCCGCCGAGCAGAGAACAGCGTCGGACCGGTTTGTCGCCGGAAACGTGGGCGCGTACAACCAGTTCTGGATGGACTCCGGAAAAACGGTCGTGGGTAGCCGGCGAACGTCGCTTGTCATCGACCCACCCAACGGCAAAATCCCCTGGACCCCCGAGGGACGTGAAGTCGACCGCCTCGCGGCCGGCAAATACGGCGTGGGGCCGTTCGATTCCTGGACCGACACCGATACTGGCGAACGATGTCTCACCGACGGTTTGCCGTTTGTTCCCCTCCAGGGCTACAACATGAACTACCACATCTTGCAGGGTCCAGGATGGGTGGCAATCCTCAACGAGATGTTCCATGAGTACCGCATGATTCCCGTCGACGACCGCCCGCACGCCGCGCCGCAAATTGGGCAATGGCTAGGCGATGCCCGTGGACACTGGGAAGGCGACACGCTGGTTGTAGAGACGACGAACTTTGCCGACAAGGCACACTATCTGTGGCGGGCCACCTGGCGTGCCGCAACGCCAACGCTTCATCTCGTCGAGCGGTTCAAACGAACGGACAACGAGACCCTCGACTACGAGTTCACCATGACCGACCCCCCACGCTTTACTCAGCCGTGGACGGCGTCCGTGCCGATGACGACAGACCACGCGTCGCGGGGCGTCACATCCGGACGGATGTATGAATACGCGTGTCACGAGGGAAACTACGGTCTGTTCAACATCATGAATGGCGCCCGGATAGAAGAGTTGGCCGCCGCTCCAGCCGGGTCACGCTGACGTCGTTCCGCTCGACACGGCCCGACGCGTACGTCGAAGACGGCGGCGGCGGGCCGCCGTCTTCCCGGACGGCACGTCCCAGTCTGGGTGCACTTGCAACATTTGGCCTTCGAGGGGGAGCGCGCGTCGGCGGCGGTCACGTCGACCTCGAGCCGCAAAAAAAGCGCGGTGTATTTTGTCGAGCAGTTTGACAAGCCCGGCCTCGTTTGGTGCTGATACCACGATGACGCCAGGACTCTCTTCCCATGGAAACAGTCGTTCTTCGAGAAAATCATCATCTAGCGTGATCAGCGTGCGACGAAGCCGACGCGCGGTCTGGTAGTGATCGACATCGCTCGCTCGGCGAAGCTCGTCGTCCTCCACCACGGCCACGACATCCCACCGCAACCGCTCGCGCATGTGACTGACCGCACCCGCGGGTATGTTGGCATCCACGTACACCCGCGGTTGGCGGGAGAGTTGTTCGACCCGTGACCCAAGCTCCGATGCCAGCGTCCCCATTGTCGCCCTCCAGTCGTGGTCAGTGTCAGCTTGTCGAACCCGGGACGGCGGGGGTCTCCAACGACGCGCGCGCGGCTCTCGCTTGACGTTCGAGCTCCGCGACGAGCCGGTCACGGTGACGGTAGAGCCCTTTCAGCGGTCGGCGATTTCGCTCTCCGCCGACGGCGTATTCGCAGAAAAGGGGGAAGGCAATCGTTGTGTCACAATATGCAACAACCGCTTCCGAAAGCATCTCAGGGTTCACCTTGCCCCAACTGACGGCCTCGGACGGGGTCGCACCCGACAGCCCACCCCACACCACTTGGTCGGTAGTGATCTGAATGAAGTATTCGTTTCCACCCTTGGGAATACCGTATACCTCCCACAGGGTTGGTTGTCCCTGGAGATAGAAGTTCTTTGGCGACCCTCCCCCAAGAATGACGCATCCGTTCTTTTCACCCGCCAGAACAATCGCGCAGACCTCGTTGACGTCGCGGTTTGGATCAATCATTAGCGAGCTGTGGTTTATCAATTCATGATGTGCGATGTTCATCCCAATCGAGCTATCGCCCGGTGAAGACGTATAGAGCGGCACCCCCAACGTCGAAGCCCGGGCCACGACAGAGTGCTGTTCGCACCCCGGATACTGCGCCACGAGATCTTGACCCAGTCGATAATGAAACTCAGCCGACGAGACTGGGCCATCCATCCCAGACCGGGTCATAAAGTCACGAAGATAGGCATCCGTTTCGAGAAGGACGTCGGCCGGAAACAGGACGTCGTAGATGCGGATAATGCCTTTCTCGTGCAGCTCGACATCGTCGAGAAACGGCGACCCTCGGTGCAACGTGAAATTCAGCGCGTAGTGCAAATCGTGATAGAGGTTTGCGCCGGTACTGATCACGAAGTCGACCAGCCCTCGCTCCATCAGCTCGATGACGCATCCGCCCAGACCGGCGGGGGTCATCGCCCCGGCGACGGTTAGCCCGATAGTGGTGTCATGTGCGGAGTCGAGCATGCCATCGGTAAAAACCCGGCAGGCCTCGGACAGTCGCCCGGCATTGAACGCCTGAAACCCGTCGTCTATGAGCGCGCGGATATCAGCGCTACCCGTCGGGCGGTAGTAGCGAATGGGCCGCCCCTGAAGATAGTCACGCGGTTCGCTCGCAGCAGGTGACCCTGTCGCGGAAGAAGGAGAGCCGGTCGCAGCTCCACGATACGGCACAAGATAGTGTACAACTCACCATTGAACCAACCAAGACGAGGATTGACCGAGGGCTCAGATCGACGACAGAGACCAACACGCGCCACTCTGACAGGGAGGCACTCGTCCACAACGACCACAGCACGGCTATTGGGCCCGGTGCTGTCCAACATCTCGTGGTCACTCTCAGCAATTCCCGCCCGAGTCGACAGCACGGTCGCGACGGAGCGTGGCCGACGACTTATCGCCACGCGCGTCATCGGTTGGCGCCCGCTGGAAATGGAGCGGGTCTCGCAGATTTTGCAGTTCGCGGTAGTAATAGAGGGGCGTTGGTCGCCTCTCCCCGAATGTCAGTTTCTTGAGAAAGCTGATTTCCTCCGCGGTTGCGTCGCCAACTAATGCGGAATCCTGCAGGAAGGCCTGAAGCCCGGGCTCCTCGTCGGTCCTCGGTGTGGCTGTTCGTTCCACAAACTCGAACTTCCTCGACGGTCCGGGTGTCAGGCGGCGGTTCAAAACGATCTCCATACTGAACGTCGCAAGGTCGACGTCCCACGATTCAATCAGCGGATCAAGGAACACGATGCAGTTGTCTGCCGAGAAGTTGAAAATGTCCGTTTCCAGAAAATCGAGCCCCGCGACGCGCATCTGCTCAGGGCTTCGGTCGCTGAGTTGAGCGACCTGGCGGAGCCAGTTCTCATCCTTGAACTCCTCGCGGGTCACTCGTTGGACGACGTCCAGCAATTTCTGTGTGACGAGGCGCTCGAGGGCGCCGAAGGGCTCCTTCTCGAATATCGCTCTGACGAGTCGCCCCCTCCCCGGCAGGCACTTCTCGAGAATCGACTCCCGTACCTCCTTGAATAAGGGCCTCGGTGGGTCCGACAGCTTTCTCTTCAGAGCGTCCTTGCGCTGGACGTTAGCGAGCGCCGCCAAGTTCCCCGAGGGAAGGCCCAAGAACCTCTCCATGCGATCGTAAATGTCCGTCCGCTCGGGCGCAGGGGGCGCCTTCTTACCGGTGAGCAATTGGGAAATATACGACTCTGTGACGTTGGTGGAGAACACCACGGACATCTCCTATCTGTGGCTCAATGTCGTGGGCGCGGTGGCGGTCTTTGCTATTGGCAGCGCCCTCAGTTTGGGCTCTCACAGCAAAACATAGTGCAAATCTGAGCGCTCTCTGGTCCTCCAGTGGTGACACCGGACTCGCGGATCGGCTACTATTCCGAAAGCGGACTATTTTGGTCGGAGATTAAATGACGACGTCACCAGAGACCATCGAACAGCTGGCGAATCTGGTTAACGACAGTAGGTATTTTACTCATCCCGCAGACTGCCAAAACTAAATCCGGTTATCTGCTTCCCGTTCTTCGGGGCCTCGGCAACGGGAAGGTTGTGTGGTTCACGCGGAAAGATAGACGCGGACGTTTGCAACGGGCGAGCGGAGGCGCCGGAGACCGATCCAC